>PSLZ01000036.1:392-30703 GCA_040289885.1 Armatimonadota bacterium | reverse complement strand
GTATGGTGGTGTGTTTTTTTGTGTGTTGTGTGTGCGATGGGGGTGGGCATGGGTCGCTGGCAGGCAGTTCAAGAATTTTTTTCTCGAACACCTCTCAGGCGGTCCTGTCCGATCTTGCGCATCGACGACTTGCTCGGCGTTCGCGTGCCGACTATCGTACCGAAGAACCGCTACCGCTTCGCATTGTTTCTCGAGAAAGAGGGAGCAACAAACTGCTCCGCGCCACGCGAATAGTCGACCATAGTGACAATAGTCTGGCGCTTAGAATGACATTATGATCTGTTTATCTCACCTCCTTCCTTCGCGCGGGCGTAGAAAAGGTTTTGGGCTCGCCCTCCACGGGGATGATAGCGGATCAATCAGGCGGCACGAGGCAGGACAACGTGCTCGGGGGGGGTGTGTTGCATGCGTTTGCGAACCGCCGTGAGGAAGGCGTCTGCGATTGCCGGGTCGAACTGCTTGCCCAGTTGACGCTCGATATCGGCTAAGGCGGTCTCCCAGTCCATGCCCTTGCGATAGGGGCGGTCAGTGGTCATTGCGCTGAAGGCGTCGGCGACCGCCAGGATCCGCGCCAGGAAGGGAATCTGCTCGCCTTTTAGCCCGTCGGGGTAGCCTTTGCCGTCCCATCGTTCGTGATGACCGCGCACAATCGGCGCCAAGTGCTCCATGTTCGGCAGGGCGGCGAGCATAGCCGCGCCGAGTACGGCGTGCTGTTTGATCCGCTCGTACTCGGACGGGCTGAGCACGTCGGGCTTCATCAGCACCTCGTCAGGAATGCCGATCTTGCCCACATCGTGCACCAGCCCAGCCAATCGCAGGGTGTGCTTCTCTTCTTCCGATAGCCCTAGCTCCTCGGCAATCCACTGCGCGTAATCGGTCACTTCCTCCGAGTGCCTAAGGGTGTAATGGTCCTTGTTATCGATTGCCACAACCATCGCTTCAAGGGTGGAGAAATCGCCGTCTACGCGGATGCGGTAGCGTGTGCGCCAGCTGGAGTAGGTGTCCGCCACGCCATCGCCGTTGCGCTTTGCCACCGCCAGCGTCTCCGCCGCGGCGGACAGAAGCCCCTGCACGCTGTCGGCATCGTCAGGATAGCAGGCGATACCGATGCTGGTGGTGATGGGCACCATCTTTCCGCCGCCAGTGTGTGCCAAAGGGGTGCGGCGTATCTGTTCACGCAGGTGGGATGCAAGGGCGATGGCTTGCGCGCGCCCGGTATGAGGGAGAACGACCAGGAACTCATCGGCGTCATAACGTCCCGTCACCAGTCCGGGCACGGGAATCTGCGCGATAATCTGCCCCACGTCCTGCAATAGCTTGTCGCCTGCCAGGGGACCATGGGTGGCGTTGTACAAGGCGAAGCGGTCGATATCCACCCGCATGACCGATAACGGGTGCCCACGCCGAACGGCACGATGCAGGGCCTCCTCCAGCCCGGCATGAACGGCGTGATGGTTAAACAGACCGGTGACCGAGTCATGCATCTGGTGGGTTTGGGAGACCGCCGCCAGATAGCGATGGCGCTGCCACATCCACCATGCCCACACTGCCAAGAACATGCCGGGCGTGCCGATGGCGCTGAAGACGACCTGCCGGTTCTGTTCCCACAGCCACCACATGCCGACCAGAGCGACTAGCGCACCCAACACCACGAGCAGAACACCGCTCCGCCTCACGCTGGCGAGGTGCGAAGGTCTTGCAGAGCGCGTTCGAGGGAGGTGGTGGGAGCAGGAGAATCTCGCGATAGTAGCGATAAATACAAAAGACAACAGAAACACCCCTTTTTCACTTCGCCCACCCATCCAGAAGTCGGGTGATGTGAAAGCAAGATACAAGCATGGCACAGCATCGACACTGCCCGCCAGTGTCGCGCAAAACGGCATTGGGCTCCTCACTGAAGTATGCGCTCCCCGTCCTTAGGTGCGGCATCGAAAGCAACCGTAAGAATTATTCCACGATGCGGGTGGAGTTTTATCCGTATTTTTGATAGAGTTTCCATTGTCGGGGCGGTGTGGTATAATGCTCGTGCAATGCGAACCGATTGGCAGGGAGGGGCGATGCGCTATTTAACCGTTCATGATGTCATCTGGATCAACACTGCTGTCACCGGCTCTCCACAGCGGTACGATTTTGACCGTTTAGAGAACGCGGTATACAGCCAGTATGCCTATGGGCAGAGCCGGGATGTGCTGGCTCAGGGGGCGCGTTTGCTTGCACGGTTATTGCGGGACAAGCCCTTCGAGCAAGGCAGTGAGCTCACCGCGCTGGTCGCGACAATGGTTTTTCTGCGCCTGAACGGGTACACCCTGCAGATGGGTGCGGACGAAGTTCAGTCGGTTCTTGCGCAGTTGACGCAGGGGCAGTTGCGCGCCATTGAGCTCATCAGCCAGCGCGTACAGCCTACAGCGCCCGCGGACGACGCCCTGCGTCATGTGGTGGCGCAGGTTTGCCAGCAACTACACCTGCCGATGCGCGCGGCACTGGCAGAGGTGCACTAATACCCTTCACAGCAAGGCGGCACATAGACCATGCAACTGAAACAGGTGCAGATTAACCTCAACGCGCCTATCGGTCAGCTAGGCGAGGTGCGCAAGAGCCGTGTCCTGCAGGCCCTTGGGGTGCCGTTTACCATTCAACCCGCCCCAGTACCCGGCTTCTTGGCGTATGTGGACCCGCTTCATCAGCGCAGTGTTCTACTGGCAGAGCACCAGATTATCTTCATCCACGAGGGCGACAACATCTCGCCCGATTTGCGCGACGCCGAGAGGATTCTGGTTCGCACCCGGGATGCGCTTCTACTGGACGACCGGTTCGTCGCGGGCATCCAGTGGATCGCGCATCATGAGGCGGATGGCGCTGCGACCGAGTTATCGGTGGAGCGGTTCCTGCGCCTGAGCGCGCCGGAGGTGCGCGCGCTGTTTGAACAGAGCTTGCGGGGCATCGGCTTGCGGTTCACCTATGAATCGCCTCCGTTCACATGCGACTTGCGCATCGAGCCCTTCTACGCCGATACCGCGTTCTTCTTTATCCAGTTCAACGCCGCACATCCCCAGCCGCTATCGCTGGAGACTATCCTGATGCGCGCGACCGAGTTCGGGGGATATGTGCGTGATGACGCCATAGAGGTGCTGAACGCCCTCCTGCAGGCATGAGCAAGCGACCCATGCGCTCTGTGGGCTGGAAACCCATTCTCGAGACGGTGATCCCGCTGGTGCTGGGCATTCTGGCGGTGCGCGTGAAGAGCGATCTGCACCAGCTGGGCGGCTCTAGCGCGTCCACCCTTCTGCTCGCCTTCGTAGCGATCGGCTTCTTGATTCCCCAACTGCGCCGGTATGTGCTGGTGCTGATATGTTTTGGCGTGTGCGTGTTTGCCCTGCACCAAATGGTGGCAGGTGTTCGGATGGTGGACTGGCAGGAAGCGGTGTGGACCGACTACGCCTTTGTGGGAATGTGGTTGGGCATTGTCCTCTTCAGCGGGCTGGCGGGTGTAGGAGAGGTTTGGTTCAACGGGGCACGCTGGTCTCAGCAGAGTTATCTGCTGGCGGTTGCGTTGTACTTTATCGGACATGGCGGCTCAGCATGGCTTCGGGGGCAGAGGGTGTTTGCGGGGTTCTTTGCGCTGGTCGGATTGGCGGCTCTGGTTGGTGTGTGGTGGATGGGCGTGAGTCGCCCTCAGGTGGCGGAACCTTCGGCGCGCACCAAACGCCGGCGTGTGCAATGGATACACGATACTACCTCGCCCGACGAGCCTCGAACGCGGAATCACTGAGGGGATCTGGCGGAGAGATGCTGTTTGAGCAGGGCGAACAGCGTGCCAGTATGTACCACGCGCGTGCCCGGATAACGCTCTTCGATGGCTTGCTTCAGCTCCAGGTGGTGGGAAGGTGTCCAGAGGATGGTTCGGAACAGCAGGAACTGCGGTTTTTCGCCGGTCAGGCGGCTCCCGACGACATTCAGCGCATGGGGCATCTGCACTGCGCCGACGCCGGGTAGGTCGTCCCGCATACGCAGGTAAGGCAGATGGCGGTTCTGCCCCTGTTCGGGTATCTTTTGCGCGGCGATGCCGTCGGGCGAGAAGCGAGCGTAAGCGTCCAGCCCGGTTTCATCCAGCCCGCGCGCGTTTCCGTCGATAATGAACCCGGTGATGCGGATGTCCCATCGGCGATATTCTCGCTGGCAGTGCTCCTCCCACGCTCTCCAGCCGTCGGGCAAGCCGCTGTGCGGGCGCGGTCGGCTCAGGTAGCCAGGGTTCAGGTATCCTGCGCCCGAGTCGCCAGCGATGAAATAGTCGTTCGGGGAGGCGTGGCGGCGCACGAAATGCATACCCACCGGGAAGCGATGCGCCAGGTCGGGGTTGAACGCCCAGGCTAGAGGTAGTTTGCCGCGCGCGGGGTCACTCCACAGGCGGGGGATCATGCGGTAGAACCACGCGCTGGAGTCGTAGTCGCCCACATAGAACGCCACGAAGCGGTAGGGCGCAACTTTGCCGTCGGCGAGCACGTAGCCCGCGCGCTGGAGGTCATCGAGGGTCGGATGCTGTTGCGGGTAGCGTTTCTCCAACGGGTAGTGCATGAAGAAGGAAGCGTTCGCCATCGCCCCGATTGCGGGCGCATCGGCATCCAGATAGGCGTTGAAACAGGAAGCGATCTCCACGAACCGCCACTCGGATTCCACCGCCCCATGTGGCTCGCCTACCGCATCGGTGTATTTGAAATCCCACGGCACAAACCCGCCGATGTGGGTCATTCCGCCCGCTGTCAGGTCGTAGGAGGCGGTGAGTATCACTTTGAGGGTGCGCAGGTCGGTGCCTTGGGGCTGTTCGGGGTCGTCAACCGGTTTGCAATCGTCCCATGGTGATAGGTCGAAAAAGAATCCCTTCCGCGCGATAAAATAGTCGTGGTTGCACAGCATGGTGCGTTCGATGGGCAGTTTCACTCGTCCGGTTAGCCAGTTGGCGTCGCTGTAATAGCCCAGCACGCCGGGTGTGCATTTGCCCCTGCGCAGGTAGGTGCCTACCGCCCACATGAGTGCATCGCACTTGGCACTGCCGGTGCTCGGCAGGGGGAGGGGACCAAGCCTCTCTTTGCCCGTGAACAGCGGTTCACCATTTGGCTTGAGCAGAGCTAGGCGGATGGGCAGTGCACCTTTGCCCGTTGTCAGGCGGCTGTAGAGAGAGTTGGGGTCGCGGTCATAGCGTACCGGGAGCAGGTTATCGGTGCCGGCGGATGTGGATGCGACTAGCGCGGTGGCAGGCACGCGCTCGTCCCACACTACCAGTCCTTTCAGCGATTGTCGAAACCTCTGCACCAGCTCCATCGGATCGCGAGCCGTTTCCAGCCGGACATGATGAAGCCACTCTCCCGGTTGGCGCAGGTGCTCCAGCCAGTGGTGGTCGGTGCCGCCCAGTGCGTCGTCTCCCACAAAGAGTAGGTAGAGGCGCGGTTGGAGGCGGTTGACAATACCTTGCAGGGCGGTAACCAGATGCAGTTCGTCCCAGGCTCGTCGGCGCTGTTGGGGACTGGAGATATCGAGACGATGAAGGTGCGTCAGGTCATAGAGGACAATAGTCTGCACGGGCTCCGAGCGGGTCATTTTCTCTTTTTTCTCTCTCGCGACGATGGGATATGCAGGCGATTGCGATGTTTCACCACAGTTCGGCGTGAGGCTTTCAGCCCCCATCGTCGATAGAGAATCTCGGCGATTTGCACATCGCTGTAGGGGGCATTCGGGTCTTCGGATCTCACTACCTCCTGGATCGCCTGCTGGATGCCCAGCGAGGGAGCGAAGAAATCCGAGAAGGGTATCAGGTCGCCATGGGGCAGAAGCACCCACTTGTTGGAGATGGAGCGACTGACGACGGACTCATGCACCCCGATCTCTCTGGCGATTTCTGCGCGGGTAAGCGGTTGCATGTAGGTATAAGAACCCGTCTCCAGAAACGCGAATTGACGATTGACCACTGCTCGGGCGATACGTTGGAGCGTGCGATAGCGTGCCTCGATGTTAACAAGGAACTGCTTGGCACGCTCGACATACTCTGTTACCTGCTGTACCATCTCTGGCGAGTAGTCCGAGGGGTTCTTCATGACCTTTTCGTATTGCTCGCGCCACCGCGGGCTGAGGATTAAAAACCATCGCGGACGCACGACCTCCACTTCAAACCCTGCGGGATTGCGGCGAATAATGATATCGGGCTTGATGGCGCTGTGAGAGGCGGGCAATATCGACTCCCATGGCGGGCGGTAGCGGTATGCCGGATAGGGATGCAAGGCTGTCTTGATGTATTGGATCGCCTCCTGCACCTCTGAGACGTCGACCTTCAGGTCGCGAGCGATGCGCCGAACCGGAGGGTCTACCAACCGGTCGAAATACCGCTCGACAAGCAGTTCCGCCACGGGGTTTCCCTGTCCTTGTTCGCGCAGGTCGTGCAACTGCAGGAGCATACATTCCTGAACAGAGCGTGCCCCGATGCCCGGGGGGTCCAGCGATTGCAGAGCCTGAACAACCGCTTCGATCTCCTCCGGCGAGGCTCCTGTTTCCAGCGATGCTCGGTCGTTGTCGAAGCCGAGTAGCAATCCGTGCTCGTCCAGATTATCCAGGATGTACTCTGCGATGGCGTGTTGGCGCTCAGGCAACAGCGTTCGGAGTTCGCGCATCAGGTACTCTCTCAGGGTCAGGCTCTGATCTACTGCGTTGCCGATGGGGTCGAAATCGCTCTCGATGCCGAACTCCTCTTCGTAGACACGCTTGAGCCCTTGCACCGGCGCGGAATACTGGCGGACTTCGGTATCATCCTCTCCGCTTTCGATTCGCTCGAGGGCAGGGTTGTCGGTTATCTCGTGCTCGATAAGATCTTCCAGCTCCGGCATGTTGCAATGCAACAAGCGTACGATCTGAATAATCCTTTGGTCGACGCGTACTTCTAATTGATGCTGTTGTTTCGGTGCGATCACCCTACACCGCCTGCCTTTCGCCTCAGCATGGTTTTCCTCTGCGGCTGCCGTCCTGAGCCGTGCCCTACATGTACGACACTATCATACTTCTTTCGAGGCGAGATGTCAACTGTCCATAGATACTTTCCACAGTTTTCATGCAGATTCTCATGCCGTGTGGTGTCCGTGGGCACCGTACCGTCGCGCCAGTGCACGAAGCCACGGCGGAGTTATCAGGGTGGTAACCATAACCAACACCAGCACGGCGGTGTACACCGTGACGTCAAACACCTTTTGCTGAAGCCCGATGGTAGCGAAAATCAGTCCCACTTCCCCCCGGGGCACCATGCCGACCCCAACCAGCCAGGGGCGCATTCGGGTGCGCCAGAGTACCAGCCCTGAAGCCAGCTTGCCCGCGATCGCCACTACAATCAACAGCCCTGCGAGCCCGACTATCGCCCTGCCGTTCGGCGTGGTGACGTCGATAGCGCGCAGGTTCATTTGCGCCCCCATCATCACGAAGAAGAGGGGCACGAACAGGTCGGCAACAGCACCTGCGCGTTCGGTGATGCGGATGCGGTGTTCGGTACGGGCGAGCACCAGCCCTGCGGAGAACGCTCCCACAATCGGCGCCAACCCCACGACCTGCGCCAGCGCGGACAGCAGAAAACAGAACACCAGCGCCGCGGTGACCAGCGCCGCGCGCGTGCGCATCTGCTCCGCGACCTGCAACAGGATGTGGGAAGCTTTGAGCCCCACCGTCAGTGCGCCTCCCAGAAACACCAGCGCCAGCACCAGCACTTTGCTCACCTGCCACACCGACAGCGATTCGCCCTGCACCAGTCCGCTGAAAACCGCCAGGGTCAGCAATCCTATCACATCGTCGGCGACCGCTGCGCCCAGGATGATCTGGGATTCACCCCAGCGCAGAATGCCGATGTCCTTCATCACGCGCGCGGTGATGCCCACGCTGGTAGCGGTGAGCGTCGCACCGATGAAAGCGGCAGGCATCACAGGCTGACCGAGCAGAAGGCTGACGCCAAAGCCCAGCACTGCCGGAGTGACCACGCCAATGGTAGCTACCCACAGCGAACGCCAGCCCACGCGGAACAGTTCGGTGATGTCCGATTCCAGACCGATTTCAAACAACAGGAGCACCGCCCCTAGCTCCGCTAGGGTGTGGAGGATTTCGTTATGGGGGTTGACGAGCCTCAACAGGCTATCGCCCAGTATCAGCCCCGCCAGTAGTTCTCCAAGCACAGCCGGTTGCGAGATGCGCTCGATGAACTCGGCAAATAGCTTCGCCGCCGCCAGTATCACTACCAGCATCAGCAGGATATGTGCGAACTCCATCGTTTCCTCTCGCCCGTTACGCGCCGCCGCACAGCAGGTCGGTGTAGAGCTGGATCAACGCCTTTCGGCTATGTTCCCATGCCAGGTGTTCGCGCACACGCAGAATCCCATACTCGCCCATCTGCCGACGGCGCTCGGGGTCGTCCAGCAGATCCACGATGCACTGTGCGAACTCGCGCTCGTTATTCGGGGTTGCGTACACCGCCGCCTCCCCTGCGGAATAGCGCGATTCCTTCAGGTCAAAGCTCACTATCGGCAGACCCATCGCCATATATTCTACCACCTTGTTCATGGTGGAGACGTCGTTCAACGGGTTCTTGGGGTCAGGGGCGAGCGCGACGTCAGCGGTGGAAAGCACCTTGTGTAGCTCCTCGTCGGGAATGCGCCCGGTGAAGGTTATCCAGTCCTCCAGCGCCTTTTCGCGCACCATGGCTTCGAGGTCATTGCGCACATCGCCATCGCCTACCAGCACAAACTGAATCTCCTGCCTGCCGAAGGTGCGCACCACGTGTTCTACTGCGCGGATCAGGTAGTCCACGCCATCTTGCGGTCCCATGACCCCCAGGTACACCGCCAGGTAGCGCTTGCCTCGCTTGAGCGATTCATCGGGGGTGACCCGGTGGAAGCGGTTCAGGTCGGGTCCGCTACGCACCACGACCACGCGCTCGGGTGGGACCCCTCCTCGCTGGATGGCGACCTGTCGGTAGGATTCGTTGGTGGAGATCACCCGGTCGGCGGTACGGAACTGCTGTCGCTCCAACCAGAGCAAGATACGGTGTATCCAGCCCCGTTTGCCAAAGCGCGATTCATACAGCTCGGGGTTCAGGTCGTGGTGGTCAAACACGTACTTCTTCCCGAAGAGCTTCCAGAACCGTCCCAGAAGCCAGTAGGTATCGGGCGGATTGCAGGCATGGATGACGTCGAAGCCCTCGCGCCGCCACACCATCAGGCTCAGCCAGAAAGTCATCACCCAGCAGTAAGTAAACTCCCACAAGAAGCTGAGGAACCCGCGTGTTGGAGGATATATCTTATATCGGTACACGTGCACACCGTCGATCACCGCATGGGGGGCATCGCCGGGCTTGCGCGGGGAAATGACCGAGACATGAAAACCTGCCTGCACCAGCGAGGTGGCCTCCATCCACACGCGCCGGTCGAAGGGAACAGGCAGGTTCTCCACCACGATCAGTATCTTCTTACCAGTACAACCCAATATACCGCCCCCTGATAGCATCCGGCGAGAGCACACGCGCCAGGTCGATCACCGTCTGGTCATTCCGAAAGTGGTGGGTGTGTTGGGCGACTCGCTCATCGCGGTTTGCCAGCACCACTACTTCGCTTTCATGAATCAACTGCTGGAGGCTGTCGCACATCAGCGCGTGGATATGCGGGATTTCGCGCTCGATGTACGCCTTGTTGCTTCCGTAGATCGCTGCCAGCGAGACGTTAGGGTCGTAAATGCGCAGGCTGTAGCCTTTGCCGATCAGGTATTCGCACAGAGCGACCACAGGGCTTTCGCGCAGGTCGTCCGTACCTGCCTTGAACGCCAGTCCCACCACGCCCACGTGCTTCTTACCCAACTGTACGATCAGTTCGGCGGTGCGCTCGATCTGCAGGCGGTTACTGACGAGGAGGGACTCCAGCGTGGGCAGGTGCAAATCATGCTGTCGCGCCCGGTAGATAAGCGCACGCAAATCCTTTGGCAGGCACGACCCGCCGAAGGCGAAGCCGGGCGTCAGATAGGCGGGAGAGATGTTCAGCTTGGTGTCCGTGGTGAGCAGGCGCATCACCACGTGGCTATCTACCCCCTCCTGCTTGCACCATGCGCCGATTTCGTTGGCGAAGGTGATTTTGAGCGCGTGGAAGGCGTTGTTCGCGTACTTCACCATCTCTGCGGTGCGCAGGTCGGTCTTCACGCATTCGGCGGGCAGGTTCGCGTAAAGCGTCGCCACCTGGTCCGCAGACTCCGCGCTTTTCGCCCCGATGACGGTCAGCGGAGGATGGTAGAAGTCATGGATGGCAGTTCCCTCGCGCAGGAACTCGGGATTCATGCACACGTGGAAACCCTCGCCGTGTCGCTGACCAGACGCCGATTCTAGCGTGGGGATGACCAGCCCCTCGCAGGTGCCGGGCAAGACGGTGCTACGCACCACCACCGTATAAGGCTCTTTGCGCTCGGCGAGGGCCGTGCCAATCTGGCGGCACACGCGCTCGACGAACTCCAGATTCAGACTGCCGTTGCGCCGGCTGGGTGTGCCTACGCAGATCAGCGCCATTTCGCTTTGCTCCACCGCTTCGTCTGCGCAGGTGGTGGCGAACAAGCGTCCTGCTTCGCGGGCGCGGCGGATGTAGTCTTCCAGATCGCGCTCCACAATGGGCGAACGTCCCTCCATGATGCACTGCACTTTGTAGGCATCGGTGTCCACACCGATCACGCGATGCCCCTCCGCCGCGAAACAGGCAGCGGTGACCGCACCGACGTATCCAAGACCAAAAATGGCGATGTCCATACCTAATCTATCACCTCATAGTGTGTTACCAATGGCTCGGTTTGCCACGTGGCGACAAGGGTTCGCGCTTCTACTGTTGTGCCAGGCAGATCCCACGTGCGTGTAGCGCCGGCTGTGCCCACCAGCCAGAACCGTCCCTGATGCGTTATCTGCACCTGCCAGCTTTCTGCTTCGTCTCTCCACTCTTGCAGTTCGGGAGGCTGTGCCCCTCGCGCAAGCACCGTTGCCAGACGACCCCCCGACCCGGCTCGTTGAAAGAACAGATGCCGTGCCGGCTCCTTCCTGCCGAAGGCGGTTGAAACCCACCCTCCTTGCGACGCTTCCGCACCGTACGCCTGATGGACTCGCACGGCGGAAACGGGCTGAATCCACAGCGTTATGCCAGCACACGGTATTTGCATTCTATCACCCTGCATCTGCGGGGCGCAAGCCTGTGAAAATAACCAGTTTTGCACCACATCGTGCCCTTCGCTTCGCTCCACCTCGTCCACGACCAGCCAAACGTCGGGCTTGAGCCACAGGAGCCACCGAAGATGCTCGCCGCACCCCCTACGCCGATAGCCGTCATGCGAGGCGCAGAGGAGGTCACACAGGTCGGAAGTGTACCACTGCCTGATTCGGACCTTTGCCCGCGCTCCCCATAGGAAGGCGCCGAGCATCTCGCTCTGGTCCGTGTTGTCTACACACACGGTGTTGTGATAGCGAGTGCTTCGGAAGGCATTGCGCCAGACAGGCTCGTCGTGGTAGCAGTAGGTGCCGGCGTCTACCAGGACGGGCTGACCATCGACGCTGAGCGTAATGGCGAGCGCATCGGCATGGGCGTGTGCCGCGATGGAACCCCAGCCTAGCGCGCCACAGTCCATCACCGTTACCCGCTTGCCCTCCTCGTCGCGCATGACCGCGTATCCCCCTTGGGCGAACAGCTGGCTGTGGTGCGGTTTTATCGGAGGGGATGGCTTTTCGGGAGGGACAGGCTTTGCGGTCAGCCATGTCGCTTTCAGTGTACGGGGGGCAGTGTGTTCGTAAAGAACACGTACAGCCTCCGTAATGTCTGCCTCCGCATGGGAGCGGTGCGGGCAAAACGGCAGGACTTCGGCATCGTCGCTATCGCCAATATGGGGAATGTTGCCGGCGCAGTCGGTGATGGCTTGTAGGAACCGCGCGCTTGCTTGTAATCGCCGAGCGTACTGTTCGTTGAAAGGTTTGCCCAAGTGTCGCGCCAGGCTATCGGCGTGTAGAGCCATCTCCATCACGAAAACTTGGTAGTGAACCGCTTGCTCCACCGTTACGCCGTCAGGGGTGATCTGACGAAGCACCTCCCTCTGCAGGATCGCTCGCGAGGTACGTGCCCATCGGCTGGCGAAGCGAGCGGTGGGGAACAGATTCGCGAACAGCCACATGCCCGCCGTCTCGCCGATCAGGTGGTTATTCGCGGAAGAGCCGATAGATAGGTTCATGGCAATCTCGGCGCACTGCTGCCACAGGCTTGCCAGAATCGGTCGCAGGGTGCGCTCATCCAACAGAGGGCACTCCGCGAGTAGCCATAGGCTCCAGCACCAGGTATGCAAGCGCAGGGCACACTCCAGCATACTCGTCCAGTTGATGCCAAATCGTGGAGGGTTGCGCGCAATCCAGTCCAGCCAGTCCTGTTGAAGCCTTTGCGCGAAGCGTTCGTTTTTGGTCAGGAGCCACGCCTGCGCGAGGGTGAGGAAATAGCCGTGTCGGTTCAGTTCCCAACAATAACGCACCCCCCCTGCGATATCGCCGCGCCGATAATCTATCTGGTGTGCCGGAACCGCCTGCCACTCGTCACCCTGCAAATAGTTGCGGAACCAGTTTGGGGGGATGTCTGTGTGAACGTCGAAGGTGAACAGACGCAGGCTACCGCTGAGAATGCGCTCGGCTTCGTGCAGGATGGCTTGCGCGCAGTCGGGGTAGGCAGAGCGAACAAGATCACGCCAGTGGGCATGTGGGTCGCGCGAGCAAGGAAACCGCTGGAGAAATCGCTGGTAGACCGCCGATGCGTTCTCCTGCCATGCAGAGGCGAAACAGGCTTCCACGTCAAGAGGGTAAGGGCGCAGTCTGCCAGCCGAAATAGCACGGTCACGTACCATGCGCCAGACGCGCACAGCCACCTCGTTCGGTTGCATTGCCATCAGTCGGCGCAGTTTCCACTGCCAGTTGCTCATTGGCTCATATGCCCCTCTGCCCTTATTAACCAAGCTACCCGTGCCAATCCTGCACATGGTATAATCCATGATGGTGAACGACGATGCCTTTTACGATTCGCGATTTTGAGGACCTGGTGCGTCTGCTTTACGAGCACCCCGAGTGGCGCGAGCGTCTGCGCTCGGTGATTCTGCCGGAGGAGATACTCACTCTACCTCAGCTGGTGCGCGAGAACAGCGAGGCGATCGGCAGGCTCGAACAGGCGGTGGCAGAGCTGGTCGAGTTGCACAACCGCATGGAGAAGAAGATAGAGGAGCTGGTGGAGACTCAGCGTCGCGGTTATGAAGAGTTTCTGGCGTATCGCCAAGCCACCGATACTGCCTTCCGAGAGTTGGCAGAGACCGTACGGCGCAACCACGACGAGTTGCGCGCGGATGTAGAGGACTTTCGCGTCGTCCCCCGAGATCCTAAAAAACAGACAGTCTGCGCACCGACCACAGGGCGGTTCGGCATCGAGAGCCTAACCGGAGGAGATGCTCATGGCACCGATGTTACGCCAGCTTGTAACGTTGTGGATATTTGTGGAGGTTACCATGACTGCAGTATCCGCCCAAGAGGTGTTGTGGCTCGCTCGTGACGTTCCCGCACATGGACTAGTAGTTGTTCCCATCCACCTTCAGCGAATGGTCGAAGCGGGGGAGGCTGTTGCCATCCACGCGGTCCGCTTGCCGGGCGAAAAGCCGGTCCCCGTGCAGTTCGTGCCAGACGACGGGAGCGGTGTCGGAACGCTTGTGGCGCAACTACCCAGCGCGGGCGACTGGAAGGTGCGGTTGCGCCTGCAGAAGGCAGATGCCTCACCCCGCCCGGTTACCAACGTGTCCACCGCGCACTATGAGATGCTGTTCACCGATAGCCGACAGGCAGGATACCCCTCTGCTATCTTCTTCCGGCAGGCAGGCAAGTGGTTTGATACCTTCGTGTGGAACGACCGCGTGCACCATCGCGAACTGGGCAGTTTCCACCTGCGCTTTGATCCCGAGGCGCGCGCGGAGGTGGTGACAGACGGCGATCTCTGCACGGTGGTGCGCGTGCGGGCGCACTACTGCCAGCCAGGCGGAAAGCGTCCCCCTTCCGAACCGGAGGCGGTGTATCACTGGTTCTTGTTCAAGCGTGTGCCTCTGGCTTATGTGACTGCGCGGGTCCAGCAGAAAACGCCCTTCGCCTGGGACGAGTTTCACTTCCTGGAGCTGAACTTCCCCGACACCAGCTTTACCCGGTGGGCGGGCGGGGAACCCCTGCGTCAGGAGGCTTTAGCCGCCGATGGCAAGAGCATCCGCTTCGGTGATTGGGGCGCAGTGCTGGATGGGCAGTGCGCCATCGGCATGTGGGGACAGCCGTTGATTATCCATGACGGTCGCGGTGCGTACGGCACTTATCTGCACTCCACTTGGCAGAGCTGGGACGGCACCAGCCTACAAGTGTCTACTTGGCTGTGGCTCGGCTCCTCTGAGCATCCGGTGGACGCCATCCGCCGTGCTTCACAGCAATACGGTCGCCCCATCGCCTCGCTGGTAACGACACCCGCCCTGCATCAGAAGATAGAGGCTTTTCGGCAGGAGGCGACGCGTCTGCGGGGAAGCGTGCGACGGAAATCGCTGTGGACGGCGGCGCTGGCGCAGGGACTGGAAGCACAGGGCAGGTTTGCCGATGCGGAGAGAGCGCTTCGGGGAAGCCTGCCGGCGAACTGGTTCCAGTTTACCGCCGGGGACATGGGGCTCGTTATCGAACAGACGCGGGAGGGTACCCGCCTGCTGAGCCTGTACGACCTCCTGCGCGAGAGGGAACTGCTCGCCGGGGATAACCCTCCTCTGTTCACGCTTACCCTCAGAGACACGGAAACGCGCCAGAGCCTCTCCCTGAACGCTACCGCTGGCTGGCGGTCTCTAGCGGTAGAGAAGACGCGGGACGGATTCGTGTTGCGGTGGACTAGTCCCCGCGACGCACAGCTATCCGGCATCGGCGTGCGCATCCGGGCGCAGACCGACAGTCGACAACACGCCATCCGCTGGAGCCTGCAGGTGGAAAACGCCAGTCGGCGGTGGAGCCTGTGGCGGGTAATCTTCCCGCAGGTCGCCATCGCGGAGCCGGGAGAGGATGCTACGGTGCTGTTCCCGCGCGGTCCTGGCGAGATCCAAAAAGGCGTGTGGCGACGCGATTTCAGCTACCACAGTACCTATCCGAACGGGTGGTGCAGTATGCAGTTGATGGCGGTGTATGCCGAGCGCCCGCGCCCGACAGGCTTCTACTTTGCCCTGCACGACCCAATGGGAAGCACCAAGGACCTCGGCGTGCGCAGTCAGCCTCTCCAGCGCAGTGTGCACCTTTATGCTGACCATCCCGTGCCCAACATGGGCAGGGCGGGCAACTCCTTCGCGCTGAGTGGGCAGGCAGTATGGCAGTTACTGCGTGGCGACTGGTACGACGCGGCGCGCATCTACCGGCAGTGGGTTGTTCAGGAGGCGCGGTGGTATCCACGCGCGGGGAACGCCTCCTCCCAGATGACCCACGTGAGCGCATGGACGGCTCCTCACCCGCTCAAGACCTTCCGCGAGTGGATACGCGACCTACCTGCGTGGTCGCTGGCAAGCGGTGGAGCGCAAGAGGTGGTGCCACCCGTTGAGGAGTTCGCCCGATACTGTGGCGTGCCGGTGGGGGTCCATTGGTACAACTGGCATCAGATACCTTTTGACAACGACTACCCGCACTACTTCCCCGTCAAGCCGGGCTTTGCAGAAGGTGTTCGCCAGCTGAAAGAGTCGGGCGTGTTCGTCATGCCCTACATCAACGGTCGGCTGTGGGACACGCGCGACAGGGGGATGGAGGACTTCCAGTTCAGCGCGGTCGCAAAGCCCTCGGCTACCAAGGACGAAAACGGCAACCCCTACACGGAGACATACGGCAGTAAGGAGGCGGACGGCAGTCCCGTTCGTCTGGCGGTGATGTGTCCGACCACCGCTCTGTGGCAGGACAAGGTGCGCGAGATCGTGCGACGCCTCTTCCACGAGTATGGCGTGAACGCGGTCTACATTGACCAGGTCGCCGCCGCGCCGCCGGTGTTGTGTTTTGACCCTTCACATGGGCATCCGCTGGGCGGTGGACACTGGTGGAACGAGGGCTACTGGCAGATGCTGGAGCGCATCCGGCAAGAGATGCCTGCAGACCGAGCACTCACCACCGAGTGCAACGCCGAGCCGTTCATCGCGTGGTTCGATGGCTATCTAACGTGGCACTGGCAGTATGAGGGGCAGGTTCCCGTCTTCCCCGCCGTCTACTCGCAGGCGATCCAGATGTTCGGGCGTGCCTATGGGGGCGGAGCGACGAAGGACCTCGCCCTGCGCATGAAGTCCGCTCAGCAATTGGTGTTCGGCGAGCAAATCGGCTGGATAGACCCCAACATCGTGCACGAAGCGGAGAACGCCCGTTTCCTGCACCAGATGGTGCAATTGCGCTGGCGGTATCGAACGTTCTTCACGCATGGGGAGATGGCACGTCCGCCTCGACTGGAGGGCAATATCCCCAACGTCCGTGCGGACTGGCAGTGGTATGGCGAGTGGTGGGTCAGCGCGCCTGCGGTCTACACGGGTGCTTGGCGGTTGCCGGGGCAGAGGCGTCTGGTTCTGTTCTTCATCAACGTGGCGGACGAACCCGTGAGCGCGACCCTGCGTTTCAACCCCTCAGTGTATGGCATTGGCGCGAAGCAGGTGCAGGTGACGGAACTGCAGGGGGTGGACGAGTCGGGCAGAACGCAGGCGGTTCCCGCTCGGTTCGATTCTCGGTTGTCTCTCCCTGCCCGTCAGGCGGTGGTGTGGGAGATTGCCTGGTAATTCTGGGTAGGCATCTGCAACAATGTTGGTCAATCGAAACGCCGTCTCGTACCGCTTGTGTTCGTGGTTGGCACAGTTGAACGGCTATGCCTCCGAGCACAACCGTTACCCTGCGGGCGGGGAGGGGGTGTTCGGCTCGGCAGGAGCCTCGCCCTCCAGTTTTCCGTCACCCTGAGCGCCAGCGAAGGGTCTCGTTTTTTCGTCACCCTGAGCGTTAGCGAAGGATCTCAAAAACGAGATGCTTCACCTCGTTCAGTTCGTTTGGCATCACTTTGACCCGTTGGGCACGGCGGGAGTGATTACCAACGGTTCGGCGTCGGTGGTGAGTAACAACCTGTATGATGTGTTTGGTATGTTAAGGTAGGCACAGGGCAGTGCGCAGACGCCGTAGAGGTGGAAAACGTGTGAGCAACGTTACGACCAAGACGTTGCTCGGTGCAAAGCTTGCCGAGACCAATGCAAGTTTGCCTGGTGGAGAGTAACCCCTCAGCTCGTACAAGCATTTCAAAGCGAGGCATACTAACAATGTCATGGCAAGAGATGTTACTTGTTGGTGGCTGCACATTAGGCATAGCGCTAATCGCTCAAGGGGATTCTTGGCAGTTCAGACAGTGGGGAATCTGCTGTGTTGTCATAGGTTTCGTCATCAAAGCACTTGGGCTCTTCATGCTACTGACCTACTGGAGCACCCTTCGCATGTGGTTTGGCGATGCCCTAGCGTGGGGCTATGGGCTCTGGTCTATGTGGTGCTCGGGATAGGGTGAGACAGGTACGTGCGAAGAGCGAATAGCCTTTCATACGTTCGGAAGATGGGTGTTTTGGTATCTCTGACATTAGTTGTTTCTATTGTGCCTGTCTTAGTATGGCATTAGACCTTGCTACCTGTCTCGGACTTTAGCGCGTCCTTCAGCACCTGCCAGAAGAGCGCCACATGACGGGCGGCTTCGGAGCGAGTCGGTTTACCCACCAGCCACGCCCCGCACCACAGCAGAAGCCTTAACAACGCTCCCGCCGCGATCAACAGGCGGTATATCGGCACGCTCCATGCGCCATACACCTCGCGAAAGAACAGGATGCGACTGCGGTTGTATGCCTTAACCATCTCGGCGCGCACCGTTTCCTGTTCGCTGCTGGCACCCAGATGGTGCTTGAACTTCGCCTCGGGCACGTAATAGATTCGCCCGCCCGCCTTGCGGATGCGATGGCACAGCTCGGTGTCTTCGGCATACATGAAGTAGCGCTCATCGAACAGGGGGAACGAGCCGTCGGGCTGGCGGCGCAACAGCAGGCACGCTCCTACCACTTGTTCCACCCCGCGCACGCTATCGTAGCTCCACCATGTGAGGTTGTAGCCCCCGAACAGGCGCGAGCGTGGAAACGCCTTCGCCAACAGCATCTGCTCGCAGAACACCGCCCACAGGGTCAGACGCTCGGAGCAGGAGGGCTGTACCTGTCCGCTGGGCAAAATCAGCTGCCCACCGACAGCGTGTGCCGAGGGGTGAGTGCGCATGAAGTCTATCAACGCCTGTAGGGCGCCCGGCAGGACCTCGATATCGCTGTTCAACACCAGCGCGAACTCGCCTTCCGCCCGCCGAAGCGCCTGATTGTTCGCCCGGCCGTAGCCAAGGTTCTCTTCGTTGGCGATAAGGCGCACCTGCGGGAACGCCTGGCGTACCATGTCAGCACTGCCGTCGGAAGAGGCGTTATCCACTACCCACACCTCGAACGGCTCGTTGGGAGGATGGGCGAAGATGGAACGCAGGCACGCTCGCAGGTGCTCGCGCGTGTTCCAGTTGACGATAATGATGGAGAGGGCGCGTTTCATGCGACTGGCGTCAGAACGGAAGTGGGGGAGCTTGCTCCTCCCACCACCAACGACGCCAGCTTATTCGACTCCGCGACCTCTACATCCTCTGGTACCCGTTGCCCCATGGTCACATAGGAGATGGGTAGGGGATGTCTGACCGCCACGTTCAGTATATTGCCGAAAGTGGTGCTCTCATCTAGCTTCGTCCAGATGACCCGGTGCAGGGGTATGACCGAGAACCGCTCCAGCACGTCGTACAGGTCGCGCGTTTTGGTGGTGCAGCTGAGCACCAGATGCACCTCGCACTCTTTCAGCCGCTCGCAACAGGCTTTCAACTCGCCGATCTGCATGGAGTTGCGTTGACTGCGCCCGGCGGTGTCCACAAACACCACGTCCATCCCGGCGAACTCGCGTACGGCAGTAGGCAGTTCGGTACTGCTGTACACGACGCGGAGGGGCACGTCGATGATCTGGCTGTAGGTACGCAGTTGCTCTACGGCGGCGATGCGGTAGGTGTCAATGGTAATCAACCCTACCCGCTTCTTCTGCAGGAGGGCATACTGCGCGGATAGCTTGGCGATAGTGGTGGTCTTGCCGACGCCCGTCGGTCCCACCAGCATGACTACTTTGGGATGTGCTTCCTCCAGCGCGATGGGTCCAGCCGTTGCCAGCTTGTCGGCGATGAGGGATTGCAGAACGCTTTCCGTCAGGCCATCCTCTGGAGCCGCCCTCAGCAGTTCACCGGCGATATCTTCCTCCACCTCCGCCTGTCTGAGCAGAGCCAGCCAGCGGCTCTCTACAGGTGCACCGTGCGAGCCGCCATCCGACACGACCGCCACGCCTTGTCGCGCGATCTGCGCGATCATCGCTTTCAGGTTCTGGATTTCGTTTTCCAGCTGCTCGATTCGGGAAGACTGTTCGTGCGAGGCAGGCTCGGTGTTAACCACCGCTCGTGTGGGCTGAGGGCGGCGCACGCTTTCCAGAGCGGGGTTGTCGGATGCCCATACCTCTACCATTTCACGCCCCCACACACCCAGCACACGTCGGTTCACCTTGCGCGTTTGCACGATGACCGCATCACGCCCCAGCTCCGCCCGAACCATCGCCAGCGCTTCGGCGATTGTCTTTGCCTGATATTTGCGTATCTCCGCCATTTTCTATCCCCTCCTCAAAGTAGCGTCCATTTACGCCACCTGTCGTGTCTCTGCGAACATCGGTACGGAGACCACCGCGACCGCCTCCACCGAAACCCCGCTTGCCACCTCGTTGTAGGCGATACAAGCCACCGAGGGCAGGGAGCGCTCCATCAACCGACGCAGGGGCAATCGTATCGGTGAAGAGCAGAGCATCACTGGCATATAGCCCATTCCTGCCATCCCTTCCGCCTGTGCGCCGATCTCGCGCAGAAGAGCGCTGGCAAACGCGGTGTCTATCGCCAGCTGTAGCCCCGAAGCGGTGGGCTGGACGCACTCGCGCAAGCGTCCCTCCAGCGAAGGTTCCAGCGTCATCACATACAGCACGCCGTCTGGCGAGAGGTACTGGCGGGTGATCGTGCGTGCCAGCGACGCGCGCACCAGTTCGCCCAACTGGTCGGGGTCTTTGGTGCGCGGGGCATAGTCCGCCAGCGTCTCCAGAATAGTGCCAAGGTCGCGAATCGGGATGCGCTCACGCAAAAGGTGCTGTAGGACCTTCTGCACCTCGCCCACGCTCATCAGGTCGGGAATCAGCTCCTGCACGACCGCGGCGTTCTGTTGCTTGATGTGGTCCAGCAGAGTCTGGACATCCTGCCGGCTAAGGATGTCGGCGGAATACTGTTTGATGATTTCGGTCAGGTGTGTGGCGATCACCGCCGACGGCTCCACCACCGTACAGCCCATCATCTCGGCGGCATCGCGCCGGTTGGCAGGTATCCAGTACGCGCTCAGACCGAAGGCGGGCTCGCGGGTCGGCATGCCGCCCAGCGACTCTATCTGTTGCGGGTCATCGCCCCCCATCGCCAGCAGGTGGTGTGGATACACCTCGCCTGTTGCCACGGGCTCGCCCTTGATCTTGATGGTGTACTGCTCGTTTTTGAGCTGCAGGTTGTCGCGGATGCGCACCGACGGCAAAACGATGCCCAGCTCCAGCGCGGTCTGGCGGCGAATCAGGTTGATGCGCTCCACCAGGTCTCCCCCAGCGGCGGTGTCCACCAGCCCCAGAAGCCCCAGCCCCAGCTCCAGCTCGATGGTGTCTACGGTCAGCAAGGGCAGAACCGCCTCGGGACCCCTCGGCGCTTCGGGGGCAGGCTGACGTTTAGGAGCGGTTTCCACTCGGCGCGTGCGCGCCTTCTCGCCCTGCGCGATGGTGTAGGCGATACCGCCCAGCGCACCCGCCAGCAGAAGCAGTTGCATGACGGGGAAACCGGGTACCAGCGCCATCGTTACCAGCAGACCCGCCACAATCCACACCGGGCGTGCTCGGGCGAGCAGTTGCGACAGCAGGTCCTGCCCGATGTGCGTCTGCGTTGCTGTGCGAGTGACCAGAATGCCCGCCGCGGTGGAGATGAACAGTGCCGGTATCTGTGCTACTAGCCCCTCGCCGACGGTCAGCAGGGTGTAAGTGCGCAGAACACTCATGGCATCGCCCTGTCCATTGCGCAAGCCGATCAGGAAGCCACCCACGATGTTAATAATGATGATAAGCACCGCCGCGATGGCGTCGCCGCGCACGAACTTGCTGGCACCGTCCATCGCCCCGTAGAAGTCCGCCTCGTCCTCGATAGCTTTGCGCCGCTCCTTCGCCTGCTCCTCGGTGATGAGACCGGCGTTCAGGTCGGCGTCAATCGCCATCTGCTTGCCGGGCATGGCGTCCAGCGTGAAACGTGCGGCGACCTCCGCTACGCGTCCCGCACCGTTGGTGATTACCACGAACTGCACGATGACCAGGATCAGGAACGCCACCACGCCCACCACATAGTCGCCACCGACCACGAAGTTACCGAAGGCTTCGATGACCCGTCCGGCGGAACCGGAACCGAGAATCAGTTTGGTGGCGGCGATGTTCAGCGACAGACGGAACAGCGTGGCGATCAACAGCAGGGAAGGGAAGACCGAGAACTGAAGCGGTTCCTGAACGTAAAGCGTGGTGAGGAAGATGAGCGCTGCGCCCGCCAGATTGATGACCAGGCAGGTGTCCAACAGCCATTCGGGCAGTGGCACGATGAGCATGACCACTACGCCCAGAACAGCCAGCGCCATAAGGAGGTCACTATATTTGCCAAAACGGCTCCAGAGTCGTGAACCCACGGCAGTTCCAATCATCCCTTGTGCCTCTGCGAGGGAAGATATGCTCCCAGTAGAAGTATCGGCAAACCTGAGAGGTTTCTCAAGGTTTTGGATGCCCTACCCGCGCGAGAGGCGTCTTCGCCAGCGGGGGGCGGTCAGCTTGCGCCAGATGTACCCCAGGCGCGTGTGCCAGTTGGGAGCCCGGTAAATGTCCAGCAGGCGAATGCCCAGATAGTGCAGACGGGGGCGTTTACACAGCTCGAACAGCAGGCGCAGGCTGATGGGCATTGGCAGGAAGCGCAGGGTCTCCACAATGTGCTGGGGCATGGGAATCTGCAGGTACTTTGCCACGTCGTGCAGTGCCAGATGCACCGGGCGTGTGGTGCCGAACTGGTAGGCGTCGACCACCACATCGTGCCACGAGGTGACACGCGAAACCAACAGAGCCACGTCCACCAGCCACTTCAGCCCGGAACCGCAGTGGTGGTAGTAATAGTGGGCGCACAGATAGCTCAGATGGGTGGACAGGGTAAGCACAGGCATTTGGTCGATCCCTGCGCCGGCGGCGACGGTTATCTTGTTCCAGATGTCGCTCCAGGAGGGGGGATAGAAACCCGGCGCGTCCAGATGCGCCTCCGCGCGCAGAAGAAGCGCACCTTCCTGACGGGTGAAAGAGGTCTCGGCGCGGTATCGCTCGCCGAACTGCCTGCCCGCGATGTCCTCATCTTCCTCCTGCCAGCCCAAGTGCGCCATGACCGGCTTCAGGATGTTCACATCCTCCAGGTGCACCAGCAGGTCGATATCTTTCATTGCCCGCATCGCGAGGTCGGGGTAGACCGTTGCCAGCAGGGCAGAACCCTTCACCACCGCGAAACGCACCCCCGCATTGCGCAGGGCGGTCACGATCTGCGCCAGATTCTGCATGTACAGCAGGTTGCCCGCCATTTGCGTATGGTAGTCGTGCTGAAGGCTCTCGCGGACGGCGGCAGGAGCATTGTCGGGCAGAATCGGATACAACAGCCCCGATACGCCGTGCGCTCGTGCCTGCACGACCAGCGATTCCCATTCCGCATCGTCCGCAATCTGCCAGTCTGGCGTCTCGCCGCGGCACCATGCGCCGACAACACGATACAGCGAGCCGCAACCTGCGCTATGGGTATTGCAGACATGAGGTTGTGGTTTCAGCATCACACCCTCCTAAATCTCACCCGGCTTCACCACCCCGATCTCCTTGCCGTCGGGGCGCACGTTCAGCCCACCGAATCGCAAGATTGCCACCTGCGAAGCATCCCTCAGCGGCGTGCGTACGGTGATGGTGCGGTTCACGAAGTCGATACGCTCCAGGATGCCTATTGCCAGGCAGTCTCCCTCGGCGTTGAGCAGGCCGAGGAGCAGTTTCACGAACCGATGTACCCCTGCAATGGTCACATGCGCCACTCGGAAGGTCTCCTCAACGATCGGCAGGGCGCGCTCGTCCACCACTTTGTCGGTGATAACGTACAGGTGCTCGGAAGAGCGTTCCGCCCAGAACACGCGCGAGCGCAGAGCCTCCTGCAGAAAGTGGATTTCGTTCCACTCCAGCGGCGTGCCCGTGTTGAACCATGTCCCCTCACAGCCGACCTGTGCGAGCGGGAAAGTATGCGAGCGCGAATCTTGAAAGTAGCGGAAAAAGCGCATCATCCGCCTCTGCTGGCGCATCTCCGGCGACTTCAGCACCACCGACTCCGGCACGGGCAGGCGAATCAAACGACAGGTGCGCTGTTGCAGAGGGCGGAGGATATGCTCCAGCTCGTCCGTGCGCTGGATAGCCACCACAAACTGCGGACGCACTGCCTCCACTTTGGCACACTTCAATCGCCTGGCAAGCGCACCGCTCACGAACCCCGTGGTGTCGATGATGACCGTTTCCGCGCCCGCCTCTATCGCTTTGTTGACCATCGCGCGCACACCGTTCACCGTTTCCAGCATCCGCCCACGCGGGGTGTTCGAGCCGACGAAATAGATCGCCTGCGGAACCACCGCGTGCAGAGTGGGCACGGGCACCTCCAGAAGCCCCATGCCGATAGTGGTCGGCGGCCCGATTTCCGACTGCCCCACGTCGGCGTCCACCACCGCCACACGGATGCTATGCGCGAGTTGGCGGTTCGCCAGCAGGGTGCTAAAGGTTGTCTTGCCCACGTCGCGGGCGCCAAGCACCAAGATGCGGGCGCGCTGGGTCGCCAGCGTCTGTAGAGCTTGCTCCCACTCGGGGGTCAGCTTTTGTTGTTCGTTTGGCATCCCTTAAATGTATCCCGAATAAGATTTATGCCGTTGCGTTGGGGGGGTTATTACTCCAGCCTCCCGCTTGCCCTTCTGAGCCGCGCTTTCCCTGTCATTCTGAGCCCTCCTGAGCCTCTCTCTTGTCATTCTGAGCGAAGCGAAGAATCTCAGAGATGCTTCGCTAGGCGCTCAGCATGACAACAACGGCAACGAGATGCTTCGCTGGCGCTCAGTATGACACGGGTACTGCTCTGCATCCCCCTGCGTAAGTCCTACGGAAGCATGTGCGACAGCTCTTAAGATAATATTAACCGCTTCATCGCGTTTTGCGCAACCCAACCACTGGCTGTTATGGGTTGTTTTCGGTATAATCTCAACAGTACGAAGCGGTTTGAGGGAGCGCATGAAGCGGTCAACGTGGCTGGCTATCGCGGGAGCAGGGCTACTGCTGGCGGTTCTGCTGGTGCTATGGCGTGTTGCATCAACGCCTGCGCCACCGGAGGACCAACAGGTGCGCCAGCGTCTGGAGGAGATCCGGCTGGCAGTGGAACGCCGCGACCTCAACGCCATCATGGACGCCATCTCGAACGATTTCGAAGCCTTCGGCTATTCGCCTGACCGCCTGCGCCTGGAGATAGCCTCCGCGTTCCGACGAGGGGTCAAACCGCATGTGCGCTATACGAACCCATCCATCAATGTCATCGGTAAAGAGGCGACCGTGAACTTGCGCGTGGAAGTGTGGTGGGAGGACCGGGGTCTGGTCAGCAGGCATGAGCCGACCGATATTCAGGTCTACCTGCGCAAGGAGCCGGCACGCAAGTGGCTAGTCATCCCCGATGAAAAGTGGCGGGTCGTGGATGTTGAGGGGGTAAGCATCGGTGAGCTGGAGTAGCCGTGCGGAATATACCAAGGTAGACTATCAGGTGCACACTTTCCTGTCGCATGACGGAAGGGCAACCATGCTGGAGCACTGCGCCCGCGCGATGGCTCTGGGGCTGAACGAGATCGGCTTTACCGAGCACAAGGATTTTGACCCCAACGACCCTGTGGTAGAGTATTTCGATTACGACCTCTTCATGGACGATATCGCCTATGTGCGCGATCTGTTCCGGGGGCGATTGCGTATCCGCGCCGGGGTGGAGATCGATTACCAGCGCTGGTTCGAGCCGGAGGTGCGCGTGTGGCTCAGCCAGCATCCTTTTGACTACGTGTCGGGCTGTGTGCACTACGTGGACGCCCGCATGCTTATGACCGATGACTACGTGGAGCGTTTCCCCACCGCGCGCGAGGCGTACACCCGCTACTATGAGGAAGTGCTGTCTTCGGTGCAGAGTGGGCTATTCGACATCGTTGGGCATCTGGAATATGCTAAGCGAAGAGGTGTGCCCCGCTTCGGCGCGTTTGACCCCACGCCGTACCGCGACCTGTTGTTTACCCTGTTTGACCTGATGGTGGAGCGAGGCACAGTGCTGGAGGTGAACACGGCAGGTCTTCGGCAGGATGCGCAGGACTTCTATCCTTGTCGGCAGACCCTGCAGTGGTACTATGAGCGTGGCGGCAGGCTAATTACCTTCGGCTCGGATGCGCACCATCCCGATGAACTGACGTACCGCTACCTCGACGCCGTGCAGATGGCATGGGAGATCGGGTTTCGCGAGGTGGCGGTATTCGAGAAGCGCCGCCTGCACCTCCTGCCGCTGTGCAAGGGAAAGAAGTAACTACGGTGTCGGGTTGGCACCCGAAGACGTGGGCGCACGCACTACCAGCACCTCACACGGCGCCTTCTGCAGGACAGCGGTTAGCAAACCGTTCGCTACCGCAGAATCACCTGGCGTGATGCCTAACACCAGCTGGCTGGCGCGTTCCTGCTCGGCGGTCATCACGATTCCCCGGGCGAGGTCCCGGCATCGCTCCACGCGCTTTTTCACGCGCACGCGCGCCCGCTTCGCCATCGCTTCGAGCTCCTCCAGCGTGCGCTGAGCCGCCTCCTCCTGTTCCGGCATCGGAGTGCTTAATGCCAGTTTCTGTGGCACGACCAGGATGTAGACGATGTGCAGAACCGCGTGCTGGTCTTTGGACAGATGCAGGGCGTGCTGGCAGCGTAGTGGGCGTTCATCCCTTCCCATATCGGCAGAAGCACCACCTTTTCGGCGCCTACCTCCGCGCTCTCATAGGTGCTGGGCAATCCCAGCGAGGCGCGCGCCTGCTTCATAGTGCAGGCAACCGGCAACTGGGACCGCACGCCCGGCACCCGACGCAGAACCTCCATCACGTGGTCGGGGATATCGCACAGCACGATGCGTGCCCCGTACTTCTGGATGTACGCCTGTGCATCGGCGAAGGTTTCCGCACCTTCTTCCGTGCACTCGGTAATGCCTGCGCAGTTGATGATAATGCCCGCCGGGTTTCGCTTGAGCAATAGGTTCGCCGCCGCCTTGATGGTCTGCCAGTGATTCTTGGTCAGTGCCCCCAGCAGGTTTACTGTGTCACCACGTGCCTCTACAATCATGCCTCATCGCCTCTGCAAAACGTCCTGCTATATATCATACGCCCCATGGTCATGCTCATGCTTCTATGGCAGAGTAGGGGGCTGGAACGTCTTCAGCTCCTCCTCGCTCTGGGGCACCTTCAGCTTGTCCTCTGCGATCATCTGGCGCAGGGTTTCTATCTTGTCCAACACCTGTTTGGGCACCAGATGCTTGGTGTAGCGCATGGGACTGATGCCCACGCCGTTCTCCTTGATGCCCAGATCGCGCGTGCCCGGCTGGAACTTGCCCTCCACAACCTCTTTGCACACCTGGAAGACGGCGTTATCCACGCTCTTGATCATGCTGGTCAACACGAAACCTGGAGCGATATAGTCCTGGTCGGAATCCACTCCGATGGCGAAGTGTCCTTTTCCGGCTTTTTTCGCCGCCTCGATGACCCCAAGCCCACACTGTCCGGAGGCGTGGTACACAATGTCTGCGCCACGCTCGAACTGCGACAGAGCGAGCTCTTTGCCTTTGGCGGTGTCCGTCCAGTTGCCCGTGTAGCCGACGAGCACCCTGGCACGAGGGTTTGTGGTCATCACACCCGCGCGATAACCCGCCTCGAACTTTTTGATCAGCGGTATCTCCATGCCACCCACGAATCCCACGATGCCCGTCTTGGTCATCGCGCCCGCGAGTGCACCGACGAGGAACGAGCCTTCATGCTCGCGAAACTTGAGCGACACGACGTTGGGCACGTTGGGCGCATTGCCGTCCACAATCGCGAAGATGGTGTTGGGAAACTGAGGAGCGACCTTTTCGAGCGCATCCTCCATCGCGAAGCCGACGGCGATGACCACGTCGTACTTCTGCTGAGCCAGCAAGCGCAGGTTCTGCTCATAGTCGGGCAGTTTGACCGATTCCAGGTAGCGCACCTCCGCCCCCAGCTCTTTCTCTGCCCGCTTCAGACCCCGCCATGCCGACTCGTTGAACGAGCGGTCACCGATACCTGCTATATCAGTCACCATTCCTGCCCGCAGTTTCTTGGCGCCTGCCGGCGTTGGCGCCTGGGTGGTGCCAGAGGGCTTTTTCACACACGCGCTCGACAGCACCAACCCACCGATAGCAAGCAATATCCAGCGAACTCTGCTCATGCAGTCTCCCCCTCATTATCCAGCATCTCGTCATCGTCAGATTGCTGTTCGGGCGTCTGGTAGAGCGGCTTGGTTCGGGCGATGAGCCTCTGCTGAACCTCTTTGCCCTTCGCCGTGCTGGTCACGGGCAAATAGCTCACATAGCAGGCTCCGGGAACGTCCCGCTTCTGCCAGTGCTCCTGCAATCGCTGGCGCAGGTTCTGGGGCTCGAACCCCACGTACAGTACCTGATACTGCGCATCGCGGAAGCGGTAGACGGCAGCGCAGGTCGGGGCTTGCCGTGCCGCCTGTTCGTTCCACACGATGACCCCCGAGCTCCAGCGCGGGTCGCGCTGAAGTTCGTGACTGATCCAGCGGCGGAACATCCCCTTCAGCGACGCGCCCGATAGCGCCGCGATGTACTCCGCACGGTCCATCACATCTGGCGGCAGACGAAGCCCCACCACCAGCGCACGACGTGCGGAAACCGGCTTGTTCTCCTCGCTCTCCATTTCTACTTGTGAATCGCCATCCTCTCGGTATCTTCGTATGCTTCCAATAGCGCTTCGGTCAGCGTGGGATGGGCGTGGATGGTATGCGTCATCTCCTCGATGGTGCTCTCCAGCTGGATGGCGGTCACCGGCTCGCCGATGAGGTCCGTAGCGTGCGGACCCACGATATGCACGCCCAGTATCTCCCCGTAGCGCGCCTCGGATACCACCTTCACCAGCCCTTCGCGCTCGTTGATTGCCATCGCTTTGCCCAGCCCGCGAAAAGTGTATTTACCCACGCGCACGTCATATCCCTGCTCACGCGCCTGTTTCTCGGTCAGCCCCACCGAAGCCACCTCGGGTACAGTGTACACACAGCTGGGCACGGCGCGATAGCTCATGCGCCGCTCCTGACCCATGGCGTTGCTCGCCGCGACGATACCCTCCATCGACGCCACGTGCGCCAATTGGATGCGTCCCGTCACGTCCCCGATGGCGTAGATGCCCGGCACGCTGGTCTCCATCTTGTCGTTGACGGCGAGGCCTCGTTCATGCGTCTTGACGTTCACCGTTTCCAGCCCCAATCCGTCCAGCACCGCACGTCGCCCTACCGCAACCAGCACCACCTGGCACTCGATGGTCTCCTCGCCTTTCTCGGTTTGTACCACCACCTGCTTGACGCCGTTCTTAGCGTACCGCACCTCCTGCACGCGCGAGTTCAGCAGGAAGCGGATACCCTGCCGAGTGAGGCTTCGCTGGAGCTCGGCGGCGATGTCGGCGTCCTCGTTGGGTAGTATCTGCGGCATGATCTCCACGATGGTTACCTTCGTGCCTAGCCCGTTGTAGATGTAACCGAACTCACAGCCGATGGCTCCCGCGCCGATGATGACCATCTGCGAGGGTATCTCCGTCGTGGAAACCGCGTCATCGCTCGTCCAGATACCGTCGCCTTCCAGACCGGGCACGGGCAGTTTCACGGGCGCGGAGCCGGTGGCGATCACGATGGTGCGCGTGCGAATGGTCTCGGTGGAGCCATCGGGCAGGAGCACCTCAACGGTGTGATGTCCCGCGATGCGCCCTGTGCCCTGAATATGGCGTATACCGTTCTTTTTGAACAGGCTGGCGATACCGTTGCGCAGGGTGGAGACCACCTTGTCCTTGTGCGCCATGAGTTTGGCGAAATCGATAGTGACCTCGCCTGTGCTGATCCCGAACGCCTCGGCGTGTTTCACCTGCTGATAGCGCTCTACGCCCGCGATCATCGCCTTCGTGGGGATACATCCCCAGTTCAAACAGCATCCGCCAAGATACTCTTTTTCGATACACACTACCCGTCCGCCAAGCTGGGCGGCACGAATCGCTCCCACGTATCCGCCCGGTCCAGCACCGATGAAAGTAACATCCACATCAAACTGATCGCTACGAGTCATCTGGGGTTGCGCCTCCGTTTGTGGCAGGATTTGGTCTGTCTGAGCGGCGCGTTCGAGCAACTGCACCGCTTCGCCGAGGGGGGCCGCTGTTCTGGCAGGCGGTTCCATAATCACGGCATCTCGTGCATCGGGTTGCGGCATGTTTCCTCCTCAAGATACGGTTTTTGGTGTAACGCAAGTGCCCGGGGCGGGACTCGAACCCGCACGCCTTACGGCCCGGGATTTTAAGTCCCGTGCGTCTACCGATTCCGCCACCCGGGCGTATCCTTACAAAAGTATAGCACGGTGGGGGGCAGAAGGCAAGGGAACGCAGGGTTATCGAACGCCATTGGTGAAAATATGGCTTCAGAAAAACACCGGTTCGGGGGATGAAGGATGGGTCCAACTGTTCACGTTACCACGATAGACTATGTCATCATCGTGGCGTATTTAGTGCTCGCTCTGGTCATAGGTGTACTCTTAGGAAGGCGGGCTTGCAAAAGCCTGGCGGAATACTTCGCAGCAGGGCGTAGTTTGCCTTGGTGGCTGGCTGGCACCAGCATGGTGGCAACTACCTTTGCCGCCGATACGCCGCTGGCGGTGACGGGGGCGGTGTGGCTGGGTATCTCT
>PSLZ01000036.1:0-382 GCA_040289885.1 Armatimonadota bacterium | reverse complement strand
GCGGGCAACTGGTTCTGGTGGAACGGCGTATTTGTCAACATGTTGGGCACGTTTGTGTTTGCGCCGCTGTGGCGGCGCAGTGGTGTGTTGACCGACCTCGAGTTCATTAAGATACGCTACGATGGCAAGTCGGCAGAGTTCCTGCGGGGGGTCCGCGTGCTGTATTCGTCCCTGATCTACAACTCTATCGTGATGGGATGGGTGATTCTGGGCGCGTCCAAGATCGTGCAGGCGACTTTCGGTTGGGACCCTCAGCTGACGCTGGGGGTGCTGATTGGCATCACCTTCATTTACACGTTCAGTGCGGGGCTATGGGGCGTGGTGGTCACAGACTTGGTGCAGTTCATTCTGGCGGTGACGGGGGCGGTGTGGCTGGGTATCT
>PSLZ01000035.1:0-31392 GCA_040289885.1 Armatimonadota bacterium | reverse complement strand
TGCGTTTGGTGTCTTAAGGTATACCCAGGGCAGTGCGCAGACGCCGTGGAGGTGGGAAACCTTTTCACAGGCAGAAGAAGAACTCACCTACGTGAACGAACACTTCGCCTACCCTGCCCGGGGTCTTGCTACTCTATCACGGCAAATACGACCAATGAACGTGATAGTCATTGGACTGTGTGCCGTTGCATGTACGTGGGCGGCGTTGGAGATATGGGATCGGTGGAACCAGTGCCTGAATAGCTGCGAGAGTTCGTCAACGCCAACTACCTGCATGGTAGGATGTCTTCTGGAGGCGTGTGGGGAGAACAAAGTGAACGCAGTGATGTGTGCGGGCTGCGGCTGTTGTATACTTGCTTTATCGCGCCTCCCAGCCTTACGCGATCTCTGCAAGAAGCTGTGGGATACCGTCAGGAAATGGAAACCTGCAAAACAAGCATTCAGATAGGGCTCAGAACACATGTGACGGAAGGGACCGACGATGCACACACTCCCCAACTATCCTGGTTTGAACGTGCTACTCATATTGCTGTCCCTTTTGTGCTACATGATGTGGGATGGCAGGGGGATGGACAACTATGGTAGATCCTGGATAGAACTGCATGTTGTGCTCTTGCTATCAGCATTGGCGGGTGCTGGGTTGCGTGTCTATGCTCAGCTACGTCCTGAAGCGAGGGAACGCACAGTGGGATACAGTGCTTTGCTCTTCTTGGGGCTAGTTTTCCTGGGCGATATGACCGCGGCATGGCTTTTGGCACTGCTAGTAGGACCGCGAGCCGTGCTGGCATGCTTAGAGTCTGCCTTCTCTCTGCCTTCTGGCGTATGGTTCTGGTTCCTCGTTTTCGTGGTGTTTGTGACAGCGGCTACTCCAGACCCTTGGCTGGTAGGCGTCGGTATCGTCGTGCTCTTACTGAGCATAGCCAAATCGGGAGAGGAGGAGCCTCGACAGTATAGCGGTGCCCGTATGTGGACAGTGTTTTGGGGCATTGCGGCATTGTTTCTCTCAGCATATTACCTTTATGGACAGTTTAACAACGCCATGCCGCTATGTGCGTCCAGCGAGGTCTGTGCAAGGTATCCATACACATTCCTACAGATGCGATGTATAGCCACCTGTGCGCTCGTGTACAATTTCTCGGGGGATTGGTTGTTCAACGTGGCGGCGGCCGTGTTTGCGATGGTTGTGCTACGTGGAGCGAACCACGTAACAGCTACACTACAGCGGTTCCTTGCCCAAAGGGAGTGAAGCCTTATGCTGAAGACCTGATTGCTCGGTGCACAGTGATAGGGATACAGCCCGCGTTATTTGCGTCTAGACCCTCAGTTGCCCCTGTGCCTGCGGATGTGATACACTGAATGATGCAGGTTTCACTGGAAAGGACTTCTTGCGGGATGTCAGGGCAACACACCATGCAGGCAAAAACCCCCATGCTTCAGCAGTACTTCCGGGCGAAGGCGGAGTACCCAGAGGCTCTGCTGATGATGCGTGTGGGCGATTTCTACGAGCTGTACGGCGAGGATGCTGAGATCGCCGCGCGCGAGCTGGAGATCGTGCTCACTGGGCGCGATGACGGCAAGAACGGGCGCGTGCCGATGGCGGGCGTGCCCTACCACGCGGTGGAGCGGTACGTGGCGCGACTGGTGCAAAAGGGCTATAAGGTCGCACTGATGGACCAGATGGAGGACCCTCGCTTCGCCCGCGGTCTGGTCAAGCGCAAGGTTACCCGCGTGCTGACCCCAGGTACCGTGCTGGAAGACTCCATGCTGGACGAACGCGCCAATAACTACCTGGTGGCGGCGGTGGCGGGCGAGTCGCTGTCGGGACTGGGCGTGGTGGATGTCTCTACCGGGGAGTTCCTGACCAGCGAGATCCAGGGCGAAGCCAGCATCGCGCGTATCGTGCAGGAGATTGTGCGTCTCCAGCCTGCGGAGGTACTGGTGCCCAAAGACGCCACCGAGCTCGCCGAGGCGATCGAGCAGGCGTGCAATGCTACCGTCACCCCGTACGACCCGCAAGAGTACGCCGACCGTCATTCCGCCCGCCAGCTCTTGCTCCAGCACTTCCAGACACAATCGCTGAGGGGCTTCGGGTGTGAGCATTTCTCGGTAGGGCTGGAGGCAGCGGCGATGCTCCTGCGCTACCTGCGGCGCAACCAGGTGTCCGCGCTCCAGCATATCCGCACGCTGGCGACCTACTCGGTGGACAACTTCATGTATCTAGACGCTACCGCCCGCCGCAATCTGGAGCTGACCCGTTCGCTGGTGGACGGCTCGCGCCGGGGCACGCTGATCGAGGTGCTAGACATAACCCGCACGGCGATGGGAGCGCGCTTACTGAGGCGCTGGCTGGATGAGCCCCTTCAGGAGATCGACGCCATCGAGACGCGCCTGCAGTGCGTGCAGGAACTGGTCAGCGATTCGCTGAGCCGGGAGGAGATTCGGCATCAGCTGGGACGGCTGAGCGACCTAGAACGGCTCACCTCTCGTGCCGCGACGGGGGTGGCTTCGCCGCGCGATCTGGCGGCTCTGCGCCAATCGCTGATGGTGCTCCCCGAAATCCACGGCGCGATGCAAACCCTGCGCACACCACGCCTGCAGGAACTGCGTGAGACCATCCGCGGGCTACCCGACCTAACAGGGTTCCTGGCGCGGGCGATTGTGGACGACCCACCGGCGACGCTGAAGGATGGCGGCGTCATCCGCGACGGCTTCCATGCCGAACTGGACGCCATCCGCCGCGCACAACGCGAAGGCAAACAATGGATCGCCGAACTGGAACTGCGGGAGCGCGAGCGTACCGGCATCCCGTCGCTGAAGGTCGGTTACAACGCGGTCTTCGGCTACTACATCGAGGTCTCCAAACCGCACCTGTCCAAGGTGCCGCCCGACTATATGCGCAAGCAGACCACCGCCAACGGGGAGCGTTTCATCACCCCCGCGCTGAAGGAGATGGAGGCGCAGTTAACGGGAGCGGAAGAGCGTGCGCTGATGCTGGAGCAGGAGCTGTTCAGCATGGTGCGCGAGGAGGTGGCACTGCAGGCAGGCGAAATCCTACAGATCGCCCGCGCAATCGCCGAGCTAGACGTGCTCGCCAACTTCGCCGAGGTCGGCGTGCGCCATGACTACCATCGCCCAGTAGTGCACGCGGGCACGCATATTCGCATCCGCAACGGCAGGCATCCGGTGGTGGAACGGTTCGACACGCAGACCTTCATCCCCAATGACTGTCTGCTGAACGACGAGCAGAAGATGATTGTGCTCACCGGACCCAACATGAGCGGTAAGAGCACCTACCTGCGGCAGGTTGCCCTCATCTGCCTGATGGCGCATATCGGCAGTTTTGTACCTGCGGACGAAGCCGAAATCGCGCTGATCGACCGCATCTTCACCCGCGTGGGCGCGCACGACGAGCTGGCGACCGGGCAGTCGACCTTTATGGTGGAGATGACCGAGACCGCCACCATCCTCAACCATGCCACCGAGCGCAGTCTGGTGGTGCTGGATGAGATCGGGCGGGGGACAAGCACCTACGACGGGCTGGCGATCGCGTGGGCGGTGGCGGAGGCGCTGGTGCAGATCGGCTGTAAGACATTGTTCGCCACCCATTACCACTACCTGAACGAGCTAGCGAACCTGCTTCCCGGCGTGCGCAACTATCGCGTGGCAGTGAAAGAACAGGGCGACCAGATCATCTGGCTCCATAAGGTTCTGCCGGGGGGAACGGACAGAAGCTACGGTATCCAGGTGGCGCGGATGGCGGGCATCCCGCCCGAGGTGGTGGCGCGGGCGCAGGAGATTCTGCGCGAGCTGGAGCGGCTCTCCTCGCAACGCGGCGGGATGAGCAGTGCCATCGCGCCCGAACCGGAGGCGGTCTCGCAAGTGAAACGACAGAAACTGCAACTCACGCTGTTCGAGGCGGAGAAACATCCGGTGATCGAGGAGCTGGAGAAGCTGGACGTGACCACCCTGACCCCCATCGAAGCCCTTTTGAAGATCAACGAGTGGAAGAAACGCGTCTGATTTGTCAACACAGGCGCTTGACGCCGTGCGTGCTTAGAGGGATAATATGCTGTAAGACCGCGAGAGAGGAGTAATCATGGCTTCTGGTTTCCCAACGGTGTGTTGGGGCAAGGTACAGGCTACTTTCCACCCGCGCCGTCGTTGGCGGGGCATCCAGCCCCTGCGCGCGGTGCTTCTGTTCGCGTTTTTCGGTGAACGGGTTGTGCTCTGCGATATCGCAGGGCGCGGTTGGAGCGTGCCCAGCGGGCACATTCAGGAGGGCGAGACCCCCGAGCAGGCGATCCGGCGCGAAGCGCAAGAAGAGGCGGGCATCATGCTGAGCAGGCTCCTGCGGTTGGGGGTGTATCGGCTTCAGGAACCGGACGGAACGCTCTGGTACGCGCCTGTATTCGTCGGAGAGGTGGCTCACTTTGCCCCCCTCGCCGAGGGCAGTGAGTCGCGAGGGGTTCTGCTCATCGCGCCGGAAGATGTGCAAGAGGTATACCACTTGTGGGACCCGCTGATCGCCCGCGTATTCCAGTACGCGCAGACGCAGTATCGGCAACGGTTTCGTCCGGGTATCCCCCTGCGCGAGATATACGAGCAGTTTGCCCGCGTGCAACCCGCATCCGAAGACCAGACAAACAGCTATCTTGGGCAGTAAGGAGGACTGACATGTTTATTTCCCAGCGTGCGCAACGCACCAGTCCCTCTCCCACCCTTGCCATCACCGCCAAAGCGCGCAAGATGCGTGAGGAGGGCGTCGATGTGCTCTCTTTTGGGGCGGGGGAGCCAGATTTCGACACGCCGGAGTTCATCAAGGAGGCTGCTATCGCCGCCCTGCGCGACGGCTTCACCAAGTACACGCCCACGGCGGGCATCGAACCCCTGCGCCAAGCGATTTGCGACAAGCTCTGGCGCGATAACGGGCTGAAATACGAGCCGAACCAGATTATCGTCACCTGCGGGGGCAAGCACGCGCTGTATAACGCGTTCCAAGTCATCTGCGACCCCGGCGACGAAGTGATTATCCCAGCACCCTACTGGGTGAGCTATCCCGAAATGGTCAAACTCGCCGAGGGGGTGCCGGTGTACGTCTACGCCGACGAAAGCACAAACTTCGTGCCCGTGGTGGAAGCCATTCGCGAGAAGATCACCCCGCGCACCCGCGCCATCGTCGTCAACAGCCCGTGCAACCCGACGGGCGCGGTGTTCCCTCGCCCCACGCTGAAGCAAATCGCCGCACTCGCTCTGAAGCATGATCTCTATATCATCTCCGATGAGATTTACGAGAAGATGGTCTACGACGGACACGAGCACTGCAGTATCGCCAGCCTGGGTGAGGAGGTGAAAAAGCGCACCATCCTCATTAACGGGATGTCCAAAGCCTACTCGATGACCGGCTGGCGCATCGGCTACGCCGCGGCGGAGCGCGAACTGATCTCCGCCATGACGCGCATCCAGGACCAGTCCACGTCCAACCCGACCTCTATCGCGCAGAAAGCCGCGCTGGCGGCACTGCAGGCACCCGATGATGCCGTCAAACAGATGGTCTCTGCCTTCGCCGAGCGTAGGCGGGTGATTGTGGACGGCTTGAACAGCATCCCGGGCTTCCGTTGTGCGCAACCGGGCGGAGCGTTCTACGCCTTCCCCAACGTCTCTGCGCTGTACGGCAAACGCTGGGGCGACCGCGTGATCAACGGCTCGGATGCCTTTGCGGAGTATCTGCTGGAGGTGGCGCGCGTGGCGGTGGTTCCTGGCAGTGGGTTCGGCGCGGACGAGAACATTCGCCTGTCTTACGCCTGCTCACTGGATACCATCCGCAACGGCATCGCCCGCATCGCGCAGGCAGTAGAGGCACTGTCGCAATAGCCGTATCGGAAGCAGGTATCGGCGGAGATCTGCACGTGCCCCTTGACGTGCAGGATAGCTTGGCTCGGCATAGAACGGTTATAGGGAATGACGCCAGTGCACGTATCGGGCGAGAGTGTATAGCAGACTCGCCTAGCACTGGGGTAACGAGGAGGGCGACACCATGCAGGCTTCTCAACGCACGGTCACCAAAAAGCTTATCGAGTTCGGCTGGGACGAGCCGGACACCGCCTTCATGCGCCGACACGCCGCGCAAATGGAGGAGACACCCTTTGACGGATGCGTGTTCCATCTGACCCACACCACCTCGGAGGGGAAGCCCGCGAACTTCGCCTGGGAGTGCTGGGGCAAACGTGCCTTTACCGAAGCGGAACTGCGTCCTGCGCTGGAGGACCTGAAAGCTGCACGCTTCCGGCGGTTCAAGCACAACTTCCTCCGCTTCAACACCGTCCCTGCCGATATCGACTGGTTCGACGACTTCTCAGCGGTGCTGAACAACGCCCGGCTAGCGGCACGTATCGCGCGGGAGGGCAAGTGCGCCGGCGTTCTGTTCGATATCGAGCAGTACAACGAGCCGTTGTTCAACTATCAACGCCAGCGCGATGCAGGGACGAAGTCCTGGGAGGAATACTCAGCACAGGTGCGCCGGCGGGGCCGGGAGGTGATGCAGGCGTTCCAGCAGGGTTACCCCGGCTTGAAGGTGCTATTGACCTTCGGCTACTGTCTGCCGTGGGCGCAGTCGCAGGGTGGGAAGCGACCGCTGAAGGAGTGCGATTACGGACTGCTTGCGCCGTTTCTGGACGGTATGGTGGATGCGGTCAGCGGCAGAGCGCGCCTAATCGATGGGCATGAGCTCTCCTACGGCTTCCGTGAGCCTGCGCTGTTCGCCAAGGCTTATCAGACGATGAAGCGGGAACTGCTTCCCATCGTGGCGGACCCGCGCAAGTATGCCCGGGTGTTCTCGTTCTCTTTTGGCATCTGGATGGACTTAGACTGGCCCAACAGCGGCTGGCACACCGACGACCCCAACAAGAACCCGCATCCCCCCGCGCAGTTTGAGACGCTTGTGCGCGAGGCGTTGAGGGTAGCAGATGAGTATGTATGGATATACTCCGAGACGCCGCGATGGTGGTCGGAGGAGGGCAAGCCCCTCCGTCTGCCGGAGGAATATATCGAGGCGTTACGGCGGGCGAAAGGAGGGTAGGAGATATTATCAGGGTTGCATGATTATAACATATGCTTTTGTCACTTTATCCCCGTCATTCCGAGCCCCCTCTTCTTGTCATTCTGAGCGAAGCGAAGAATCCCAACCGAGATGCTTCACTGCGTTCAGCATGACATAGGGCTGGCGCTCAGCATGACATTCTGCCGTCATTCTGAGCGAAACGAAGAAGCCCTATCGAGATGCAGAGCTGGCGTTCAGCATGACAGAAACGGTATCATTCTACACCTTCCGCTCCGGCACGTCAAGCAGGATGGTGCCCGACGGCAGTTGGCGCGCTGGGACGGGCAGCTTGCCTTGCTTCCACCAGAGCCAGGCGGTCTTGTACGATATGCCGTTGGCACGCGCCCAGTCGGATCGTTTATTGTTCATTCAATGTTCAGCAGTTATAAACCCCACCCCCGTTTCCTGGCGCAAAACCCGACCGATGTGCTAATCCACCCGGTAGGGCGGACCCGCTTCGGGCACTTGCAGTTCTTCGGGCGAGATAGTGTATCGCTCCACTAGCCCAATCATCGCCTGCGCCAGCGCCGCGCTGACCGTGTCGGGGTCAACGGGTTTGGACAGGTTTTTCAGAAGCGGGGAATCTTCGGGAATGTAGCCGTGCTCCACCAAAAACTGCAGGTCGGCGAAAGCCCAGTGCTGGGGCTTCACCGGCACCTTGAAGGACACCTTCGGCGTGCGCGCTTTGAGGTCTTTCAGGCTCTCTTCCACCTGTCGCATGAATCGCGCTAGTGTGACCGCCAGTTCGTAGCGGGTCACGGGCTGGTCGCCGCGGAAGGTTCCGTCAGGGAAGCCCTTCATGATGCCCTTTGCCACCACTTCCTTCACCGCCGACACTGCCCAATGGTCCGGTGGCACATCTTTGAACGCTGTAGTTTGGGCGAAGACTGGCAGAGTTGCCAACGCGATGGCTATCGCGCCTATCCAACGAGCCGTGCGGAACATGTGAGAATACCTCCTCTTGTTCAAAACTCTGCCGACACCACGTTGCTTTCGCGAATGGCGGCGAACTCCTCCAGGGCGCGCCCTGTGCCGATAGCCACACAGGACAACGGGTCTTCCGCCACCTGCACGCGAATATTGGTCACGGATTCCAGCAGTTTGTCTATTCCCCGAAGCAGGGCGCCGCCGCCCGTCAGGGTGATACCGCGCTCGATGATGTCCGCTGCCAGTTCGGGCGGAGTCTCCTCCAGCACCGAGCGCACCCGTTCCACGATGGCGTTAATCGGCTCCTGCAACGCTTCCCGAATTTCCTCAGAGGTGACTGTAACGGTTTTGGGCAGGCCCGCTATCAGGTCGCGCCCGCGCACCTCCATCTCCAGCTCCTGTTCCAGTGGGTAGGCAGAGCCAACCTTTATCTTTATTTCTTCGGCAGTTCGCTCGCCAATCATCAGGTTGTACTGCGCGCGGATGTAGCGGGAGATGACCTCGTCCATCTTATTGCCCCCCACCCGCACCGAACGACTGATCACGATGCCCTCCAGCGAGATGACCGCCACATCGGTCGTGCCCCCGCCGATGTCCACCACCATATTGCCGCCGGGCATGCTGATGGGCAGTCCTGCGCCGATAGCCGCCGCCATCGGCTCCTCGATGGTGTATGCCTCTCCCGCGCCCGCCTCCCGCGCCGCCTGGATGACCGCTCGTCGCTCGACGCTGGTCACTCCAGAAGGCACGCATACCAGCACCCGCGGCTTGAGAAACCGCCGCCTGCCACACACCTTCGCGATCAGATACTCCAACATCTTCTCGGTGGTGGTGTAGTCAGCGATTACCCCGTCCGACAGGGGGCGAATGGCAACGATATGTCCGGGCGTGCGCCCAAGCATCAGCCGGGCTTCCTCGCCAACAGCCAGTACCTTCTTGTTCTTGGTAGAGATGGCAACAACCGACGGTTCGCGCAAAACGATGCCCTTGCCCCGCAGGTAGACCACAATATTCGCCGTTCCCAGATCGATACCCAGTTCAGGTGTCAGGCGGAACACACCGGCACCTCTTGCGCAGGAACTAAAGCAGGCTCATTGCTCACACGCAGAATCTGCGCCCCCAACGACTGCATCTTGGCAACCAGGTGCTCGTACCCGCGATCGATGTGGTAGATGTCTTCGATGGTGGTTTCACCCTCGGCACCGAGGCCGGCGATGACCAGCGCGGCTCCCGCACGCAGGTCCGTCGCTCGAACGGTCGCGCCATATAGCTTCTCTACACCCCGCACCACCGCTGTGCGGTTCTCCTGTTCGATGTCCGCGCCCATCTTGCGCAGTTCCTGCACATAGCGGAAGCGCCGCTCGTAAACCGTCTCGGTCACCACGGACACCCCTTCCGCTACACACAGCAGAGCGGTCATCGGTTGCTGGATGTCGGTGGGGAATCCGGGGTGGGGCATGGTCTTGATGTTGACCGCTTTAGGTCGCCCCTGTAACTGAACATGCACGCCGGTCTCATTTGCCTCCACCTGCACGCCCGCCTCCTGCAGTTTCAACAGCACCGGCGTCATGTGTTCGGGGTTGGCGTTGGCGATGTGGACGTTCCCGCGCGTCATCGCAGCGGCGATAGCGTAGGTTGCCGCCTCCAGCCGGTCGGGGATGATGGTATACTCGCCGCCATGCAGGCGCGACACGCCCTCGATGGTGATACGCCGGGTTCCGTGTCCTTCGATGCGCGCGCCCAGCGTGATGAGGAAGTTCGCCAGGTCTACTACCTCTGGCTCTTCGGCGGCGTTTTCGATCACGGTAGTGCCCTCCGCCAGCACGGCAGCGGTCATCAGATGCTGGGTGGCACCCGCGCTGGGGTAATCGAGGTAGATGGTATTGCCTTTCAGTCGCGTGGCTTCGGCGGTCACGAAATCGCCGTCCATCTCCACGCGCGCTCCCAACAGGCGCAAGCCCTTGATATGGAAATCTACCGGACGCGCACCGATGTCGCATCCTCCCGGCAAGGGCACCCGGGCAAAGCCGAACCGGGTGACGAGGGGACCGGTGACGCTGAAGGATGCCCTCATGCGCGTGACTAGGTTATGGGGCGCTTCGAGGTGGCTGATTCGGCTGGCATCGATCAGCAGGGAGCGCGGATGGATAAACTCCACCACCGTGCCCAGACGGCGAAGCATCGCCATCATGGTGTAGATATCGGTAATGCGGGGAAGGTTGTGTAAAATGACGGGTTCAGACGCCAAAACCGCCCCTGCCATAATGGCAAGCGCGGCGTTCTTGCTTCCGCTCACGCAGACCTCGCCCTGTAAAGGTACGCCCCCGGTAATGATAATCCGTTCCAAGTAAGGAGTCCCTCCTGGTTATCGACGGTAGGATAGACACAATCCCCGAGATTCACCGTGAATAGTATACAGAGGACGTGATACAGTGTCAAGCGTTGAGGAAGTCCTGCGATTGAAAGTGACCGTAAAGCGCGTTTCGGCTTCTGCCGAAAATACGTAGTGGAGTTTTCACAACATGGGGGCATCCATCCATGCGCTCTGCGGGCTTTTTCAGCGCCATTCTGGGAATGATGGCTACGGTCGCTTTCGGCGACGCGCCCTCAAACGTGCAGGACCTGACCCAGCTCAGCATCGAGCAACTGATGCAGGTGGACGTGGTCACTGCCTCCAAGAAGGCACAGCCTCTGCACGATGTGCCCGCATCGGTGTACATGCTTATCGACGACGACATCCGCCGATTCGGGGCAACGAGTATCCCCGAAGCCCTGCGCCTAGTGCCCGGCGTGCACGTGGGAATGATCGATGCCAACAAGTGGGCGGTGGCAGTGCGGGGCTTCAACGGGCGATACTCCAACAAACTGCTGGTGCTCATCGACGGGCGAAGCGTCTACACGCCCTTCTTTTCAGGTACCTACTGGGATGCGCAACCGCCTCTGTTTATGGAGGACATCGAGCACATCGAGGTGGTTCGCGGACCCGGCGCGGCGCTGTGGGGAGCCAACGCGGTCAACGGTGTGATCAACATCATCACTAAGTCCGCCAAAGAGACGCAGGGTACGCTGTGGGTAGCAGGCGGCGGAAGCGAGCAGAAGGCGTTGGGCGGGGTGCGCGTCGGCAGTCCGCTCGGTGAGAACGGTTGCTATCGGGTGTATACACTCTATCAGGAGTACGACAACCTGGAGGAGGATAGGTATATACCCCCAACCACGATGGCTGGCTGGTTCGGCGCAGTGGCTTCCGCGCGGACTGGAACCGCTCCGAGCACGAGAGCTTCATCCTGCATGGTGAGGTCTATACCGGGCGCGTCAGTCAACGGTTGCGATTGCCCGACCCCCACCTTGCCAGGCGACCATATCGTGGACGACCGCTACACCATCTCGGGACATTACCTGATGGGCACGTGGAACCGCGAGCGGGGGGCGACCACCGATACAGTGCACCTCTATTATAGCCACGAGGCGCGCTCCCCCATCGAGCTGACCGAGTTTCAAGATACCGCCTATGAGGGCATGGTCAGTGGACTGCCGATGTTCTCGCGCGTCTACGGTACCCCGGACTTTCGTTCGGAGGAGGTTACCGCCTACGAGTTGGGCTATCGCTGTCAGCCGCACCCCCGGCTCTCGCTTGACATCTCGGCGTTCTACAATGTCTATCGGAACCTGCGAAGCTTCGAACCCGCAGACCCGTTCCTCGAAACCGACCCGGTACCGCATCTGGTTCTGCCCGTCTACATGAGCAACAAACTGCACGGCAGAACCTATGGCTTCGAGGTCTCCGCCAATTGGAACGTTACCGACTTCTGGGCGCTGCGGCTGGGTTACGCGAACCTGACCTACCGGCTCCAGCACGATCCCGATAGCAAGGACCCCTTCAACTTCCACAGCGACAGCACCAGCAACACCCCGCGCCATCAGGTCATTATCAGTTCACACCTGAACCTGCCCGGCAAGTGGCGCATGGATGCATATCTGTTCGTGGTGGACCGGCTGTATGGAATGGATTTCATCTCTGGCTACTATCGCTTGGACCTCTCGTTCGGGTGGCATATCACCAAAGATGGGCAACTGAGCCTGACCCTGCAGAATCTGCTCAAGCGCAACAAACGCGAATTCGAACATCCGCTCTGGGAACGCGATAGCATCCCCGAACGGGCGATATACGGGAGATTACTGTGGCAGTTGTAGAAGCGGACGGGCCTGTCTGCTCGGTGTCGAGGAAGGCTAAAGCGGTGGGATTGCTCATCGCCGCCCTGCCCGCGCTCCTGCTGGCGCAGGCATATAACGAGACGGAGGTCAAATCGGCTTTTGTTTTCCAGTTCACGCACTACGTGGAATACCCCGCCAGTGCGTTTGGTAGCCCTACCGCTCCCTTCGTCATCGGCGTGCTGGGCAGAAGCGCCATCATCGATGCGTTGCGGGAGGCAGTTCGTGGAAAAAACGTACATGGAAGAAGTATCGTGGAGCGACAGGTCAGCATGGGGCAGGAACTGCGCCAGTGCCATGTGCTGTTCATCCCCGAGGAGCAAGCGCGAAACCTTCCCAAAGTGCTGGAGGAGCTGGAGGGTGCGCCCGTGTTGACGGTCGGTGAAAGCGCGGGGTTCTCCAGCAGAGGGGGAACCATCGGCTTCTTTACCGAGCAGAACCGCCTGCGATTTGAGATCAACGTGGATTCCGCCCGAAGAGCGCACCTAACCATCAGCTCCAAACTGCTTAGCCTAGCGCGAATCGTGAAGGGAGGACAGAAGGAGTAGCAAGCGATGTGGCACCGGTTCAAATTGTCTGTGGTATGGAAGATAGCCCTAGTGAGCCTGGTCAGCTCGGTGCTGGCTCTGCTGATGGCATCCGCAACAATGGTCGCTTACGACCTGGCAACGTACCGTCGCCACGCGATGCAAACTGCGCTGTCTGCCGCTCGGATAGCTGCTTCCAACGTGACCGCAGCGGTCGCTTTCAGGGATAAGCAAGCTTGTGAGGAGGTGCTCGCTTCTCTGTACGCCAACGAAAGCGTGGCCGCGGTTGCCATATACACTGCCGACGGCAAACTCTTCGCCCACTACCTGCGTCCGGGCGTTTCGCCCAATGTGCTTACAGAATCCAAGCGATCGCAGGGCTGGCTCCAGTTATCCGATCATCTAGACGTGCTGTTACCCATCAGCAACGGCTCGGAGAACCTCGGCACGCTGTACCTGCGATACGACCTGTTTGGCTGGAGCGAACATCTGTGGCGGTATGCGCAATCTCTGGGATTTCTGCTGTTGGTATCGGCAGGGCTGGCGCTTCTGCTGGCACGCTGGTTCCAGCGGGGGATTACCGATCCGCTTCTCAAGCTGGAAAAGGCGATGCGCTACGTCTCGGAAACGAAAGACTACTCCGTCCATATCGAGATACCCACCCGTGACGAGATCGGCACGTTGGCGCAGGGCTTCAACCAGATGCTATCGGAGATCAAGGCGCGCGAATTCGCCTTGCAGAACCTGAACGCCGAACTGGAGAGGCGTGTGGAAGCGCGCACTCAGCAGTTACAGCAGGAGATCGCCGAGCGCAAAAAAACGGAACGGGAACTGCTTCAGGCACGCGAGACTGCACTGGAAGCATCCCGGCTGAAGTCGCAGTTCCTCGCCAACATGAGCCACGAGATCCGCACCCCCATGAACGGCATCATCGGCATGACCGAACTGCTACTCCAAACCGACCTGCGCCCCGAACAGCGCGAATACGCGCAGACCATCAAACAAAGCGCGGACGCCCTACTGTCTATCATCAACGATATCCTGGACTTCTCGAAGATCGAGGCGGGCAAGATGACCATCGAGCAGGTGGACTTCGACCTGCGTAGCGTGGTAGAGGAAGTAGGTGCTTCGTTCGCCCGCCATGCTCACGAGAAGGGCATCGAACTGCTTACGGTAGTTCCGCCTCAGATCCCCACTGCCCTGCGAGGTGACCCCATCCGCATCAAGCAGATACTCGCCAACCTAACCTCGAACGCCGTCAAGTTTACGGACAAAGGGGAGGTGATGATCAGCGTCGAGTTAATGCACGAGACGGACGAGGTCGCGCGGATACGCCTTTCAGTCAAAGATACCGGCATCGGCATCGTGCCAGAACAGCAGGCGCGGATTTTCGAAAGCTTCACTCAGGTAGACGGCTCGGTTACCCGCAAGTACGGCGGCACCGGGCTGGGGTTAACCATCAGCCGACAGCTGACGGAGCTGATGGGCGGTAAGATCGGACTGGAAAGCGAGCCGGGCAAGGGAAGCACCTTCTGGGTGGAACTGCCTTTGCAGAAATCGACGCGCGTCCAGTCCGCCGACGCCTATCCGTACATCGCCAACCTACATGTGCTGGTGGTGGATGACAATGCCACCAATCGCCGCATCCTATGCGAGCACCTGCAATCGTGGGGCTGTTCCGTGCAGGAGGCGGAGAACGGACAGCAAGCGATGGAACAGCTGACCACGACCTTGCCCTGCCCGTTCGATGTCGTGGTGCTAGATTACCAAATGCCCGGACTGGACGGGGTCCATCTGGCAAAGCAGATCCGCTCCCACCAACCCACCAGCAGGTGCAAGATTATCCTGTTGTCATCGGTTGGCGTGATGGCTGGTCAGGAAGCGGAGTCTGCGTCGGTGGACGTATGGTTGACTAAGCCCGTACGCCGCTCGCAGTTGTACAACGCGCTTTGTGAGGTGACGGGGATTGCGGACGGGATGTCTCCGTCCAAAGGTCCCACCGTCGAGCGGCGTGCGTCGGGGATACGGGTTCTGCTGGTGGAAGACAACGAGGTCAACCGCAAACTCGCCTTGCACATGCTGAAACGGCTGGGGTGTTCAGTGGAGGGCGCTACCAACGGGCGAGAAGCGGTGGAAATGACCGCCGCACGTGCCTACGACATCGTGTTCATGGATGTGCAGATGCCGGAGATGGACGGCATCGAGGCGACGCGCCGAATCCGCGAGCGGGAGCTGTCCACCCACTACCACCTGCCCATTATCGCGATGACCGCCCATGCGATGGAAGGCGACCGCGAACGTTGCCTGTCCGCCGGCATGGACGACTACCTGAGCAAGCCGGTGAAAATAGACCAGTTGGCGCAGGTGCTGGAGAAGTGGAACCCGATACGTCGGCGGGCACATGCACCGCTGACGGAACAGACGCCCGAACGACTTGCCCGGGAAGCGCGCTGGATGGTGGCAGAGATTTCGCGGGTTTTGCAGGAAGGCGCCGTCAACGACGCTCGGCAGGTGCTGAGGTCCCTTAAACGCTTGAGCATCGCCGTCGGCGCAAAGGACGTGGAAGAGCAGTGTCACCGCATCGAGCAACGGTTATCGGTGGAACCTCCTGCCGATCTGATAGAGGGTGTAGAAGACCTCTTGCGATTAGCGGAGATGTTCGAGCAAAGCCAGGAAGCGAACAAGGAGTGTGCTGCATGAGAGTATTGATTGCCGAGGACGATGGCGTTTCGCGCATCGTGTTGCGCAAGGCACTGGAAGACCTGGGCTATACGGTACATGCCGTAAAAGACGGTGTCGAAGCATGGAAGGCCTTCCAGCACCAAGGATTTCCGCTGGTCATCTCCGACTGGATGATGCCGGGCATGGACGGCATCGAACTCTGCCGGCGCATCCGCACCCGGTCCGACAGGGGCTATACCTATCTTATTCTGTTGACCGCGCGCGACACCCGGGAGGACCGTTTGCACGCCATCGAATCGGGGGCAGACGACTTCCTGTCCAAGCCGTTAGACCGCGCGGAACTGGCATCGCGTTTGAGCGTCGCCCGGCGCATTCTGGACATGGAACAGCGCCTGCGTGAGCAGAAGGAGGATCTGGAGCTCAAAACGCAGGCTTTGGAGCTCTCGCAGGAGATGATTGAACAGGCGAACTTGCGCTTCCGAGAACTGTTTGAGAACGTGCCCGTTGCGTGCTTCACTTTTGACGCCGAGGGCACCATTTACGAGTGGAACCGATCTGCTACGCACCTCTACGGCTGGGGGGAATACGAGATGCTCTCTGCCTCCATGTTTCGCACCATCATCACCCCCGAAAACGAGGAATCTATGCGGGAGATCATCCGATTGGTCATGCACGGCGAGAAAAACATCACGGTGGAACACGTAGACCGATGCCGGGATGGTAGCACGCGATATGTGCTACGTGCCCTTTTCCCATTGCACGGAGCCAGCGGAGAAGTGGTGGGCGGAATCTGTGCCAGCGTGGACATCACCCAGCGTGTGCAATATGAGCAGGAACTGCGCGCCCTGAACGAGCGACTGGAGAGCCTAGCTTTTACCGACGCGCTCACCGGACTGCTGAACCACCGTGCCCTGCAGGACCGGCTCGCCGAAAGCTTTGCGCAAGCACGCCGCGGAGAGCAAACCTTCGCCTTCATTCTGCTGGATATCGACCACTTCAAGCGATTCAACGATACCTACGGGCACCGCGCAGGCGATGAGGTGTTGCGAATAGTAGCGCAGTTACTGCGTGAGCACGCGCCTTCCGAAAGCGCCGTTGCCCGCTATGGTGGAGAAGAGCTTGCTGTGTTACTGCCGGGCTACTGCTTAAACGAAGGGATTCACGTCGCCGAAAAACTGCGCTCGGCGGTAGCCGAAGCACAGACGCCCTATCGCCAGATTACCGCCAGTTTCGGCGTGGCGGAGTACATGCCTTACATGCACGCACCTTCCGAGGTGGTAGAAGTGGCGGACGCGGCGTTGTACGAAGCCAAATGCTCCGGGCGCAATTGTGTACGTCCGTTGCTGACGGACAGACAGCAGGAAGCTGCATAGTGCGCTGTCTCAGTGATGTACCTGTTGCGCCTGTTCCACCTGGTCCAATCGGCTTTGCAGGGCGGAGATCTGGTATTCCAGATGCTGAAGATGGCTGTCCAGATTCAACACGTGATCGGTGTGCATTTGCCGGATTTCCGTCACCTGCTGAGCCAGCTCATCTATCTTGCGCCTGAGCTCTTCGTCATGTCGGCTCTTCGCCTGCGCTTTGATCGCCGCCATTTTCTGCAGATGCTCCAAGAAGATCGCCAGTGCACCCACGCCAAACGCCATGCCGAAGAAAAGTAAAGATGCCTCCCAAAAGCTCATCCTCGGTTCACCTCCTGCGTGGATTCTATCACATTCTACACCGCTCAAGACACGACCCAACATACACGCCGTCCTGATCTGCTTCGTTTCGTCATTCGGAGCCTTCCCCTCTTGTCATTCTGAGCGAAGCGAAGAATCCCCATCGTTGAAGGACGAGATGCTTCGCTGGCGCTCAGCATGACAAGAGGTTTGGGCTCAGCCGACGTAGTGAGCCGTTAAGAAACGGTTACACATGTTCCTTCAGCCAGCGGTAGCACTTCGCATAGCCCACACCTCCCGCTGCTTCGGGACCCTCGTACTCCGCGCAGTACACGCCGTTGTAGCCCGCCTTCCTTAGGCAATCTCGGGCATACAGCAGGTCTATCTCTCCTTCACCCAATGCGGCGCCGCGGTACTCCGCCAGGCTCCCGAAGCCGTCTTTGAAATGGGTATGCTTCGCGTAAGGCGCCATCAGCTCATAGATCCGCCGACACACCTGTAGGTCGTGCCCGTACCAGCGGTAGTTCATCGTATCCAGGTTGGTGCCGATAAGCGGGTGGTTGAGCCTCTGCAGAAGCGCCAGTAGGAGGGTGTAGTCGTTGGTGATGTAACCGTGGTTGTCGATAGCGAGCGCAACCTGCATCTCGTCCACAAACTCCATACAGCGGCGGAAGCATTCCGTCAGCGCGTCCAGCCACCTGGCACGTGGAACGCTCTCTTTCGGTGCACCGCCCTCACTGCGCACCACGGCTTGCTCATGCAGGATGCGCGTCAGGCGACACAACCGCTTCATCCGCTCCACCTGATAACGGATGGCGTCTTCGTCCACCTGCAGGAAGTCGTTGCCCGCCGCCAGCGCGGAGACCTGCAGTCCATAAGACTCCACCAGCTTGCGCACGCGCTCGGCGTTGCGTTCGGGGTTATCGTCGTCGGGCATCCAAACGTCGTTGATTGGCAGTTCCACGTATTGGTAGCCCGTCTCCGCCGCAAACTTCAGGAACTCCTCGAACGAAAAGCCGGGCCAGTTATAGTGGATCACACCGATTTTCGCCATCTGCTCTCTCCTCAGTGGGGAATAACGGTCTATTGTTTCGCCTCGATGCCCTGCGCCTCCTGTTTGCGCTGTTCGAACATCTTTTTGTAGTCCTCCAGCGAGATGTAGCGTGCCGGATCGGCGAACTTGCTTTTGTCCAGCACCACGATGTCCAGTCCCGAGTTCACAAAGCCCTTTTCATCCGCTTGCGGCACGCCTCTGCCCTGTGCCAGGCTGTAGAGTATCTCCACGCTTTTGGCTCCCCAGTCGAACACCTTCTGCCCGATGCACATCTGCACGTAGCCCTTCTCGATCCATGTCCAGGGGTTTCCTTCCAGCGGGTCTACCGACACCACTTTGGTCACGCCGGGCTTGATGCCATTCAGCCCCGTCTTGGTGAACAGGGGCCAACCACCCACCATCGCCCAACCGGCGAGGTCCGGATGCTGTTGCATCACGCTATTGATGAGCGACTCGGCGCGGGTGGCGTCGTCGTTGCAGTAGACGGTGGTGACGAGGCGGATGTCGGGATAGTTCTTGAGGGCGTCCTGCACGCCCCGGATGCGGGTGGTCAGGTTCTGCGCCCCCTGCACACCCGACAGGATAGCCACTTTGCCTTTGCCGTTAATGAGCTTCGCCAGCTCCTCACCGATAATCTTGCCCGCCTCGTAGTCGTCCATGCCGAAGAACGCCTGGCGCTTGCTGTTGGGCGAGTCGCTGTCCCAGGTGACGACGGGGATACCTTGCTCCACGGCTTTGTCGATCACCCGACGCATGATTTCGGCGTTCACACAGGATACGGCGATGCCGTCTACCTTCTGGCGCATGTAGGTCTCGAAGATCTGCGCCTGCTTGGCTTCGTCGTTCGATTCGGGAGCGTTCCAGTAGATCTCCACATTGCCCAGTTTGCGGGCGGCTCCCAGTGCTCCCATCTTGGCGTAGTTGAACACGGGGTTATCCAACTGCTTGGGGATGATTGCGAACCGGAAGGTGCGCGGTGGCGTGCCCGCCTGGGTAGAAGGGGGAGAAACAGCGGTTTTGCGGGCACAGCCTATCAGCACGCTACACGCTACCAGCAAACCCCAGCACACGATCTGTCGCATGGATAGGGCCTCCCTTCACTCAGAGTATCGCTCTTTAGATTTTGCCCGTTGCCAGCGAGCTTCCTGCGAACGCGCCGTGCCTTAACGTGCTCTCAACAAAGATTCTTCTGAAAAAGTTCTGCAAAGAAGCAGGAATGTGTGGATACCTCTTGCAAATATATTCGATAGTTTGCTACAATAGCACACAACCCCAGCAATGTTGCGGCAGTACTGCGGGAAAGGGAGCTAGAATACGACGCTAACACCTGCTTAAGGGGGGTTGGGAGTGTCCCACCAGCCAACGGAAGAGATGGCCACGGGCAAGGGCACACGCACACAGGTGCCTGCGGAGCAGGTTGAGCACGTTATCCGCCAGCTGCGTGAAGTGCTCTCTGCCCGGGTGGTTGTGGATAAAAACGGAGCGATCCAGGAGATTCACGTACTAGTCTCCTCGAATCGCTCACCCAAGCAGGTGGTACGCGATATCGAATCGGCACTGTTTGCTGCGCATGGCATTGTAGTCGACCACCGCAAGATCAGCGTTGCGCAGATGCAGGGCGCCCTGCTGCGTTCCGTGCGAAATCGTCTCCGCGTTGCCGACGTAGAACTGACCATCAACGGCACGAAGGCAGAAGCCACGGTGCATCTCCAGCGAGGCTCCGAGACCTTCACCGGACAGGCAGCCGGACAGGGCAGTCAGTCGAACCAGCTACGTTTGATTGCCAACGCGACCGTGCGCGCGGTCGAGCAAGCCTGCCACATGACCGACCAGATCGCCGTTGAGGACATCAACCCCAACGTGATGGTCGCTGGCAGGCAGATCGCGATCGCGGTCGTGAACATGCTTTCCCAATATGGAGAGGATGTGCTTACCGGCTCGGCACTGGTACGCAACGATGTGAACCGTGCCGTGGTCAACGCCGTGTTGGATGCACTGAATCGCCGGACCGCAGCGCTCCAGGACGAGTAGCCTCCAGACAACTGCATATAGCCTGTTGGGGCCAGCAGCGTCGCGCAGGTTAGAGGCACAGAAGCGGAGTGGGTGTCTGTTCGCTTAGCGGCGCGAACGGAACACTTGTGGAGGTCACTCGCAGTGAAGTACTGGCTTACCATGTTGTTGCTCCTGGTAGTGTGGGCAACCACCTACGGCGCGAAGCTGGAGATCTACCCGCCGCCTAAACCACCACCTCAACCGCCGTCGGCGAGCTACTGATTGAGTGTGCCCTACCTGCCGACGCTGCTGACCTCAGCAGGCTTGTGATTACAGCCATGAAGGAGAGAGTATCCATGCGGGCCACCCCGCCGAAGTGGAGCGAACTTCTCGTCCGGTACTACCATCGCGGCATCGTCCTGATCGCAGGGGGCGCCGTGCTGACGGCTTTGCTCGTCACCCCTCCAGAGCAGTGGATGCCTCTGGGGGCGATGGCCATCTTGCTGTTCGCCGTGACCACCGAGATGCTGCCTGTCTCCCTGCTGTACGGTGGTGCACAGGTGACCCTGGGTTTCCCCATCGTCTGCACCGTTATCGCCCTGTACGGCACCGTGCCGGCGATGGCGGTGGACAGTCTGCCCACGCTCCTGGCGGGAGTACTGTTGAACCGCTCGTATCCCTTGCGGCATCGCCTGCGCTGGGGAATGTTTAACGCGGCGCAGTCCGCTCTCAGCGCGGGCACTGCAGGAGTCACCCACTACTGGCTGAATGGAGGAAACCAGGATATCCTCACAGGGCGCATGTTAACCGCGCTGACAGCGGCAGCGGTCACCTATCTGCTGGTAAACGCCCTGCTGGTGTCGGTGGCGGGTGCGCTGTATCATCGGGAACGGCTCTCCAATGTCTGGCAGTATGTTCTGCGCTTCGTGGTGCCCACCTATGTGCTGTTGATGCCGCTCTCCATCCTGTTGATACTGCTTCTGCGCACCTATCATGTGGCTGGGTTCCTGTTGGTGGCTGTGCCGTTCCTCGCCGCCCGGGAGTGCTTCCGTCAGCGGATGCAGCAGATACGCAACTATCGCGAAACCATCCGTGCGCTGGGTCTGGTGGTGCAGCAGGCTCATCCCTATACCTCCGGACACCTCCAGCGCGCCAGCCAGATGGCAATGAGCGTTGCGACGCGACTGGGAGTGCCAGCACGACATGTCGAGCTCCTGCTGGAAGCGGCGGCACTGCACGACCTGGGCAAGGTGGGTGTAGATGAAGCGGTGTTGAATAAGCTGACCCCGCTGACCGACGCGGATTGGTGGATGATTCGCACCCATCCCTTAAAGGGAGCGGAGGTCGTGAGCGGAATCAAGCACATCGAGCCCGTTGCCCTGTGGATTGCCCTGCACCACGAGCGACCTGACGGCAAAGGGTATCCGTTCGGCTTGAAGCTGGGTGAAATCCCCATCGAGGCACATATCATCGCCGTGGTAGACGCCTTCGATGCGATGGTGGGCGACGACGAGCGCACAGAACAACGCCCCTACCGCAAACCGAAGAGCGTTGAGGAGGCGGTTGCCGAACTCCAAAAATGGGCGGGCACGCAGTTCCATCCCGAAGTGGTGAACGCCTTTATCGAATCGCTGACAGCAGGCGAGTTTGGAATGGAACGTGCGGAGCGCGCGGCGTCAACGATGGCGAAACAGGCGGTGGCATGAGCTTCACGACCTTCGTGTACATCGTGGTGACGGGCAGTGTGGCTTTCCTGTGCTACTATGCCCTGCTGTTACTGCCTAGACAGATTCGGCGGGACTACCGACAGGGACTGCAGGCTCTGGCGCGGGCGGTTGAGATTCGTGAAAACGGCACTACCGGCAGTGCCCACTGGCGTGCCCGCTATGCCAGCGAAATTGCCCGAAGGCTCGGCTTGCCGGCACGCAGTGTGCAGGACGTAGAGTTCGCCGCGCTCCTCCAGGAAATCGGCAAGGTCAGCATCCCCTACGCCATCCTCAACAAACAGGAGCCCTTGACCCCCGAAGAGGAAGAGGTGCTGAAACTGCACGGAGTGCTGAGCCAGAGAATGCTCGAACAGGTCCCCTCGCTGGCAAGGCTGGCGCCCTTGATCCGGCATCACCACGAAAACTGGGATGGCACGGGCTATCCCGACGGACTGCAAGCAGAGGAAATCCCCCTCGTGTCGCGAATCCTGCATATCGTGGACGACTACGTGGATGCCCTGCGCGGGAAAAACATGGACGACGCCTCCCTACGCCTGCAGGCACTCGAACAGCTAGAGGCAGGGAAAGGAACTCTGTATGACCCGCAACTGCTGGAGGTATTCCGGGCGGTCGTTCACGCAGAAACTTCCAGGCAGGTAAACCGCTCCTATCATGAACGATAACCCTGGGCGTGCCTTTAAACTGGCACTGGTCGCGATTCTGGCAATAGCCTTCGTCTTCCGATGGACGGGTATTCGCTGGGGGCTACCGTCCGCTGTGCATTACTTCTCCTTTCATCCCGACGAGTGGGTGATTCTCGGTTATACCCTGGGGCTGGACCTCCCCCACGGACAGATCGATCCGCGCTTCTACAACTACGGCACGGTTTACCTCTATCTTCTGCATCTTGCCATCCTTGTCGGCTCCACCTACGGCTGGCTTACTCTTCCGAGCGACTTCGCACAGTATCAGGCGTTCGCAGGGCTTTATCTGACCGGGCGCGTGCTCTCGGTGATGGCAGGCGTCGTCACCTGCTGGCTGGTGTGGGAGATAGGCAAGTGCGTGTGCGGGTATCGGTGTGCGGCGGTCTCCGCCCTTCTGCTGGCGATAGTGCCTCTGCACGCTCTGCACTGCCATTTCCTAACCACCGACGCCACCGCTACCCTTTTCACCACGGGCGTGCTACTGGCGAGCGTGCTCCTTTATGAATCGGGAAGTCGGCGGGCACTGATAGCGTCGGCTGTGCTGATTGGGCTGGCTTCCGCAACCCGTTACAACGCGGGGCTGGTAGGCATTGCGCCTGTGCTAGCACTGTGGTGGCGCGGGCGAGAGCGCCAAGAACCCTGGCTGGGCAAAGCGATGCTTCTGCTGGCGACGAGCCTTCTTGCCTTCCTGATATTCTGTCCGGGCGTGTGGCTGAACCCGGACGAGTTCTGGCGCGACTTCGGCTACGAAGCGCGGCACGTGCGCGAGGGACACGGGCTGGTGTTTGTGAACACCGGGCTGGGATGGGTATATCACTACTGGACTAACCTGCGCTTCGGGTTGGGGCTTCCACTGCTGTTGCTGGGCACGCTCAGCATGTTCATTGCGCCCCTGTCACGCCGCCCGCCGGTGCTGATTCTGTGGACGTTCGTGCTGGTCTACTACCTGTTTTTGGGCTCCTTCGCGGTGCGGTTCGCCCGGTATCTTCTACCCCTTTTACCCCCACTGATGGTGTTAACCGCATGGCTGATAGCCGAGGGCTGGCGAAACACCCAACAAATGGACAAGCTGGCAGTGGCAGGTGTGGCGGGAGGGGTGTGGGTGTATACTCTGCTATGGGGCGCCGCCGTGGTGGGCGCAATGGTCTCCCCCGACCCGCGTATCCGCGCCTTGCAGTGGATTCGGCGCGAGGTGCTGCCGGGAACCCCCATCGCCTTTGCCACTATCCCCTGGTTTTACACGCCGCCGCTCAGTCCCTACTGGGGCGAACTGCAACCTGCCCGGCGAGCGGAGCGCGCCCGCGAGGTACAGGAGTATCGGCTTCTGGTTCCCCAAAGTGAATGGGACCGGGCGGTACTGAAGCGCGCGCAGGTGGTGCTACTCAGCCAGTTCGAGAAGGACGATGCGGTGCGGGTAAAGCATGCCCCTGCCCTCTCGTTTCTGGAGGAGCTGAACCGCTCGTTCCGTGTGGTGGCACGGTTTGACAGCACCTTTCGCGTAAACGGGCTGGTGTTCGGCAAGCGCGATGTCCCGCATGATATGCTGTATCCCTTCCCGCGTATCGAGGTGTGGAAGAGGCGATAGGAGGCGCCACGTGTCAAAGCCGCGTTCCGACTGGCTGTTCCAGACATTGCGCGGGCTGGCTCTGCTGGTGCTGGGGTGGGCGTTCGGCGCGTTTTACGGGCTCAGCAGTCTGGGGCTACACAGCGTCTTCCTGCCGATCGGCATCATGTTACTAGGCTTTCCGCTGGCACGAGCCAACACCGCAGGATGGGTGCTGATCACCTGTGCCTGCGTGGGCGCACTCACGGTGTTTTCGCAATACCTGTCCTTTCACCCACTGGTTCTCCTTATCTGGGCGACGTACATCGTTGCGGGATTGGTGGGCAACGCCCTCGTTCCTCGCGCGCGAAGGGCATCCCTGCGGGCTTATCTGCTTCTGCTGTTGATTGCGGTAGGTGCGGGGATGGTGTGGCAGGCTTATCCCACGCTGTCGGAGGGGGTTTTTCGTGCGGCGGGGACGAGCATCGTTTTGCCCGCGCGAACCAGCTGGGCACCGATCGCCGTGGCGGGGCTGATGGCAGGGCTTCTGGGCGGGATGCTCGGCTTGGGCGGTGGCTACGTGCTGTTCCCTGCGCTGGTGTTGATGGGGGTATCCCCGCACGTTGCTCTATGGCTGTCCATCTGGCTTCTACTTCCGTTGACGGTGCTCAGCGTTTTGACTAGCGGGCGGCGCAGAGCGGTGGCATGGTCACAGGAGGGCTGGCTGGGCGCGGGAGCCTTTTTGGGTGGAGTAGCGGGGGCGACGTGGGCATTGAGTTTCAGCGCGGGAATGCTGGTGCTCTGTTTCGGAACCGCGCTGGTAGCATCCTCCTTTGTTACATGGAGACTCGTGGCTCTGGTCGAGAAAGCCACCGCGACAAAGCACGATTGAGCGCGTGCAGGAGCGCGTTGACCGCCGAACGATACACGTTGCCCCGCACGGGTGCGAACCCTGATAGGAGCTGACTGTCCGCGGCGTTCTGCCACTCTACTACTACCATCACCCCCTCCATCCGTTCCGCCTTCTCGTGGAGGTCGATGCTGACGGTCGAGACATGGTGGATATGAATGGCTCCGATGTTGGGCAGAAGGGCTATCAGTGCATCTCGCGCCGCCTGCACCATCAGCATTTCTGGGGGCTGTTTGGCGTCCCCCTGCGCCTGTCGGGAGACATGCGTGTTGCCCAGCGCGAGTTCCACAGAGGCTTCCGCATCCTTTCCGCGCGTGACGAAGCTGATGCCGGTTACACGCACACGGGGTTCCCCCTGTTCTTCCAGTTCAACGCCGGGCAGGGGCAGCTGAAGCGCCGCCAAGGCGCCTTTGCGCTGTTTCATCTGCAGGCACAGCCGGCTAGCGCGGGTGATGAGGTCGTCTACCGTTGCGGCATAGTGCACCATTTCGCGCTCGCGGGTGCGCCTGCCACCGAAAACGCCGTATGAGACCGAGACCGTCTCGCGCACTTTGGGGACTTGCAGTTCCTCCACGCGGCGGGCGATGCGGGAGGCAAGGTGTTGTGCTTCGTCAAGCATGTACAGGGTGGACACGGCGAACTCGTCGCCACCGTAGCGACAGAGGAGGGTCAGGTCGGGGTCTAGCTCGCGCTCGATGGTGCGAGCCACCAGTTCCAGCACGCGGTCGCCGGTGACATGGTCATACTGCTTGTTGAACTGCCCGAAGTTATCGATATCGAAGAACAGGATGGAGATCTCGTGTCCGGTGCGCAGTTTCTCGATGCTCCACTCGCGCAGGGCATCCTGCCACGGCAGTTTGGTCAATGGGTCGTAGGAGCGGGAGACCTCGGCAATCAATTCGATGGCGTGGATCATCCCCGACAGCGTATCGTTGATGACAAAGGCGACGTCCACCCCTCTCTCGGACATCTGCGCCGCCGCCTCACGCACGGGCATTTCGGCAGAAAGCAAGAGAACCTCCCGATGCATGACCTCGGAAACCAGGGTCGTCTCCGGGACACCCAGCATCTGCCCAGCGGTGACCATGCCCACCACCTGGTCGGAGTCCAGCACAGGCAGCACATCCACGCCGAGACTCTGCATTAACGCCACCGCCACTTTTACCGGGTGTCGCGGATTCACCCATACTGGCGGCGAATGAATGAAATCCTTCAGTTTTTTCATTGTTGTATGTCGTGTTCAGATTGGTCTAACTCCATTATAGAATCCGCTGCAGGAAGAGGGGAACCGGAAATCTACCTGTTTTTGATTTGGTGTCACTCTTCACCCAGCAGAGCGGCCACAAACTCTTCGGCGTTAAAATCTTCGATGTCCGAGGGTTTTTCACCGACTCCTACCAGCTTGATGGGTACTTTCAGCTCGTCGTGGATGGTGATGACCGCTCCGCCGCGCGCCGTGCCGTCTAGCTTCGCCAGAACGATGCCCGTGACTTGTACTGCCTGCACGAACTCCTGCGCCTGGCGGATGGCGTTCTGCCCGGTGGTGGCGTCCAGCACCAGCAGAACCTCGTCTGGTGGACGCTGTAGCGCCTTCTCGGTGACGCGGTAGACCTTTTTCAGCTCTTCCATCAGATTCGAACGGGTGTGCAGTCTTCCTGCCGTATCTGCCAGCACATAATCCACCCCGCGGTTGCGTGCTGCGGCGATGGCGTCATAAATGACCGCGGAGGGGTCAGCGCCTTCCCGGTGTTTGATGAGCGTGGCTCCCACACGCTGTGCCCACACCTCCAGCTGGTCAATCGCGGCGGCTCGGAAGGTGTCGCCCGCTGCGAGGATGACGCTCTTGCCCTGGTGGCGCAATCGGTAAGCCAACTTGGCGATGGAGGTGGTCTTGCCTACCCCGTTCACCCCGACAAACAGGTATACCGTGGGCGGCGTGGCAGAGACCTTCAGTTGCGAACTGCCCCCCGCTTGCAGAGACGCCAGCAGGCTCTCTTTCAGCACGGTTTTGACCTCGGACGGCTCTTTCAGCCGCTGTTCGCGCACCGCCCGGCGCAGGTCGTCCAGTACCTGCATGGTCGTATGCACATTGATATCGGCGGTGAGCAGAACCTCCTCCAGCTCCTCAAAGAGCTCTTCGTCGACCCGTCCGCGCCCCGTGAGGAGCGTATCCACTTTCTGCAGAATGCCTTTGAATATGCCTAAACGCATCGACGGCTATTCTCCCTATGAGAGTTTCTCCAGTTTGGCGATGGACGCCATCAACTGCTTGATGCCCGCGCTGGGGAACACCACCGTGAGCAGGTGGTCATCCGCTTGCGGCTCGCACTTCATAATCACCCCTTCCCCGAACTTGTGGTGACGCACCCGTTGACCAACGCGGTAGGCATCCTGCGCCCTCAGAGGGGATGGAGCCGGGCGCGGCTGGGCAGAAGGCAGGGGATGCACCAGCTCGGTGGGGCTCCAGTAGAGCTTGAGCCCTTCGGGGATGTCGTGTAGGAAGCGCGATTCGATCATGCCGCTGGTCGTGCCAAAAACGCTTCGCAGGCGCGCATGGGTGATGTGTACCCGCTCCCTGGCGCGGGTGATCGCCACATAACACAGCCGGCGTTCCTCTTCCACGTTCGGGTCATCGTTGATGGAACGGATATGTGGGAACAACCCCTCCTCCATGCCCACCAGGAACACGATGGGGAACTCCAGTCCCTTGGCGGCGTGCACCGTCATCAGGGTCACACGGTCGCTACCTTCCTCCAACGAGTCCACATCCGCCACCAACGCCACGCTCTCCAAAAATCCCGCCAAGCCGCGCCCCGCTTCGGGGCTAGCGTCAAACTGCTGGGTGGCGGTGAGCAGTTCCTTCACGTTCTCCACCCGAGATTGTACCTCAGGGTCTCGGGTGTCTCCAAGCCTTTGCAGATAGTCTGTGCGCCTCAGCACCTCGTTCAGCAGTTCGGTGACGCTTCTGTTGTCCCGCAGTGCACGTAACTCCTCGATCAACTGCCGAAACTGCCCCACCGCCGTAATCGCACGGGCGGTCAGCCGGTTCGATAGGGATGGGTGCCGGATCGCTTCCCACAGGCTGATGCCCTCATCGCTGGCTATCTGGCGAAGTACCTCTATCGTCTGCAGGCCGATTCCGCGCGTGGGCACGTTGATGATTCGCAGGAGGCTCACATCGTCGCTGGGCGAGAAGATCACCCGCAGGTAAGCCAGCACATCCTTGATCTCTTTGCGCTGGTAGAAGCGCACCCCGCCTACAATCTGGTAGGGGATGCGGTAGTTGAGGAAAACCTCCTCAAAGGTTCGCGACTGGGCGTTGGTGCGGTAGAGCACCACAAAGTCGCTGTATCTGCGTCCCAACTGCTGGACGCTCTGCGCAATGTGCTGGGCGACCACCAACGCCTCTTCGCGCTCGTGCTGTACTTCGGTAACGGTGATAGGCAGTCCGTCGCGTCGTTCCGACCACAGGCGTTTGGGGGCACGTCGGCGGTTCTTCTGCACCACATGGAAGGCGGCGTCCAGAATCGGCTGAGTGGAACGATAGTTCTGCTCCAGCTTCACCACGTGCGCGTCGGGAAAATCGCGCTCGAAGGAGAGGATGAGCCCCACATCTGCCCCGCGCCACGAATAGATGGACTGGTCGTCGTCGCCCACCACACACAGGTTGCGGTGCAGGGCGCTGAGATGCTTCACGATGCGGTATTGCGCCTGGTTCACGTCTTGGAACTCGTCCACCAGCACATGCAGGAACCGCGTCTGGTAGCGTTCGAGGATGTCGGGGTGCTCCTCGAACAACTGCACCGTTTTCATCAGCAGGTCGTCAAAGTCCAGCGCGTGGCACGCCTCCAGCCGCTCCTGATAGCGCGGGTAGACTCTGCCCACCACCTGGGTAAAGTAGTCCACCGGCGTGTAGCGCGCGGGCGTGATCAGTTTCTCTTTTGCGCGGCTGATGTCGTTGAGGATGGACCGCGGGGCGAAGCGCTTCTCATCGAGGTCCAGTAGGCGGAGCACCTCTTTGACCACGCTGAGCTGGTCGTCCTCATCGAAGACCACGAATTCGGGGGGCACACCGATGGCGCGTCCGCTTTCGCGCAGGATACGGGCGCAGATGGCGTGAAACGTGCCCACCCACATCTGTTTCACCTGCGCCGAGCCGACCAGTTTCTCGATTCGTTCGCGCATCTCGTTGGCGGCTTTGTTAGTGAAGGTGACAGCGAGGATGCGCCGGGGCGAGATGTGGCGCGCCGCGATGAGGTGGGCGATGCGCATGGTCAGCACGCGCGTCTTGCCGCTGCCCGCACCTGCAAAAATGAGAAGCGGTCCCTCTCTGTACGTTACCGCTTCTCGCTGTGCCTCATTCAGGTTTTGCCATTCATCCATTGCACCATAGATTTTACGGCAAATGGTGCAAGGAATCAACCGTTACCAACAACAGGCTTGGCAGGGTAGCCTATTTGACGATCTCTCCACCCAGGATGGAACCGTCCCCAGCGTCAATCCACACCGATTCCTCGCCAAAGTAGACCGCCCATGCCAGACGCAGACGAAACGGCACCTGATCGGGATCCTGCTTGCCCCCGAACAGACCATTGGGACGCACATACCCCAACAGGTTTACATACCTCACCCGAGGCGTGTAATCCATCATGGACACATCGCGTCAACCGGTTTACAGCAGGGGTTCCCATCTACCTCCTGACACTGGTAAGCGGCATCACAGCAGGTATAGACCGGGAGCGACTGGGGGGCTACTGAAAAACCGCTGCTGGTCACGCCGTCATCTATAGGTTGCGGCCACACACATGCCCAGACCTGACGTTTGCATGGCTTGTCCTGATAGTTCGGCTCGGCTGGGTTCAGCCAGCACCCCCAGTCCCAGACGCAACAGTCTTGGTCACACGTCCCAAGCAGCTTCACCGTTACACATTGCTCTAAGGGCGGACAGGTGCTGGAGCAGGAGTCACCGTATATCCACTGAGGAGCCATCCTGCCGGAGCCTGGATATACCCCCTGCCCAGCGTTTGTGGCGGTGACCCAAATCGCTAACACGGTCAGCACGAACCACGCTGAAGCCAGCGCGCGAACCTTGGAACTCATTCTGCCATCCTCTTTCCCTTGAATTGGTGATCTAGGTTACCGTAAGACGATCTCGGGGGCACACCTCCCGTAATCGCTTCCAATATCGGAGAGTTCTTCCCTCAACCTGACCCGGGATGAAATCGTTCGCCCACTCTACATGCCCGTCGGCGTAGGCATACAGGTAGTGATCGGGATCATGCCATTCGCAAATGAACCAGATCTTCTCTGCATCGGGTAGCGGCGCCCAGCCTCCTGGACAGTCCAACTCGTTCAAAAAGTACCACGGACTGTAAGAACTGCGCACGAGGTTGCGAGGCTTGCGCGACAGAGTGCCCGGGATTAGCTCCCCTCTGGTGAAATCCTCAGGACAAAGCAAGACCGGTTTAATCTCAGGCTGAACCTTATCCCAACTATCGTGCGCCACCCGCAAAGGGGGTGGACCCCCCCAGTTCTGGTCATACCACTTCAAAGCGGTGACCAGCTGGCGCAGATTGTTCATGCATGTGCCACGACGGGCGTATTTGAGAGCATACTGCACCGTGCTGAGCACCAGTGCCACCAGCACCGCGATGATCGCCAGCACCAGCAGTATCTCCACCAGTGTGAAGCCAGACTTTCGCATCTCAATCCCCTCCACATCCTCGTCCCGGTTGACGAATGACCCGCAGTCTTCGCTCCTTGTCTAGATATACCCTGGGCAATATCAACGCGTTCCACCAAGCGTGCAGATCACCCTTCATATCCTGCACGATTTGCAATCTATCCTCAAAGGCGTTTTGTATTGATCGCAGATCATCTATTTCGCCTATTGCTACCACAACCCACCTGGCTCTCTGGCGCGTTGTCTCTTGCTTTAGCCACTTCAGGAGGTGCCTGCGGTTCTGGGTATGCACTGTTCCCACGAAAGCCACCGATAGTGCTTCAGTAGAAGGCAGACGCCTCCCCAGCACGTCGTGTACAGGCAGTGTCATTATCTGACCGGGCGGGAGTCTTTGGCGAGCAAGCGAAGCATCTCTTGGGCTCGGCGCTGGGCATCTGCTGTGCGAACATACTGCATGACCTGATGCGGCAGGTGAGGAAAAATCGCCCAGCCAAGCAAGAGCACGCTCAGGATAAATATCAGCCCCGCCAGCCACACAGAAGCGTTTATCTGGTTGGCTGAAGCCGAGTCTTGGTGCGACTGGGAAGTTATCGGTCTCTTCATCTCGTCTCACCATAATATATATTCGATTCACACCCCATATATATTCGATTCACACCCCCCAAAAGGGGACATTTTCGAGGGACTTCCCCAAAATT
>PSLZ01000034.1:0-34525 GCA_040289885.1 Armatimonadota bacterium | reverse complement strand
GTTCGTTTGATGGCAAGAGTATACCCCAAAACCCGTTCTTTACCGAACACCCTCACCTTTTTCGCGGTCCCGCCCAAAATTTTTTCTGTAAATTTCAGCCACTGCACCTCATTTCCGCGCCCGTTCAGTCGCTGTAACATCCGCAGGGCGTGCTCCGCGTCCCGCGGCTTGCCCAGTATCTCCCCATCGCACACCACGATCGTATCCGCACCCAGAAGAATACCTTCTGGCACATTGCTCAGCACAGACCTCGCTTTCTCACCAGCGAGGCGCTTTACCAGTACGTCCGGAGGCTCACCCGCTAGCGGTGTCTCGTCAATGTTGGGCGGAACAATAATGTGGTAATGTATTCCCAATAGAGCGGCAAGTTCCTGACGCCGAGGTGATGCCGAAGCCAGAACCAGTGGCCGCTGTTCAGCACTGACGTAGCGCACTCTCGGACTATCCACCTACCATTTCGAGAATTGTTCTGCGATTCATTATACCATGCGATCGACAGCAGGTTACTCGGGGGCAAGGCAGGCTTGCCCCCGAGTTCCCAACTAGGGGTAGACTACTCCTCCAATTTGAGGGTCCCACATGTCCACACTACCGCCACCAGGTCCGACACGTAACACGTTGACCAGCACGTTCCAGTAGGTGGGATTGTACTGCTGTAGCGCGGCGTTCTGGTTGCGATAGTCGTTGGTCCAGGTGGTCTCTGGGCGCATCCACTTGACGTGCCCATCGCAGAAGATGAAGTTACTGCCGTTGCTGTGGTAGATGGTGGGGTTATTGACCGGGATGGGGGGATGGGCACTGGTAGCACCCAGGCTAAAGTAGATGCTGCCATTGCGTGCCACACTGCCGTTGGTGCGCTGAGCGCCTTCGTACACCAAGATGGTCTGTGCTGGCTGCTGAATCGACGCATCGGAAGCCCCGTCAAAGTAACCGGCGCTAGCAACACTACAGCCGGTGCGGGTGTACTGCTGACCCGGATGCGCGGCACGCACGTAGTCGTTCATGACATAGTTTTGCCCGGGTGAAAACACGTTGCCTTGGCCCGGTATGGCATGCGGGCACGACCAGAGGTTGGACGAAGGGTTGTTACTGCGCATCTTGACGTAGGGGAAGATACCACCGACATCCTGCCCCAATCCGGTACCCGCCGACTGGACCCACCCGTTCTGCGGAAACTCGCACAGACCTGTTGCGGGGTTAATCAGTCGCTGACCACCTGGCGTTGGGAACTTCCCGTCATAGTCGCTGGCATACATCAAAAACGCCAGCCCAATCTGCTTCAGATTGCTCGTACAGGTGGCTTGCCTTGCCTTGGCACGAGCCTGCGAGAAAACAGGGAACAGGATCGCCGCCAGTATCGCGATAATCGCGATAACCACCAGCAGCTCAATGAGTGTGAAAGCGTTGCGCTTCAAGTCTGAGATACCTCCTTGTCGATAATGTCACAAAACCACGTCGCCACGCTCCTCCGTGCGCACCCGAACCGCGTCCTCTACGGGAAGAATGAAGATTTTGCCGTCGCCGGGTTCGCCGGTACGGGCGTACTGCAGGATGGTCTGCACGACAGGTTCTACGTCTTCATCTCGCACGATCATCTCGATCTTGACCTTCGGGGGCAGATAGATGGTGTAGCCGGCGCCTCGGTAGTGCTCGCGGGATTCCTCGTTGCTTCCACGCCCGCGCACGTCGGTAACGGTCATCCCGACCACCCCGATCTCGCTCAGCGCCAGTTTCACCTCGTCTAGCTTGAACGGTCGGATGATACACTCGATGCGTTTCACGCTGGATATATTCTACCCCATTGTATAGATTCCTGCAATCTTATAATCTTATAATCTTAATATCTCTTCACACAAGCAAATTCGCCAGAGGCTTTCGAAAACGCAAGGGGCAACGCCTCCGTTGCCCCTGCTACGCTAAGCGGTATGTCCATTAACCTCAGCGGTTGCCGTGGATGACGATGTTGCCACCGTCTAAATAGCCCCAGTCTGCGAACACCATGGAGCCATCAGGTGTGTACACTCACAGCGCGAAAAAGTCGCCTCTGCCCGGCTCGCCGCTATCCAGCACCGCCGTATAGAACCGGTACGCACCTGCGCCGTTGATCGTCGCCCAGCCGCTGAAGTAGCCTTCGCCGGCATTGGGAGCATACACCCAGTCCACGGCATACGATTTGAGATTCATCCCCAAACCGTGCCGCTGGTACTCCAGACTGCCCTTGACCGTGCCGTTACGCTGAACCTGTGCCACAAATCCGAAGGTACGCCTGTAGCCACTGACCTCCAGCCAACCGCCACCGGTGATGAAACCTTGCGAGTCGGGTTGATACACGCTGACCAGCAGAACTTGTTGGCGGCCCATCTCACTCCCCGACGAGTCGTAGCTCACTGCCCACACGGTGAACGTATCTGCAAACGGCGGCGACCAGGTCATTGACACCGAGCCGTCTGAACCAACGGGTATCACCCCACTGCTGAACACCACATTTGCGCGCGAGTCCAGCACATAGAATTGCACACTGGACGCACCGTTCCAGACCTCTGCGTAAAGAGTCTGGTCGGAACCCACCGGCACCGGTTCCGACACGCCGGAGCCACCGCCTCCGATGGCGCCGACCACCACCCCAGCACCGAGTGCATAGGAAGCCCATCCTGTTATCGCAACCAAAGCCAGTAAGTAGCGCACTGTTTTCATCGTCTCTACACCTCCTCCACCCTCATCTTGCCATATCATCAGATAGATGTTTGTGCCTGCCAAGAGTACCGGAATTGCCATACCCACCGGCAGGACACCTATCATGCTCTCGTGTAATCCGTAGGTAGGGATCCGTATCGCAGGGAGGAGCAAACCATGAACATCCGCGTTGTATCCATACTATTGGTCGGGGTATGTGCGCTGATGACAGCCCCATTGGCTCAGGCAGGCGACGACAGCACCCCCCTCAGCGACCCTACCCGACCCGTTACCCGAATCACCCGCAGTAGCTTTACCCTCCAGTATTTCACCCAACAGCCCTGCGAGACCAGGGTACAGGTGCGCGAGGGCGATATTCCGATGATTGCCTGGCGACCGGCGGACAAAAAGGTGGATTTCTGGGCACAGCCTGGTGTGCGTGTGGTAACCGTGCCCGGGCGACGACAGTGGCACACCGTCACCGTTGACGGTCTCAAACCGAGCAAACGCTACTTCTACCGCATCTATGAGCCGGGCGCCGTGCCCACCCCGGAGGAGAAACGCTGGGGTGCTCAGCCTCCTTGGCGGCGGGAGTATGCCGTCTCCACGCAGGCGCCAAAGGGCTACAAAACGATCATCCATCTGCCGGTGAAGGTGCTAGTCATGCCCAACGTGGTGAACGTCGCCTCGGCGCACGACGCCAATGGTGCCATCGCCCCCCGCCCACCGAAGCTCACCCCACAGGAGATTGAAACCATTCGTGGGGAATATGCCACCGCGTCGCGCTTCTTCTGGGTGAACAGCGGAATGCGCCTTTGGGTAGACTTCCACCTCTTCATCGACGACCGCTGGCAACGCTGGGGAGCCGAACCCCAGAACGCAGACCCCTTCTACAAAGGCTGGCCTGTTTGCCGAAGCTACCCGGGCGAAGATTTTCGCGGACCAGGCGGCGGCGAGTTCACTATTGTGGACACCCGGGACATCCTTCGCACCAACACCCAGCCCGTGTATGAACAACGCCCCTACCCCGGGCAGATCGAGCAGGCGTTTCCGCGCCGATGGAACCCGCGCACGCAAAAATGGGAGTTTTACGGCTCCGGTGGAGGAACCTTCGGCGTAGACGGCTTGCCCGACGGTGTGCCCGCACGCTCGCAATTCCTGGGCGGCGGCGATACCGCGTGGCTGGTCACCCACGAGTTTCACCACCAGATGGAATCTTTCGGCGCGTTCTCGCTGGCGAACCGCGAGGACGACCGCATTGTGTTTAACCATCCCGAGCCGCGCTACCGACAGGTACGCCCCGACGGAACCTTCGCCGAAAACACCTGGAACAGCGCGGGCAGGCACGGCGAACACTGGCAGTGCATGGCATATTGGGACCGCACCTTGACCGACGCGCAGTGGCTCCGTCTGTACGTCGGCTACACGATGACCGTGCGCGATGCGGACGAGGACGGCGTGCCCGATGATGACCCGCGCCTGCCTCTGGACGAGAAGCGGTTCGGCAGTAACCCGCGCAAACGCTCCACCGACGGCAGGATCGGTGACCTGCGCAAAATCATGCTCAGCACCTGGGCGCCCGCGCCCCTGCAGTTCAGCTTGAACAAGCCTCCCGTGCAATCCATCAAGCCGGACCCCACCCACCCCGATAGCGACAGAGATGGCTTGACGGACGACATAGACCCCTATCCGCTCTACCCCTGGCAACCGTTCATCTATGCCTACCGCGCCACCGTAGACGGCGATGACAGTGAGTGGTCCACTATCCCCCCTGCGGGCGAGATGAACAAAGGCGGTATCCTCTTCGCCTTTAAGCAGGCACATGATGAGAACGCCTACTACGGGCTGTTCACCGTCAAAGGCGGATGGAAGCGCATCTACGCGGTGTTCGACGGCGAAGGCAAGGGTGTGTTCTCGCGGGAGGGCATTCAAACCCTGGAGGTGCTCAACGGGGAAACGCTCACCGTGCGCTCACCATGGGCGCCTGCGCCGGGATTGAAGTGGAAGTCGTCGCGCAAGGCGGACGGTACCACCGTGTTCGAGTTCAGCCTGCCCAACCGAGGCGAGGGGGTCTGGTACTGGACACGGGGCGGGCGCGAGGTCGGCGCGTCTATCGACGTGATCGCCAGCGACGATAAAGCCTACTCCGTGTACGAGCCTTACCATCTGTTCTACGCGGTGATGCTGGAGCCCAACGGGCGGTTCCCCCTGCCCACCAATGCCCCCGCCGAGCTGAGCCGCGAATCGGCAACGCGCATCTTCCTGCCCAACGACCCCGCGCTGAAGTTCACCGGTACCGGCTGGAAGCTGGAAGGAGGGGTGCTTCGCCACACGGGGCACGAGGAATCGGTGGTGTACATCGATGGGCTGAACGCGGTGGAGTTTGACCTGTGGGCGCAGGTAGAGGCGAAACAGGACGGAGTTCTGGGTGCGTTCCTGCCCAGCACGCGCGAGATGAACGCTGGGGTGGACTACATCGCTTTCGTGGGCGGCTACGGCAACACCCTCACCCGGTTCCGTCTGTTCGGGCGGGAGGAGGGCGACGGTGAGGTGATGATGACGCCGGGCAAACACAGCTTGCAGCTGTCGCGCCGAGGCGGGGCGGTGTGGCTATTGGTGGATGGCAAGCCTGTGCTGTACGCGAGCGACCCGAACCCCAAACAACCGGTAAACCGCCTCGCCGTCATCGGCGGCTACGGGGGCGACCAAATACTGTACGAAATACGCATCCGAACCCCTTGAGCGCGACGGGGCGACCGGCTTGCGGTCGCCCTGCAAACTCGCTTATAGGTACCCGCCCGCGTAGCCCACATTGAACTGCAGGGTGGTCTCCTGCGCGTCGTCTAGGCGCACGTTCGCCTCCACGTTGCGATACATCAGATTCTCAGTGATGAGCGTGCGGTCGACGTTGACTAGCTCGATGCCTACGCGGTTCTCCTGAAACTCGTTTTTGCGGATAGTATTGCGATGCGGGCGCGGTGCCGTGGGTTCGCCTTCCCTCAGTTCTAGATTGCGGATGCCGTGGTCCTGGTTGGCGGCGATGCGCACGCCTTTACCGCAACGAGTGAACACGTTCTCCTCAATCAACCAGTCCCGGCTGGTGTCGTTTTCAGGGGCAGACTGCGCGAACTCACGCACATACTTGCTCCACAGCAGGATGCCGTGCCCACACGCCTGGAAGGTATTGCGTCTGACGGTGAAGCCTACGCCGTTTTCCACCGCGATGCCCGCCTGCCGGTTGTGCAACATACGGTTGCCTTCGATCACAAACTCGCGCGAGAAGCCCAGCCAGAAGCCGTAGTTACAATAGTTGGCGAAGTTATTGCGATACACGTTGCCCCGGCTGAAGGTGGCTTCGAAGGCGATGTTCGGGCTGTACGAGCCGTCGTTCTCCTCAAACAGGTTGTCATCACAGCCGGCGGGTTGCATCTGCGGCGTCATGCCCGCGAGGAAGAACCCGTCCCCACCCAATCGCGCGAAGTTGCGTCGGAAGGTGTTGCGGCAACTGCGATAGACGATCAGGAAGCCGGTTGCGTCTGCGCCCATGTGCCCGTAGCGGTCGCCGCGCGGCTCGTAGCGACAGCAGAAGTCGGCGTAGTTTTGCTCGTAGAGGCTGTCGCTGGTATCGTACAGGTGAAACCCGAAGCCACTGCAGTAGTTCGCCACGTTGCGCCGCACGGTAAGGTATCGGCAGGCGTAGGCTAGCAAGCCGTTCATCTGGTGCTGTAGGTCATTGCCTTCAATCAGGCTCTCCTGCACGCGGTACAACAACATCCCGCCGCCATACGCCTTTTCGGCAGGTAGCCAGATGTCCAGAAAGATGGTGTTGGGCTCTACCTCAGCAGTGGATGTGATCTGACAGCCAGTAACCGTCAGCCGCTTGCAGTCGGTGGCACGGATGCCATGATAATACTCACGCAGGCGAAGGTTTTTGAGCGTTACGCCCTGCCTTCCCTCCACGCGCACCCCTACACCCTGGCGGTCGCGCCCTATCAGCAGGGCAGAATTGCCGTCCAGAGTGATATGATCTCCAGCAACGGTAACACCGTTGGGCAGGTAATATACCCCCGGCGCGAAAACGGTGTCTTCGGTAATCACCATGCCATCCTGTGGAACAACCATCATTTCCCTCCTGTTGTCTAGCATCGCTGAGCCCAGTATCAGCTTTATCGCCGCCGCGCCCGCCAGTACCAGCACCACCGCGTCGAACGCCCTCTGCGGGGTCAGCCATAGAATCCGCTTGCCGAGATACACCCCCGCGATAATCACGGGCGTCACCAGCACGTTGAACAGCAGGCTCTGACCCGTGATGATGGGCTTGGCGGGGTTGAGCAGGCTCAGCACGACGAAGATAGGCAGTTTGGAGAGGTTGACCGCAAAGTAGTACCAGGCGGATGTGCCCATGAACTGCTCCTTCGGCAAGCCTAGGCTTGTCAGGTAGATGCCCATGATGGGACCCGCCGCGTTGGATACGGTGGTGGCGAACCCTGCTGTGGTGCCCGTGGTCGCCACGCCAAGAGGCGAGTGGGGGGTAAGCCGGTCGCCCCATCGCTGGCGCAACAGATGAACACCCAGCATCACCAGCATCAGCATGCCGATGAGCGGTTCCAGAAAGTCTTTGCCCCCGTCCATTTCGCCCAGCCGCCACAGCACCACCGCTCCCAACCCCATACCCACTAGCACCCAGGGGATCAGCTCTATCAGGCGGCTCCACTGCGTGTGCCGCCGATACCACAGCACCGCGAAGACGTCACCCACAATCAACATCGGCAGCATCGTCCCCACCGAGGCTCTGCCGCCGAAAGCGGTAGCCAGAAGCGGAACTACCAGAATACCCACACCGGGCACGCCCGTTTTGGAGACCCCTATTAGGAAGGCAGAAAACGCCCCCACCAGTATCTGCCACAGCTCGTATGCGAACACCACTTGCTCCCCCGTCACATCCGGATAAACGCCTTCACTACGCCATGCCGGTAGTGGCGGGCGGTCTCGAAGGCTTGCTGGCACTCCGTCGCGGGGAAGGTATGTGTGCCCAATCGGGCGAGAGGCACTCTGCCCTGCAGGGACAATGTGATGGCACGCTTGAGCGTCAGGCGTGATCGGCGCACCATGAAGAAGGTCAGCCCCTTGCGGCGCGCTGAGGAGCCTTCTAGCCGAACGTGCCCCGCCGGGTTGGTGCCCACGACCATGCACTTGGCGCCGGGCGCGGCGATCTGCGCCCATCTGCCACTGCGTGTCGTCCACGCCCGCGCACTCAAACACGTAATCAAAGCCTCGCCCGCCCGCAGTGACGGTTCGGGCACGGAGAGGCACTCTACCCGCTCTTTGTCTACTAGACACACCGCCTGCATCGCTATACCCACCCCCTATTGCGCCAGCTCGTGCAGGATGCGCGCGTAGATCAGCGTGATTTTCTGCAGGCTCTGGATGGCGATCCGCTCGTCGGGTTCGTGCGCGAAGCCGTCCCCTTCAAACCCCGTGCCGATGGCGACGATATTCGGCGTCGCGCGGGCATAGGTGCCGCCGCCCATCGTCTTCGGAGGGCTGTCGTCGCCCGTCTCCTCACGGTAAACGCGCAGAATGGTCTGCAGAAACGGAGTTTCTAGCGGCACATACAGGGGCGCAATCCCGAAGTGGCTGGCAAGCGCGAAGCCGGTACGCTCTGCGGTTGGCTTCAGACGCTCCAGCAAGGCATCCAGCGTCCACGTGACGGGATAGCGCACGTTGATGGTGCATTGCACGCGGGAGCCATCATACTCAAACACACCCAGGTTGCTGGTCAAGGCTCCCGACACCTCGTCGGCATGGGCGATACCTAGCGCGGAACCGTCCAGGCTCTGCGCCCATTCGCGTGCGGTGCTTAACCATTGCACGTTCTCGGACAGACCCAGCCGCTCCAGCGCGTCTAGCAACCGAGCGATGGCGTTAATGCCTTCTTCCGGTGAACTGCCGTGCGCCGATTTGCCCCGCGCCGAAACGTGCACCCCCTCGTCCTCCGAGGTGGTTACGATGCCTTCCAGTCCTGCCAGCGCGTTCTGGATGGCGTTGATGTCGGCGCCCTCCGCCCGAACGAACGCCTCGGCAAAGTCGGGAACCATGTTCGCCCGCGCACCGCCGCGCGCCCACTCGATGCGGGGAAGATTCCTCGAAGGGGTAATCACCTTCTCCATCTGCAGGTTGACAATACCCTTCTCGGCGTAGATGAGGGGCCAGCCCCCGTCGGGGCTGAAGCCGCAGGTGGGTCGCTCCGGCTCATGCTGGAAATAGTGCTTCATGCACTCCCAACCGCTCTCCTCGTCCCCGCCGACAATCAGGCGGATGCGCTTGCGGATAGTCAAGCCGAGCTCCTGAATCGCCCGCACGGCATAGATAACCGCCATGGTGGGTCCTTTATCATCCTGTGCGCCGCGCGCGTAGAGATAACCGTCGCGGATGACGCCCTCAAAAGGGGGCACGCTCCAGCCGTTGCCGGGCGGCACCACGTCTACATGGCTCAACGTGGCGACGATCTCTTCGCCTTCGCCGATTTCCAGATGGAGCGCGTATCCCTCGTAATCTCTGGTGCGGAAGCCGTACCGCTCGCCCAACTCCAGCACCTTGTCGAACGCCGCTCGGATACCCAGCCCAAACGGCGCGAGGGGAAACGGCTCGCTCTTGATGCTTTCACACTGCAGAAGCGCACGCAGGTCGGTGACCAATTCGTCGGTATGTTCCTCTATCCAGCGTTGCAGGGCTTCATGTGCCATGTCGTCTATCTCCTCCCGGTTTCAATCCCCACCCGCCCCGAAGAGCGGATGTAACGACACGGAAGATGTTCGCCACCGTCCCGTCTCAATCCTCATCCCCGAAGGGCGGGGACAGCGACACCTCACGCTCGGATGTTTGAGCATCCTTTTGTTAGTACTTCAAAAAACCCGGGGCGATTCCTCTCTTCTCGTCATTTGGACGCTTCCATCTGAGCCGCCTTTCTTTGTCATTCTGAGCGAAGCGAAGAATCCCAATCGTTGAACGACGAGATGCTTCGCCCCACTCAGCATGACAACAAACAAAGACGAGATGCTTTACTGCGTTCAGCATGACAAACAGTAGCGAGAGCTTCCCTTCAGCATGACGTCCTGTTTCTTGTGCCCTTGACAAACCCCCTGCTCTCAAGATAAGATGCTAATAGAAGACGGTAAGGGAGGTCTCCCGATGCGAAGTTCTAAGAAGGGGTTTGAGCTCGACCCCATTACGCTGGGCACCATCGCTCTGGGCATCGTACTGGTGGTGGTGTTCATCGTCATCGGCAACAACCGGATGCCACAGCCGGTATCGCCCTCCTATGCCAGCACCCCCACTGGTGCAACGGCTGGTGCACCCGCATACGGTGCAGGTCCGATGCCCTATGGCGCACCAACTGGACCCTACGGCGCAGGTCCGATGCCCTATGGCGCACCAACCGGACCCTACGGCGCACCCCCAGGAATGCCGCCGGGTATGGGTGGTGCCTCAACCGGACCGATGCCGGGTCCGCCCACACCAAGCGGTGCACCTTCCGGTGGCCGCGCAGGCAGATTGGGAGGTCTCGGCGGCAGGCAGGCAGGCGAGCTGGGACTGGACGAAGGGCGCTAACGCCTCTACCTGAGGGAAAGCTGCCGTCTCACCCGACGGCGGCTTTCTCTTTCTCGGAACTGGTTTATCTGCGCTAACCGTATCGATAACAAAACGCAGTTGCGAGGAGGAGGTTCTATGAATCGCTGGCAGAAGGTTCTGGCAGGTGGATTGGCTCTGGTAACGTTGTCTGCCGGTGCCCTGTGGTTCACCGGCGCGCTGTTTGCAGACCCCGTATCACAGGGACGTCCTGCGCCCGACTTCACCCTGCTTGATCAGGATGGCAAACAACATCGGCTCTCCGCCTATCGCGGCAAGACGGTAGTGCTCGCCTTCTATCCCGCCGATATGACGCGCGGCTGTACGCTGGAGGCACGCTCTCTGCGCGATAAAATGAGCGAGTTCCAGCAGATGGGCGTGCAGGTATTCGGCATCAGCGTGCAGGATGCGAAGTCCAAACGCGAGTTCTGCGACAAAGAGGGGCTGAACTATCCTCTGCTGGCGGACGTAGGGGGCAAGGTAGCAAGGCAGTATGGTGTGCTGGCACCTGCGGGGTTTGCCCAGCGTGTCACCTTCATCATCAACCCGCAGGGGCAAATCGCGCACGTGATCACCGACGTGAACGTCATCGCACACGGCGAGCAGGTGCTGGCTCTGCTCAAACAGCAACCTGTCGTTCAGACCGCAGACTGGCGCGCCAAGCTTGGGCAACCCGTCCCCGACTTTCAACTGCCCCGAGTGGACAACGGCAAGATGGAGTCGCTCTACGGCGACCGCAAGCAGAAGGTTACGGTGGTGATGTTCATCGCCACTCGATGCCCGGTGTCCAACGCCTACAACGAGCGGATGCGCACCCTCGCCCAGCAGTACATGCCGAAGGGTGTGCGCTTCGTGGGCATCAATTCCAACGTGATCGAGCCTACGCAGGAGGTCGCCGAACACGCCAAGCAGAACGGCTTCCCCTTCCCCGTGCTGAAGGATGAGGGCAACAAAATCGCCGACCATTTCAACGCGCTGTTCACTCCCGAAATCTTCGTGATGGACGCGAAGGGAATCTTGCGCTATCACGGGCGCATCGACGACAGTCAGAACCCCGCGAACATCACTTCGCATGACCTGCGCGACACGCTGGAGGCTCTGCTGGCAGGAAAAAACCCGCCACGTGCGGAAACAAAAGCTTTCGGATGCACGGTTAAACGAGTGAGGTAAGAAACAGTGTTCCATCGCAAAACCGCTGGGCTGATTGCCCTGCTGAGTGTGGTCGTGGTGGCTGTCGCGCTCTCGGCGGCGAAGGTGCCCCAGATCGACGGAAGCGGTATCAAAAAGGAGCTTGCCAAGCGCAAGGGCAAGGTCGTGGTGCTTAATCTGTGGGCGACATGGTGCGCGCCCTGCCGACAGGAGTTCCCCGCGCTGGTGAAGCTCTACAACAAATATCGCACGCAGGGCGTGGATGTGATTGTCGTCTCGGTAGACACCATCGAGGAGCAGTCGCAGGTAGCGGAGTTCCTGCGTCAGCACAAGGCGAAAATGCCCGCCTTCATCAAAAAGCCCGGCGACTCGGAGAAGTTCATCAACGCCATTGACCGTGAATGGCCTGGCGCAGTACCCTACACGGTCGTATACGACCGCACCGGCAAGCCCTTCGCTAAACTGTTGGGCGACCATACCTTCGAGCAGTTCGAAGCGGTGGTGAAAAAAGCGCTCGCTAAACGCAAATGACCCCTGTCGGCGAAAACCCTTTGCTGGAGGCGTCGTTCCTACAGCGCCTCCAGCGTTTGCAACTACTGGTCCGGCGTCCTCTGCCGGGACAGTGGAAGGGTGAGCATCGTTCGCCCAAGCGCGGCTACAACGTGGAGTTCGCCGACTTCCGCGAATACACCCCTGGTGACGACCTGCGCTACGTGGACTGGAAAGCCTACGGCAGGCTGGACCGTCTCTACTTGAAACAGTACGTCGAGGAAGAGGACATCTACGTGCTCTTGCTGGTGGACTGCAGTCGCTCGATGCGCTTCGGACAGCCGAGCAAGCTTCTGTTCGCCCTGCAGGTGGCTTCCGCTATTGGACACATCGCGCTGTGCCGATTCCATCGGGTGGGTGCAGGGCTCATAGCGGATGGGAAGGTGCTCTGGATGCGCCCCGTGCGAGGCAAGCAGTCGCTGATACCTCTGCTGAGGTTCCTTGGAACCCCTCCTGAAGCCACAGGCACCGCCCTGCATCAGTCCGCACAGCAGGTAGTAACCGGGTGGAAAAGGCGAGGCGCGGTCTACCTGTTAACCGACCTGATGGACGAGCGATGGGATACGGCGCTTCGCACCCTGCTCGCCCCGCGCCACGAACTAACCCTTATCCATACACTCAGCCCCCAGGAAATCCATCCCGACCTGATGGGCGACCTTCTGCTAGTGGACAGCGAAACGGGCGAGACGCGCGAGGTGAGTCTCTCTCCCACTGCGCTCAGCCTGTACCAACGGGCGCTCCAGCAGATGCGCGATCACGCCTCGGCACTCTGTGGGCATTTCGGCGGTAACTACCTGCTGGCGGATAGTTCGCAGTCGCTGGAGCACTTTATCCTGCGCGAGATGCGCGTCCGAGGGGTGCTGGCATGAGGTTTGTGGAGGTCTGGAACCTGCTATGGTTTGTGCCGATTGGAGGGGCGATACTGGCGCTGTACATCCTGCGCCTGCGCCGCCGACGGGTGGAGGTGCCGGCAATACTGCTCTGGACGCAGGTGGTTCAGGACTTTCAGGCGAACGTGCCCTGGCAACGCCTGCGCAAGCACTGGCTGTTGCTGGCACAGTTGCTGGCAGGTCTGCTTCTGGTGTTCGGTGTGGCGCAACCTTACACCCGTGCGTGGATATATTCGGGCGAGGCGCACGTGCTGGTGTTAGATGGCAGTGCCAGTATGCTCGCCACCGACGTCTCTCCAAACCGGTTCGAGCAGGCGCGGGCGATGGCACGAGAGTACATTCAGAAGATGCCCCCGGGCGACCAGGCGGCGATCGTGCTGGCAGGCGCGCGCCCGCGCGTGCTGTGTGGACTGACCTACAATCGCACGGAACTTCTTCGCACCTTGAAAAACGCCAGGCCAGCTGAAACGGGCATGAACTTCGCCGAGTCGCTTGCGCTAGCAGGGGCTCTGGTGACCCCCTTCGCCGCGCCGTCCATCGAAGTGTTCACCGACGGGGGCTTTCCGGAACCGCGCGACATCGACACCGGCAGGGCCAGGGTGCAATATCATACGGTGGGCAACCCCGCCGAGAACGCGGGTATCGTGGCGGTGGACTTGCGCGAAGACCGTGATGCGCCGGGGCGGTTCGACCTTTTCGCGGCGATACGCCACAACAGCGCACGGGAACGCCACGGCACGGTGGAGCTCTGGCGAGGCGATAACCTGATCGACGCCCAGGAGGTAACCCTGCCCCCCAAATCGGAGGCGACTGTGCTGTTTCGACAACTGATACCCGCAGAGCGCCCCGACGAACTGCGCGTTCGGCTGGATTGGCGCGACGCTCTCGCCTGTGATAACACCGCCTACGCGGTGCTGCATCCCGTGCGCGAGGTGAAAGTCTTGCTGGTCACTCGAGGCAACCTCTTTCTGGAGACCGCCCTGAACCTGCACCCTCGCGTGGTGGTGCGGAAGGTAGCCTCTCCTCCTACCGCCGAAACCGCTAGCCTGTACGACGTGGTGGTATTTGATAACGTCCAGCCGTCCTCGCCTCCTACTGGAGGCGCGGTCATCATCGGTGAACTGCCCGAATGGTTCCCCGTAGTGCCCCTCAAGCCCGTAGAGAACAGCGTGGTGGTAGACTGGCAGAATACCCATCCCATCATGCGCTACGTGGACCTCGCTTCGGTGCGCCTGAATAAAGCGACGCCTGTTCTACCCAAACCGGGCGCGGAGACGCTGATGGAGGTCAACGAAGGCGCCGTGATGGTCTCCGTGCAGAAGTCGAACAGGCGATGGCTACTCATTACCTTTGATATCACCTCCAGCGACCTGCCCCTACGCGTCGCCTTCCCGGTGATGATGTTGAACGCCCTGCGCTGGCTGACCGCGCCGCTGGAAAGCGGGGAGCGCGGACTGGTAACGGCAGGCGGCCTCGCCATCATCCCCGTGCCCGGCGAACACCAGAAAATACACCTGCGCCTTCCCGACGGACACACCACAGAGCTGAGCGTGCAGGACCAAATGGCACCCTTCGAAGACACCCTGCAAACGGGCATCTACCGATGTACAGAGACGGGATACCTGTTCGCGGTGAACCTTACCCAGCGTGAGGAGACCGACCTGACGGTCAATCGGTACACCTCTCAGGCTCCCTCTGGCATCTCTGCCGGCATGAAGAAGGTGCTCGCCCGGCGCGAGTGGTGGCAATGGCTGGCAGGAATCGCGCTGGCAGTATTGCTACTAGAGTGGATAATGTATCACCGAAGATGGTAAACCTTACGATTCGGTAGTTTTACAGCAAAAATAGCAAAAAAACTTTATTTTTTTCGCCCAGAATCCGCAAAAACCCCTTGAATGGCACGCAACTTGCACTATATAATAGTGAGGGAGAAGGGAAAGGAGAGAGGTTGTCCCATGAAAAGATGGTTTCTGTTTGTGGCGATAGGCGCGCTGGTGCTGGCGTGGCAAGCCGCTGATGCACAATCTGCGGCGCGGCGTGGCGGTGGGGCAGGCCGTCAGCCGGGGAACATCGCTCCCCAAGGCTCACCGGTGCCGGAAGCCGGCACTCTGGCTCTGTTTGCATCGGGTACAGCGCCAGTTCTCCTGTACGCGCTCAAGCGATACCGGCAGAAGAGGTAGCATTCTCATGTGGGGGGCGCAGCGCTATTTGCGCCCCTTGATATACATCTGCCCCTGGCCGTTACGCTTCACTACGCCTTCCACTACCACTGTCTGCCCGCGCGTGCGGGCGGGAGGGTACACACCGGTCACGTAGATACAGCCCGTGTCGTCGCGCAGAACCCAGCCACTGCGCGTGACAGGTGGTCCCCCAGCGCATATCGGACAGCTGGGGTCAGGGTTCCAGCCCTCGTTTCGCCCCTCCAGTATCACAACCTGCCCGAGCCATCGCTCAGGAGCGGCTATCAGGTCGCGCACACGCACATACCGCCCTGTTCGCGGATGGTGAACGATGCCGAGGCTTTCCATTCCTCCCTGCGCCCCTGGGGATTGAGCACCAGCAAGATCGCCTCCACGCGGTAGCGCCCCGGTGGAACCTGTCGTTTGGCGTCGTCCCTCTGGTCCCACTCCACGCGGAACCGCTTGACTTCGCCCACATTCAGCCGGATGGAGTTAAATGCCATGATGAACATCTTGTCTTTGCTCCATCGCCAGCGCTCGCCCCATTCGCCTTCCTTGTACACCAACACGTCGAACTGCTGACCGGACGAGAAGCGCAGTTCAACAGGCGCAGGGCAGGCGTTGCGCACCTCCAGAATGAACACCACCGGCTTACCGATCTGGACGACGCGCTGTTCGGGCACTACCTGCCAGTCCACCGCACGACGCAGGAGTATCTTGGGTTGCGCCACCACGGACGCTAGCACGGTGCACAGCGCGAAAAGCAACATCAGCGCACGCATCGGTTCCCCCTCCTTGCCGTATTCTGCAAATTGGACGCCTTTGTGGGGAAGGATGTTACGTGTCGGGTTGATTCCGCTTCGCCTGTTCCCACAGAACGTCCCACTCCTCCAGGGTGAGATGCTCCAACGGCTTGCCCTGCTCCCGTGCGATCTGCTCCATCTGCTGGAAACGCACGATGAAGCGTCGCACCATCGCATGCAGTGCCTGCTCGGCGTCCACCTTCAGATGGCGAGCGATGTTGACCAGCGTGAACAGCAGATCGCCGATCTCCGCCTCCACGCGCGACCGGTCGCCCTGCGCAATGGCTTCTGCCAGCTCTTCCTGCTCCTCGCGGAACTTGTCCAGCACAGCCTGTAGGTCGGGCCACTCAAAGCCCACCTTCACCGCCCGCTTCGACACCTCCATCGCGAAGACAAGCGCGGGCAGAGATGCAATCACCCCATCCATCACCGACTGCCGCGGCTCGTGGTTGTTCTCTTCCGCCTTGATGCGCTCCCAGTTGCGCAACACCTCCGCGCTATCCTTCACCTGCACATCCCCAAACACATGGGGGTGCCGCCGCACCAGCTTCTCGCACTGCTGGGAGGCAACGTCTTGAATGTCAAAACGCCCCTCCTCGCTCGCCATCTGCGCGTGCAGAACCACCTGCAGCAGTACATCGCCCAGCTCCTCGCAGAGCTTGGCGTCGTCGCGGGTGTTGATGGCGTCCAGCACCTCGTAGGTCTCTTCCAGCAGATAGGTGCGTAGGGTTTCGTGAGTCTGCTCCCTATCCCACGGGCATCCTCCCGGTCCGCGTAGCCGTGCCACAATGTGCACTAGCCCCGCAAAGTCGCGCCGGTCGTCCGCCGGCAGAGGGGGAACGTGCACGCTAGTCAGGTGGTCCACACGCACGCGGTCCAGCTGATACAGAGGCACTGGCTCCACCTCCTGCTTACCCGGCACGCCCGCTGTACGCACCACGTGCACCTCATGCGACTCCGGATAGTAGCGCAAAAGCAGGAGCTTCAGGTTAGACGCCACAAACCCATCATACACCTGATAGTAGAGTACATGCATGGACTGGTCAGGAGGGTAGCGCGACGCGCTGAGGGCATCTATTACCTGCACGCCGTCGGTGATGCACAGCCCCAGCGCCTCCAGCGTCGGCTCGAGGAAACTGCTACTGCCCACTACGCGCACGCCAATACCCTGCTCCTTTGCCCGCTCCAGCAAAAGGCGCACGCTTTCCTCCCCGATCAGGGGATGTCCGGGCACAGCGTAGATCACGTCGCCCTCCCGCGCCAGCGCGAGAAGACGCTCCACCATCTGCGCGTACAGTGCCTCAAAGCTCTGCGCCTGCTCGTAGAGGGAGTCAAAGCACTGAAAAGGGATGCCAGCCTCCTGAAGCGCTAGAACCGTTGGATGGATTGCCGTGCGCAGCCATATCGGCTTCCCCGAACGCAATACTTCCCATGCCTGCGCCGAGAGTGCGGACGGCGAGCCCGCTCCCAAACCCACTATGGTGATCATCAGAGCGTGCTATCCTGCCTCCTGAAGGGATAACCTCACACAGTGCTATTCTAGCACAAGTTGGGGACAAATGGTAGTAAACCACGCGAAGGGGTCACGGTGCCAGCGGCACCATCCACCTCACGCCTAGCGTAGCGTGCCTTGCCTGAACGGGATTGAGATGGGATAGCCCCACCAGAACCTCCCACTGCTCGACACTCCACCCACCCTGCAGTTGTCCATCGGGAAAGTGGAACAGGAGCCATCCGTTTCGTCCGCCGTATCCCAGCGCAAAATCCCAGCCGTCACGATGCGAAGCGAACAGAAGCTATGTTCCTACGTTTGCCTTGTGTGCTAGTCCAATTGTTACTTGACCCTGCAAGTACAGGTTCTGCGACAGGTCATCGGTGCGCCCCATAAGCAGTGGTGCGGCGTGCAGGAAACCGTCGGCGTCGGGAACAACAGTGTTCGCCTGCATCCGGGCGGTCAGGCGTCGGATTTTGCCCTGCCACAGATGTCCCAGCAGGTTCTCGCCCCAGAACCCCAACCGCCACCGCTGTGACAGCGGCAGGGACAGCGCCAGATGCAATCCTAACCCCACACTGCGCGTTTCAGCAGGGTCCAGCCCACGTGTGGAATCGAGCAGGAGGTGGCCGTCGAACTGACTGTTCTGCCATGCCCCCGTCAGGGTTCCCTGCTGGATGCGCCGTGACAGATACACGCTACCCGCCAGTAGAACCCAACCGTTGCCCGCCGGGAGTCGAACCGGTAGAAAGTGCTCTTCGGTAGTAGCCGTCATCTCCGGCGAACGCGCCTCCTGATTTTTCCGTTCTGCAGAATGACCATTCCAGCTCGGCAGTTCCCCTCGGATGCGCTCCACCACTGTGGCCACTCCGCCCGCAGAGAGGTCGCTTAACCCCTCTTGCTCTCGGATCCGAGCGATATCCTCCGTGGCAAAGGTGGTGTACGCATCCAAGTTCACGTTGTTCCTGCCTTCGGGTGGTAAATCGGGGCGGATCGCCTCCACACGCACGGTCTTACCGCCCACCTGCTTGGTAGCGACGACCACAATGTCTTTGCCGACAGCGGTCTCAGGGAGCGTCAGCATGTAGTGTCCGTTGGAGTCGGTCGTGCCCTGTGCGACGGGGTTGGTGAAGTCGAGCCAGATGTACGCCTTCACCTGCGCATCTGCCAGCGCATAGCCGCCCGCGGCTTGTCGGGTACCGCTAGGGGCCGTAACGTCGCCGCTGAGGGGAAGGAAGCTTCCGCCGCCACCTCCGCCACCGCCGCACCCTACGACAAACATCACAGCAACTGCAGTAAGGCAAACACCCCAAACCAAAGCGCCTCTGGCGCGCCATCGCGAAAAGCCCTTCATTGAACGGAAACTCCTTATTGTACACAAAGCCCGCGCGGGCTTCGTGAAGATTCACACAAATATAATTATAGGTGCATGTGCCTGCCGTGTTAAGAGCAAGATTTGCTAAGAACCACCAAAAGTGGTATCCTTTTGGTGCACGTCTGCTGATGTAAGGAGGCAATATTGTTACGCGCAAGGTTCAGCATTGCAGGTTATTACTTTCTCTTGTTCGCCGCGGTGGCGTTCATTCATCCTTTCTTTCCGGTATTCCTGCGTGAGCGGGGGTTCTCTTACGCACAGGTGGGTGCAGTGCTGTCAGTGTTTTCGCTGACCGGTGCTGCGGCAAGCATCCTGCTGGGATGGCGCTCGGACCAGGCGCGTCGCCGTCGTCGCTACATCGTCAGCACGATGCTGGTTGGAGCAGTGGGCTACCTGTTTTTCCCCTATGTGCACTCTTTTGCCCCTGCCCTCTTGCTGGCAGCGGCGATTGGTGGATGCGTCATGTCCAGTCAGTCGGTAATGATGGCGCTGGTGGTTGACCTGTTCCGTCACCAGGGCACGGCAGGTTCGTTCGGGCAGTTGCGGGTGTTTGGCACTATCGGTTACCTGCTGGTGCTGTTGGTGCTAGTGCTCTGGCAAAACTCCCCTCTGCTGGTTCCCGAAAAGATGTTCGCAAGCGTCGCTCTGCTCCTGGCGCTTTCTGCTTTCATCGTTCTGCTTACCCCTGAAAACCCCGAGCAGGTGGAGGAATCCGCGCGCCTTTCGCCCTACGAGGTGCTCTACCTTCTGCGTCGGCGCGAGATCGCGCTTTACATTATCGCCCATTTCTGCTTCGTGGGCGCACTGATGACCGCCACCGCCAACCTGAGCCTCTATCTGCAGTGGATGCAGGCAGATAAATCCTTTATCAGCATGGCTTACATGACCAGCGCGCTGTTCGAAATGCTCTTCATGGTCCTGATGGGCAAACTCTCCGACCGCATGGGACGAACCTATGTGCTGGCTATCGCCTTTATCGCACTACCTATCCGACTGCTTCTGTTGACCGTTTTCCGTGCGCCTCTGCCCGTCTTGCTCACCCAGACCATGCATGGCTTAACCTTCAGCATCATCACCACCGTGTCGATGGCGTTTATTGCCGACCGGGTGGAGCCACGTCTGCGAGCCAGCGGGCAAGGACTGCTGATGGCATCTGCTTCCCTCGCCTCGGCGACCCTGCCCGTTGTGGCGGGTCTGATTGCCGATGTCTGGGGGTTGCCCGCGCTGTACGGCACACTGTTCACGCTGTCGGTGGTCGGCGCGGGGGTGTTCTTCACGCTGGCACGCCATACCGCTCCGGCAGAGGCACGGATGCGAATCGCACTTCCCGAAGCGAAAACAGGAGGGCAGGCATGAACGGCTCTTTCCGCCAGGAGCTGGAGACGCTGATTCGAGCACGCTATCCGCTCGTGTACCTTATCTCCTCCGAGGAACAGCGTGTGGAAGAGGAACTGCGCGCGGTGGCTACAAGGCTGAACAGGCGACTGTACACCTGGAGCCTCACGCGCGGACTGGCGGAGCATCCGGGGCAGGTAGATAGTGCAACCCTGCGCCCCATCGAAGCGTTGCTGAGCATTGAGCGACTGCCCCAGAACTGCGTGGTGCTCCTGAAGGACTTTCACGTCGCGCTCACCGACAACGTGGTCAAACGACGGCTTCGCGACCTGAGCGTGGCGTTACGCCGAACGTACATCACGGTCTTTATCCTAGCGCCCGTGCTGGTTCTGCCGCCCGAACTGGAGAAAGAGATCGCCGTAGTGGACGTGCCGCTTCCCACCATCGAAGAGATCGGCGAGATGCTGGACAGGGTGGTCGAGTCGGTCAAGGACAACCCGAGCGTGGACGCGTCACTGAGCCCTCAGGAGCGCGAGATGTTGCTGAAGGCGGCGGCGGGTTTGACACTGATGGAGGCGGAGAACGTGTTCGCCCGCTCGCTGGTGCAAAAACGCCGGCTGGATGTGGAAGTGGTGCTATGGGAGAAGGAACAGATCATCCGCAAATCGGGCATCCTGGAGTACTACCGCGCGACGGAAGCCTTTGAGAACGTGGGCGGGCTGGACTTGCTGAAGGACTGGATTCGCAAGCGCACCCGCGCCTTCACCGACGAAGCGCAGAGTTTCGGACTGCCCGCCCCCAAAGGTGTGCTGTTGATCGGCGTGCAGGGCTGTGGGAAGAGCCTCGCCGCGCGAGCCATCGGCTCCCTTTGGAAACTGCCCGTGCTTCGCATGGATGTGGGGCGCATCTTCGCCGGGCTGGTCGGCGCGTCGGAAGAGAACATGCGTCGAGCGATACGCACCGCGGAGTCGGTCGCGCCGGCGGTGCTATGGATCGACGAGCTGGAAAAGGGATTCGCAGGCTCGCAGTCCTCCGGCTTCTCGGATGGAGGCACTACCGCGCGCGTGTTCGCCTCGTTTCTGACATGGCTTCAGGAGAAGCAATCGCCCGTGTTCGTGGTCGCTACCGCCAACGATGTCAGTGCACTTCCTCCCGAGCTCTTGCGCAAAGGGCGGTTCGATGAAATCTTCTTCATCGACTTGCCCACGCAGAAAGAGCGCGAAGAGATTTTTACGATTCATCTACGCAAGCGCGGGCGGGACCCCAGCAAGTTTAACGTGGTCAAACTGGCACAGTCCGCAGAAGGCTTCAGCGGCGCCGAGATCGAACAGGCGATTATCTCCGCCCTTTTCGACGCTTTCCATCGCGGTGTCGACCTGGACGATGAAGCCATCCTGCGCGAGATGGAGCGCACCGTCCCGCTGTCGCGTACCATGCGCGAGCACATTACCGCCCTCAGGATGTGGGCTGCCGACCGCGCCCGCTCTGCCTCCTCGCAGGCGCAGGAGCAACAACCCTTGCCAGCTCGTCGGAGGACCCGTTCGACACGCCTGCCGAATTAGTTTGTTCTATCCTCACCCACCCTGCGGGTGCAACTGCTGGGCGACAGCGAAACATCTCTGACACCCTTCACATTGAGATTCTTCGCTCCGCTCAGAATGACCCAAGAACAGATACGCAGAAGACTGATTGACGGAGACTGCCCTGGGATACCTGGTCCTCTGGTGGTTGTTTTCCCAGACGCCTGCGTGGTGGTATGCGCACAAGCAACCGCGCTATCCCTCGTCATAATCCCTCAGTGGGCGGTACTAGATATTGCGATAACGCACCAGATCGCCGTGATCCTGCAGGCGCAGGGGACCGACTGGTGGATGAGGCCCGTACTGGGGCACGACGCGATGCCCAGTGGGACCCATTAGCGGGGTGGCATGGTGCACCACAACGCCGTTGTGCAACACGGTAACGATAGCCGGGCGCACCAGCTTGTCGCCCTCAAAGCGGGGCGCCAACCAGATGATGTCGTAGGTCTGCCATTCGCCCGGTTTGCGACAGGCGTTGACCAGAGGTGGGTACTGCCCCTAGATGGCGGCGGTCGTGCCGTCGGGGTAGGTTAGATTCTGATAGCAGTCTAGCACTTGTATCTCATACCTGCCCATCAGGAACACCCCACTGTTGCCGCGCCCCTGTCCCTCGCCTTCGACCACCGCGGGCGCTGCCCATTCCAGATGCAGTTGACAGTCCCCAAAATGCACCTTCGTCTGGATGTCGCCCGTGCTGGGTACGACCTCCATGGCGCCGTTCTCTACCTTCCATCGCACCGGTCCCCCGCTCACCGATTCCCACAGCGACAGGTCGGTGCCGTCAAACAGCATCACCGCGTCAGACGGCGGCGCACCGGGTTTCTCCTGAGTGCTGAAGGTGCCGGGTGTGACCACTGGGGGCTGAGGGCGAGAGCCGTCGTGCACGCGCCAGCGCCCACCGGGCAGAAACGGGGTATCATCGTAGCCGAGTTGTGCCATCGGGTAAGTCCTCCACATGAACCAGTATCATCTGCTCGCTCTACGGGGCAAGCAGCGGTTCCTTCCCACTGCCTCCACAACTGCACGACAAGCCCTTCGCCAGCACTGATTTCATTAAGGAAATTCGCCATATTCTGCATACTAATAAAGCGGTTAGAGGCAAACGATAAGAATCTTTCTGTCATCATCAACAAAAAAGGAAATATTTTGCCAAAAAATGCATCTATATTCTATATAGAGTAAGGGCGCAGCAGGAGACCTCCCTCGATGGACGGCATCTGCGGAGTTGGTCGCGCTATCAGCCACCCCCATAAACTGCTGTGGTCTACTATACGTTCGCTTCGTATGCGAGCGGAGCAACAAACCTCGCTTGCTCCCGGCACCGGTGGCAAGCTTGGGGGACGGCTGGGATGTGCCCAGCCAGCGCGCCTTTGCGCCCTCCGCGCTCTTGCGCGTTTGCTCATGATTGGCTAAAATGGTGCTGGAGTGAGAGCAAAGATGTCCATCACCCTGGATCGCGTGCGCCGTTATCTGTACCAGAATCGTGCTCGTCTGCGTGCCGCCCCCAGCCCTGCGGAACAGATGGAGATGCTGGCGCAGGTTCAGCAGCCCTCTACCGAGCAGACCCTCGCCAGCCTGCAGGTCATCGAAGGCGACATCATGCGGGCGGTACGCATCGCCTCCACACCTCAGCCCAACGGCTTGCGCCATTTTCTGGACGGAATCCAGCGCCAGCGCATCCTCTACTACGAGGGTGTCGTGCCGGTCTTCTACGCCTATCTGTCCTCCGTGGTGCGCTCACGGGTGAACGGACGCATGTGCTGTTTGCAGATAGAAGACGTGCATCCCTTGCGCCAGCGTGACGCGCTCTATGCTCCCCTGCGCTATGTAGACGCGGAGGGGCTACGACAGCACGGCATCCCCCTGCGCGATACGCAAGTGGGCACGCCCCTACCTCCGCACCCTACGCTGGTGCAGGTGTCCGCAAACCGCATCTCGAACGACCGCGAACTGCTGGAGCGCGAGCTGGCGCAGAGCTGGCTCCAGTACCTACAGAATACCGGCTCCGAGCACTGGCTAGTGGTGGACGGCGGAATCGGTGAGATCGCTTCGGCAACATCCGAGGCGCGGGTGATCGGCCTGGCGAAGACGAGCGTGGAGGCCGAACGCTTGCTGACGCCAGAGCAGATGAAGGTGGTATACGGTCTGGCGAAGGGCGAACGCACCAGCGTGTTCTGCATCTCCCGACTCGGTCAACCGCCGATCTACTCGTGGTTTGTCAGGATGCATGACCCGCAAAAGGGAAGCCTGCTTTTTGGCTTGCTGAGGGTGGAGATGCCCGCAGTGCCCGACCTACTGCCGCAGGTTGACGCCCTCTCCGCGTGGCTTCTGCAGGAGTGCGTGCCCCTCAGCGTGCCCGACCCGCGCTACGACCGCCTGCTCTACCCCATGCGCGACTGCGAGCAATACCTGCGTGCTATCGCACCCAGCTCCGCCCAGCTGGAGGCACTGGTGCAGATCGTATGAGGTTCAGCGGGCAGGAAACTCAGGTTTAATATAGAAATTTCTACTGAAACATCGCCAGCAAAGCGAGGTGCTCTGATGACAACGCCGGCACACAACAAACCGATCGGGCGAGTGGTCGGCACGGAAAAGAAGCCGAACACCGCTTTCACGTTCAACTTCTGGTGCACCCCCGATGCCCCGGTAGGCATCGGCACCATTGTGGTGGTACGAAGCGCAGGGCGCACCGTGTGGGGCGTGGTCACCGAGGGCTTCGGCTACAACGACCTGGAGGCTCCCCTCTATGACTATATCGGCGCGGATGGAAGGGCAGAGGCGGAATCGCCTACCCTGCGCCCGGAGATGCGTCTGTATGTGGCTTCGGTTCTTCGCCAACAGCCGGAAGAACCCGTCCAGCCCGCGCCTATTGCTCCTGTGTACCTGGCGGACGAGGCGGAGGTGCGCACGGCACTGCGCATGGACCACTTTGCCGAACGTGCCGTCCCCGCGGGCGTCTACTGCAACGGGCAGAACCTCTCGCCCATTCTGCTGGATAGCCGGTTTCTGCTTGGTCCTGAGGCAGGACACCTGAACGTCACCGGTACCTCCGGGCTGGCGGCGAAGACCAGCGCCATCATGTTCCTTCTGCAGGCGATCTTCCAGAAACTGCCAGGCGACGAGAGCGTTGCCGCCCTATTGTTCAATGTCAAAGGCGGCGACCTGCTGTTCATCGACCTGCCTCCCGACGAGGGTTTTCTGACCGAAGAAGACCTGCGGATGTACGAAGCGCTGGGGGTTGCACCCAAACCCTTTGACAAAGTGGTGTATTATGCTCCCTTCAAGCAGGACCGCGTGAACCTGAACACTCTGCGCTCGCACCCCGCTTTGCGCCACAACGTCGTGCCCTTGCACTGGGGGCTGAAAGAGGTGCTGGATTACACGGAGGTGATGCTCAATCGGGACGACATCGACGTCAAAGCGGACGCCTTCCTGCAGTTCATCAAGCAGAGAGCGGTGGACCCCAGTAAGTTCGAGTTCGACGAGGCGGAACAACAGGCAGGTGCCCCCGCATCGATGCCTGTCACCAACTTCGCCGAGCTGACCGCGTGGCTGGATGTGGTGCTAAAGGTCGCCGAATCGCGCGGGCGGGAGGCATGGCGCTCGCATGCCTACCCCACCATCCGCAAGGTTTATAACCGCCTCAGCAACCTCACCACCCGCTATCGCGGGCTGATCGGGGAGAGCGGTTATATCTCCGACCTGCCCGACCAGTTTGAAGACCGCACGGTATACGTTATCGACGTTTCCCAGCTGGAACAGGAGGAGCAAGACCTGATTATCACGCGCGTGATCGCCGAACTGCGCAAGCGCATGGAGAGCCACAAACTGGGGGTTGACCACCTGATTGTGGTCGTTGACGAGCTGAACAAGTACGCTCCTTCCTTCGGCAGAGAGACCTACATGCTTCGCACCTTGCTGGACATCACCGAGCGCGGGCGGTATCTGGGATTGGTGCTGTTTGGGGCACAGCAGTTCCGTTCACAGGTCGAGCGGCGCGTGGCAGGCAACTGCGCGACCAGTTTCTACGGGCGCATCGAGATGGAGGAGCTAGCGCAACCGGGCTACAGCGTGTTCGGGCAGGCGGTGAAAGAGAAGCTCGCGGCGTGCGAACCGGGCGAGGTGCTGGTGCGCCATCCGCACTTCACCCAGCCTGTTTTCGTGCGTTTTCCACGCCCCTGCTTCCTGCGAGGCTCGGATGGTATTCGCCGCTATCCGCCGGAGGAAAAGCCCTTTGATGTGGCGGTGTGGGAAACCCTGCGCACGTTAGACCCCTCGCTGGATTACATGCAGGTGAAAGCGACCATCGACGACCTGGCGGCACACAGCAACGGCATCGACGAAGAGCGCGTCAGCATCGCGATGCATCGTGTTCTGCTGGAACGCCCTGAGCCTTCGCGCGTGCTGGAGCGGTTCCGTGCCCATCTGCCAAAGAAGGTAGCGAGCTCGGTGCTAACTTCGCCCACCGGGTTAACGGGACCCGCGTTCAACCCCGCCGCCAGCGACGATTTTGACCCTGATGACCCGTTCTCTGGTTTTTGAGGAAGAGGTTCGGTCTACCCGTTCCGTCCCTGTAACCTCACGGCGGAGGCGATGATGCCCCTGTGTCTATATTCCCAGCTGGCGCGCCTGGTCGCGCAGGTAGTCCGCAGTCTCCTCCGGGATGGCGGTAGTGATATAGATTCCGCTTCCCAGTTCGAACCCTGCGGGCGTGGTCAGGCGCGGCACGATTTCAAGATGCCAGTGGTAATAGTCCATGCAGCTGTCGCGCAGGGGGGCGGTGTGTAATACGGCGTTGTAATCGGGGTTGTTGGCGGCGCGATACAGCAAAAGCAAGGCGCGACGTAAGATGCTCGCCAGCGGAGCGATGTCCTCGTACTGCGCATCGAAGACGAAGGAGGAGCTATGCGCCCGCGGAAGTATCATCAGCTCGAAGGGGAAGCGCGACGCGAACGGTGTCAACACCACATAGTGCTCGCTCTCCAGCACGATGCGCTCCCCCACCTCCAGCTCCTTCTCCAGCAGATAGCAGTACACACAGTGCACCCGGTCATCGTAAAACCGCCGCGCCTCTTCGATCTCCTCGCGGATATTGGTGGGCACAATCGGGGTGGCAATCAGCTGGGAGTGCGGATGCACCAGCGAGGTTCCCGCCGCCGCGCCGTGATTGCGGAACACCTGCACAAAGGCGATGCGGTTCTCCTGTGCCAGCGTGCGCATCCGCCTCAGCACCACCTGCAGAACCCCCTCCACCTGCTCCTGCGGAAGCGTTGCCAGCGTTTGGTTGTGCTGGGGCGTCTCGATGATGACCTCATGTGCCCCGTAGCCGCTGATGGTGGTGAAAATGTCTGGATGTTTCACGCCTTCCCATTTGGTGGACAGAGACAGCGCAGCGAACTTGTTGGGCACCACCCGCACCTTCCAGCCAGGCTGGTTGGGTTCGCTTCCGTTGCGTAGGGCGTACACTTCCGGTGGAGTGCGCGCTTCGTTGCCCTCACAGAACGGACAATCATCGCGATGGTCAGGTTCCTCCTGAACGGTCACCTGTTTCAGGAACTGATGGGGGCGTTTGGCGCGCTCCTTCGAGACGATCACCCACCGCTTGGTAGCGATATCCTGGCGTAGCTCAGACATGCTCTTCACCTCTTTGTGTGTCACTGCCGTCGCTCGGCGTGTCTACTTGAAACCGCTGAAGCAGTTCCTGCGGTGATATGGCACCGGGGTCGTGAATCATCATCTGCAGAACCTGCGCCGTGTGCTTCTTCCCAATAGACACATACTTGCCGGTGGCGCGAACGTACACCGTGCCCTTCTCGTCCACAATTTCGCCGTAGGTATACCACACCCTGCCGCGCCGCTGGGTCATCTGTGCTCTGGCGGTCAGCGGCGTGTGCAAAGGCACGGGTTTCAGGAAGCGCGTCGTGATCTCGGCGGAAACGCTGAACTCGCCCGTGTGCATGGTCGCCGACCAGCCCATCAGCTCGTCCAGGATACTCATCAACACGCCACCGTGCGCGATGCCCGGATAGCCCATCTGCTCCTCGCGCAGAAACAGGGGCACATAAGCGCTATGCTCATCCGTGAAAAAGCGTATGTTCAACCCCTTGGGGTTGCTTTCCCCACAGACAAAACAGGTGTGGGAATGGGGCAATTGACGTGGCATACTAACACAGACCTCCATCTCTCAACGGCTATCACCATACAATTACCCAACCGGCATCCTAAAATCCTGTGCAACAGCAGGAATTATCTGGTGATGGCGAATTAAAGCAGTCGTAGTGCATGCGAGGAGGCTCCACAATGCGAGCACCGATGCTGTTCACCGTTTTGTGCCTAACTTTCACCCTAGGGAGGGCGGACACCGTGCCGAAGAAAACTTTGGCTCTTTTCACGCCGGAGCAGGTACAGCGAGCGCGTCAACGGCTGGCACACGAAGAACCTGCGAAACAAGCGGTGCAGGACATCCTGCAAATGGCACAGCAGTGGGTGCAGTTCGACGATACCTACCTGCGGGATACCATCCCACCGCCGCAGGTTCCCCGCGCTTTCAACATCAGCTTCTCAGGATGCCCCGTGTGCGGCAGGGAGACCTTCAAGTACGGCAACTACGGGTTCGAAACGCCGCTGGAGAGACCGTGGAAAGTCATCTGCCCCAACTGCAAGAGCGAGTTCCCCTCCAATGACTTCGGCGCGTTCCTCAAAAGCGGCATGAAGCATCGCTCGCTACTCACCGGCGATTACCCCGACGACGGCTGGGGCTGGAAGAAGCCGGGCGAAGCGAAGAAGTACTGGTTCGTCGCCTACTACTGCCACTGGCACTGGTTACGCCATCTCATCCCTGCGGTGCATAACCTCGCACGAGCATACCTGCTCACGGGCGATCGCCGCTACGCCCACAAAGCGCTGGTCATGCTCTGCCGTATCGCCGACTACTACCCCGATATGGACCACAATAAGCAATCGCGCTACGCCACCGAGTTCGCCCCCTCCTACACTGGCAAGATCGTCAACGCCATCTGGGAAACAGGGGTTGCTACCAACCTCGCCGAGGCGGTGGACTTCGTGTGGGACGCCATCGAGCACGACCATGACCTTCAGCAATCGCTGGGCAAAGACGCCGACGCCATCAAACGGCACCTCTACCGCAACCTGCTGATGGAGTTTGTCAAAGCCATCAAGGATTATCGCATCGCCGGCAATTACGGGATGCACCAGAAGACTCTGCTGACCACCGCCATCGTTTCGCAAGACCCAGAACTGCTGAAGTGGTCGGTGGACTATCTGTTAAACAACACGGGTGATCGCCATACACATGAAGGACTGCAGTTCGCGCTGGTGAATCTCTTTTTCCGCGAGGGGATGGGACACGAATCCGCGCCGGGCTACCATTTCCTCTGGAATCAGGAGGTCACACGTATCTGCGACTACCTGCTGAAGGCAGGGGTCAATCTGTTCGAGCATCCTATCGTGAGGCGATTATTTACCTATCCGTTTGAGGTGAGTGTGGCAGGCAAGTTCACGCCCACCATCGGCGATTCGGGCGGTGTGGAGGCTTCGCGCATCGACCTGCCCGCGTGGATGGCGGAAATCGCCTATCGCCAGTATGGCGACCCGCTCTTCTATCCCCTACTGCCCAAACCGCAGGGGGGCGCCGAACGCGCCTACACACAGTTTTACGACCTGTTCCTGCCCCCGCTACCCCCGCCCCCCTCGGCGAAGGCGGACCTGTCGCCCTACGAACGGCCGCGCAACCTGGGAGACTACGGGCTGGCGATCCTGCGCAGTGGACAGGGAGAACATCAGCGCGCCCTGACCCTGTATTACGGTTGGGCCGGTGGGGGACATGGGCACTACGACCGCCTGAACATCGAACTGTTCGGGTTTGGAAGGAAGCTACTGCCCGATCTCGGCTATCCGCAGTTTGCCGCCGATGACCCCGAGCCACCCGGCTGGACACAGCATACCGTTAGTCATTGTACCGTGATGATTGACGCTCAGCGTCAGTATAACTTTCATCGGGGATACCTGCACCGTTTTGCGCATTCTGGCTGGGTGCAGTTCGCCGACGCCTCCGCCGAAAGTGTCTATCCCGATAAGGCAGACCTGTATCGCCGGCAGACGGCGATGATAGACCTACCCGACGAACAGGTGTTCTACGTGGTGGACGTGTTCCATGTGCGTGGGGGCAAACAGCATGATTACTCGCTCCACATGCCCAGCGCGGAGGTCGTCTACCGAGGCATCTGCTTCTCCGAGCCGCGCCCCGGTACGCTGGCTGGCGAAACGGTGCCTTTTGGCACGATGTACGATGACCCCCAGCGGGCAAACGCCTCGTCGGGCTTTTATGGCTACATGGGTAGCGGTTTCGCATTCCTGACCGACCCGCAGGAGGCTTCTACCAGTCGCCCCTGGGTGGCAAGCTGGCGGCGGGGTGACGTGCGCCTGCGCGTGCACTGGCTACCCACCCAGACCATGCGCTTCATCGCCTGCAACGGCTATCCCAAAGGCAACCGTACCAACCCACCACTGAAGTACCTGCTCGCGAGGACAGTGGCAGAGGGCGGTGAACCTTTGGACAGCACTTTCGTCACGGTGATTGAGGCTTCGCGTTCCGCGCCCTTCATTCGCCGGGTGCGCTTCTTGCCCGTTTCCCCCGAGGCTCCCCATACAGTGGCGATAGAGATTTCGCATCAGGATGGGCACGATATTGTCTTCCTGTCGCTGGCTCCCGAAAAAGGCGTTACCCTGCCCGATGGTACCACCTGCCGGACAGCGTTTGCCGTGATGCGCTTTGACCGCACGGATGCCCTTCAGCGGGCGTTCGTGAGCGGTGGGGAGGTTTTGGTGCAGGGAGTGCGATTGCACGCCTCCGACATCACTGGTAGCGTGCAGGAGGTGCTTCCCGACAAGCACGAGGTGGTGGTTCGCCTACGGAGGGATGTTGACGAGGAGGAGTTACGCCATCGCTTGATCCAGTTCCGCGCCGGGGCGCATCGGGCGGACTATGAAATCTTCGGTGCTCGGCGCGAGGGCAAACAGTGGCGGCTGTGGCTGGGCGGCTATGAGTTCTTGAGGGGCAGGGCGTTGGTCAGCGAAGTGGACGAAGCGAAAAGGCTGGTGCGCACGCCGACCGTGCTTGCCCTAGAGGCGGGAGCTCCGGTGCAGGGGATGCCGGTCAGCAATGAGGCGCGCACTGCGTGGTGGCGGTTGAAATCCGTCGCTCGGGGCGAGTTGGTACTGGATGGGGAAGCTCCTCTCGCCCCGCTGAAGGTCGATGCCGACGGCGATGGTCGCCCCATCGCCTTGGTATGGGATTTCGGCGTAGGCGACAGTGTGTATATCCCGGCGCAGGCAGAATACGCGCGCTAGCCTCGCTTAGGGAAACAGCCCCTGCAAAGCGTTGCCCAGCGTCTGCGGTTTCATGCCCAGCGTCACCGCGATGGCTGGCCAGCTCTGCCGCACTTGGCGCATCTCGAACACCTGTCGGGGGGTGGCGTTAGTCGCTTTGGCGATGCCATAGCCCAAAATGATGGAGCTGAGCGTATAGCCCTTTTCGCGATAGCGCTGGACATCGGACTGCGGCACCTTGAAGAAATCCGCGATGCGCTGAACCACCCACTGCTGCTGCCCCTGGCGCACCACCGACTTTTCCGCCACCGCCAGCAGGGTCTGTGCAATCGCCACCTCGGCGTCTATCGCGATGCGCTCGGTGAGCACTTTGCCCCTCTGCTCCATCTCAGGATGCTGCCTCCCCACTTCCACTTCGCGCACCACGCGCTTCATGAGCTCTGTCAAGGCGGTAACGTCGGCGCGCGCCTGTCTGCCGGTCTCGGCCACCTCGCGCACCAGCTTTTCCACCAGCGGGTCGATTGCGGGTTGGGTTATCGGTGGTTGTGCAGAGGGCTGTGAGCGCAGAGGCTGAATGCTACTGCCAAGCAGGAAACCCATTAGCAGGGCGATCACAATACCGCCCATCGACTCGAGAGAGCAGACCGATTTCATGGTGTTCCTCCTGCCAACATGAAGGTTCTCACTGTACGGACGCGCGCGGAGCGAAAAAGTTGCCTGATGTGGATAGTCCGTCTTGATGCACCAAACCGTTAGCGACAAAACCGATATAAGGTGAGAAGCTGACTTGTTACACTTCCAAGACGCTCGCCAAACCAGGTGATATGGATGATCGTTGGCAGTGCCCACACGTATAATAGAATGTTGGTCAATCCACACCCCACCCTTGGCGTACCTTTAGGGGTACCTGCCTGAAAAGTTTCGTGAAATATTGGCAATACAGTTGCGCTTGCATGCCTCATAACAGGTATTGCAGAAAGCTTGTCTCCTGTCGTGTTTCACCTGGCAGGTGTCGTCAATGTCGCACAAATACCCTGCTATCGCACAGATAGGAAGCCAACGGTTTCTAAGACATAAAGTGGTCACCAAAGTACAAAGTCCTTTTACCTCCGAATTGCAAAGGTCATCCAAACGCTTATCCTCGTTCTCGTACACCTGCCCACCTCCACGGCGTCTGCGCACTGCCCTGTGTATACCTTAAGACACCAAACGCATCATACAGGTTGTTACTCACCACCGACGCCGAACCGTTGGTAATCACCCCTGCCGTGCCCAACGGGTCAAAGTGATGCCACTCACTATTTCGACGAACCAACGAAATGCCACGCAAATACAAGCCACTGGTCGTCCACTGAGCGCCACATGCAACCGCGATGCATGCCTTGTGGACAACGAAGCCAAGCAAGTTCTCAGACCTGGTGCGTCTCCTCTTTAGTGGGCTGTGAACTATTGGAAGGTGCAACATTGTCTGAACTGCCGAAACCGCAGAACGTAAGAAGAATCAAGAGGAAACCGAAAGCTTCGTTCAGCTGCCTCCGTGTGATGTGGTCCCGCACATGGAAGTTCACCACTAGGAAGTATAGAACATTGTTAACAAACCAACACCTCTCGAAATAGCTGAAAGCACCTCGTTCCCACAAGAGAACAGGGCTCCCCGCCACTACAGCTAGCATAGCAGGACCGATAAATCCCTGACACAGAAGCACCCCTGCAAGCACAATGAGTGCACGCACGTACAGATAAGCAACAATTGGCGGAAAACGGCGGGAAAACAATCGGAAAACGATCCCTAGGGCGATACTCAAGCATGTGATCATCGCTAAGTTCTGTGAGTTCATTACTCCTCGGTCTACCTGCTCGAGGTCCCAGGTAATATATGCAAGCGCCACCGCTAACATGGCGTACACATCTACGAACGCAATCAGCAGAAGCCTTTTCATGCTTTATATTATACCTCCTTTATATACCTCCCGTGGAGGTTTATGTTGGGCACGTTGGTAATCCCCGCCTTGCCGTCTGTCACGGACCCCACGCATTACCGGCTTTCTTTCTCAGGCAAGATAGCAATCCCGCAGGCAATGCCACAGCCCCGTAACGCTCCCCTGCAGAACACGTCCCGCTCGCATTCTTCTACGAAAGCATCCCAGTATGTGTTAATGCAGTCGCGCCACCCAGGCCTCCAAGGCCATCCGCAGTCTGCAAAGTACGGAATAAACAGAGCTAACGAGGCCAAGCATCCTATACATGCAGGACCAGACCACCTCAGGATAAAGTCTCTAAGACCTGGCAACCCATATCCTGGACTTGGCTTCCGAGCCTTTTTGGCCAGAGCCAGAGCATTGGGCAGCGCGATCGTTCCTACTGCAGTTGCGGAATAGTAATAGTAACCTAGCGAATCTACTTGCAAGGTCAACGGTTCATCACCTGTGCGTCCGAACCAGAACCTCCACGGCGTCTGCGCACTGCCCTGTGTGTATCGTAAGACCCGACAACTCTAAACATAATTCAGTGCGTACTCAACAAATATCGGAGTCTCCGGAGACGACCCTCCCATTTTGTCCATCGTTTCCTCGCGTATGCCGCCAGTCGGCTGCTGTCTCTGCCCAGGTACCACTCGTACCTACTCCGAATCTCTTGTACCTCTTCTCGCCGGTAACCGCGCAGGTCAGCGAGTATCCTTCGCATCTCGGCGTTTTCTGAGCGATCGGCATAACGTTGCAAGATAGGCTCTGTGCCCCACCAACAAGCATGAAACACAGAGAAGTACATATTAGGTTGCGGCGAATGTGAGCGCAGCAGCTTGAGCAAAAAATCAACCGCCAGCAGGGCATCCGCTCTGTCCACTGTCACGGTCCTTGCGCTTCGCGTGCGAAAGGCTCGGGCTACCTCCCGAAGCACAGCGAAACTCACATTGCCTTTCTCTGCCGCTGCAACGTCAACGAGGCTGAAGTCCGGACCGAATACTGACGGATACCATGAAACCTTCAGTGTGTTGCGAACAGATTGCGAGAACCGTTCGTAATTGCCCTGCTGATATGCAGTCAGCGCATCTTTGAGCAGTGATTGTGGCATCTCGGCAGGACATACCGGCATCCACACTCCCGCCAAGAAGCATATTAGAGCCATAAGACGCGCCGTGTACCATATCACTTGCAAGCACCTCCTTCGGATTCAACGCTCAGATTGCAATCCGTATGGCATTTCGTAGATTGAATCCGACAGCGAGCTGCTCCCAGCGTTCCGGGCGGGTTGAAAACCGAACAACAGAGTAGTACTTGATGGCACAACAATGTTGGCAGTCGGCTACGTCGGGATTTTTGATTCGGCAGGGATTGCCTTTCGTACATTCGGGAGCGTTTGGCATTACCCGGCAAAAATTGTCCACGCACCAGTCGTAGCCGTAGTCTTTACCCAGGCAAAGCGCCATGCACTCGATAAACTCCTTCCCCTGTTTCCCTGCGCACTTCTTGGTATTGTTGAGAAACCTTGCTGACGGTCTTTCCCATTCGTGCGGGAGCTGTG
>PSLZ01000033.1:0-35462 GCA_040289885.1 Armatimonadota bacterium | reverse complement strand
GATTCTCCAGCAGGCTGGCATGGCGGTGTTGGCACAGGCGAACGCCGCGCCGCAGGCGGTGCTGGCACTGCTACGGTAATTCACACCCTCCTGACCCCGACGGAGCCGCTCCAATCGGGGCGGCTCCCTTTTTTCGCTTTCCCTGCTCATCCGCTTCAAACCAGATAGCGTATAGCCAACGGGCGAGCGTCGCTCCACTGCGCTATCTCTTCCTCACCTGTCGCCTCCAGGCGCGCAAGAAGCGCTTCCGCTTGCTGACGCAGGTCGTGCACGTCCACGCTGTCTATCACCGTAGGGAATTGCTGAAGTTTCTCCAGCCCTGCCCGCAGTTTGCTGATAGCCCCGCGCCGGTTGCGGCGCACGCATAGATGATAGCAACCCACAGCGATTTGTAAAACACCTTGGTAGAACAGACGCAGAGAGGTTGGTTCCGCCCGCCACAGCTCCTCCAGCACCTCGTGGCACTCGAAGTACTCGCCCTCGTTGAAGCGGTGTACCGCCTCGTGGAACTGCTGTGGCAGGCGGAACATTCCTCGCCCCTCCGCTAGAGCACCACCAGCTCAGCTCCGCCGAGCAGACCGTAGTTGAAGCTGTTCAGCTCCTCGCGCAGGAACCATTCCTCCTGGAAGGCGTTAGGACCAGCCCACATGTTATCGTCGCCGTTCTTCTCGTGTAGTGGTCCCCACGCGTTTTGCAGGGAGGAGACAACCTCGATGTCCAGCCGATTGCTCCCCGGCTGAACCAGCGGCGTCAGCTCCAACACGTACGGTCGCCACAGGATTTTGCCGGCGTCCCGGTCGTTCAGGCGCACCTTGAACAGTGTGCCGGACGGTCGCATCAGCCGTAGGAACACCCTCTTACCCGCCGGCGAGGGGAAAGCGGCGTGATACACCATCCTGCCAGTGTAGAAGGGATAGCCCTGCGTGCTCCACGAGCCAACGCGCAGGGTCTTTGGCTCCTCAACCAGCTTGCCCCGGAAGGGGTCGGCCATCGCCACGCCGAAGTCGCCCACTACGTAGGCGGTCTCGATCTCGGTGAGAAAGTCGTAGTGCACCGCGAAGTCCACGATGTTCTCGCCCTTGCGCACAAGGTCGGTCACTTCTACCATCTGGAAGCCTTTGTCCCAGTACCAGCCGAGGTCTTCGGGGCGGTTCCACGAGATGGGTGCGCCGTTGACCCGGACTTTGCCCTTGTAGAGGTCTTCGATCACCACGTAGCTCTTCGGTCGCTCGAGGTCGCTGAGGAAGCGGTAGCGCAGGATGATGTCACCGCCCCTGCCCTCAAAGAGCCTCTTGCGGATAGCCACCCACGGCTGCCACTGCAGGGTCTCCTCCGTGCCGAACCGCTTTGCCAGAGCCTTGCGCACGCGCCATTCGTAGTCCTCGGGCTCGAAGGTGTTGCCCCCATCAAACGAGACGCTGATTCGGTCCATGACCAGCACGTTCGGGTCGGTGCGGGTAAAGGCGAACTCGTCGGGCAGGGGGATAATCTCGCCCTGTCGCAGGTCAGGCGGTCGCTCTTCCACCTGAGCAGTAGGCACATCTGCCCCGACCGTCAGCAGAAGCGAGCCACATGGAGGCAGGCTGAACTCGTAGCGCAGGTTGCGTCCTATCTGGCGGGGCACTACCCGCTCGCAGGTTCCATCCACCGGGTTCCACTTCAGCACCGGTTTGCCCACGGCGTTTTTGAGCGTGAGCACGTAGTCCCTGCCCGCGTTGCGGTCGGAGTTGACGATGAAGAAGAGATGCTCCTCGCCATCGATGCAGTGCTGGAGGTAAGTCATCGGCACCGCTTTGCCGTCCGCGCCCTTCAACGTGAAGTCGCCGGGGGCGATTTGGTCGATGGCGTTCTGGATGGCTTCCACCGCGCAGGGCAGGGAGCGCACATTGGGATGGGATGCCAGTTGCACCCACTTCTCGCGGGCGGGCTCGCAATCCAACTCTGTGGGCAGTTCGCCCAGCAAGATGACCTTCCCGCCGTGATGCGCGAACTGTTTAAGCAGTTCGTAGGTTCTAGGACGCCACGTGGTGGCAGGCGGAACTACGACTACTTGGTAGCGCATCTCTCCAATGCGGAAGCGGTCGCCCTCCACATCGCCCATATCCTCGATATAGCCCTCATCGCCCAGGTCGCAGTCGTATCCGGCGTTGAGGATGGCGTCCAGCGTCTTGCGCATGAGGTTGTCCAGCTCATCGGCGGCGCGCAGGTCGGGTGTGGGCACGTCCAGCGGGGTTCGGCGGGCGTTATCCTGCACCTGCGCTTGTACATCCACCCCAAAGCGTCGGGCGGCGGTTGCGCTATCTATCGAGTGCAATAGCAGGATGTCCACCGATGCCTTGCCGCGCGTAAGGGCATAGGCGACGCGTGTGAAATAGTCGTTGAGCGGGTTCAGCTCCTTCCAGTAGGTTTGCTGGTAGTTCCAGTTGGGGGGATAGTCGCGCTTGCGTCGCCCCTTGCCCGAGTACCAGGTCAGGTGGGGGCAGAAGAAGTTCGCTCCCAGCACCAGGTCATAGTCGCCTAGCCATTTGAAGTCCTCGAAGGTATTGGTGTAGCGGCTGACACCGAAGATCTCGGTGAGCACGCGCTTCCTGCCGAGCTGCCGCGCCGCCGAGGAGACCTGCTTTACCGTGAACAGGTGGTTGTGCGCTACCCGGCAGAGGTGGTCGATGCCTGGCGCCTGTTGGTAGCGATAGTGCGCCATGATGCCGCCGTAGTGGCATACGATTTGCCCGTGGAAGGTGTCTTCGGCATTGTAGTGCCCCGTGTGTTCCAGCCCGTGCGCTTCGCACCACTCGTAGATGGGTTTGCTGTAGGCTTCCAGAAACTGGCGCAGGATGGTGCGATGCAGAAGCAGGCGGATTTTGCGGGCGGGTGCGCCGTCAAAAAACAGATAGGGCAGGTCCTGCCAGAAGTCGCGCCCTGTCCACGCGCGGTAGCGATCGGGCAGTCCCTCATACCAGGCGAAACCGTTGGGAGCGGAGGGCACCTGGGGCTCGTCGGTGAAGATACCCGGGATGCGCTTACCGAACTCCTCACCCAGCTCTTTGGCGTAGCGCTCATGGGTGAGGCGGATGAACTCGCGCATCGCCTCGGGATGGAGCAGATTGGCGTAGGACTCGCCACCCCACCATCCGGTTTTGGGTTGATAGGTGCGCACTAGGAAGAGCCGTTCCAACCCTCGTGCCGATTCCAGCTTGTCTAGTGGCACCTGTTCGTACTCCAGCAGGTTCAGGCGGTCGCGCTTCATGATGGCATAGCAGGCGCGCAGTGCCTGCTCCTGGTTCAGGGTAGGCTCCGGTTCGCCGGGCGCGACGAGCATCGCGTTCAGCGTGGCGGCACGGTACTCATCCTCCATCCCCGCGACCTGTCCGCCCGCGTTGCCGCTGGGCCAGAGGTCCTCGTCGTACAGCCACAGATAGCCATCGTGTTCTTTGGCGGACTGTAGCGCCGCGCGCATACATTCGAACCACTCGTCGCCCAGGTAGTCGGTGATGAGACCGTGTCGCGAATGGAAGAACCCGCCCGACAGGCCGACGCTGATCATGTCTGCCATCTGCCGAGCGACCTCGGCAGGGTTGAGTTTGTCGTTGATCGCCCAAAAGGGGGCTGGGCGTAGGATGCTATCGGGTTTTCGGAACACTTCCGGGTTCATTGTTCCCTCCTGTGTCTGAGCGTTGAAGTGTCACGTCTTTGTTCGCGGTGCGGAGGGTTTTCCCCTTTGCACAGGGAGCGGTTTGTGGGTCTGTATCATGGCAGGCTCAGCCCAATACCAAGACCTAGGGAGGAAAAACGGTCGGTCAATTGCTGAGACTCTCTGGAGAGCCGGAGTATCTCTTGGTCACAGGTTCCCTCCCCCTGCTGAGCGACACCTTGTGCCTGGTATGCCAGCAGAAGCACCAAAAGCAAAGTGAGTTGTCTACGGTGCATTCCCTCGCCTCCTCCACGTCACCGCATAGCGGTTTACCTTGTTGCCTGCACTCTTGCTGACGGGAACCGCTAGGTTGCTACCGAACAGGTATCCGAGTGCTTCCATTTTGATTTCCAAACGATGAAGCTCTCACCGTCATACGCCCCTACTGCTATCACTTTTACCTCGCCTGCCTCTACGAGAATGTCAAACACTTTATGCGCACTGTATTGACTACACTCTATGGGGTTTTTCATCACTAGGACTAACGCTGGAGGATACGCTAGATCAACCCAGCTTATCAGATCAGCGATTTCACCAGGGCAAGCGATGTCTTTGAGCCAATGGTAGACCGTTCCATCTCGTATAAGTGTGGAGGTTGGGCGCGACTCAATGAGAAACGGGTCATTGGGTTTGTCCGTAAGGTTCTCTGCCAGTACTACCGCCGGGCGCTGCCGGCGTAGCTGCTGGGCTATATACTTGCCCAGCATTTGGCGCGGTACGTCACTTAAAACAAGAGTACCATCTTGCTGTAACTGACCAGATACTATCCCCCCCAAGGCTGGTTGACGCAAACGACCGTGAGGAACGTTGACAGGCACGTATGTGAATAAGTAGCCCTGTTCTAGGTCACATCGTGCAGTAAGTAGCCTGGTATCTTCAGCCGCCAGATCAAGTCGCTTCTTAACCCACCCCACCGCCCAGCTGCCTACACGCAGTGCGCGCCACCTACTAGCTGTTCCGCCATCCACTACCCGATTCATGTGTATCCTTACCTCGGAAATTTTTCATCGCTCCGTCTACACGTCGTTGTATAACAGTAGCCGAAAACTACTCCTCAACAGGTTTAGGTATTCGGATTTTCGGTTCCTCTCGTCCAGGACGATAGTCCACATGTGGACCTGGGGGGTATGGATGCTCTAGATCTGGATGAACGGACTCCCCTGTCCTAGGATTATGCCAACTACCCTCCCTGCTACCTCCTGGACCGTTTCCTCGCCATTCCCAGCCATCCCCTTTAGGCCTGCCGGTAGTCCAGTCAATGTCCCTTGCAGTGATCCACTTGTAAAGCCATACCAGACCAGCCCCAATTGCAATACCAACCTCCACCGCGATGGCAGCCTGACCTATTACCTGAGTAGTTCCGCGACCCCGAACACAATCCACAGGATGCCAATCGCCATGTAACCTATCCCTAATACACGTACTCCCCTTTGCGAGGAGACCAGTATTTCATACCAGCGCACTTGGATCTGCCTCAGCACCTGTCTCATCCTGTACCACACCAAGAGACATCCCAGGACAACCAACAGCCACATTGCCCGCGCCGAGCACACGGAAGAGAGAAGGACATAGATAGATGGTGCGACAATCAAAAAGAGTAGTAGGCTTATCGCATCTTGCATCACTTCGGAGTCGCACCACCGTTCCCACACTTTGACCTGTAAGCTGCGAAACGAAGTGTAGAACCATCTGTTCTCCTCCCTCAGAACGATTTCAGCACCAACCGTCAGAAAGAATATCCCCAGCAGGATAACGACCATTGCGTGCCCTCCGGAAGAATGCGCTATGCTGGTCTGGCTGATGATCGTGTGTGATACCCCTAGAACACCCACCCTCCACCAACTGACAAGCTTGGTAATCCTATGCCGATTTCCTTAAACCATCCCCCGGTGACCAGCCCACCTGCCCGCCTGCTGGCACAGGCAGAGGAAGATAGCCTCCGCCTGCTATGAATGGTCCAGGAGTGATGTCCTCCCATGAGCTGGAGAAACTGCCGCCTATAGGAAGTGGGCCGCATCCGACTCCACCGCTAAAGTAGAAGTGCCAACTAGGTGGTTCGCCAGGGCCAGTGGTACCCCACTGGAAACCGACTCCCACTTGGATAACACCGAAGTTAACACTTATAGCGATGTCGATGTAGAACCGCCCACTCGGGTCCACCGAGTTGACCGGCTCGTGTTCGCAATACAGATACCGACACGATGCGGCTTATTACCCTTGCTTTGCAGGGAACGCCGCCTGCATATAGCGATACAATTCCGTTTTGCGAGGATAGTCCACATCAAACTGGTCAATCCGCCTCCATAACTCCCAAGCCAATGGTTCCCAGTGCAGCCGTGTTGCGGCAAGACATAGCAGATGCAGATAAGGCAGAAACATCCACTCGCCTGAGGAGCTGAGCCAGCGTTCGAGACGCCCCCGCGCCGCCGCCCGACCTATCCCAACAGACGCCGCAAGCAAGGTATAAAACACCCGCTCCTCATCCGGTGTGCTCATGGACAGCAACGCCCGCCAGATGACACCACTCGTGCGCCGACCTTCCACCAGGTCTTGAGCCCACTTTGTTAGTAGAAGCAGGGTGTTATAACCACCCCATGGTGGCAATGGCATCCCGCCGAACCAGTTCGCAACCTGTATCCACGCCGGATATAGGTTTTGGATGACAGGTTGTTGTGCCACCATCTCAAATAACCCAAGTCCCAGCATCGACCAACCTGCCCAACGACTAACACATTCGGGAACGCTGGCATACCCCGACAGTCTGTGCCACAAAAGAGACAATGCGTGCCGTGCCTCCTCTGCCCTTCCCGTCCACCAGAGCCACATGACGAACTGCTGGACATCGAGTAACTCTTTGCCTTGCCTCCCAGTGAGCACGAAGTAAGCCGAACAGGGCTGCTCTTCCCGTAACGGCTCAGGAAGCGCATCCAAAAGGTAGTTGAAACGATACCAGGCACGCTGTCGCTCCACATTATCACCGAAGGAATAGAGGATGTGCGTTAGGCTACATCCCAAAGCGGTGTCCCAGACCTCCCTGTCCGCCTCAAACAAACGAACACCGCGCCACAGGATGGTTTCCGCCAGGTCGTATTCTGCCCATCCCTGCAAGGCGTTGGCAACGGTGAGCAAGGCTTCCCGTTTGTGCACGATGATATCTACGCCCCACTGCACCAGCCAAACCCCAAGGGATGGCGAAACCGCTTGCACAAACGAGGCAAGCTCCTCAGCGGCTATCTCGGTCGGTAACAACCGGAACAGCCGCAACACCCTACTCTTCAAACGGGACAGATTGTCTGCCTGGATGCATCGTCCCCTCAGCACATACGGTAGGAGGGTGATCAATATGCGCCAGCCCACGACTGTGTGGTATATCCCTCGCCACATGCGTCTAACTTAGGAACAGCGATGAGCACCTTCGGTTGAAATATGTTCTCGAACAGCTCTGCCAGCACTTTCGCCACGAGGGCAATCCAATCCTTAGGTCCTTTGGGATCTGGCGGTTCGTGCCGTGGGTCGAAAGGTGGTGGCAGAGGCTGTTGCGTGCCGTATCGCCAGTGTTTCTTCTGTTCCTTATGTTCCCTCCGAAGCTCGTCCCAGGACTTGTCGAACTGTTCAGCGAGCCAGATGACAGCTATCGTTGCCCCCACTGCGATTACGCCTACTGCGATAGCCTGCCCAATACCCGGGACAAGCACGACAGCCCCTGCGGCTACTGCAATATCCCCACTCGGGTCCACCGAGTGAACCGGCTCGTGTTCGCAATACAGATACGGATGCTCACTCAGCGCCGCGTCCCGGCTGATGAACCGACCTACCTGCGGGTCGTCATATCGGGCACCAACGTGCAGTAACCCCGCATCGCCATCATCTCGGTAGCCCCAACCCCCCGCAAAACGATATGGGTTGCCACTACTGCCCCACTGCGATACCACATTCCCAAAACCGTCGGTTGTGAAGGTGCTCGTGACCGCTTGCCCCAAGTATAAATCGTTCTCCGCGAAAAATGCAGGGGTTTAGCAGATCAGGCGAGAAAACTTGTAGTGCGCTATTTATGGGAGCCTCTCACCGCGAGAGGTTTGCCCGTTACTTGAACGTGAGGTGAACAGATGCACAGTCCTGTTACCGTCGCCTTTATGGGGGCGGGGTCGCACGCCAACTACGCCCACTACCCCTCCCTCGCCGAGATGGAGGATGTGCAGATGGTGGCGGTATGCGACCTCTCACCCGAACGCGCCTCCGCCACCGCGCAGCGTTGGAACATCCCACACACCTATACCGACTATCGGCAAATGCTTGCGGAGACCCAGCCCCAAGCGGTATACATCATCATGCCTCCACATCAGATGTTTGACATCGTAGCAGACTGCCTCCAGCGCGGTCTGCACGTCTTCATCGAAAAACCGCCGGGCATCACCGCCGAGCAAACCCGAAACCTTGCCCGTCTGGCAGAGCGAAACGGCTGTTTGAGCATGGTGGGCTTTCAGAGACGGTTCGTGCCGATGGTGGTGCAGGCGCGACAGCGGGTGGAGGAGCGTGGAGCGATCACACAGTGCCTCGCACGCTTCGTCAAAAGCGGGGGCAGAGAAGCCTACTACGGCGGTGCCGTGGACATCCTGACCTGCGACGCCATCCATGCCGTGGATAATCTGCGCTGGATGGGCGGGGAGGTCAAACGCTTGGTGAGCAAGTTGGACCGCTTCCACGCGCCCGTCTACAACGCCTTCAACGCCCTGATGGAGTTCGAAAGCGGGGCAACGGGCATCTTGCTGACTAACTGGGTGACCGGCAGGCGCATCTATTCGGTGGAGATGCATGCCTACAACATCTCCGCCTACGCCGAACCCGACGACCGTGCCCTCATCTACCGTGACGGCGCGCTGGAGCCAGAGGTCATCCTCAACACCGAAGCGGCGGGCAGTTCCGCTCCTCACCGCTACTTGGGCTTCTATGACGAGAACCGCCACTTCATCCACTGTATCCAAAGCGGAACCCAGCCGCAGACCAGCTTCGCCGACGCCGTCAAAACGATGGAACTAGTGGAGAGGATCTACCATGAGCGTCTTTGACGTGTTGCGTCGCGGGGTGGTGATCCCCGCCTGCCCCCTTGCTTTGAACGCTCAGCGACGCTGGGACGAGCGCAGGCAACGCGCCCTGTGGCGATACTACTCCTCGGCGGGAGCGGGAGGCATCGCGGTCGGCGTGCACACCACGCAGTTCGCTATCCGTGACCCGCAAATCGGGCTGTTTGCCCCCCTGCTGGAGCTGGCGCAGGAAGAGTTTGACCGGCTGGACCTACGGCGGAGCCGCTGGTGCGCATCGCGGGCATCTGTGGAGACACCGCGCAAGCAGTCGCCGAGGCACAAATGGCGCGCGAGCGGGGCTTCCATGCAGGGCTCCTCAGCTTCTCCGCACTGAAAGATGCCAGCGAGCAGGAACTCGTCGCGCACTGCCAGAGGGTGGTGGAGGAGATTCCTCTGGTGGGCTTTTACCTTCAGCCAGCAGTGGGAGGGCGCGTGCTCAACTATCGCTTCTGGAGGCGTTTCGCGCAGATCGAGAACGTGGTGGCAATCAAGATCGCTCCGTTCAACCGCTATCAGACGCTGGACGTGGTGCGCGCCGTCGCCGAAGCCGAGCGCGAGGACATCGCCCTTTACACCGGCAACGACGATAACATCGTGATAGACCTGCTCACGCCATACCGTTTTCGAGTCAACGGCAGGCAGGTGGAGCGGCGCATCGTGGGCGGACTGCTGGGGCACTGGGCGGTATGGACCAAGCGCGCGGTGGAAATGTTGGAACGCTGTCACGCGGTCGCTAAAGCGGACAGTATCCCCACCGACCTCCTACGCCTGGCGGTGGAAGTCACTGATTGCAACGCCGCCTTCTTTGACGCGAACAACAACTTCAAAGGGTGCATCGCGGGCATCCACGAGGTGCTGCACCGGCAGGGACTGCTGGAGGGCATCTGGTGTCTAGACCCTCGGGAGACGCTCAGCCCCGGTCAGGCACAGGAGATTGAGCGCGTTTACCGAATCTATCCGCATCTCAACGACGACGCCTTCGTCGCAGAGCACCTGCACGAATGGCTGGCTTAGGAGAGTCCGATGGCACGTTGGGCAAGGCTGTGCGGTATCAGCTTCAACGGGCAGGGTCATCGCGAGGCGAACCTGCAGACCGCCATGCAACTGCTAGAACAGGCATTGTGGGACAAGCCGGACCTGGTGCTCCTGCCCGAAACCTTCACCGGGCTAGGCATGAGCGAGCGCAACTGGTTCAACACCGCCGAACCGCTGGACGGGGAAACGGTCACTCGCCTCAGCGAGGTCGCCCGCCAGCACCGCACCTGGATCGCCTGCCCTCTGCTGTTAAAGCACCGCAGTGCGATATGCAACACGGTGCTCCTGCTCAATCGCGAGGGCGAGGTGGCTGGCAGGTACGATAAAATGTTCCCCACGCTGGGCGAGCTGTCGATGGGCATCACGCCGGGCGCAGAAGCGACCGTGATAGAAACCGACTTCGGCAGGGTGGGTTTTGCCATCTGCTTTGACCTCAACTTCCGCGAGGTGGCAGATGACCTGTACGCCAAAGGGGCGGAGCTGGTGTGCTTCAGCTCCATGTATCCGGGCGGAATGCAGGTTCAACATTGGGCGTTGGAGTACCGCTGGTGGCTCCTCAGCGCCATTGGCTCGCCGCAGGGGATGCTGGTGGACCCTCTAGGGCGCGTCCGCAAGCGTGCACAGCCCAACTACCACCCTATCGTTAGCGCGGACGTGAATCTGGATTGCCTCGTAGCACACCTAGACTATAACCACGACAAAATCCAGCGGATGAAGCAAGACTACGGGCGCGAGGTAGAGATAGACATCCTGCAGGCAGAGGCGCGTTTTCTACTAACCTGCCACCGTCAGGATGTCAGCGCGGGGGAGCTCGCCCGGCGGTACGACCTGCTCCTGTGGGACGACTACTTCCACCGTGCCCGCCACGAGCGCAGCACCCGCCTGATGCGGTAGGTTCTTCACGCGACCAGAGCAGGCGAGACCCTGCAAGACCTCCGGCTAGAGGACATTGCCCCTGACCGGCGAAGCAGAGGGGAACCCATCAATCCGCACGCGCCTCCAACGTCAGCTTCAGCTCCACCTCCTTGCCGCCGCGCAGGACCACTACCGTCACCGTGTCGCCCGGTTTGTAGCGGTTCAGTGCGTCCATGTAGTCGTAGATACTTTCTACCTTCGCCTCACCGAAGCGGATAATCACATCTCCCGCGCACAGTCCCGCTTTTGCCGCAGGGCTACCTTCCCGCACGCCGGTCAGGCGCATCCCCTTGACCTCCTCGCTGTAGTCGGGCACTGTGCCCACATACACCCGGATCCCGCGCTCCGGCCTGCTCTGACGGGGCTGGCTACGAGGCTCGCTATAGGAGATGCGCTCCGGCAGGTTGGCGATGTACTCGGTCACGTTCGCCACCAGTCGTGCGACCCTTGCCGCTCCGGGCGCGTTAATGGTCTCGGGCTTGTCGGCAGGAGTGTGATACTCGCGATGCATGCCCGTGAAGAAGAACAGCACGGGTATCTTCTTCGCAAAGAACGAGGAGTGGTCACTGGCGCCAAAGCCCCCGCCGTCCAACGCCAGATTGAACCCCGCTTCCCGGTTCAGCTCCTCCAGCAGAGGATGCCATATAGGAGAGGTGTCCACCCCGCCGATGCTCAGGTGATCCTCGCGCAAACGCCCGATCATGTCCATGTTCAGCATGGCGACCGTCTTCTCCAGGGGGATAATGGGATGATTCGTGTAGTACGCCGAGCCCAGCAAACCCAGCTCCTCTCCCGAGAACGCCATGAAGATGAGCGAGCGCTTCTGGGGGTTCGCGGCGAAGTATTGTGCCAGCTCCAGCAGACCCGCCGTGCCCGAGGCGTTATCGTCTGCCCCATAGTGTATCGCGGGCAGTTTACCCGTGTACATCGAGCCACCTTGCAACCCCCAACCAAGATGGTCCATGTGCGCCCCGATGACAATGTACTCGTGCTTGAGCTTGGGGTCCGTCCCTTCCACCACCCCGATGATGTTGGCGGTTGCGCCGTAGCGCTGAATGACCTCCGTCTGCACTGTGACGGAAGCGCGCTCGATGGGACGGCTTTTCGGGTTCTGCCACAGGTCATTCAGTGACATGCCGCACGCCGCCAGCAGTTTCTCCGCCGCCTGCCGGCGCAGGGTAACTACCGGAATCCCGGCATCCCCCCCCCGCCCAGCCAGCATCGTCGATAAGGGCGCATCCTCCTTCTGCACCAGCAGCAACGCCACGGCACCCTGTTCCTTCGCCGTGCGGGCTTTCGCGCGGGCGGACTGGTAGGCGCGAAGCAGGTTTGGTCCCTCGCTCACCGGGGGCGTCCCCTCCAGCGCGAGCACTACCTTGCCCTTCACATCCACGCCGTTATAATCCTCATGCCCTGCCAGACTGGATTGGATACCGTAGCCCACAAACACTAGCTCCCCCTTTGCACTACCGGTGGTGGCGATCGATTCGGGCATGAAGTCTTCATGCGGTCTCAAGGTAAGCCGTTTGCCGTCAGCAATCACTTCCAGTCGGTTCGCCTTGCCCGCTTCCGCCCCGATATACACGCGGAAAGGCTGGAAGTATCCGCTCCCATCCATCGGCGCCTGCAGGTCGTGATAGCGAGAGGTGCCGATCGGTTTCAGACCGTATTCGGCGAATCGTTCGGCAATGTAGTGGGCCGCCGCCTCGTTGCCCGCGCTACCCGAACCGCGTCCCTCAAACTCTTCGGACGCCAACATGAAGATATGCGACCAGATTCGCCAGGAGTAGATACCTGCCAACCCTCGACGGACATCCGCCGCCTGCGACGCCATCGCAGCCAGCAACAGGATCAGCCCCAGCCAGATACCATAACGGCGCAAACGCATCGATGTGTCCCTCCTTTTGAGAACGCCAGTGTATCCTTAGTTTACCCTACGCCCGGCAAAAACCTGCTCGCTCCCTCGGAGAGCGAGGCAGACACCGAGCCGAATGCCCCATCCTCGCCCGCGGGGAGGGGTGGGGGTTGACGGCTCACGAGGACGTTCGCCCTCCAGTAACTGCGGGGAGGGTTGAGGCGGGGTTGACGGCTCACCACGTCATGCTAAACGCCAGTCCTATTGTCATGCTGAGCGACAGCGCTGCATCTCGTCGTTCAACGTTTGGGATTCTTCGCTTCGCTCAGAATGACATTTTTGAGACCCATCCCTGCGCTCAGGGTGACGAAAAACTGGAGGGCGAGGCTCCTGCCGAGCCGAGTACCCCCTCCTCGCCAACCGAAGTGCTCCAAACAACAAGGCGGCAACTTCCTTGTTGCCGCCTTTGGCATAGACGACGATATCTGGCTACTTCATCGCCAGCGCCTTCAGGGCGTATTCGCGAGCCGATTCGAGCTGACCCGCCGAGCCGAGCAGTTCGTTGCGGCTGGCGATGAACTTGGCGTATTCCGCCATGAAGATTTTGCCCGGTTCGCGCAGGTCGAACTTGTCACAGTGGTCGCGGAAGAACTCGCGATGCACCCGGCACCATACCAGGCGCCCGTCGGTGTCGATGTTGATCTTGCACACACCGAGCTTGGCGGCGGGCAGATACTGCGACGGGTCTACCCCCTTGGTTCCCTTCAGGCATCCGCCCGCGGCGTTAATGCGATCGACCTCCTCCTGTGGCACTGACGAGGAGCCATGCATCACCAACGGGAAGCCGGGCAGACGCTTCTGGATCGCCTCCACGCGGTCCAGGTGAATGCGCTGAGTGCCGCTGAACTTGTACGCGCCGTGGCTCGTGCCGATGGCCACTGCGAGGCTATCGCAACCGGTGCGTTTGACGAACTCCTCGGCTTCCGCTGGGTCGGTGAGGCGAGCATCCTTCTCGTCCACCGAGATATGCTCCTCCACACCGCCCAGCATGCCGAGTTCCGCCTCCACACTGATGCCCTTCGCGTGCGCCGCCTCCACCACACGTTTGGTCACGGCGATGTTCTCTTCAAAGGGCAGGTGCGAGCCGTCAATCATCACCGACGAGTAGAACCCGCTCTCGATACAATCGTAGCAGGTCTGCTCGTCCCCATGGTCGAGGTGCACAGCGAAGAGGGCATCGGGCCATATCTGCTCCGCTGTGCGGATGATCGCTTCCAGCATCCGTTTATCGGTGTAGGACCGCGCGCCCTTGCTGATCTGGATGATGAACGGCGCTTGCGTCTCCATATTACCCCGGAACAGCCCCATTGCCTGTTCGAGGTTGTTGATGTTGTAGGCTCCGAGCGCATACTTGCCATATGCGTGCTCGAACAGTACGCGGGTTGGGACAATCATCGTTCGGTCTCCTTCTTCCTCCCAGGCAGGTTGTGGCACCCTATCGTCGGGCTATTTCGCCAACGAAGCCGGCGGTTCCTGTCGCAGGACATGCCGGTCTCCTGCGTTTCTGGGTTTGTTTACCAGCAGTATTATATCACCATTTCTGCGCCTCAGGGGGGATACAGGGGGTCAGAACCGGGTTTTGTACTCCAGCGTACCTGCCAGCTCGTTGCGCGACAGCCCTGCTGGCACCCGGTGCTCGTAGCTGGTCAGGCGCAGGCTGAGGTTCAGGAAGTGTTCCTCGTCGATCTGCCACCCATAGCGCAGGTGCACCGAGTGCGCCGTGCCCTTGTTGCCTTGATAGTTCACCGAGTCCAGACTGTATCCCACCTCGCCACTGGCAAGGGCGGACAGCTTGGCGGAGAGGCTGAGCAGGGCGCGCCGGATGATCTGCCGCTTGGCGAAGTCGGTCTCGATGCGGTACTCGCCGTTAAGCATCTGGCGCGCATTGAGACGGCTGCTGAGCTTCCAGACGTCCAGTCCTATCGGCTGAACGCGGTTGTTGCCCTGCTCGGGCAGGGTCAGGAACTGATGGCTCAGCGAGGTGTTGGGGTTCATCTGCCAGTCCAGCGTGTAGCGGCGGACGTGCCAGGTCTCCATGTTAGGCAGTTCGATCATGCGATAGTACACTTCCGCCTTGAAGTTGCTCATGGGCGCGGCGGTGAACTGGTAGGTACGCATCACCAGGCGGTCTGCCGCCTGGGGCACGAAGGCGGAAGTGTACTCCGCAAGCAGGCTGTGTTTGCCCAGGTTGGCGGTGATGCGCCCAGTACGCGTCTCCTTCTGCCAGTTTGCCCTGTCCGCCAACGCCGCGTACGCGCCGGTGAACTGGATGCCACTCAACCCCAAGGCGTTAAACGGCTTCAGCGAGGAGATGGAGACCTCACTCTGCGCTTTGGTGCTGGCGTTATCCACCCGGAGCTCATCATACTTGCCCGTGACGTTGGCGAAGTTGAGTAGCGGACCCGACAGCGCAAAGCTCTTCAACAGGCTACCCGTGTGGGCGTTGGTGGTGCGCCGCGACAGGCTCATGACGAAGGTTAGGTCTTTGCGCACCAACCACTGCGACGAGACGGTGCGTATCAACTCGGAGGGGCGGTCACTGCGCCCGAACCGCTGTTCCGTGAACTGCATGACGGCGCTTTTGGAAACGGGCGTCTGCAGTTGCACGGTGTCCGCCAGGTCATAATAGCCATCGGTGCGGCGCAGGTGCTTTTGCTCTATCACGAACCACATGGGTCGGCTTTTGTCGGACTCCACGCGCCAGAAGTTAGTCAGCGTGGTGGTTGGCTGTAACAGCACGCCTTCATCCTCTACCCGGTCGCGATAGGCGGAGAACTTCAGCCCCCGGTTCAGCATGTAGTCTATTGTGGTCGTCTCGCGCCACTGGCGGTGCAGGACTTCGGTAGCGCCATCGCGGTTGGTGCGGTCGCTCAGGTGCGCTAGTCTGGTGCCCGCCTGCGGCTGATATTGGAAGTAGAGGCGTTGGCGCCGGTGCATCTGCTGAATCTGGACATTGCTCGAGTCGACCCAGAAGCCCTCGAACCACAGGGTCTTGCTCACCAGCCACTGCATCGAGAGGTCAAAGTACTTGAAGCCGGGCAGTCCGCTCAGCTCGTTGCGGTCTTTCTCGTTCAGGTCTCCGATGCGCGAGAAGTTGGGGTCTACCTGCTTCAGGTTGGCAGACAACGACAGGCGCGGCATGCGCAAAGCATAGGACTGCTTGATGACGGAGCCTTGCGAGTCGCGAATATTGCCGAACAGTGCGGAGAGCGAGGTGTCCTTGCTCAGCGCCAGGCGTGTGCTGATGAGACTGCGCGCGATGCCCGTTTCGCCTGCGTAGAGCTTGCGTTCGGGGGTCGTGAGATCACCCAACCGGGCGAAGTCTTCGCTGATGTTCTGTTGTTGATACGCCACTTCGAACTTCGGGCTGGTGTACGCCACCTGCGTGCGGCTGATGTCGCCACTGCCGTCTTCCACCTTCGTTTTGACCACACTGACCTGTGCGCCCGCGGAAGGGGTCATGTTCACGCGCAGGGTTTCGCGCTGGATGCCTGCCTCACGCAGAATCTGTTTGCAGTCCTCGTCGGTTACGGCGTTCGCGCCCGGCTCCACCTGCTGACGTACCATCAGCGCCATTTGGTTGATCTCCTCTGGCGTCAGGTTGGCGATAGCGAAGCCGGGGTCCGTGCCGTGGCGGATGTAGTCTACCTTTACCGTTTGAGTGTTTACAGACACCTGGCGCAGGGTCAGATTGCCCGTCTCGGTGCGGATGGTCTGCTGGACGAACAGGCTAGGCAGGTTTGTGCCTTTGAAAGGAGGCAGTTCCGCTCGCAGGAGGGAGCGTGTCCATCCGCGCTCTTTCGCCCACTGCGCGCGCTGTGCCTCCGCCAGGTCATTAAAGCGGGTAAAGTCTTTATCGATCTCCTGCGTGCTGTAGGTCAGTTTCAATCCCGCCGTTTGCAGGAGGTAACTGCTCAGCTGGATACCACCGCTGGAGCCCAGGATGCGGTTCCGCTCGTAGCCGAGCTGGGAGTTACCGCTCAGCCGCAACAGCGCTGAGAGTGCATCGCGCGTCAGCCCGCGTTCCTTTGCCCACTGGGCGCGCTGGTCTTCGCGCAGGTCGTTGAAACGCTGGAACTGCGGGGCAACCTGTGTCTGGCTGTAGCGCAGTTCCATCTGCTTGCTCTGCACGCTGTAATGCGCCTGTCGAATCTCCCCTTTGCCGTCCGCGATGCGGCTGACATTGGTCTGTAGGTTCAACCCGCCGGCGATGTAGCCCAGCCCGTAGCTCACCCGTCGAAGCCCCCGCTCCCTCTCCAGCCAGCCGAGCAGTTGGTCGGGAACCGCCTTCTGTTCGCGCAGGGCGGAGAACCCGGCAAACTGTGCGCCGACGTGCTGATACATCCCGCGCACCTGCAGTCCGCCTGCGCTCCAATTCAGGTTCTGCAAAATCAGACGGTCGGAGCCTGCCGCCGCTTGATGGTTGGGGCGAGAGGGTGCGCCGGGCTGGAAGGTCGGGTCCGCCACTGCCTGCACCGCCCTCTGCGACGAGAAGAACAACACCCCCTGCAGGGCGCTATCCCCGGCGAGGTGCAGGCGCGTCTGCATCCCGTAGGTATCTGTCTGCAGGGTGGTGCCATCCTCGCGGCGCAGAAACGCGCCCGAGCTGTACACCATGTTCAGTTGGTTCTGCCCGACCTTCAGCATCATGGCGGGCGCCTGCAGTAGTACGCGCTGTTCACTAGAGCCGGGCAGGTAGCGGTACTGCACGCGGATGGTCTGGGAGGTGCGCACCGGCTCGGTGAAGGAGATGGTGCCGGTCGTGTAGTCGATCACGTAGTCTCGGTTGCGTTGAAGGGTGCGGGCGTCCACCATCACGCGTTCGCTTTCGGGCACAATGTTGCCGTAGCGCAGGAGGTATCCCGCCCGCGTGCCGTTACCGCGAAGCAGGTCGGCGTTTGCTTGTCCAGCCTGCGCGCCCGTTGTAGCTGGCTTGGACGCGGTGATCCGCCCTTCCGCCAGAGGAATGGGTGCCTGTCCTCTCGCGGCGACTACGAGCGCGAGGGCAATGCCCGTCAACAGTATGGCGCGAACTGTGAACCGCATCAGAATCGCACGGTGATGACGTCTACATCGACCTGTTTGCGCTGGAGCTTACGCTTGATCTCTCCGCTCCATTGTTCCTGATTGCGAATGCGTATCTGCTCGCGCAGGGCGTCTAGCCCACTGGTTCCCTGGCTCAAGGTCTCAGCCGGAAGGGCGAAGCGCGTCGCGACGGTCTTGCTCTCCGCTTCATCCGGCTGAGTGGCAACCTGCTCGCCTGCGGGCGGACTGCTGGTATCAATATAAGGAACGTCATCCTGAATGACCGGCTCGCCCTGTAAGGCATCCGCAGGGGCAGGTTTGGGAGCGATAGGTGTGCGCGTGACAACAGACCATCTGGATTCGGGCTTCGGAGAGGTGGACTTTGGCGCTGGGGCAGAGTCACGCACCTCGCGACGCTTCGCCTCCATCAGCGGCTTATTCCGCACGGCGGCTACCGTCGTCGGGCGGCGTGGGGGTGCTGTCTTGACCTGCTGTGCCACCGTAGGTGACCGTTTCTTTGCACCGCCGGAGACGAACCCATCCACCGCACTCGGCAGATGTCTGGGCATGAACTGCCAAGCAAACAACACCAGTGCGACCGCCGCTCCTGCCAGTGAGAAACGCCATACCCACCGACGCCATTCCATCGCCAGCCTCTCGCTCCACGTGGGTTGGTCCACCGTTGCCGACAGGATTCGCGCCTTCAGCATCGGCGGCGGCTCGTAACACGGCAAGAGACCCACGCGATGGCGCAAGACCTGCAGGTCCACAAGCGCCCTGCGGCAGGACTCGCACTCCTCCAGATGCTTTTCGACACGCTCGCGCGCATCGGGCGGCAGGGAATCGTCTACATATGCCGATAGTGCCGTCCACCACTCCACACACATCTTCATCGTGGCCACCTTTCCTCTGCCCAACTTTGGCTTCTACTCATTTAGATGGGGACGATGCTAGAATGTTTCAACTTTGACAAAGCCGCGAAGCGATTTGTCAGTGGCAATTGGGTGCAATGCTGTTCCTTCGCCTGCTAGTACCACCCACCCTTCGCAAACCAGTAAAAATACTGGTTTTTTGCGTAACAATGGCTACCCTATTGACAGCAACTTATGCAGATTCCTAAAATGGAGATTGATAATTCTCCGAGGAAAGGAGGGAGTTTCGCATGTTTCGCACTTTACTGGTAACCGCTCTGGTGCTAGGCGTTGCCGCGCTGGCGACCGCGTAGATGCAACACACGGCAGTCCCCTTGCCTGCCGGCGTGACGCTGTCCAATAGCACCTTGAGCCCGCAAACGGCTCCGGATTACAGCAACACCACGACCCCTACGGGATTCTACTTCGCAGGGGGAGCGGGGGCTATCGTCGCGGATGACGTGCACCGCACCACCAGTCTGCCCATCGCGCAGATTACGTTCGCCTACTACGCGCCCACCACGGCACCTGATGTGGTCATGTACATTTATGACCTGAACAGCTACAACCTGCCCGCGCCACTGTTGGCGTCGTACAACCTGGGCACGCTGGCTGGCTACGGAGCCTACGCCTACACCATCACGCTGACAACCCCTCTCAGCGCGCCGAGCGTCCTTTGGATCGGTTTCTCGTTCAGCACCGCCGATGCTGGCTTGCTCATCTACCACCCGCCGACCATTGGGTCCAGCCAAGATGTATTCATGATGGACAACAGCGGACTGTACTGGTTCGGCGGCAACCCGCCAGCGAACTTCTACCTGGAGACGGTTCCCGTTCCCGAGCCTGCCAGCCTGCTGATGCTGGGCAGTGGGGTCGCGGGGCTGTTCGCTTTGCACCGCCGCCGTGCGTAGAGGGTTTGCCATCGCGTGGAGGGGGCACGCTTGTGAGCGTGACCCCCTTTTTCTTTGCCGTCTGCTCGGCAGGGAAGCCGGTAGCGGGTGCAGAAGCGTTGAAGTTGACATGGAGCGTATTTCTCCCTATAATAACGCAGGGTCGTTGACCACAGGCGAGCAAGCGAGCACGAACCGGTACACCCTGCAGTGGAAGGTGCATCTCCTGCGCCAACAGCCGCGCAAGGCATGGTGGGCAGGAGCAGTGATGCTGGCGACAGCGGTGCTAGTAGGCTTCGCCTTCCAGAGTGCAGGGATGGGGTTGCTGGCTCTGGTGTTGTTATGGCTGGCAACGCGCGATTACTGGCTCCCCGTGCGCTACGCTGTGAACGAAAAGGGGGCGAGTGTCCGCTATTTCGGCGCGGTGTTCGAGATCGCGTGGGAGCGTGTGAAATACGTGACGGTCACCCCGGACGGGGTAAAGCTCAGCCCGTTACCGCCACGCTCGCGCCTGGAGCCGTTTCGAGGGGTGTATCTGCGCTTCGCGGATAACCGCGAGCAGGTGCTGGAGGCGATTGCGTTTTGGAGAGACTGGACCGCTGGGAAGACGAACTGACCGACGAACAGCGCGACGCCATTCTGGAGCGCATCGCGCGGGCGATTGTGCAAAAGGGGATGTCTGCGCCCGCGGTGCTGTTTCTGGAGCTGAACAAGCCTTTGTCGTTCGTCGCCAGCCAATCGCTGATCGTGCTCACGCCGTTTCTGGCGCCCTTCGTGGGGATACATAACGTGCACCGCTACAGCCGCCTGCTGGAAAAAAGGGAGAACGTGGAACGCCTGATCGAACGCATCGAGCAACTAGAACACGAGAGGCAAGAGGACCACTCGCATGCAACATGCCTTTGAAAAGATCGAGCCCGTTCTGATCGTGGAGGTTCTGACAGCGATTATCATCATCTGGCGCATCATCTCCGCCCAGCGGGGCAAGGAGCTGTTCATCCGGCGCATCCCGGGCTTGAACGCCATCGACGAAGCGATCGGGCGCGCTACCGAAATGGGACGCCCCGTGCTGATGGTGCCCGGTATCGGCGGGTTCAGCATTATCGCACTGCAGGCGCTGAGCATCTTCAGCTACATTGCTCGCTCCACCGCCCGATTCGGCAACCGCATCCTGATGCCTGTCGCTGATGCTACGGTCTACACCGTGGCGGAAGAGGTCATCCGCGACGCCTATCAGTCAGAAGGACACCCCGAACGCTTTGACCCCGACTCCATCCGTTTCCTTTCAGACCGTCAGTTCGCTTTCGCGTCGGGGGTGGCGGGGTTGATTCAGCGCGAGCAGATCGCCAGCTCCTTCATGTTCGGCGAGTTCTTTGCGGAGTCGCTCATCTTCGCCGAAACGGGCAACATGGTGGGCGCCATTCAGGTGGCAGGCACAGTACAAACCACCCAGATCCCCTTCTTCATCGCCGCGTGCGACTATACCATCATCGGCGATGAGTACTACGCCGCCAGCGCATACATCTCGCGTAATCCCACCATGTTGGGAAGCCTGGTGGGGCAGGACTTCGGTAAACTGCTTATCGTGTCGCTGTGCGTGATCGGCTCGGTGGCGGCGACGCTGGTTGCGCTGAACGTGCCTACGCTCAGTAGCGCCAGCAAGTGGCTGATTGACCTGTTTACTATTCGCTAACGGGGGGTAAGGATGCTTGAACCGATAGTGCGCTTCTTCTCCGCGCAGCCGCCGGCGGTACTACCCTACTACGTCGCCGGAGCGGTGGTGTTTAGCGTGTTGCTCATCTTCGTGCTGATTAACCTGCCCTCGCGGATGCGCAAACCCCTGATCGCCCTGGTCACCTTCCTGGCAGGGCTTTTCTACGCCGCAGAGTTCTTCCTGCCCATCGACAAGACCACCCAGAAGAACGTGCTCACTGACTACCTGGTGCCTGCGAGCAAGCTGGGGAGCCTGCTGGGCGGGATGACGCTGACGCTGGGCATCCTGAGCCTCCTGCGCGTGCACGGACGCAACATCGCGCGCCTGCGTGCAGGCTGGTACAATAGCCTCGCTCTGCTGGTGGCGATGGTGGCGATGGTCGTTTTCGGGCTGATGGATAGTTACAGCGCCAACGCGACGGCAAAAAAGGTGTTCAATGTGCTGTTCGAAGGGATGCTCATCAATATGGACGCCACCATGTTTTCCTTAATCGCGTTCTACATCGTCTCGGCGTCGTATCGTGCCTTCCGAATCCGCTCCATCGAAGCCACCATCCTGATGATTACCGCCTTTCTGGTGATGCTGGGGCAAGTGCCGGTCGGCAATGCGCTGACCGCTTGGCTTCCCACCGAGGGCTGGCTCGCCTCTTTGCGGGTAGAGAACATCAAGCAGTGGATCCTGTCACAGGTCAACGCCGCCGCACTGCGCGCCATCGCGTTTGGGCTGGGCGTGGGCGGACTGGCGATCTCCCTGCGCATCTGGCTGAGCCTGGAACGCGGCGCATACTTCGAGAAGGAGATTTAAGATGACACCGCAAACACCCAAACAGGTCACCTTCTGGGAGCGACTTCAGGCGATAGACCGGCGCATCCTGTATGTGCTGTTGCTGGCGGTGATTATCTTCCCTCTGTTTGTGCCCATCCGCCTGCCGATGGTCACCATGCCCTCTACCCTGAAACTGTATCAAGCCATCGAATCTATCCCGGAGGGCGGGTTCGTGATCGTCAGCGCCACCTGGAGCGGCGGCACGCGCGCCGAAAACATGCCCCAGACGGAAGCCATCCTGCGCCACCTGATGAAACGTCGTCTGCGCGTGGCGGTCTTCTCCTTTGACCAGCAGGGTAGCCAGTTCTCCTATAACATCGCCTCGCGCGTCGCCAAAGACTTCGGGTATGAATACGGGAAGGACTGGGTACACTGGGGCTTCCGCCCGGTGGTGGGCGTGGTGATGAAGTCGCTGGTGCGGGACATCCCGGGCACCTTCGCCACCGACCGCAACGGCAAACCCACCAAAGACATGCCCGTGATGCGGGGTATTAAGGACATCAAGAACGTGGACGCCATCGTGGAAATCGCCGCCAGCGGCATCTACATGGACTGGATTGGGCTGGTGGTCGGTGCGAACCCCAAGCTCAAGTTCGGCTTCTGCCCCACAGCGGTCATGGCTCCCGAAACCTATCCCTACATGGACTCGGGGCAGATCGTGGGCATCATGGAAGGCATGCGCGGCGCAGCGGAATACGAAAAGCTGGTCAACACCATCGGGCTGGCGACCAAAGGGATGGGCAGTATCTCGCTGGCGCACGTGTTGATCATGCTTCTTATCATCATCGGCAACATCGGATATATCGTCACACGGGTACGGGGGAGCTAACGCATGGAAGCACTGTGGCAAGATATTCTGTCACGACCCGCCATCTACGCCGGTGCCATCTGCACCATCGGGCTGATGACGCTCATCTATCGCGAGAACGCCGTCTACCGCTTTTTTGAACATGTGTTCATCGGACTGGCGGCAGGGTTCTCTATCGTTGTGCTTATCAAAGAGATACTCGACCCCTTCCTCTATCAGCCAGTGTTCAAGAAAGGAGAATGGTACTGGACCTTCGCGTTCATGTTCGGTCTGTTGTTCTACTTCATCCACAGCCGAAAATACAACTGGTTGAGCCGGCTGCCGATTGGGTTCCTGATGGGCTTTTCCGCAGGGCAGGCGTTTCAGGGCTTTGCGAATACCTACCTGCCCCAGCTGGCAAAGTCTTTTCGCCCGCTGTACGTGACAAGGACGGACGGCTCGTTCGACGTGCCGCAGGCGGTCAACAACCTGATCTTCATGATCGTGCTGGTCACAGTGATGAGCTACTTCTTCTTCTCGTTCGAGCAGAGAAGCAAAGTCATCCGCAATTCGGCACAGTTCGGACGATGGGTGATGATGGTGGCGTTCGGCGCCATCTTTGGAACAACTATTATGGCGCGTATGGCTCTGCTGTTTGACCGAATGTTCTTCCTGTTCAGCGACTGGCTCCGATGGGTGCAATAGCGTTGCGAAGGCTGATGCTTTGGGCGGTGATGGTGGCGGGCATGGCGCCTCTGGCACGTGCCGATACCACCCTCTCTATCGAGCTCCCCATCCGCCCGCCACAGCAGTCCCGCCCCGCGCCTAGCACCGAGCCGAAACGCACCCAAGCTATCGGGAGGCTGGGGGTGACCACAAGCCCCGCCCCCATCTACGCCACCCGCAGTGTCCACAGCCGACTCTATGCCCGCTGTCAGAGCCTGACCTATCTGGCTGTGACGCACGAGGTGGGCGCATGGTACGGTGTGCTGATGGCGGATGGCAGTGTGGGATGGATACCTCGCCAGCATGTGCGACTGCTGGACTACGAGGTTCTGCCCGCCAGTCCCACCGCCTCGGGCGCACTGGGCGAGCGAATCGTGCAAACCGCCTTGCGCTTTCTGGGCGTTCCCTACCGTTGGGGCGGCACCTCTTATAACGGGCTGGACTGCTCGGGCTTCGTGCAGAAGGTGTTCGCGCTCAACGGCATCCGCCTCCCCCGCCTGGGCAGGCACCAGGCACAGGTGGGCACGCCCATCCCCGACCTATCCCTTCTCCAGCCCGGTGACCGGCTCTACTTCCGCTCCAGCCGGCAACCCATCGCGCATACCGGCATCTACATCGGCAACGGCTACTTCATCCACTCCGCCAGCAGTCGCGGGCGCGTCGCCATCGACCGCGTCACCGACCCCAAATACCTGCGCACGCTGGTTGGCATCCGCCGATAACTGTAGCCGTGTGGGCAGTTCATCCCCTCCTTTCCGCGACGCTCGCCCTGCTGGTGGTGGCTCCCGCTCTCCGCTTCGGCTGGCTTTCGGTATCGGGAGCAATTGGCGCGCTGGCGGTGGGGACGGTAACCCTGAGCGCAGGCGGCTGGGGGTCAGCGGCGGTTCTGTTCACTTTCTTTGCCACCTCTAGCCTGCTCAGCCGGTGGCACGCTGGGCGCAAAAGGCGCATGGAGTGGCTGACCGCACGGGGCACACGACGCACCGCTGTGCAGGTGCTTGCCAATGGAGGGGTTGCCACACTGGGTATGGCGCTATACCTGCTGACGGGTGACGCGCACTGGTGGCTGGTGTTTGCAGGCGCGTATGCCGCCGCCAATGCCGATACGTGGAGCAGTGAAATCGGGGCGCTCTCTCCCACGCCGCCGCGCCACTTGCTGACGGGCAAGCCTGTGCAAGCCGGCGATTCGGGCGGGGTGACCCTGTGGGGTTTGTTGGCAGGGGCGGTTGGTAGCCTGTTGGTAGCGGTGGTGGCGGGGCTGGTATATCCCTTTTCTGCTGCGCAGGTTGCCGCCGTGGCGACCGGCGGGTTCGCGGGAAGCGTGGTCGACAGCCTATTGGGTGCAAGCCTTCAGGGGCGATACCTCTGCACGCGCTGTGGGCAGGTGGTGGAAAGCGCGAGGCACTGTGGGAGCCGAACACAACACGCCGGCGGCTGGCGCTGGCTGAGCAACGACGCCGTGAACCTGCTTTGCACGCTGGTGGGGTCTGCGCTGGCGTTCGCGCTCGGCAGATGAGCTGTCCCGCGGGCGGGGAGTGTTCGGCTCGGCGTCTGCCTCGCCCTCCACTGTTTCGTCACCCTGAGCGCACGCGAAGGGGCTCAAACGAGATTCTTCGCTCCGCTCAGCATGACAACAGGACTGGCATTCAGCATGACGTGGTGAGCCGTCACTCCGCGGGCGCACAGGGGTATGACGAGGGTAGCGGGGTGCATGGGCTACCGCGGGCGTGGGAGATCGATGCGGAGCAAACGGAACCGGGGCTGGACGCGAACGAGCAGGAGCGTCTACGCCTGCTGGTGGTACAGAGCGTGCTGGCGCAAAAGGGCCGAGGCGATATGCCTGCAGGCTGGGTGCGCTGGGCGGAGTTGATTATCCAGCTGAAAGTGAACTGGCGGGACCGCCTCCTGCCTCGCCTGCGGGGGGCGATCACCGAGGGCATCGGGGCGCGTCTGAACTACTCGTCTCGTCGCCCGCATCGCCGCAGTGCGCAGTTTCATCCGCTGGTTCTACCATCCCTGCGTGGGCAGTATCAGCCGCGCATCGCCTGCATGGTGGATACCTCGGGCTCTCTCAGCGACCGGGAGCTGGGACAGGCGCTGGCGAAGGTTCGCGGGGTACTGCTTCAGCTGCAGGTGCCCGTCACGGTGGTTCCCTGTGATGCGGTGCCCTAGGAGGCGATACAGGTGTTCGCGCTGGCGGACTAGTCGGTGCTGTCGGGGCAGATGCGCGGTGGCGGGGGCACGGACATGGTAGCGGGCATCGAGGCGTGCCTACAGACCCAGCCTCCGCCCGACGCGGTGCTGGTGCTGACGGATGGATACACCTCCTTCCCCGAACAGACCTACGCGGTGCCGGTGGTGTTCGCCATCCGGGATACGGGAGGAGCCGGCGATGTGCCCAAACCGCCCATACCGCCCTGGAGCCAGCGGGACGTGGTCATCGTGCCGCTATCGTGAACCGCAACCGCTGCCTATGGCGAATAGTAGTTCCACACCGCCTTCGTGCGCCGATACACAGGGTTTGTCCACAGGCGCGGGCGGTTGGGGTTCGGGTTGGGGGCGGTGTTCTGATAGATGTGCAGTTCGTTGCCCGCCAGCACAATCAGCTCCTCGCGCCAGTCGCGCGCCACATCCGCCACGATCAGGCTCCCTGCGCTGTCCTGAGGGGCAGGAAGCTCCCTCTTGATGATGAACGGATTGTTCGGGTACTCTAAAAAGCCGGACCTCTGCATGAGCATCACCCCACTATAGGGTTCGCGATGCAGAGGCGGTTCATCCTTGCAAAAGAGGTGCAAATCACGCCAATGCAGGTAGTTACCTACACGCATATTCCGGGCTTGCCGGAACCCAAAAGGGGCAAGGTGCGCGACATCTATGACCTTGGCGATAGCTTGCTCATCGTCGCCACCGACCGCATCTCCGCGTTCGACGTGGTTCTGCCCAACGGTATTCCCCACAAAGGGCGCGTGTTGACCCAGCTCTCGCTCTACTGGTTCGAGCGCACTCAACACCTCGTGCCCAATCACGTGCTTAGCGCAGATATCGACGCCATCGCGCGAGCCATCGAGAGCGCAGGGGGCACCGCTGACGAGAGCACCCGCGCTATGCTGGACGGACGGTCGATGCTGGTCGTGAAGGCGAAGCCGTATTCCATCGAGTGTGTGGTGCGAGGCTATCTGGCTGGCTCCCTGTGGAAGGAGTACGTGCAGGCGGGAGGCAAAGAGAAGCCTGTTACCCTGCACGGCATCCCCCTGCCCGCCGGCTTGCGCGAGAGCGAGCGACTGGAGGAGCCGATCTTCACCCCGGCGACCAAAGCCGAAGTCGGGCACGATGAGAACATCAGCCTAGAGCAAGCCGTGCAGATCGCCGGCGAAGTGGCACGCGAACTGGCACGCCTGAGCGTAGCGATCTATCGCTTCGCCCGCGAAGAGGCGGCGCACAAAGGCATCATCATCGCCGATACCAAGTTCGAGTTCGGGCAGAAGGACGGACAGATCCTACTGATCGACGAGGTGCTTACGCCCGACTCCTCGCGCTTCTGGGCGGTGGATGACTACGTGCCCGGTCGCTCTCAACCCAGCTTTGACAAGCAATACGTGCGCGACTGGCTGGAGAGCACCGGCTGGGACAAGACCCCCCCCGCCCCCAACCTGCCCGATGAGGTGGTGGCAAAGACCTCCGAAAAGTATCTGGAGGCGTACCGGCGAATCACGGGCAGGGAGCATATTTGAAATCACCGCTGTTTACAACATTGACAAATTACAGCCCTCTTTGCGAGGGCTGTGCTTATTTGCTTGACAAGCAGTTCATGCCAATCTATAATGGTAGCAAGGATGATTACAAAGAAAGGGGTGGAAAATCATGTTCCGGCGGTATGTCTCACGGTTCGCTTTCGCCATTGCGGTGGGTGCACTATGGCTCGTCAACGGTGCACCGCTTCGCGCGCAGGGTCCACCCGACATTGTATGGATGACTCGCCATCACACGACCTGGGTGAACGCTCTGAGCTTCACGGCAGACGGCAGTTTGCTGGCCTCTGGCGGCGAGGAGGCTCGCGCCAAAGTATGGCGCACCTCCGACGGCACCCTCCTGCGAGACTTCAACACCGGCACCGCCGTACGCGGCTTATCTATCGCCCCAGACGGCAGTACCTTGACCACCGTGCTGTTTGAGCGTAGCGTGCAGTTCTGGAGCGTCACGGACGGCAATCAGATAGCCAGCTTCCTCGGGCATAGCGCCTACATGTACGCGGCGCGCTACCTGCCTGACGGAAGCCTAGTGGCAACAGGGGGCACCGATGGCTTGATGAAGTTCTGGCAAATCCCCCGTAGCACACCCGTTAAGACCATCACCAGCCCCGAATGGATACGCACGATCGCCTTCTCTCCAGATGGAAGTCTGGTGGCTTCTGGCGGACAGAATGGTGGTATCCGCATCTGGCACGTGTCGGATGGCACGCTCCTTCGCACCATGACCGGGCATACCAGCGGTATCACCGCGGTAGACTTCTCCCCCGACGGTAGCCTGCTGGCTTCTTCCAGCTTCGATAACACGGTGCGACTGTGGAGGGTGTCGGATGGCGCGCTCCTTCGCACCATGACCGGGCATACCAACTGGGTGTACGGCGTCGCGTTCTCGCCAGATGGGCAGACGCTTGTGTCGGGTGGGCGCGATGGTACCGTTCGGCTGTGGAGGGTGTCCGATGGGGCACAGTTGGCGCGATACGACCAGGAGACCAGCTCGGTGGTCTACTCGGTTGCGTTCTCGCCCGATGGGGAGACCTTTGCCTATGGCGGGGCGGATGGGCGCGTGGTGCTGGCACGAAACCCGTTTGCTATGCCAAAGGTCGCCGGAACGCTAACCCTTGAGGACTACACAGGCGCGCTTCCAGCCACTGTTACCTTCGAGATGCGTGAGCCGGGAGAGCCCACGCCCTTCCAGACGGCAGAGGTATCGCTGGGTGAGGGTGGTGTGTTCCGGTTGTTCGCACCCCGACGCGGTGCGTTCGACCTGTCGGTCAAAGTGAGCCACTGGCTGAGGCGCACGATCGCGGTAGATACCTCTGGGGGTAGTGTGACCGATTTGAACATCTCCCTACTAAATGGCGACATCGATGAGGACAACGAAGTGACCCTCTTCGATTTCGGCGCGCTGGTGGCCGCGTTCGGTTCGATACCGGGCGACAGCAACTGGAATCCCAATGCCGATTTAGACGGCGATGAAGAGGTAACGCTGTTCGACTTCGGCGTTCTGGTCAAGAACTTCGGCGTGCTCGGAGATGAGTAACCAGGCGGGTAGTAAGGGGGCGGGTGTTGTGACTCGTCCCCGGCGCATATACCCTATGCCCGGCGAACGCGCGGTAGTCATGACACCAGACCTCCCTACGGTGCGTCAATCATCGGTAGGACACACCGCGACGTTCGCTCCCATCTGAAGCGTATAATAATATAATAATCCGTACAGGGCAGTGACACTGCAAACCACAACCAGAGAGGTGGACAGGATGGCGCCTATGACACGTCGTCAGTTTATCGGCACAATGCTGGTAGGAGCAGGAGGGATATTGCTGGACAACGCGGCAGAGTCCCAACAGAATCCCCCAGTACGCTCGCCAACTGAACAGGTGACCCTAGGCAAGACGGGCATTAAAGCCTCCTTCGTGGGCATCGGCACGGGAATGCGCGGCTGGATGCGCCAGTCCAACCATACCCGCATGGGCAAGGAGGCGTTCGTACGGCTTATCCGCCACGCCTACGATAGCGGTATCACCTTTTTCGATACCGCCGACCTCTACGGCACACACACCTTCCTGCGCGACGCGCTGAAGGGCATCCCGCGAGAGAAGATCGTCATCCAGAGCAAAATCTGGTTCGGTGCGATGGGTCTGCCCGAACGGGTCACCGATGCCAAGCAGGCACTGGACCGCTTCCGCCAGGAGATAGGTACAGACTACATCGACAGCGTCTTGCTTCACTGCACCATCAGCCCCACCTGGCTGATAGACCTGCGCCCCATGGTGGACGCGCTGGAGGAGGCACGAGAGAAGAAAATCATCCGCGCGCACGGCACATCCTGCCACAGCCTTCCCGCGCTGAAGGCATCACAGGCATCGCCCTGGGTGCAGGTACAGCTGGCGCGCATCAACCACCGCGGCCCCGCTATGGACGGCAGACCAGAGGAGATCGCAGAGCTCCTGCGCCAGATGCGTGCCTCCGGCAAGGGTGTGGTGGGCATGAAAATCTTCGGTGAGGGCAGGTTCCTCACCCCGCAGGAGCGCGAGGAGAGCCTGCGCTTCGTTATCGCACAGCGTTGCGTGGATAACTTCATTATCGGTTTCGAAAAGCCCGAACAGATCGACGAAACGCTCGGCATGTTGAAGCGTATTCTGAGTGAGCGAGGATAGGAGATGGCACCGTTGATTCGGTTCTTGGAGGACAACGCGCCGCGTCTGGAGGTGTTCACGCACCAACGGAGCGAACAGGCAATCACTCCGCGTCTGTTCGGCAAGTTCACCGAGCACCTCGGGCGCAACGTATATCATGGCATCTGGGCACAGGTGCTGGTCAACCCCGGTTTTGAACCCGCACAGGCGTTCCTTTATGGAGGGCGACCGCCCTCGGAAACCCTACCGCACCATCAGGCATGGTGGGGTGTGCCCGATGCAGTCACCCGTCCCCTGCTGAGGCGGCTGGAAGAGAGCCTGCGCGAGGGGGTAGCCTATGCGTGGCTCCGCTTCGGCGAGGGTGAAGCACGCTATACGTTAGACGGCGACCGGGTGAACTCGGAGACCTCTCAGTGCATCGAGGTGCGTTCCCTTGGCACACGCGAGGTGGGAATCGCACAGCCCATCTTCCTGCCCCTGCACCGCCAAAAACGCTTCGTGCTCACCGTGTGGGCGAAAGGCAGTGCGGGCAACCTGCTCGCCAGCATCCGCAGCGCCGACGAGCGCCGCGTGCTAGCGGAAGGTAGAGCGGGCAGGTTAACGGACAGGTGGCGGAAGTACACTCTGCGCCTCTCGGTAGACGCATCAGGGATGGAGCGTGGCGAGCTCCTGCTGTTCACATTGGGCGTGGACGCACCCGGCACGGTGTGGCTGGACCAGTGCTTCCTCTTCCCCGCCGATCATCTCAAAGGCTTTGACCCCGACGCGGTGAAGGCGTGCAAGCAGGCAAAACTGCCGATTCTGCGCTTTCCCGGGGGCAATTTCGTCTCCGGCTATCACTGGGAAGACGGCGTAGGACCGATAGACGAACGCCCCCTGCGCCCCAATCCCGCCTGGCACGATGTGGTGGAATACAACCACGTGGGTACGGACGAGTATATGGCGCTGTGCCGGGCGATCGGCTGTGAGCCACTGATCTGCGTCAACGCAGGCAATGGCACGCCGGAGGAGGCGGCGCGATGGGTGGAATATTGTAACGGTAGCCCCAACACCCCGCAGGGGCGACGACGCGCGGAAAACGGGCATCCTGAACCCTACAACGTGCGCTACTGGGAGATCGGAAACGAGCTGTGGGGCGACTGGCAAATCGGACACTGCACCCGCGAGGAGTACGCCGAGCGATACCGCCGATTCGTGCAAGCCATGAAGGCGGTAGACCCCACCATCGAGGTCATTGCCTGCGGACAGGACGCTCGTTGGAACGAGCCGCTGATCGAGCGGTGCGCCGACATCCTGCGCTCGCTTTCTATCCACACGCTGATCGCCCATTCGGTTCCCCCCAATGCACCAGTGGAGAAAGTCTACCGGTCCATCGCGGCATTCCCTGTGTGGTACGAGGAACATCTGGCGGAGCTAGGCAGGCAGATGGCAAGACGGGTAAAGCCCCCTCGTATCGCCATTACCGAACTGCAAATCATGACGCCCAACCCGGTGAACAACCAGACCATCGCCGAAGCCATCTACCTGTCGGGCGTTGTTAATACCTCCATCCGACTGGGCGACCTGCTGGAGCTCATCACGCACAGCGCGCTGATGAACCACGGCGGTGGATTGCGCAAGCACCGAGAGTTCGTCTGAAAGAACCCTGTTCAGCTAGCACACGAACTGCTGGTGAACCTGGCAGGGCACGTTCCGGTGGGGCTGGCGGTGGCTTCCCCGGTTTTCTCTGTGCCCGCTCTGCACGACCTGCCCGCCGTGCAGAAAGCACCTTATCTGGACGCCGTGGCGGCGGTCAACCCGAACGGCACAGCGTTGAGCCTGGTGGTCACCAACCGCCATCCCGATTCACCGTTGACGGCAGAGGTCGTTCTGCATGACTTCACACCGCGCCCGGCAGTAGCTACCAGCACACTGGCGGGGGACAGCCCCACCGCGCACAACAGCTTCGAACAGCCCGAGGCGGTGCGGACTGTCAAGGGAGACGCGCGGGCGGGCAAGAACGGTCTGCGTTACACCTTCCCGCCACTGTCGCTGACCCTGTTGACCTTCCGCCTCAGCCGTTGAGAGAGGAAACCCTGTTAGAGGACGCGAATGAATATGAAGAAGGGCAAGTAATGCAGATGTCTACGCGTGAGGAACGTCACCTGATTCGCGCCGCCCAGCAGGGCGATAGTCGCGCGTTTGACCGACTGGTGCACCGCTATCAGGGGCAGGTGTACCGGGCGATGACCCGTGCGTGCGCCAACCCCGACATGGCGGCGGACGTCCTGCAGGAGGCGATGATCCGCGCCTTCCGTGCCCTGCCCCAGTTCCGCGGCGACGCCTCTTTTGCAACCTGGCTCTACCGCATCGCGCGTAACCTGTGCGTGCGCAAACAACAGCAGATGATGGCACACCCCACCATCTCGCTCGACCAGCCGCTGAGCGAGCAAGAGGATACCAGTGCACTGCTCCGCCAGATGATCGACTTCAGCGCCGAGAACCCCCAGCAAGTGGTGTTGGCTGAAGAACTGCGCCAGAAGGTGCGCGAGGCGGTGGATAAACTGCCCCCCAACCTGCGCGAGGTGCTGGTCCTGCGTGACATGGAAGACCTGTCCAATCAGGAAACGGCGGAACGCACCGGGCTGACCGTGGCGGCGGTGAAAGCGCGCCTGCACCGTGCCCGCGCCCTCCTGCGGGAGCAACTGGAGGAGTATTTTGCTGAATCGTAACCCCCTGAACGCCGCCTGTGGCACCGAGACACCAAGAACCTTGACGCAAGACGCCGGGTGTGGCACAATTTAGAATAACAAAATACTATTGTGCGGAGGGAGACCACACCGATGCTCTCAGGTCAGAAGCAGTACGCCCTAACGCCCGAGCAGGTGCTGTTCTATCACGAGAACGGCTACCTCCTGCTCAAGTCCGTCCTCACCCGTGAGGAGGCACAGTACCTGCGCGATGAAGCCCACGCGCTGATTCGCCGGCTGGCAGAAGTGTACTCCGAGAACGGTATCAACGCCATGTGGGGAAGCGCACGGCAAATCACCGACCTGCCAGCACAGCTCCTGCGCTGCCACAATGCCCAGTACCATAGCGCCGCCTTCGCTCGCCTGATGCTGGACCCTCGCCTGACCGACCGGGTAGCGGACCTGATTGGCGAGAACATTCAACTGCACCACACCAAGTTGTTCATCAAGCCCCCGGAGAAAGGCGCGCCCTTCCCTATGCACCAGGACTATCCCTACTTCCCCCATGAGAAGCACACCATGCTGGCGGCGATCGTGCACTTCGACGACGCGCCGATAGAGAAGGGCTGTGTGTGCGTGGTGCCTGGCAGTCACAAGCAGGGTCCGCTCCCGCACAACCCGGAGGGCGGTTGGCATCTTCCGATGGACCAGTACCCCCTCGGTTCGGCGGTGCCCCTTCCCGCCGAGGCGGGCGATGTGGTGCTATTCAACTACCTCACCATCCACGGCTCGGGCGTGAACACCAGCCATGAGGCGCGCACCACCCTGCTCATCCAGATGCGCGACCCCACCGACCACCCCACCGTGCTGACCCATCTTTCGCGCGGGCAGGGCATCATGCTCCGCGGTATCGACCCCGAAGCGGACGCGGCACCCGGCACCGACTCGGTGTCGCGATACGTGCGCAGTCGGCAATCGGAGACAGCGATTCGGTAAGCACATAGCGAGGGGCGAACCGCTGGTTCGCCCCCTAAGCATCTAGAAGGTCAGTGAGCGAGACACCTGCAGGGGAAACTTCTGCGCGACGGCGATGTTGATGCCGAAGAGCTCGCCGCCGATCGCCCACCCGTTCTTGGTACCGTAGCCAGCGCGTATTGCCAGACCGCCAGCCAGCCGCTTTTCCACGCCAAAGCGTAGCTCGCGCTTGCCGGTGTTGTTGGTCACATCCACCCAGTCGGCAACGTACAGCACTCCCATCGCCCCCTCCATAGCGATGCCCATATGAACCGCCCGCTTGAGGGGCTTGATGGTCGTTTGCAGTGCATTGGGTCCCTGAGCGATGTTCGGGGCAGTGAAGGGGAACTCGATGTTCGGCTCAATGAAGTTCTCCACAACCAGCGCATAGCTCAAGGGAACATCCCTGCTCGGCTTCCACACCATACCGATGTCCACCCCGGTGCCCCGCTTGTCCAGATAGTCCGCCGTTCCCAGCTCTACCGCGCGGCTACCTGCATTACCCGAAGAGAGGTGGGTCTGATCGGCGTAGTAGTGGGTATAGAACGCGCGCAGGAAGCGTACCCGTGCCCCGATGGCGACCTCGGTGTTCGCCCCTGCCGACAGGCGCGCGCCAACGGTCACATCAGGCAGGCTGAAGGTGACCACCCCGTAGATGTCGCCCTGCGCGCCCGTGAGGTCATTGCTTTCGCCACGCGCCCACCGCTGAAGCGGGGTGTTGGGATACAGGCGGAAGTCGCCGACTGCGCCCGCGGTGACCGCAACGCCGCTAAACACCAGCCCGAAATCGGCGTTGACCACCGCCTGCACCTTCTCCTTTTCACCGAAGGTTCGCACGATGCGCCCGGCGTCCGCAAGGTCTACTACTCCCTTCTGCCCGATTTTGACCGTATCGTAGATCTGGCGCAGGGTGGCGCCCTCCGTGTCCATGTTCAGGTTGTTCAAGCCAAACTGCACGCCGCGCACGTAAGCCACCGCCGCCGGGTTCAGGTACATCTGCTCCGAGGGGCGGTCCATGCGAGCGATGCCCGCGCCTGCCATGCCCCGGCTGGGTGAACCGAAAATGGAGATCTCGTCTGCGCTCACACCCACAGCAAGCATCCAGAGCGCAACAAAGGGCATCAGAAATCGTTTGCTCATCGCCTGTCCTCCTAGAGTTCCAAAGTGCCCGTGCCCAGCCCGGTCTTGAAGGTGATGCGAGAGCCATCTGGCAAGCCGGGATCGCTGGTCACGTTCGCCGTCAGCGTTACCTCTACCCTGTTCTCTCCGCCCTGCGTGACGATCTGCGCCAGCGTGCTGAGGTTGTCCCCATGCGTTGCCACCAGGCACTGGTCCTCTCCCGACCCCTGGATAGTCACCGTGTAGTTGTTGCCAGTGGCACGGGTGAGCGTCACGGTGCCGGCGACATCCACCCCAATGGAAGCCGAGCCCTGATTGTCCGAAAACGTGGCGTTGAGGTGGAAACCGTTGAGCGTGATCGTGTTGGGCAGAGTGGCTCCCTCAGGCACTTCCACGCTAGCGGACTGGATGCGCTGGCAGATGATGAAACGGCGCACCGCGCTGACGTTGATCTCGGTGCTGGTGTTGGAGAAGGAACCCCTGTAGTTTGCCGAAGCCTGTTTGGTCTCCGCCTGCCGACCGCCCGTCCCAATCTCCATGATCAACGTTCCGCCTTCCGAGAGCCCCAGCGGATTGGAGATGGGCACGCGCCCCTCCTCCTTCAGCCCGGCACCGCATCCCGCCAGCAAAGGGGCGAGTAGCAGAAGCAACCAGAAGCGTCTTGACATCTATCCAGAAACCTCCCCGTGCAAATAATGGTTTTGCGCTTTATTCTATCATTACGGCAGATCACCCTGCCGGTCCTCCGCGCCTGAGAGGGTTC
>PSLZ01000077.1:0-4019 GCA_040289885.1 Armatimonadota bacterium | reverse complement strand
CAGAACCAGACCCTTACCCCAGGGAGCCTAGGGTGGTGATCAGCGCTCCACGTTTTGTGTTCGCACGGGTATACAGCCCTTGAACAAGAGGGCGGGCCGCATCCGGCACACCGACTGGACGTGCTGAGGCACTATGATGTGGATGGCACCTACTTCGACTACATCCGCTTTGCGGGCAACCGATGGGGATATAACCCCGTCAGCGTTAGCCGATTCAACAGCGCGACCGGACGCACCGGACAGCCAGCCTACAACGACAGCACCTGGTCCCAATGGCGGCGCGACCAGGTCACACTCTTTGACTTCGGTATACTGGTGCGTAACTTCGGGTTGAGCGGTGAGTGAAGTGATGGGGCGTTTTCGGTGGTGGCTTCGCAAGGTACGAGCCGTTTTTAGCATCTACTTTCAGGACTCGCTGGCGTATCGGGGACAGGCGGTGATCTGGATACTCACCGATGTGGTTCCCGCGCTGGTGATGCCGCTAGTGTGGCTGTCGGCATACAACGGACACCCGGCTATCGGTGGCTATACCCCGGGCGAGATGGTGTTGTACTATCTGTGCATGGTCACCTTTACTAACTTCATCATGGCGCACCTGATGTGGGACGTGGCGATGGAGATCAAAGAGGGGCGGTTCTCGGTGTATCTGGTGCGCCCGTTCAGTTACTTGCAGACGCTGTTCATCAGCAATCTGGCATGGCGTGTGTTCCGGCTGATGGTGTTTGTGCCGATGCTGGCGCTGGGCATCTGGCTATATGCCCCCCATCTCACCGACGTCCGGTTCAACTGGGGGGCGGAGTTCTGGCTATCGCTGGTGATGGGGCATGTGGTCTCGTTTATGCTGTCGTATGCGCTGGGATTGCTCGCGCTCTTCTTCCAGGAGGTGTTCAGCGTCTACAACATCTACTACATCCCGATGCTGTTCCTGTCGGGGCAGATGGTTCCCGTGGGGGTATTCCCCGATTGGCTTCAGGCGTTGAGCAGATACATGCCGTTCCAGTATACGGTCGCCCTACCGACGGAGGTGTTCATGGGGCGGGTGCCGCAAACGCTGGCGTGGCAGGGCATTGGGATGCAGGTTGCGTGGACGTTCTTGCTGTATCTGCTGGCGAAGCTCTTCTGGCGCAAAGGGTTGCTGTATTACACGGGGGTGGGGATGTAGCCATGCGTCGCTACTGGCGGCTGTACAGGGTGTTCTGGCGCAACGGCTTTCGGCGAGAGATCGAGTTCCGCGCCAACTTCTGGGCAAAGGTGTTGACCAACTTCGCGTGGCTGTTCTTCTTCATCGCGCTGGTGGAGGTCATCTACGCCCAAACCAACTCCGTCGCCGGGTGGAACCGCAACGATGCCTTCCTGCTGGTGGCGACCTGCTACTGGATGGGCTCCGTCGCCAGCATCACCTTCTTCCGCAATCTGGGGATGCTCCCCAGCATGGTGCGGTTGGGCACATTTGATTTCGTGATCGTGAAGCCCGTTTCCAGCCTTTTCTGGACCTCCTTCCGCTTCGTGAACATGGACGAAATCGGCACGTTGCTCGGCTCGTTGGTGATGCTGGGCTATGCCGTTTCGCGCATGCGCCCTCTGCCCGACCTCGTGCAGGTGGTGGAGTACTTCGTGCTGTGCCTGAGCGGCTTAACGATGTACTATTCGTTCTACCTGTTGACCATGACGCTGTCCTTCTGGCTGGTGCGGGTGGACAACCTCTCCGCGTTGATTGACACCATTCTGTACATGGCGCGCTTCCCGACCGATATTTTCCGTGGTGTTTTACAGCGTATCTTTACGTTCATTATCCCGCTGGCGTTCATCGCCACGATACCTTCCAAGGCTCTGCTGGGCAGGATGCAGTGGTGGCTGTTGCCGATAGGGGTGGGGTTTGCGGTGTTCTTGCTGGCAGGTGCGGTGGCTTTCTGGCGATTCGCTACCAAACACTACTCCAGCGCAAGCAGCTGACCACCAATCTGACAGGAAACCGAAGCCTTAGGAAGAATCTTGGCTTAGCCATCTTTTGCTTGACACGGTTGAGAGGAGGAAGGAGAAACAATATGCGCCTTTCACAACTACATCTCTCCACCCTGCGCGAGCCGCCTGCAGATACAGCCAGTGTCAACGAACGCTTACTGCGCCGGGCGGGGTTTGTGCGCAAGGTGGAAGCAGGCACGTTCGCTTTTCTGCCCCTAGGGGCAAAGGTGATTTTGAAGATGGTACGCTTGTTCGAGGAGCAATTGGAGCGTGAAGGCTTTTATCCGGTCATTCCGCCGCTGACAGAGCCCGTTCAAGCGGTGATAGAGACCGCCCGTTCCCAGGTACGCTCGTGGCGCTCCTTGCCCTTGCGGTGGTATGTGTGGAACCGCTGTCGCAATGACGGCATCGAGCCGCGCGGCGGCTTGCTGGAGACGCGGGAATGGATGAACCTGCAGATGTGGGCGTTCGCGGGCGACGAACCATCCGCAGGGCAGGAGGGACTGCTGATGCGGGATGTGCTCTCGCGCGTCTGCCAACGGATAGGGCTGGAGGTGCTGGCTGGCGGGGGCGACGGCTGGCGGATTCTGGCGCTGGTGCCGAGCGGGAAGGACAGGTTGTTGCAATGCTCCTCGTGCGGACAGGCGTTTGTGCCCGAGTGGTACCCTCTTGCTCCGTCCGAGGAACCTGCCTCTTCCGAAGGCATACCGCCCGCGGAGGTGGTGGACACGCCGAACCTGCGCACGGTGGAGGAGGTCTCGCGATTCCTCAACGTCCCACTCTCTCAGCTGGTCAAGACCCTGCTGGTAGAAGCCGATGGCGGAGTGGTCGCGGCGCTGGTACGGGGTGACCACGAGCTGAGCCTGCCCAAACTGCAAAGTGCGCTGGGAGCAGAGCAGGTGGGGCTTTTGTCGGCGGAGCGGGTAGAGCAGGTCAGCCGTGCGCCGGTGGGCTTTGCGGGTCCAGTGGGTTTAAACCACGTGCCGTTGATAGCCGACTGGGCGGTGCGAGCAATGCAGGACTTTGTGGTGGGAGCTAATCTGGCGGATGCGCATCGCGTGCATGTGTGCTGGGGACGCGACTTTGCCGAGCCGCGGTGGGCTGACCTGCGTATCGCGTCGGCGGGCGACCGGTGTGCCTTGTGTGGTGGCGAGTTGGTTTCCCAACAGGGTGTCCAGCTGGGAAGCATCCGCCCCTGGCGAGGGGCACATGGTCTGGTATACGACGCTTTGCAGGGGAGGCAACAGACGGCCTCACTCGTAGTGGGGGACCTGAACCTCACGCGAACGATGGCTTGCCTGGTGGAGGCTGGACACGACCGCGATGGCATGGTGTGGAAGCCTCGGGTTGCGCCGTATGAGGCACTGGTGCTGGTGCTGAACCCGTCCGAAGAGGGACACCTGCAGATCGCCGACAGGCTTTGTGCGGATATGGACGAGCGGGGCATCGAAGCGGTCATCGATGACCGCGACGAGCGTGCTGGAGCCAAGTTCAAAGACGCCGACCTGATAGGGATACCAGTGCAGGTGGTGGTGGGGCGAACGGCATCCGAGGGTGTGGTCGAAGTGCGCCTACGGCGTGACCGGGTTCCACACCGCGTGGCGGTGGAGGATGTGGTGATTGTGGTGGAAGAACTACTGCATCGCGAAGCGGGGGAGCAGTAGGCGAAGGTCTCCTGCAGGTATACAACCTGCAGGAGATAGCGAATAGACTATTCACCCCCTGGTGGCTGGGAGGGCGAAGTGGCGACCTGAACGTAAAGCGTGACGGTGGGGGTGGGGTTGGGTACGTCAACCAAACGTTCCTCCCCGCCGGGTGAGGAAACCTTTAACTTCCACCACCATCCTTTGCCGAGCTGTATGGTTGCTCCATCCTTGCCGACGTACGTCTCCGGTGCGGCAGAAAACGAGGGAGCGGGGTTCGTGAGAGGAGAATCTCTCAACGCGCGAACGACACCCTCTGCCGGTGCGGTGCTCCCATCTGGGTATCTGACCCGGATATACACCCGCCACTCCTGCGTCAAGTTCTCCCAACGGGGCACGTCTTTACCGCTGTCC
>PSLZ01000032.1:0-36864 GCA_040289885.1 Armatimonadota bacterium | reverse complement strand
GTTGCCATCTGCTCCAACGGCTGGTGGATGGTGCTAAGGCGCGGCGATACTACCTGTGCGAAAGGCGTATCATCGAAGCCGACGACCGATAGCTCCTCGGGCACAGGTATCCCTAGCTCCTGTGCCGTCTGAAGCACCCCCGCGGCGGTCTCGTCGTTGACCGCCAGTATCGCCGTGAGACGCTCGGAACCGGACAGGATGACCTTTGCGCCCTTTACTGCACCAGCTGCTGTAAAATCACCCTCGGCTATCCACTCCGGGTGATAGGGTAGATCATGCTCCTGCAAGTACTGTCGGAAGGCATGCAGGCGTTGTTGGGCATCGTAGAACGCCATCGAACCACCGAGGAAGCCAAATCGACGATGCCCCTGCTTATACAGCCAGTCCATGGCAGAGAAGATGCCTGAAGGGTTATCCGCGTACACGCTGGGCAGTCCGTCCACCTTGGCAGAGAGCACCACGCAGGGCACCTCGCGTATCCGAATCTCTTCATACCACCCTCAGCACAGGTTTTCAAGGGGGGTGCGAGAAAATCTTGTGAAAAAAGTTCCCCGTGTCAGAAGGCGAATTGCTGGTCGCAGGAAATCCATCGGGCGGAGCGAATGAAAAACCAGTCGATCTTTAAGCAGGAGCAGAACGGATGGGAGCGTTTGTGATGATACTGTGCTGTCTGCTAGCGGCTGGTGCCAGCGCCAGCCCCACCGCCGATTTCTATGTAGCCCAAAACGGTAACGACTCCTGGTCCGGCAAGCTGGCTGTGCCGAACCGAAAGCGTACCGACGGACCCTTCGCGACCCTTCAGCGCGCACAACAGGCGGTGCGTGAACTGCGCCGGAAGGCAACACTGAACCGACCGGTTGTGGTGATGGTGCGCAAAGGCGTCTACTACCTACACGAGCCGCTAGTCTTTACCCCAGAAGACTCCGGTACGGCGCAATCGCCTACCGTGTACACCGCCTACCCGGGCGAAAAGCCTGTCATCAGTGGCGGCACGGCGTTGACTGGCTGGCGGGTGAACCCGCAGGGGCGTTGGGAGATAAACCTGCCGGAGGTGGCGCGCGGGGAATGGAACTTCATCCAGCTGTGGGTTAACGGGGAACGACGCTATCGCCCCCGCCTTCCGAAGGACGGCTATTTCACCATCGCGGAGACCATTGAACCGCCTCAGGACAAGCAGGGCTGGGACCGCTTTCGCTTCCACGAGGGCGACTTGCACGAAGACTGGTACAACTTGAACGATGTGGAAGTGATGGCGGTCCAGCTCTGGACGATGGCGCGCCTCCGAATCGCGCAGGTGGATACTGCCAACCGAACGGTGCTCTTCACCGGCACCACCTCGCATCGAGAATGGTGGTCCTCCTTGCAACAGGGGCATCGCTACTTCGTGGAGAACGTGCGGGAGGCACTCGAACGACCCGGAGAGTGGTATTTAGACCGCCGCACCGGCATGCTGACCTACATTCCTATGCCCGGAGAGACGCCGGACCGGAGTGTGGTCATCGCCCCGCGTCTGGAGAGGCTGGTAGAGCTCAACGGCGACCTGCAGGACAGGCGCTGGGTACAGCATCTCACCTTCCGGGGTTTAACCTTCGCGCACACGAACTGGGCTACTCCCTCCCAGGGATACAGTTTCCCGCAGGCAGAAGCGGTGCTGTGGGGGGCCATCCGTGCGACAGGCGCACGCGACTGTGTCTTCGAGGACTGCACGGTCACCCATACCGGCACCTGGGCGATCGAGTTCGGGCGGGGATGCAAGCGCAACCGGGTAGAGCGATGTATCTTGACAGACCTCGGCGCGGGCGGCGTCAAAATCGGCACGACGGACATCCCCCAGGACGAGCAACTGGTCGCGAGCCATCAGGTGGTGCGCGATCTTCTCATCGCACACGGTGGCAGACTGCATCCCGCGGCGGTCGGCGTGTGGATCGGGCAGTCGCCCTACAATCGCATCGAGCACAATGAGATCTGCGACCTGTACTATACGGGCATCTCCATCGGCTGGACGTGGGGATACGCACAGGCATTAGGGCATCACAACACCGCTTCCTACAACCATATCCACCACATCGGGCAGGGTGTGCTCAGCGATATGGGCGGAATCTACACGCTGGGCTTGCAGGAGGGAACCGTGCTCCATCACAACCTCATCCATGACGTGCAAAGCCTGAGCTACGGCGGATGGGGCATCTACTTTGACGAGGGAACCACCCACATTCTGGCGGAGAACAACGTGGTCTACCGCACCAAAACCGGTGGCTTCCATCAGCACTACGGCAAAGAGAACCGGGTGGTAAACAACATCTTCGCCTACGCACGCGAATGGCAGATTGAGCGCACCCGACCGGAGCCGCACCTCTCGTTTACCTTCGAGCGCAACATCGTTATCTGGAAGGAGGGTCCTCTCCTGCACGGCAACTGGGGCGACGACCAGTACAAGCTGGACTACAACCTGTACTGGCACGAGGGCGGTGGTGAGGTGCGCTTCGCGAACTGGAGCTTCGACGAGTGGAAAGCGCGTGGGCAGGATGTGCACTCGCTCATCGCGGACCCGCTGTTCGTGAACCCCGAAAAGGGCGACTTCCGCCTGAAGCTGGGTTCTCCTGCGCTGAAGCTGGGCTTCAAGTCGGTAGACCTGTCGCGCACGGGGCGGCTGACGAACAAACGTAAGGGGGGCACCCCATTGGCACCTCCCGCTTTCCCGGTGAGCCGTAACTAGGCCGCCCCCGATTCTTGGAAGGCGAACCTCCTGGTGAGCCGATACCCCGCGGGCGGGGAGGGGTGTTCGGCTCGGCGGGAGCCTCGCCCTCCAGTTTTTCGTCACCCTGAGCGCAAGCGAAGGGTGTCAAAAACGAGATGCTTCGCTCCGCTCAGCATGACGTGTGAGCCGCTACCCCCGCCTATATCGGGATCAGGAGTTCGTGCGCCACGGTATACGCGAATACCCGTTCCGCGCCGGCGAGGAGCAATGCCCTCCCCGCTTCGTTGAGCGTGCTACCAGTCGTCCATACATCATCGATCAACAGCACGCACTTGCCCGCTACCTGCTCGCGGTGCACCACTTGGAAGGCGTCTTTGACGTTCTGGCGACGTTCATCCGCGCCCAACCCCACCTGCGGGCGGCGGTAGACCGTGCGCTTCAGCACGTCGTGCGCCAGCGGTAGCCGGGTACGCTCGCAAAAGTGTCTGGCGATCAGCTCGCTCTGGTTGAACCCTCGCTCACGCGCCCGGCTCACGTGGATGGGAATGGGGATGACCACTTGCGCTGGGTGTAGGGGCTCAAGCAGGTTGGTCTGCCAGCCTTTGACCAGCAGGTCAGCCAGCGCGGGAGCGACGGTCGGGTGTTTGCTGTACTTACAGCGATGGATCGCCTTTTGCACCGCCCCCCGATAGTGCGCAACGGCGCGTACCGCGTCGACAACGAGCGGATGGGCAGTACACGAGGGACAAAACTTCTCCGGCGATAGGGGTGTACCACAGCGGGCACACACAGGCTGGGCCACATATTCGATCTGCTCGGCGCAGGCTTCGCACCAGCCGTCATATCCCACCAGGGCGCAGGCGGCACAGCGCGGCGGATACAGCGTACTCAGAATCTCGTGCCAGGCTTTCTGCATCCACCTCATAGCGCTCGCGCGATGATCGCCATGCTACGGGCGTCCAGCTTGGTGGTGTCAGGGATTTCGAAGCGGTTGCCGTCCATGTCGGTGATGATCAGGCGCGTTGGGGTGACCTCCTGAACGTTATCACGCAGATGGCGCACCTGATACACTCGGCGCCCCCGGTTGGTCTGCACATCCCAGGTGATGGTGCCGTACTCCTCCCGCACGGAGTACACCTTTTGCACCACTGGCACGAAGTAGCGACGGTCCAGCTCCTCCTCGATGATGCGGCGCGACTCAGGGTCCAGCCCATGCAGGGATTTGAGGATGCCGATCTCCTGATCCGCGCCGTCGCGCAGGCTGAAGAAGTGATTGGGGTTAGACAGCGGAAAACACCGTACCACATGCACCCTTAGCACGCTCCGCTCGCCCTCGATGGTCATGCGTATCTGGCTGGAACCCGGGGTGCGAAAGAGTTTGACCTGGGACGGCTCCAGAAAGCGCACCTCGAAATTGGGCACGTCCCGGAAGCGAAGCATATCCAGACTGACGCCGCGACTGTCTACGTTCATGGTTGCCGTCCTTGGAGATGAAGGGTTACATGGGTATTATACACTTCGTGGTGGCGTTGTGCAAAGAGGCGGGCGCTTGGCGGTTTCGCAAATCCTCCATTTAATGGTGGATTTTCCACCATTAAATGGAGGATTTTCCACCAAAGCTGTGATATAATGGTATCGATGATTGCACGAACGCTTGCTGAAAGAGTGCGCGACTCGCTACGCACCATGCCCGCGGTGTTCCTGCAGGGCGCGCGACAAGTGGGCAAAACCACCCTTGCCCGGCAGCTCATCGCCGAGGGGGTGATGGTGCATTATGTCAGCTTTGACGACCCCATTGTACTCGCCTCGGTGAAGTCGGACCCTCTGACCTTCGTTCGAAACCTTCCGCCGCGAATCGTCTTAGATGAGGTACAAGGTGTTCCCGAACTTCTACCTCTGCTTCGTCTTCGGATCGACGAGCGTCGAGAGCCGGGTGACCTTTTGCTGACGGGGTCTGCCACTTCGCTTGCGTTATCACAGGTGGCGGACACGCTGGTCGGACGCATGGCGGTGCTGACGCTGATGCCGTTGTCGCAGGGCGAGATAGAGGGTGTGCGCGAGCACTGGATAGAGCGTGTCTTTGAGGGGGAGCCGTCCTTTTGCTCATCTGAGATTTCTCTGAGCGATCTGTCCGCTCGCCTGGTGCGTGGTGGCTATCCTGCTGTGGTCACGTGCGTAGATGAAACAGCCCGCTCAGAGTGGTTATCTGCCTACCTGGATACGATTCTGGCGCGAAATGTACATCAGATCGCCGATATCGAGCGACTTGTGGAACTGCCCCGCCTGCTTCGCTTACTGGCAACCGGTGCTTGTCAAACCCTCAATGTTGCCAACCTGTCCCGCGAGTCTGGCATCCCGCAAGCCACGTTGAATCGCTACCTCGCTGTGCTGGAGGCACTGTTCTTGTGGATTCGCGTGCCAGCCTGGTACGCGAATCTCGGCAAACGTTTGCTGAAGTCACCGAAAGTCATGCTCAACGATACCGGACTACTCGCTATGCTGGTTGGAGCGGACGAGAAGCGGCTAGCGCAGGACCCTCTCCTGCTCGGGCGGATGGTGGAGAACTTTGTGGGTATGGAACTGCTCAAGCAGATAACCTTCACTCCGCGTCGCATCCAGCTGTACCATTTCCGCACCGACCGGGGCGAGGAAGTGGATTTCGTTCTGGAGGACGCTGGCGGCACGCTGGTTGGAGTAGAGGTCAAGGCGACAGCGACGATCGGGCGCGATGCGTTTCGTGGCTTGCGCGTTCTGAAGCAGATGGTTGGTGACAAGCTGAGGCTGGGTGTGGTGCTCTACCCGGGACCGCACACCCTGCCCTTTGAGGATGGGTTCTGGGTTCAGCCGATATCCGCTCTGTGGTCGGCGTGAAGGGGATAAAAACAAGCCACCTCGTGCCCTTGTGCGATGCGTTGCAGAGCCGGCTCCTCCTGACGGCAGATCTCCTGGGCGTATGGACAGCGTGTGTGGAACCGACAGCCCGTTGGCACGCGGGTCGCAGTGGGCACATCGCCGGTGGGCAGGCGTCGGGGGCGGCGTGCCCGCGAGGGGAGCGGTTCTAGCACGGCGTCCAGCAGGGTCTGCGTGTAGGGATGGGCAGGTGCCGTAAACAACCGTTCGACCGGTGCTCTCTCCACGATTTTGCCCAGATACACCACCTCCACGCGCGTGCACACCTGCCGTACGGCATGAAGGTCATGGGTGACGAACAGGATAGCCATCTGCAGTTCGCTCTGCAGATGGCGCAAGAGGGCATGTACCTGGGCGCGGATGGAGAGGTCTAAGGCGGAGGTCGGCTCGTCGGCGACCAGCAGGCGAGGTTGTGTGGCAATGGCGCGAGCGATACAGATGCGCTGACGCTGTCCTCCGGAGAACTCATGGGGGTAGCGGTGCAGGTACTCTCGGCTCAGCCCCACGCGCTCCAGCAGTTGTCCTGCCCGCTCCAATGCCTGTTTGCTGTGCGCCAGGCGGTGCACCTCCAGCGGCTCGGTGAGGATGGCGGAGATGCGCATACGTGGGTTCAGCGAAGCCATCGGGTCCTGAAAGACGATCTGCATCTGCCGGCGCAGGGGGCGAATCTCCCTTTCGGAAAGGCGGTGCAGGGGATGACCGTCGAACCACACTTCGCCGGCGGTCAGCGGGAGCAGACGAAGCAACGCTCGTGCCAGCGTGCTCTTGCCGCTGCCGCTCTCGCCCACCAGCCCGACGGCTTCGCCGGGCTGAATCTGCAGGTCAACCCCGTCTACCGCGCGTACCACCTCGCCCCGATGTAGGGGGAAGTGTACCTTCAACTCGCGCGTTTCCACCAGGTACGGCATGGCTACAGCACAGCCTCCAGCAGACGCTGGGTGTAAGGATGGCGAGGCTGTTCCAACACCGCATACACACTGCCCGATTCCACAACCCTACCTTCGTGCATCACCAGCACACGGTCACAGGTATACGCCACCACGCCGATGTCGTGCGTGATCAACAGCACGGCGGTGCCCTGCTGTTCCTGCATCTCGCGCATCAGGTGTAGTATCTGCAGTTGCACGGTCACGTCCAAGGCGGTGCTCGGTTCGTCGGCGATCAGCAGACGAGGACGGCAGATAAACGCCATGGCGATCATCACGCGCTGTCGCTGTCCCCCAGAAAGCTCATGAGGGTAGCGGCGGGCGATGCGCTCGGGGTCGGGCAGGTGGACGGCGCGGAGCATCTGCACCGCCAACTGATGGGGGTTGCCCTCGGCGCGGTCACGATGCAGACGTGCTGCCTCCGCTACCTGCTCGCCGATGCGCATCACGGGGTTCAGGCAGGTGAAAGGGTCCTGGAAAATCATGGCGATATCGCCTCCGCGAACCTGTCGCATTTGCGCTTCGGTAAATCGGTGCAGAGGCAGACCATCGAACAGGATGCTACCGCGCACAATACGCGCTCCCGGCGGCAGGAGGCGCATGATGGAGAGGGCGGTCATCGTCTTCCCCGAACCACTTTCTCCCACGATGCCCACTGTCTCGCCGGGCATCACCTCGAAACTGACATCCTGTACCACGGGTGGTGCAGACCCAAACGCTATCGTCAGTTCCTCTACTTGCACCAGCGGTTTAGAAACCGTACTCATGCGCTTTGGCCAGTCGCTCCTCTATGTAGGCGTAGAACCGGTGATTGGGGATGCCCTCGTGTGCCAGCGCCATGCGTGCGTAGGGGCGTCTCTGGATGTACAGGATATGGCTCTCCAGTGCGCACTGGTCATGCCGGCGGTCCACGCGCAGAAGATGGCGCAGACTGCTGTCGGGTACCTCGTCGCGCTGGTCTTCCGGCACCGCCGCCAGGAAGGTCAGCCGGTACACATCCTCCCAATCCATCTGCAGGTGCTGAAAGTTCTGCCGGATATACTCGGCGATCTCGCGGTCTTTATCGCCGTACTCCAGCACGTATTTTTCCAACGTATCTATCGCGTCCGCCAGAAACACCCCGACCGCAACACCCAGGTTCCACACCTTGCCTGCCATGACCATGGCGGCGTCGTCCGATGCGCCCGGTCCCACGCGGTGGCGGATGTACATATACTGCACGTTCGGGTCATGGGCGTGCTCCATCCCCACGATCAGCCCGCGTGCGCGCAAATCGTCCAGCTCGTGCTCATGCGCTTGTTTTGCCAGCTGGTAGCCGTCCAGCCCCATCCGCTCCATGACCTGCGTGTTGACCAGATAGCCGCTTCCCCCGCCGATGGTCCAGCCGGTGCGCTCTTCCACCACTTTGCGCACATCGGGGTCGTCCCGAAAGCCGCCTAGAAACAGCCCTTGCAACACGTCAGCGGGCTCTACGTGCAGATGGCGCAGGGTGCTGACCGTGAGCAGAGGAACTCCGTCCTCGTCCACCAGCTCGGGGTGCTCGCCGGCGATAACCCGTTGGGCGTAGCGGCGGATATCGTCGATCAGTGCTTGGCGTGCGGCGCGGATGGCGTGAGGATCCCGGCGCAGGGCGCGTGCGATGTGGTCGATGGTGGTGTTGGGGTAGCGTCGTCCGTGAAACGCGCCGTGTCCCTCGTGGGCATGACCCTCTATCGCTTGCATCAGCAGGAGTTCCTCCACGTCCCAGCTGGTGCGCAGGGTCTCTTCCGCGTCCATCTCGGCAAAATCGCGCCGGATAATGTCTGGTGGAGCGACAAGGTCGTGTTTGTGACTCATCGTTGGCTCCTTTTGCCCAGCGTCCTACTTCATCCCGCACAGCTGTTTATAAAAGGCGATCACTCGCTTCACGTAGGTCTGCGTCTCGCGGTAAGGAGGCACGCCTCCGTACTTGCGCACTGCCCCGGAGCCCGCGTTGTAGGCTGCCATCGCAAGGATGATGTCGTTCCATCTGACCGTACCCTCACGGTAGGCGCGACCGCCCGAATAGGCGTTCAGGTGTCCATGCAGTAATCGGATCGCCCCCGCAAGGTTCTGCACGGGGTCAAAGGGGTTACTGACGCCCAACCCTCGCGCCGTGCCGGGCATAAGCTGTCCTAAGCCCATCGCGCCCGCGCGAGAAACCGCATCGGGACGAAAGCCCGACTCCGCCAACACCATCGCTACCACTAAACGGGGATCCACACGGTAATACCAGCTAAAAGCGAGAATGCTGTTGGTGATAACCTCTACCTGCTCGGGCTTGAGTTTGGGATTGAAGCGGGAGATGGCGCCGGCGTAGGCAGTATATACCGCGCTGTGCCACTGCTCGAAGGTGATCACCGTGCCCTGGCTGGTGCGCATGGGTGCGCTGAAGCGCGAGGTCAACGGGCGCAGGCTGGAGGTGCGTGGTAAGGGCTTCTGCATCTCTTTCCTGCGCTGTTGGGCTTCCCATTGGGCGATGTCTGCCTCGTGCACCGCCTGAATCAGCTCGACATCGCTTAAGCCGACTAGGTTGTTCTCGCTCACGCGCAAAAGCACCCGCAGATGGGCACCAACCTGTCCCTCCGGGGAGACGTTGCCCTCCGAGCGCGGATACACCGACGCTCCGTCCGCCGATTGCAGAACCAGCACCTGCGCCGAGCCTACCCAGCTGACACCGCGCACCGTAGCGGTCAGCTCCACCACCCTGCCGCGGTAGGCTTCCACGTTCTGCTGAAGGATGCTAATGCCACCTACCGGCACCGCTTTGAGCGACTGGCGCGCCTTCACGAAGCTCGTCACATCCGCCCGGAGCGGCAGGCTCCAGCAGACCAGCCAGATTATCCACCACCACGTACGCATCTCTCGCCTCGTGCTCTGGAATCGGTCAACACAATTATTCCATTTTTTGGATACTCGGCCCAGAATATCCTGCTATGCACCCTGCAACCCAGCCTACTGCTACCAGCGTCAGGTAAAGGCATACCTTCAGCAGCTCCGGCGCGAAGCGCAGGAGAACCTCTCGTGTCTTAGGGGGAACCTGTACCCGCTGGAACGTGTCGTGAAACGGTTCTACCTTGCCCTCAGGCTCCACCCGCCAGCCCGGGTAGAAGGTCTGGTACACGTGCAGGACGTTCGCTCCCGGTGGCAGGAGTATCTCCAGACGGTTGCACCCCCGCCAGCGGAAGGAGCATTCCCGTCCATCCTCGCTACGCACCCACGAGCGCGCCCCGACGACCTCGTACAGTTTCCCCTCCGCACCGTCGGCGAGGAGGTTCAGACCGGGCTCGGCAAGCGGTTGAACTGCCAGCACGTACTGCACCCCTGCTTCTGCCAACTGTTCGGCAGGAGCGCGCCAACCCAGCGCCATGTTGCCGTTTTCTACTGGTGCGGAATCCCTGCCGTTCAGCGCGTCCAGCCAGCGTTTGGCGTGCAGGGGCAGAAGCGAGTCATAGACCTGCAGGTCATACAGCCCTACGATGGTCGCCAGATTGGGCGGCAGGATCGCCTGCGGGAGGCGATAGAGGCTCCAGCCCGCCTGCACGGCAAACACCCGCCACTTGCCCGCGGTAAGGGTCTGTAATCGTTCGATCAGAGGGGTCGTCGGATAGACATCCCGCGCTGGCGAGGTGGGGTTATAGCCCGTGCCCGCCATCCATAGCCCGCCCGCCACGCAGAGGGTCAGCACCGTCTGCGGGAACAGGGGAACCCACCCGCGCCGATGCCCATAGACCACTGCGCCCACTCCTACCACAGCCAGCAGTATCCCCTGCACAAGGATGGGCATCTGCGCACTCAGCAGTTCGGCAAAAACTGATTCGCCCAGCACCTCCTTCGCCATCGGGTGGGCAAACAGCGCGCCCGTCGCGAACAGCACAAACAGCGTCACGAGTGCCAGCAACCACTGCTTGCGGTTCGCCTCCGCCAGGCGTTCCGCCCCCAGTCCCGCCAGCAGAGCAGTCCCGAACGCCCACAGCACCAGCACTCGCGCAGGAGAGCCGGTGCCGCTGAAACCTGGCACGCCGAAGTACAGCAGGGCGTTGAGCGGTGTGCCCAATGCCAGCAGAAGCGCAAGCAGTGCCATCAGGAGCGCATATCCCCGCCACATCGAGCGATGGATGAACGCGCCCAGCAGAGCTAACAGAAAAGCGGGGATACCCACGGCGCAGGCGAACTCGGCGTAGTTGCCCTTGCCCCAGTAGGTGCTGAGGTCAGGCGCGGTAGCTTGGGCGGTGCCCGGGTGCCCGAAAAAATCGGGCAGGAAGAGGGTTATCAGGTTGGCAAGGGGCATGGCACTGCCCACGTAAGCCAAGTAGCCCTCCATCGTCGCTGGGGCGCGGCGGTGCGAGTAACGCGAAAGCTCCACCGCAGGCAGGACCTGTGGTGCGCTCAGCGACAAAGCGATGGCAAACGCCAACAGGATGGTGGCAAATCGCGCCCGCAGATGGTGAACGCCGCCGACCGACCGTTGCGAAAACCGGCGGGCTATGGCGTGATAGACGATGAACAGCACGGCCGCCAGTATCACGTAGAAGGCGATCTGCAGGTGTCCAGCCAGCAGGCACAACCCCGTCGCGGCGCCCCACCACGTGGCGCGGCGCACATCCGGACGGTGATACCATGCCGATACCGCCACTAGCACCCACGGAAGCCATGAGGCGGTCGCAGGCACGGTGGGCAGGTATTGCCAGGTGACCATCCACAGCGAGAAGGTGAAGGTGATGGCTCCCACCAGCGCGGGCGCGAACCCGATGCCAGCCTGACGGCGCAGGAGCCACCAGGTGCCCATCCCCGCCCACCACATCTGCATCGCCGCAAGCCACCCGAACGCCCGGTCGCCCAGCCATGCGAACAGGATGTTGAGCGGATAGAAGATGGCGGACTGACTGTTGGCATAAAGCGGGTAGCCCATGCCTTGATGGGGGTTCCACAGGGGTAGCCAGCCTTCGCGCCACATGCTGGCGGTGTACAGGCGCCACACGCCGAACTGCGCCGTGCCGTCCCACATCAGGGGGTTCCAGGGTGGTGGTGTTTCGGCGGCAAAGGCGCGGTAGGGATACATCCAGAACAAGAGGCGTGTGGGAAGCCACACACGCCCTCCTGCCAGCACAGGGAAGAGAAACAACCCGACCAGCAGAGCCAGTATCAGCGCTGCGGAGGCGGTCTCCTTATGTGAACTGCAGAAACTGAATCTGCTTGAGTGCGACCTCATTGGTCGGGTCCTGGCGCAGAACCTCCTCGAACTGCGCACGAGCTTCCTCGTACATGCCGAGCATTGCGTAAGTGAGCGCGAGGTCGTTGCGGATGACTACGTTTCGTCCGTCTATCTGCACCGCTCGCTCCAGCTCCGCCAGCGACTGCTCGAACTCCCCGATGAACCCGAGCACCAGCCCCAGCTGGTGATGAACCTCCGCGTTGTTGGGAGCCAACTGCAACGCTTGCCGCAGCTCCGCCAGCGCTTCTTCATACTGTCCGTTGATTTTGTACGCGACGCCGCGCTCGAGGTGGGATTGTACATCCCCCATAGCCCGGTAGCCCTCCAGTTTAGATGTCCCTCACCCTTCCTCCAGCTACTCCTCACAGTGGTAGGGTTGTTGCTCGGATAACCGATGATGAATCCTTATCCCGCCGCTACCCTTCCGTCCGAGCGATAGCGTCAACGAAAGTATAGCAGTTTTCGAATGCAAAAGCAAGAGGTTGTAGCTTTTTCGATAGGCTTCACTCCTCGCTCAGAGCACGGCGTAACGCTTGCACGAAGTCGTCCAGCTCCTGGCGTGTGCGCTTCTCGGTGACCGCTATCAGCAGGTGATGCTCGCGACCCTGCTCGTAGCGGCTGAGTGGTAGCCCCGCCAGATAGTTGGGTAGGAGAGCTTGCACCACCTCCTCCGCCGAACGCGGCAAACTGATGGCAAACTCTTTGAAAAAGCGCGCTCGAGGATATACCATCTGCACCCCGGGCAGCTCGGTCAACCGCTGTGCCAGATAGTGCGCTTTCTGCAGGCACAGGTTCGCTACCCGGCGCAAGCCCTGCTTGCCCAATGCGCTCAGGTAGATCGCCGCCGCTAGTGCCATCAACGCCTCGTTAGTGCAGATGTTGGAGGTCGCTCGTTCGCGTCGGATATCCTGCTCGCGCGTGCGCAGGGTCATAACGAAGCCCCGGCGCCCCTCCACGTCCACCGTCTCGCCGATGATGCGTCCGGGCAGACGCCGCACATACTCCTCCTTACAGGCGTAGAAGCCCAGGAGCGGACCCCCAAACCCCATCGGTAGTCCCAGCGGCTGTCCTTCACCCACCACCACGTCCACGCCGTATTCGCCCGGCGGCTTCAGAACGCCCAGCGCTATTGGGGCTACCGCCACAATCGCCAGCGCACCCTGACGGTGAGCCAGATCGGTCAGATCCGCCATTGGCTCCAGGTTGCCGTAGAAGTTGGGGTTCTGCCAGAGGACACATGCGGTCCCCTCGGCGATGGGAGTATCTAGCCTGGTGACGCCCTCCTCGCTACAGGGGATCTCCTGCACCTCCAGGTCCGCCGCGTCGGCGTAGGTGCGCACCACCTGTCGGTAGTGCGGATGCACGCTCTGAGAAATCACCAGACGCTTGCGCCCAGTGTGATGCCATGCCATCAGACCGGCCTCCGCCAGCGCGGTTGCCCCATCATATATCGAGGCGTTGCTGACCTCCATGCCCGTCAGCCGGCAGATCATCGTCTGGTACTCGAACATCGCCTGCAGGATGCCCTGACTGACCTCCGGCTGGTAGGGCGTGTAGGCGGTGAGGAACTCACCGCGTGAGAGGATGGCTTCGATGACCGCCGGCGAGAAGTGGTCGTAGATACCGGCGCCCAGGAAGCACACACTGCGCGAGGCGTCCAGATTCTGCGAGGACAACCGCAGGGCGTGCGCACGCAGGGCGATCTCGTCCATACCCTTCGGCAGGTTCAGCGATCCCCGAAAGCGCAACTCCTCTGGTATCTCGGCGAACAGCTGCTCGATGCTCTCCACGCCGATAGCGGATAGCATCCGCTGGCGGTCGGCGTCTGTGTGTGGGATGTAGCTCATGCCTTCTGGCGCTCCTCGATGTACGCCGCATACTGCTCTGCGGTCAGTAAGCCATCGACCTCGGCGGGGTTCGACATCTGCACCTTAATCAGCCAACCCTCGCCGTAAGGGTCTTCGTTTAGCAGTTCGTAGCGTTCGGTGACTGCCGGATTGGTCTCCACCACCTCTCCTGCCACCGGCGCATACAGGTCCGCCACCGCTTTGACCGATTCCACGGTGCCGAACATCTCCTCGCTCTGCAGAACCCGTCCCGGCTCGGGCAGTTCCACGTACACAATGTCGCCCAGTTCAGACTGCGCATAGTCGGTGATGCCGATGGTGGCGATGTCGCCTTCCACGCGCACCCATTCGTCGGTTTTGGAATATCGTAAGTCGTTCGGAATGTTCATCTCATCCTCCGTTAGACATGACTGACGAACCTTCGGGACGCCACGCGGGCAGGAACCGCTCTGCCGCGCATGTCCACCTGTACCACGTTGCCTGTTCTGGCGTGCTCACTGCGCACGAAAGCCATGGCAATGCTCTTCTCCAGCGTGGGCGAGAAGGTTCCACTGGTTATTTCGCCAATGTACTGCCCGTTTACCTGCACCGGGTAGCCCTGTCGCGCGACCATGCGCTCCTGCAGTTCCAGCCCCACCAGCTTGCGCAACGCGCCCTGCTCACGCACGCGACGGATGACCTCCGACCCGATGAACTCCTTCGTCTTGCTGACCACCCATCCCAGACCAGCCTCAATGGGATTGATCTGCTCGTTTAGCTCGTGTCCGTAAAGCGGATACCCCGCCTCGATACGCAGAACGTCGCGTGCGCCCAGCCCGCAGGGCACGACAGACGCCTCATGCAGAGCGTTCCACAGCGGTTCGCCAGCCTCTGCAGGTAGAATCAGCTCCACGCCGTCTTCCCCCGTGTAGCCGGTGCGCGCCACCAGCACTGGGTATCCTCGCCATTCTACCGAGGTGGCATGGAAGCGCGGCACCGAGCACAGGTCGCCCGACAAGAGCTGACTGACCAGCCCAACCGCCTCTGGCCCCTGCACCGCAAGCATCGCCGTTTGAGCGGTGGCATCCTCGAAGGAGACCGACGGCGGCAGGTGTTGCGAGATCCACTGCTTGTCCTTCTCGGCGTTCGCGGCGTTCACTACCAGTAGCAGATGGTCACCCGCCAGGCGGTAGACGATGATGTCGTCGATGACCCCGCCCTGCGGGTTGGTCAGGAGCGAATACTGGGCGGAGCCGTCGGTCAGAGCGGATATATCGTTGGTGGTCAGTTTTTCGAGGGCGGGGATGGCGTCTGCGCCGCGCAGATGGAACCGACCCATATGGCTGATGTCGAACATGCCTACGCGCTGGCGCACGGCACGCGCCTCCTGCATGATACTGCTGAACTGCAGGGGAAGCCACCATCCGGCGAACTCCACCATGCGCGCGCCCAGTCGAGAATGCGCCTCAGCAAGGGGCGTATGTCGGAGCTCAGTGTGTTCTGTCGCCATTGACACCTCCTGTTTCGCGGGGCGGCACCGTTGCCCGCCCGATTAGTCGAACGAGACCAGGACGCAATTCCACCTTCTCTATCCGAAAGGCGGAGCCCAATCCCAAATCGCGCGAGATATCCAGCACCGGATTCAGTGCGGAAAGCACTTTTTGCGTAACTGCAGGGGAAAGGGGTTCCCCCTCCATCTGCACCTGCACATCCGTCAAGAGCAAGCGTAACCCATCCGTCGCTACCTGCACCCTTCCGCCCGCAGTGAACCGCCAAGGCGCCAGCAATGCCGATAATTCGCCCTCTATCTGTATTCCGGAAGGTTCGATACGCACTGTTGGTGAGCGCACTTCGGGCAGGCGGCGGCGGATGAACGCCAACAGTCCCTCTTCGTCCAGTTCTACCCAGCCCATGCCCCATCCTGCCTGAAACAGGCGAACCCGAAGATGGAACGCCGCAGCGCGCGAATCCAGCGTCACATCTGGGAGGCTTGCTTCGAATCGGCGGATGGGCACGCCTGATACACTGAAATCGCGCAACAGAATCTGCACCTGTCCCGCCTTGCCCTGCCAGGCGTGCACGGGTGGCTCGGTGAAGAAGGGCATTTGCGCGGTATGGAACCCCTCTGCCTCCACGCGAATGCTCTCCGCCCGCGCCAGCAGAACGCCAACCGCTCCCCAGCGCGGTGTGATGTGCACGTGTACCCGCCCACTACCTCCGAGTTCACGCAGAATCTGGCACTCTGCGGCGCGCTCCAGCCGGCGGGTGTGTTCTCTGGCGCCAGCACACACGATCAGCACCACCAGAGTAAAACTCAACCATCGCCGCGTATTGATCGCTTACTCCCCCAGATATGCACTGCGCACCGCCTCGTTCTGCAAAAGGCTACTTGCGTCGTCGGCTATCACTACCTCTCCTGTCTCCAGCACGTAGCCGCGATGGGCAATGCGCAGTGCCATGTGGGCGTTCTGTTCCACCAGCAGGATGGTAGTGCCCTCTGCGTTGATTTCGCGGATGATACGGAATATCTCCTGCACCAGATTGGGTGCAAGCCCCAAGGACGGCTCATCCAGCATCAGTAGCTTGGGATGTGACATGAGCGCCCTGCCGATAGCCAGCATCTGCTGTTCTCCGCCCGACAGCGTACCAGCGATCTGATGTTCTCGTTCTCGCAGGCGCGGGAAGATATGGAACACCCGCTCGAAGTCTTCGACTAGGGTATCGGGGTTGTTATGCACGTACGCGCCCAGAAGCAGGTTTTCACGCACCGTCATGTTGGCGAAGATGCGGCGTCCCTCGGGGGCGTGCACCAGTCCTCGTCGCACGATCTCGTGGGTGGGCAGGTGGGTGATATCCTCGCCATCAAAAATAATGGTGCCACTGCTGGCGCGCACTAATCCGCTAATGGTTCTTAACAGCGTGCTTTTGCCCGCGCCGTTTGCGCCCACAATGGTAACGATTTCGCCCTTTTGTACATATAACGATACATCACGTAGGGCATGGATCGCCCCATAGCGCACATTGAGCAGTTCCACTTCCAGCATCTTCTCGTGCGCGCTCATGCCGGTGCCTCCCCCAGATAAGCGGCGATCACCCGCGGATTGGTGCGTATCTGCTCAGGTGTGCCCTGAGCGATCTCCTCGCCGTAGTCTAGTACCACGATACGCTCGCAGATGCCCATGACCACTTTCATGTCGTGCTCGATGAGCAGGATGGTCAGACCGTACTCGTCGCGCAGGCGGCGGATCAGCTCCATCAGGTGCGCGGTTTCCTGGGGGTTCATCCCGGCCGCTGGCTCATCCAACAGCAATAGGTACGGGTGCATAGCCAATGCCCGCGCGATCTCCAGCCGCCGCTGTTCGCCGTAAGGGAGGTCGCCTGCTCGATAGTGCGCCACATCGTCCAGTCCGATCTCCTGAAGGATCCTCCACGCCTCGGCATGGACTTGCTCTTCTTCGCACAGCATGGGATAGGTTCGCCACGCAGCGTCCCATAGACCGGTGCGCATGTGAATCCGTGCTCCTGCCTTCACGTTTTCCAACACCGTTAACGAGCGGAACAGCCGGATGTTCTGGAACGTGCGTGCGATGCCCAGCCTGGCGATGCGATAGGTCTTCCAGCCGGTGATGTTGCGTCCGCGGAAGATGATCTGCCCCTCCGTGGGGCGGTATATGCCGGTTAACAGATTAAAAACGGTAGTTTTCCCTGCGCCGTTGGGTCCGATCAACCCGACTAGTTCCTGGGGCATCAACTGCAGGCTGAAGTTCTTGACCGCGGTCAGCCCGCCGAAACGCATGGTACAGTTGTGAACGGTGAGGATAGGTTCCGTCACGTCCTAAGCAACCTCCAATACTGGCGCAGGACCATCCAGCCGAACTCCTTTTGCCCCAGCAGTCCCTTCGGGCGCCACAGCATCAGCAAAATCAACATCAGCGAGAAGAAGACCATACGCAGTTCCGATGGCGTAAAGGCGCGTCCACCCAGCGTGATTGTGGGCAGAAAACGAAGCCATTCCAACACGACCGTCAGCAGTATCGCCGACAGCACTGAACCCGTCACACTGCCCTGTCCGCCCAGTACCACCATCGTCAGGATAATAATGGACTGCTCCAGGCGGAAGTTGTCGGGGTTCAGATAGCCGTCGAAGTGCGCATATAGGCTACCCGCGATGCCTGCGAAGCAGGCTCCCAGCACAAATGCGATCACTTTCAGGCGGGTGGTGTTCACTCCTAGCGCCTCGGCGACTATCTCATCGTCGCGTACCGCCAGAAAGCCCAGTCCCTGCACCGACACGAGAAGGTTGCGCGACAGCGCTAACAGCAGGAACACCACCAGGTACAGCCAGAGGAAGTTCGTCAGGATAGGGATGTCTTTCAGTCCGCGTGCTCCACCGACCGCTTCGATGTTCAGGATGGTCACGCGGATAATCTCGCCGAAGCCCAGCGTGGCGATTGCCAGGTAGTCTCCGCGCAGACGCAGGGAGGGAATACCCACCAGTAACCCTGCCAGTGCGGCGGACACCGCTCCGACCACGATCGCCGATGCCAGCAAGATCTGGTCGCCCAGTGACGTGCCTGCCAGTCCCCGTTCCTGGAACCATCTGATACTCGCTAGAGTGAACGCTGCCGAAGTATATGCGCCTACTCCTTGAAACCCGGCATGCCCAATGGAGAACTGTCCTGTGATGCCGTTGATAAAGTTGAGACTGACCGCCAGCAGGATATTGATTCCGCACAACATGATGACGCGGTAGGTATAGTCATCTACCCAGCCCGTCGCTCTAAGCCATGCGATGAGCGCGTTTGCGGCGAGTAGACTGCCTGCCGCCGCAAAGAGGGAGATTCCGCGCAACAGCCAGAAACGCCCGACGCTCATGGTCACACCTTCTCGGTCACCGCTTTGCCCAGGATGCCGCTGGGGCGTAGCAATAGCACCAGGATCAGAATCAAGAACGCGATGGCATCACGATAGGTGGTCAATGCCGAACCGCCAACAAACGCCTCGATCACCCCCATCAGAAGCCCTCCCAGCACCGCTCCCGGAATATTCCCGATACCACCCAGCACCGCCGCGACAAACGCCTTCACCCCGGGTAGTAAGCCGAACAGAGGGGTAATTTTCACACTGGTAAAGGTAGCGACCATCATCCCCGCCGCTCCTGCCAGTGCTGAACCCAGCGCGAAAGTCAGGGCGATGACCCGGTCGACATGAATGCCCATCAACCGCGCCGCGTCCATATCATAGGCAATGGCTCGCATGGCACGCCCAAAACGGGTGTTCATCACGATGAAACGCAGGATGACCATGAACACCAGCGACACCACCAGCATGATCATCTGCCCAACGCTGACGAACAGACCGCTTTCGCCTGCCTGCGCCGGCTCGATTATCGTGGGAATATATTTCGGATCCGCACCAAATACCACGATGCCGCCGTTCTCGAGCAGAAGCGAGACCCCGATAGCGGTGATCAAAGCGGTGAGGCGCGGCGCATGCCGAATGGGACGGTAAGCTAGCCGTTCAATCAGCATCCCCACCACCGCACATACCAGCATACACATCAGCAGGACGAACACGAAGTTGCCCACGCTGGGATGTTTATCTATCTGCAGTCCGACGATGATATAGTACGCCACAAACGCGCCAAGCATATACACGTCGCCGTGCGCAAAGTTGATGAGCCTCAGCACGCCGTACACCATCGTGTAGCCCACGGCGATGAGCGCGTAGATACTGCCGTACTGGATGCCGTTAATCAGTTGCTGTAGAAACGCTTCCATCAGGGCTGGATAGTCGTCACATATTTGAACTGCTTGCCTTTAATCTGAAGGATCACTGCGGGCTTGCGGGCGTTGCGTTCGGCGTCAATGGTGATTTTGCCGGTCACGCCCGGAAAGTCCTTCGTTTGTGCCAGCGCATCACGGATCTTGGCAGGTTCCAGCGAACCTGCTCGCTTGATGGCATCAAACAGGATTTTTGCCGCGTCATACCCCAGAGCCGCTAAAGCATCCGGCACCTCGCCGTTAAAGCGCTGTTTGAACTTGCGCACAAACTCCTGTACCACCGGGTCGGTAGATTCATGCGAGTAGTGATTGCTGAAGTAACTACCTTCCAGTGCGTTGCCGGCACCTTCTACCAGCTTGGGCGAATCCCAGCCGTCGCCTCCAAGCAACGGTACGGTAATGCCCAACTCCCGAGCCTGCCGCGCAATCGTGCCAACCTCTGAGTAGTAACCGGGCACGAAAATGGCTTCCGGGTTCGCCTGTTTGATGGCGGTTAACTGCGAGCGAAAGTCCGGGTCACCCTCGCTATACGACTTCTCCACCACAATCTGCCCCCCAAGCTGGGTGAACGTCTCCTTAAAATATTTTGCCAGCCCGACGCTGTAATCGTTTTTGACATCGGTTAACACCGCCACGCGCTTGATCTTAAGCGTTTCGGCGGCGAACTTGGCTACCGCTGTGCCCTGAAAGGGGTCAATAAAACACACGCGGAAAATATAATCCCCCACCTTCGTCACATCCGGGTTGGTAGACGAAGGGCTAATCATCGGGATACGGTTCTGCTGGCAGATAGGTGCCGCTGCCAGACTGCGCGAACTGGCTACCTCGCCCAACACGGCAATCACTTTGTCGCGCTGAATCAGCTTAGTCACAGCACTGCGCGCCTCTTGGGCATCGCTACGGTCGTCCTCCGCGTGTAATGCGACCTTTCTGCCGTTGATGCCTCCCTGTGCATTCAGCTCTTCGGTGGCAAGCTGGATACCCTTATAGGTAGACTCGCCAAAGGTAGCGGTGCTTCCCGTAAAAGACAGATAAACACCTACCGGGATGTCGCCTGTGGTTGACACAGTGCCTCCTGTCCTCTGGAGCGGTTTGCATGCGCCAAGCAGGTATATCATCCCCAGAACGGTGCCGAACCACAAAATGGTACGCAGTCCGCCTCGCTTCAATGGCTTCCCTCCTCGCATGAGAATGAATACGCCTTTTAACTTTTACCTTTTCACGTGTCGATTCCTGTTTGGCGGTGGACGACACCCGTATCGAAGCCGTCCTAGAACGCCGTGCTGACCTGTACCACCGCCACCCCGCCACGCTCTTTGTCCGTGCCCAGCAGGGAATACGAAGCCACTCCCCGGGCGTCGTAAGCGAGCACCTGGTAGAGCGCGCGCAGGGCGGTGTCTCTTCCTATATCATACCCTATTCCGAAGGTGATGTAGTGCTCGACCGGCTTGCCGGGCAATGCCAGCCCTGTGCCCGGGTTGAATCGCTGAGGGTCTTTCAGGTTCCAAAGCACCCCTTCGTAGCCCAGGCTCAACGCCCAGCGAGGACGTGCCTGCCAGTGCGTGTTCAACACCAGATGGTAGACTTCATCGTCGGTGCCAAAGCCTGCGGGAGGCAGAGCCTTGCCCGTGCCCGTGTAGAAGCCAGCGCGTGCATCCAGTGCCACACTGCCCACTCGTGCTCTCAAGCCCGCATCGATTCCGCGCAGGTCGGTGGGGTTGTGCCAGTAGCCGATGCGCCCCCAGTAGCCCGGCGCGGCGAAGTAGGGGCGAAAATCCCGATAGCCAAGCCAGAGGGAGGCGTTCGCGCCAGCGTGGTACTGCACTCTCGCGAGAAACGCCCAGTTATCCCGGTTCAGGCGGTTGTCGCCGTGATGCACCAGGTCGCTTTGCGCATAAACGACGCCGATGTCCCAACGGTCCGCGGGTGCGATATCTATCTGCCATCCCCATACGTTCGCCTGGTTCACCAGACCGAAGGTGGTGGGCACATCCTGCCCGGCGTCGATGGCTGAGAACTGCGTCCCCACGCTCATCGCACGCCCAAGCCGGATGATCGCCAACGCACCTGCGCTGTGACGGGCGTGCAGGATGCCATAGGGAATGCGGTTGGGACGCTGGCGCCGGAGATTGCCCGGCTGAAACAGGTTGACCGTGTCGTTGCCGGCGGAAACGCGCATGAAGTCGGCGAAGAGGTTGGTGTTCACTGTGTCGTGTTGACCCGCATACAGCAGAACGCTCACGAGGTCGGTGTCCATCCCCAACTTCAGCCCGTCCATGCTGTAGTAACCGCTATCGTATCGGGGGAGCAGGGTATAGATGTCCACATCTGGGCGCCACAATGTCAGCGGGGTCAAACGGTTTTCAAGCCTGCCTATGGAGAACTCTGCCTGCCTGCCGAACAGGTACACGGGAAAACGCATGTTCGCCTTCCAAACGAAAAAGTCGGTAGCACCTGGTGCACGCGCAGGCACGACGGCAAACTGCGACGCCGAGCGCAGATAGCTTAGGTAATTTCCCACGATGAACCCAGCCTCCGAACGCACTTCGGGCGCAATATCTGCGCTAATCTGCAGGCTCAACTCCTGGGTTACCTGCGCGTTGTTCAGCAGTCCGCCGTTGGAGGTATAGCCGTTGAGGTCGACGGCGTTTTTGTGGTCGATGCCGTGCGCTCCGCGTCCGATAAGGTCTATGGAACCGTTGACTCGCACTCGCTGGCGCAGATGTTGTTCCAGCGAGCGGAGCCTGCTTTCAGAGCTGGAGACCTCCTGGCGCAGGCGACGTACATCTTCTCCCTGCACCTGCAGGTCACGCCCGAACTCTTCCAGCAGTCGGCTCAGGGTGCGCACCTGCTCTTCCAGCTTTGGCAGTCGCTCGTGTAGGTTGTCGGGGAGCTGGCGTAGTTTGTCACGCTCTTCCGGGGTCAAAACGGGCACGGGCGCAGGAGCGACCACAGGCGGTGGTGGTGGTGGAACACGCCTGTGCAGTTCCATCGAGAGGTTCTCCACCTGACGCGATACCTCGCTCAGTGCCTGGCGCAGGGCAACCGCAAATTCGTAGCGCGTGACAGGTGCTCTGCCGCGAAACGTGTCATCAGGATAGCCTTTGAGAATACCCTGCCGGATCAGCGACTGGAGGGCTTCGTATGCCCAGTGCCCCAGCGGCACGTCGTCCGCATGTGCTATCGTTGGAGCATACAGGCTGATGACCAGCGCTGTAGAGGCGGCAAGCCAGCGCATTCTGCACCTCCTGGTTCGGAACGGTTTTGGGTAGAGGGTTCGGCACGGCGGAAGGTTTTCCTGCAGAAGCAGACCTCTAACGAAAACCCCCTCCGAAAGTCGGAGGGGGTTTTTAGTCGCGTTCGTTCGGGTTAGAACTTCACGCCGAACTGAGCCACGGCAACGCCCGCCTTGGCTTTGCCACCGCCCCACCAGGCGCCGACACCTTTACCGTCGAAGTCCACGACCTGGTAGAGCAGTTTGAGCAGGGCGTTATCGCTGACCTTGTAGTCCACGCCCAGCGTGACGTAGTTCTCGACCGGCTTCTTGCCCGCGGCAGAGGTCTTGAGATTCCACAGAACGCCCTCGTAGGAGACGTTCAGGTTCAGCTTGTCGGTGGCGTTCCACAGCACACCGGCAGCGATGTGGGTGATCTCATCGTTCTTGCCAACGAAGCTTGCCGGGCGATTGCTACCCTTGTAGAGGCCGCCCTTCGCATCGATGGCAAACGAACCCCGCTTCCACGCAAGGGCGACGTCTGCACCCTTGATGTCGGTGGGGTTGTGCCAGTAGCCGATGCGTCCCCAGTAACCGGGGGTGGCGAAGTATGGGCGCACCTCACGATAGCCCACGCTCAGCGACAGGTTATCGCTGAAGGTGTAGCCGAGACCCACCAACAACGCCCAGTTGTCCTTGTTGTTGACATTTTTTGTCTGCAGAAGCAGATCGCTTTGGGCGTAGTCGGCGGTGATGGTCAATCGGTCGATCAGGTTCGCCTTCAGATGACCGCCGTACACGTTCAGGCGGTTCACGTTGCCGAAGGGAGCAACTGGAATGGTGGCCAACTTTGCGGTCACCACTTCGCCGCTCAGGCTCACCTTCTCACCGAGGTTGACCTCAACGGTTGCACCCGCACTGCTGTCGAACGCGCCGATGCCCGCCACCGTGCCGGTTGCCGGATGGGCACCAGCGATCTTCGGAGTCGCGCCAATACCGCCGTGCAGGGCCATGAAGTTACCACCGTTGTTAGTGGTCACCGAGTCGTTGCGGGCGGCGAACAGCCCGATCTGCACCGAGCCGAAGCCGACGTTCGCCTTCACACCGTCCATGCTGTAGTAGCCGTTGTCGTAGCGATCGACGTTGGTGTAGACATCCACATCGGGTCGCCACAGGGTCAGCGGGTGGATGCGGTTCTCGAAGCGACCGATAGTTAGTCCGACCTCGGTGCCGAACACACTAATCGGCGCGTTGACCGCGGCTTTCCACAGCACGATGTCGGTGTTGTTTACCGCCGGGCGCGGGCCGACGAACTGCGATGCCGAGCCGAGGTATGGCAGCCAGTTACCGACCACCAGGCTGACATCCGCAGAAGCGGTCTCGCCGAGCTTACTGCTGATGTTCAGCCCCAGCTCGTGAAGCACGCTGAGGTTGCCCAACAAGCCGCCTTTTGCAGTAGGCTGGGCGTTGAGGTCAATAGCGGTCTTGTTGTCGATGCTGTGGGTGCCATGTGCGAAGAAGGTCACGTCGCCCGTGATCCGCACGCGCTTCAGCTCTTCCTCGATCGCCTCAACGCGCTTGCGCAGGCTGGCGAGGTCGCGCTTGGCGGACTCCACATCCACCCCCAGCGAGGCCATCTCATCCTGGAACTCCGTGGCGAGGCGGTTGATTCGCGCCAGCGCCTCTTCCAGCTTCTGCAGTCGCTCAGCCGTATCTGCCGGGATTCTGCCGAGCTTGGCGCGCTCTTCCGCAGTGATACCCGGCTGGGGTTGAGGCTGAGGCTGAGGCGGCTGGGTGGGCGCACCTCGAGGAATCTGCGCCTTCACCTCATCGATCTGCTGGCGAACAGCGGCGAGCGCGTCGCGCATGGCGAGCGCGAACTCGTACCGCGTCATCGGTGCCTTGCCCTTGAACGTGCCATCCGGGTAGCCCCTCAGCACACCAAGTTTCATCAGCTCCTCGATGGCGTCATAAGCCCAATGCCCGGGTGGAACATCGTGGAGCACCTGCGCCCAGGCGTTGCCCGCGAACGTCATCGCAATGGCGACACCTAAGCCAATCAACAGACGTTTCATCGTACCCTCCTCCTTGTTCCTTGATAGGAAGTGTACTAACTGGAGTACTCACTTCCCCGAACAGGGAGAGGGCATCTTCTCCGGCGGAGAGTTCGCTTCGCGGGAGCCTTCCAAGGTTACCTCTCGCCACACGCCCTCTCTGCCTTCTGATGCGCCTCTGTGCTCTGGTCAGCGAGCGCTCCGATATGCATTCACCGCTTTCGCGGTGTCAATGCCAACGCTCTGGTTCCGTAACTACTATACCACGACCTTGCGCAAACGTCAAGCGGTTTGCCAGTGATTTTGCTGAAAAAGTTGTCTCACCGCTTTTCCCGTCTTGCGATTTTCCATTTCATTGACGAAGCAGGTAGGGCAGAGGTTATCATGATGTTAACTGCTACTTTCGCCGAATATCTTTAAAAGGAGGAGAGTTCTCGAATTGACAGCACAAGTGGTGGAATGTGTGCCCAACTTCAGTGAGGGACGCAACCGCGATACGATAGAGGCTTTGGCGGCGGAAGTGCGCCAGGTGCCCGGCGTGCGACTGGTAAACGTGTCGGCGGACCCGGACCACCATCGCACCGTGTTGACCTTCTTGGGCGCGCCCGGTGCGGTAGCAGAAGCGGCTTTTCAGTGCGCTCGATCGGCGGTGGAGCGGATCGACCTGCGTTTTCACCAGGGGGTGCATCCGCGTCTCGGCGCTGTGGACGTGATGCCCTTCATCCCCTTGCGGAATATGGAGATGTCGGAATGTGCCCAGTTGGCACGCGAGGTGGGGTATCGCATTGCTCGCGAACTGAACGTGCCGGTGTATTTCTATGAACACTCTGCACTGCCAGGTAAACCATCTGACCTGCCAACCATCCGACGCGGCGGTTTTGAACAGTGGGTGGGGAAGCCGTTGACGGGCGGTCGTGCGCCCGATGCGGGACCCGCTCTGCTCCATCCCACCGCAGGCGCGGTGATCGTAGGGGCACGGGGTCTGCTGATCGCCTTCAATATCAATCTGGACACCGAGCAGGTAGAGGTCGCCCGGCAGATTGCCCGCACCATTCGTGACCAGCGGGCACACGTCCTGCAACTGGCGGGAGTGCGGGCATTAGGGCTCTATCTGCCGTCGCGCGGCGTCGCGCAGGTCTCGCTGAACCTGACCCAGCCGGAACAAAGCCCGTTGTGGTGGGTGCTGGAGTACGTGCGCACGTTGGCAGAACAGCAGGGGGTGCAGATTCGGGAAACGGAGCTGATAGGGGTTGCGCCAGCATCGGCGATCGTGGGCGCGGCGGCCCATTACCTGAAGAACCCTTCTCTGCGCGAATCGCATATTCTGGACCTGTGGTTGGACCCTGAATGGAATCCGTGAGCATTACTCAGCTAGCGTTGCGACTGGTGTTCGCGCTGGCGGCGGTGCTATGGGGATGGTATAGCCCGCCCTTTCAGCAGCTCGTCACCGGCGTCGCGGGAGGGGTTCTGCTGTTAACGGCGGTAAAGCCCAACAGCCGACTTGCCGTTTGCCTGGATGTGCTAGCGGTATCCGTCCTGCAGGTCTACTCGCCTGTGTGGCTACCGTTGAGCGCATGGGTGATTGCCGTCCATCAGCGGTATGCACGCTCGACCGCCTTGCTGTTGCTACCCGCGCCCTGGATACACGCCTGGCAGGTAGATGAGAACTTTGTGTGGTGGGCGATTCTGTTTGGAGTGGTGTGGCTATACCTGGGCTTCGCTCTGGCGGAGCGACCGACGGAGCCGGAAGAAGAGGACGGACTGCTTCTGCCTCTGCCCAGCGACCTGCGCGAGCAGTGGGAGCAAGAGCATGAGGCATACCGCCAACTGCGCTACCAGTATCAGGAGCTGGTCAATGCCCATCGTCACCTGCAGGCGCAAAGGCAGGTTGACCGGGCGTGCCTACAGATTCTGCGCGTCGGTGTTACCGCCGGGGAACCGCGGGAGACAGCGCGCCAGGTGGTTGCCATTCTGCGTGAGGTGACCGGCGCGGAAGAGGGGGCGCTCTGGTTCTTCGAAGAACATCCTCCCGCTCTGCGCCTGGCTTACCCGGTGGATTCGTCGGACGTGCCTTCCGTCATCGCCATGCCCCGCCGGCAAGACAGGCGGTTTGTGCAGGGGGCTTCGGAGCGACTCCGCGACGCTCTGCCCGTGCAGGACAGAGCGGTGACCGCCTTCCTGTTGCAGGATGGGAAGGGTATCGTGGGGGCGGTGGCTTTGTACGGCTGGCAGGGCGAGAACGAGCGTCTCCAGCGACTGCGCGAAAGCCTCACGCTGGCGGTGCGTCTGGTTCTGCAGCAGCACGCGCTCCAGCAGGAAAATCGGGTGCTCAAAGCGCTATACGAGATCGCGAGGCTGGTGCTGGAATCTCCCTCCGCCGAGGACTCCGCTGATCAGTTGACCGCGTTGGTAGCGGAACTGCTATCCGCGCCGTTCGTAACCCTCTATCTGCGCGAGCCTGACACCGGCGCGTTGCGGGTGGTAGCCTGTGTGGGCGAACCCATTTGCCTGACAGACGATACACAGACCGAAGCCGAAGCGGGCGTTCTCGCCTGGTTTGTTCAGGGTGCCCAGCCGCTCTACCTACCTCACACCTCTGCCGAGCCGGGGCTAATCCGCTACGCTTCGAAGCGGGTCTTCGCCAGCCTGACTGGTGCGCCCCTGTTGGTGCGGGAGAGGCTAGAGGGCGTTCTGCTGGCGGCGCATTCTCAGCCGGGCTACTTTGACGCGCAGCACCTGGAAAACCTCATCGCCACCGCCAACCAGTTCGCTCAGGTGCTGGAAGTCTCACGCCTTACGCGCTCGGTGGGGCTACTTGCGCTGACCGACGGACTGACCGGACTGTTCAACCGGCGGTATCTGGAACTGCGACTGGAGGAGGAGATCCGCCGCAGTGAACGTTACGGCAAACGTTTCAGCCTCATTCTGGTGGATATCGACCACTTCAAGCGGATTAACGACACCTGGGGGCATGCGACGGGCGACTTGGTCCTGCAGACGGTGGGGCGTCTTCTGCTGGACAACCTGCGTGAAACCGAGCTGGTCTTCCGCTACGGCGGCGAGGAACTGTTGATTATCCTGCCTGAAACGCCACTGCCGCAGGCAACGGCGGTAGCTCAGCAGTTATGTGAGGCGACGGCAAGACATCCGTTCCGCACGATAGACGGCTCCGCCACGTTTCAGCTCACCCTGAGCGCGGGGGTAGCAGAGTACCCCACGCACGGCGGTGACAAACTCACCCTGCTGACCGCTGTGGACCGTGCGCTGTACCTGGCGAAACGGCGCGGGCGCAACCGGGTAGAACAGCTGTCCCCTGCAGCCTGACCTTTCTACAGCGAGACTTCCTCCAGCGCGACCAGCTTGGCGCCCTTGCTCTGCATCTCCTCCAGCGCTTTGGCACTATCGCCCGGCTGGACATCCACGCCCCGCACCGCGTCCCGAAGCACCAGTACCTCGAATCCGCGTTCCAGTGCACCCAGCACCGATGCCCGCACGCAGTAATCGGTTGCCAGCCCTCCTACCACCAGCCGTTTGATGCCCTTCTCTTTCAGCAGGTCTTCCAGCGGTTTACCCTCCTCCGTGCGTGCGTCGAAGGCGGAGTAAGCATCCTCGTGCTCGCCCATGCCTTTAGAGACCACGATGGTCCCCTCTGGCAGGCGCAGGTCCGGGTGGAACTGTGCGCCGGGCGTGTTCTGCACGCAGTGCACGGGCCACGGTCCGCCGTACAGGGCGAAGTGTGTGCTCTTTTCGGGATGCCAGTCGCGCGAGGCGATGACGGGTGCGCCCGCTTGCTGGAATCGCTCGATCGCCCGGTTCAGCACGGGTACGACCTGATCGCCTTCCGGCACAGGCAATGCGCCGCCCGGGCAGAAATCGTTTTGCACGTCCACGATCAACAGCGCGGTGTCCGTCATGTTCTCACCTCCCGCGATTCATTGTGACATACTCCGCACAGCCTCTGCAACCTCGGCAAGTTGACATCTGCCCGGTAAACCTGCTATGCTTACAACAGCCACAGGCACGCGCAAGGAGGCTGGAGACTTGGAACACGCAAAACCGCTGGGCTATTTCGCTTTTGTCCTGCACTCGCATATTCCGTACGTGCTGGCGCACGGACGCAGTCCGCATGGTATGGACTGGCTTTCGGAAAGCGCGGCAGAGACCTATATCCCCCTGCTGAATACCTGTCATCGCCTGCTGAAGGAGGGTATCTCGCCGCAGTTTACCATCGGCATCACCCCTGTGCTGGCGGAACAGCTGGCGCACCCCGCTTTCGTCGGCGAGTTCGAGGCGTGGCTGAAGGACAAAATCGCCGCGGCAGAGGTGAACCGCAAGGAGTTCCTACAGGAGAGACAGCTGGGCATGGCTGCGCTCGCCGAATACTGGCATCGGTTCTTCAGCAAGACGCTGAGCGACTTCCGCGACCACTATCGCTCGGACATCATCGGAGCGTTCCGCGACCTGCAGGATGCCGGGCACATCGAGGTTCTGACCAGTGCGGCGACCCATGGCTACCTGCCCCTGCTGGGAACCGATGAGGCGGTGCAGGCACAGGTCAAGCAAGGCGTACAGACCTATCGACGGCTGTTCGGCAGACCGCCGCGGGGCTTCTGGCTTCCTGAGTGCGCCTACCGCCCCCGCTATCGCTGGAACTATCCGGTGGACTTCGAGGGCAAGCCCGCCGAGCCGTGGTTGCGCAAGGGCGTGGAAGAGATGCTCGCCGAGAACGGTATCGAATACTTCTTCATCGATTCGCACCTGCTAAAAGGCGGCGAGGCGGTCGGGGTGTACGCGGAACGCTTCAAGCCCCTGCGCGAGTTGTGGCAACAGTTCAGCACGCAATACCGCCCGGAGGAGACGGAGAAATCGCCCTACAGCGTGTATCTGGTCAACTCGTCCGGTGAGCCCAAGCCACCCATCGCGGTCTTCACGCGTGACCCGCGCACCGGCGTGCAGGTGTGGAGCGCGGATTCGGGCTACCCGGGCGATGAGTACTATCTGGAGTTCCACAAAAAGCTGCCGCCCGGCGGGTTGCGCTACTGGCGCATCTCGCGTCCCAAAGACGACCTGGGCAAGAAGCAACCCTACGAGCTGGCGAAGGCGTTCGAGCGCATTCAGGAACACGCCAAACACTTTGTAGACCTGGCACATCAGGTGCTCAGCGAGCATGTGCAGTCTACCGCTCAAAACGGTATCATCACCGCCATGTACGATACCGAACTCTACGGGCACTGGTGGTTTGAAGGTCCCGAATGGTTATACTGGGTGCGCCGGGGGATGGAAGCGCATCCCGAAATCCACCCTATCACCTGCGGGAACTATCTGCGCCAGCATCCGCCCCAGACGGTGGTGCAGTTGCCTGAAGGCTCGTGGGGCGAGGGGGGCTATCACTGGGTGTGGCTGAACGAATGGACCGAGTGGACCTGGAAGCGCATCTATCCCGCCGAGCGCGAGATGGTACGCCTGGCGCGTCAGTACAGCGACAACCCGAAGGTGCAGACCATTCTCAAGCAGGTCGCGCGCGAACTGTTTCTCCTGCAGTCTTCCGACTGGCAGTTCCTGATCAGCACGTGGTCGGCACGAGACTACGCCGAACTGCGCGCGCAATGGCACGCCGACCGTTTCCATCTGCTGGCGAACCTGCTGGAGCGAGTAGCGCGTGGCGAGGAACCTACCCCCGAAGAGTGGGGGGCGCTGGGCGAGGCGGAGGAGCGCGATAACATCTTCCCCGATATCGAGCCCAAATGGTGGGCAGAACTGGAGTTCCCACCCAACGAGTAGGCGAGGGATGAGCACACGACGCGCGCAAGACCATACCTCGGCTTTGCGCCAGATCCCCGCCGTCGCGCGCATCCTGCAGGACAAGCGGGTGCAGACCGCCATCGAAGCGCACGGGCGCGATCTGGTGGTAGACTGTGCCCGCGAGGTGCTCGCTCGGCTCCGCGACCAGCTCCAGCAGGGTGCCCCGCAGAGGGTTGACCTGCAGGCGGTAGTCAACGAGGTTCTGCGCACGGTGGAACGGTGGCGGGCGCGCTCACTTCGCCGGGCGATCAACGCCACGGGTGTTCTGCTTCATACCGGGCTGGGGCGCGCCGTGCTTGCCGAATCCGCAAGGCGGGCGGTGGAAGAGGTCGCCGGGGGGCACTCCCTGCTGGAGATTAACCGCGAGACGGGCGAGCGCGGCGACCGCATCGAACACGTGCGCGACGTGCTGTGCCGGCTCACGGGTGCAGAAGACGCCACCGTGGTCAATAACAACGCGGGCGCCGTTCTACTGGCGGTCACGGTGTTGGCACAGGGCAAAGAGGTGATCATCTCGCGCGGGCAGCTGGTGGAGATCGGTGGCGCCTTCCGAATGCCCGACATCATCGCGCAGAGCGGAGCCAAACTGGTGGAGGTCGGCACCACCAACCGCACCCGCCTGTCGGATTACGAGCGTGCCATCACCGCGGAGAGCGCGCTCCTCCTGCGCTGTCATCCCAGTAACTTCCGGATCGTGGGGTTTACGGAGGAGGTTGCCGTGGGCGAGCTGGTTTCGCTGGCACGCCGGTACAACCTACACGTGCTGGACGATGTAGGTAGCGGCTGTCTGGTCAACACGGAGCAGTTCGGGCTGGAGCACGAGCCGACCCTGCGGGAGAGTGTTCGCGCCGGCTGTGACGTGGTGACTTGCAGTGGGGACAAACTGCTAGGCGGTCCGCAGGCGGGTATTATCTTGGGGCGCAGGGAGCTCATCCAGCGCATCCGCCGGCATCCGTTGCATCGCGCCCTGCGGGTAGATAAGCTGACCCTAGCCGCGCTGGAGGCTACCCTACGCCTCTACCTGAACCCGGAGCAGGCTCTGCGCGAGATTCCCGTTCTGCGCGCGCTGGCTCTGTCTGTGGAGGCGGTTCATCAGCGGGCGCGGCGACTGGGGCGTCGCCTGCAAACAGCCCTGCCTGCGCAATGGGTGACCGTGCACCTGCGCCGGGGAACGTCTGCAGTGGGTGGAGGGAGCCTGCCCGGACAACAGTTACCCACCACACTGGTCTGCCTGCGGTCGGCACAGATAGATGCCCAGTGGTTGGCACGTGCCCTGCGCTGGCAGGAGCCTGCGGTGTTCGCGCGTATCGAACAGGATGAGGTAGTGCTGGACCCGCGCACCGTCTTACCGGACGAGATGGATGTGCTGGTGCAGACGGTTGCGAAGGCGGTCTCCCGGTGTTTTGGAGAGGAGGAGTGAGTGATGCATGATGCCGTCAATCGGGCTGTCAACGATGCCGTCAAAGCGTTGGTGCGCGCGGCGGCTTTGCGCGAGAAGGATGCGGATCGTCACAGCGCGCGGGTGGCGGTTCTGGCGGTGGCGACGGGCGAGAAGCTGGGCATGAGCGATGAGGAGTTGCTCATCCTGCGCCGCGCGGCGGAACTGCACGACATCGGCAAGATCGCCATATCCGACAGTGTGCTGGGCAAGCTGGGTCGCCTGAGCGATGAGGAGATACGGGTGATGCGTCAGCACGCCACGCTCGCACTGGAGATCCTCGGCGCGGTGCAGGCACTGCGCCCAACCCTTCCGCTCATCAAGCATCACCATGAGCGATGGGACGGAACCGGCTATCCGGATGGGCTGGCTGGGGAAGAGATACCCCTTGGTGCCCGCATCATCGCGGTGGCGGAGGTGTACGACATCCTCACGCACGGAGCGCCGTGGAAAGAGCCTCTGAGCGTGGAGGAGGCGAAAGCCGAGATCCAGCGGTGCGCCGGCACGCAGTTTGACCCGCGCGTGGTGGAGGCGTTTCTGCAGGTCTGCGACCTGACGTGTGAATAGTTCCCAAGTTGCCGACGTATGAGTAAAAGGCTATAATGTAGGTACCCAAATCCCAGCGATGATGACATGTGAACCAGCCAGAAAATGGCGCGTCCTGCAGGTGATCTCCAGCTCGGCGACGTCGGGTGCCGAGAGGCATATCGTGCTTCTGTCCAAAACGCTCCAGAAGCAGGGTCACCGGGTGATCACCGTCTGCCCGCCGGGCAACTGGCTCCCCACGGAACTTCAGCGGGCGGGGGTACGCACCCTGCCTCTGCCGATGCGCGGTTCCCGTTCGCTGGTCACGTTCCTGCGCCTGGCACACCTGGTCCGCCAGCAGAAGATAGACATCATCCACACACACCTGACCCGGGCTTCCTACTACGGTTTACTGCTAGGCGTGCTCACAGGCAGGCCGGTGGTCTCCACCGTGCATGTGTTTACCGCTGACCCCGCCTACCGTTGGCTTTCGCGCATGGGCAACCCGCTGATCGCCGTCTCCGAGGCGGTCCGGCGATGGCTGATCGAACACGGTGTGCCTGCCAGTGAGATACAGACCGTGCACAACGCCACCGATTTCATCTTCCTGAACGGCTCCCTGCGGAACGCCTCGCTGGAGGTGCGTCAGGAGTTCGCTCTCCCACCCGATAGCAACCTCATCGGCGTGTTTGCAAAGGTATCGCCCATCAAGGGGCAGGACCTGCTGATAGAGGGACTGCCGCAGGTGCTAGACGTGCATCCCAATACCTATGTGCTGTTCGTGGGCACTGCCAACACCGCCTTCGCTCAGCACACAAAACACCGTGCCCGCGAACTGAAGGTGGAGCGGAACGTGCTCTTCACCGGCTTGCGCACGGATGTGGCAAGGCTGATGCAAGCGGTGGATATCGTCGCCCTGCCTTCGCGGTCGGAAACGTTTGGCATGGCGATACTGGAAGCGATGGCGCTGGGCAAGCCCGTGGTTGCCACGCGCGTGGGGGGACTGCCGGAGCTGGTGCGCGACGGGGAGACGGGGCTTCTGGTGGACTTCACCGTCACTTCGCTGGCGCACGCGTTGAACGCACTGCTTGCCAACGCCCAACTGCGAAACCATCTCGGCGAGACTGCCCGCACCTTCGCCTGCCGGTACTACACGCCCGAACGCATGGTGCGCGACGTCGAAGCGGTATACCTGCGGGCCCTGGCTGTATGACCATGCTACCGGTGCTTATGTATCACAACGTGGGCGAGCGAGACCGCCACCTGAACGTTTCATCGCAGGCTCTGGCAAGGCAGTGCCGACTGCTCCGGTCTCTGGGATTCCGCACCATCACCCTGCGCGAGCTGGAAGAGAGACTGCGCGCGGGCGATCTGCCGCGCCGCACGGTGGTCTTCACCTTCGACGACGCCTTGCTTGGCGTTTACGAGCACGCGCTCCCCGTTTTGCACAGATACGGATGGCTTGCCACCGTGTTCGCGGTCAGCCAGAAGCTCGGTGGGGTCACCGACTGGGCGCCTCGCCACCGCCACCGCGTGATGAGCCCTGAACAGCTCGCGGAGCTTCACGCACAAGGCTGGGACGTCGGGGCGCATACCCGCACCCATCCGCACCTGACGCACCTGTCCCCAGAATCGGCCCGCCAGGAGATCGAGCGGTGCCGAGACGACCTACAGCAACTCACAGGCGCAGAGGTGGTCAGCTTCTGCTATCCATACGGCGACCTCAACGCGCAAGTGGTGCAGATGGTTCGGACGGCTGGTTACCGGGTTGCCTGCACGGTGCACAAGGGGCTGGTGCGCGTCCAAGATGACCCGCTACTGCTTCCGCGTGTGCCCATTGCCTACAGTGACGGCGCAGGGGGTCTGCTGTACCGGCTGTGGCGCGCTTGGAGGTACACCACGGCACGCGCTCGCCCATATTGACCTACTTTGTGAGAAAAGGTATAATCTTATTTAGTTATGCTATATTTCAACCAGTTCGATACGAGAGGAGTATCGTCTAAGCAAGATGGCACATCGCAAAGAGACGGAATCGGGCAATCATCGCGTACCTATCCCAACCCTCGAGCGCATGGCGACCTATCTGCGTCTGCTCAGCGACCTCGAGGCGGCGAACGTGCACACGGTTTCTTCTGCGGAGATCGAAGAGCAGACGGGGATTAACGCCGCGCAGTTTCGCAAGGACCTCTCTTACTTCGGCGAGTTCGGTAAGCCGGGCGTTGGCTACAAGGTCAACGAACTACACCAGCGCATCGCCCGCATCCTGAAAATCCATCGCGAACAGCCCATGCTCCTGGTAGGTGCGGGCAACCTGGGCTCAGCGTTGGTAGGCTATCCCGGACTGCGCGAACACAAGTTTATCATCGCAGCAGTGTTTGACAACAACTACGCCAAGATCGGTAGACTGTTGTGGGAGCACGAGATTCTGGACGTCAACCGCCTCAAAGAGGTGAATGAGCGCATCCGCGCCCGCATCGGTATCATCGCAGTGCCCGCCAGCGCGGCACAGGAGGTGGCGGAGAGGCTGGTAGACGCGGGGATAAAAGCCATTCTGAACTTTGCCCCCACCATCCTGAAGGTGCCGCCCGGAGTGACGGTGCGCAACGTGTCGTTCCTGCAGGAGCTGGCGGTGCTGTCGTATCACCTCGAACAGGAAGAAGAGCACGTCGGCGCGTGGTCGGCACACCAGATCGATGGCGTGTGATGTGGCAACCGCTTGGCGCGCCACCTGAAGAACTACGCTGTGACGTCACGTTAGTATGTGGGCAGTCCTTCCGCTGGAGAGCGATAGGAGCCGACACGTGGCGAGGGGTGATTGGCTCCCAGGTGGTCACCCTGCGCCAGACCAGCGACGAGGTGCTGTACCATTGCAACCCTGAAGCCGACCTTTCCGACGTCTTGCGTGACTACTTCCAGCTCCATATCTCGCTTGCGTCGCTGTACCAGCGGTGGCGGGAGGCAGATGCACGCTTTGCGCAGGTCGCCCCGGTGTTCCCAGGCTTGCGCGTGTTACGTATCGCCCCGGTGGAGTGTCTTTTCAGTTTCCTGTGCTCCAGCGCCAACCATATCGTCCGCATTACACGCATGGTGAACAACCTCTGCGCTCGCTACGGGGAGAGGCTGGTGGAGGTGGATGGGGTGGTCTATCACCGATTCCCCACCGTCAACGCGCTGGCACAAGCCGACGTGCAAGAGCTGGTCAGGTTGGGGTTCGGCTACCGGGCGCGGGTAGTGGTACGGGCGGCGCAGGAGCTGGCACAGCGCGGCGAGCGGTGGCTGTACCGCCTGCGAGAGGTTTCTTACGAGGAGGCGCATCGCGCGCTGGTCACCCTGCCCGGCGTCGGGTACAAGATCGCCGACTGCGTGTGTCTGTTTGCGCTGGACAAACCGCAGGCGATACCGGTGGACACCCATATCTGGCAGATCGCCCAACGCGATTATCTGCCCGAGCTGCGCGGGCGAAGCTTGACGGAGAAGGCATATCGGCAGGTGGGCGATCTCTTCCGGGCGCGCTTTGGCGAATATGCAGGCTGGGCGCATAACGTGCTGTTCGCCAGCGAACTGTCCGCTTTTCGGGGGCGGTTGCTCGGCTAGCCTTGCCTGGCGGGAGCGGTTACTGGGCGTGGCGTAGAGTGGGTGTAAGCCATATCGTGAGGAGCAACCGATGACGCGGGTATTGCGCTTCCGCAGGGACACCTTCAAGAGCGTGCAGTTGACCGATACCCACTGGACGAACTTTGACGAGCGCGACCGTCGCACCCGTCAGGTGATAGAAACTGTTCTGGATTGCGAACAGCCCGACCTTGTGTTTTTCACCGGCGACATGCTTGGTGGGGCAGATTGCAAGGATGCCGAACGGGGTCTACAGCAGGTCGTCCAGCCGATTGAGGCGCGCGGGATTGCGTGGACAGCGGTCATGGGCAACCACGATGACGAAGGCTCCCTTCGCCGCGAAGACTTATGGCGGGTGATGGAGTCCTGCTCGCACTTTGTGGGCAGGCGAGGACCGCGCCGGGTGACGGGCGTGGGCAACTACGTCCTTCCCATTATGAACCGGCGCGGCGAGCGACCCACTGCCTTCCTATGGGGCATCGATTCCAACAGCTATGCCACCACCGACATCGGCGGGTGGGGATGGATTACCCGCGACCAGATAGCATGGTACGTGCGTACCGCCAAACAGGTTCGCCAACGGTGGAATATCGCGCCTCAGGAGATGCGATCCTATCCCTGTGCTCGCCTTCTTCCATATCCCCTTGCCCGAGTACGATGAGGTATGGCGCACGCAGGTCTGCTACGGGCAGAAGCACGAAGAGGTCTGCGCGCCCAAAATCAACACCGGCTTCTTCGCCGCCCTGCACAAGGTGGGCGAGGTCATCGGCACCTTCGTCGGGCACGAGCATAGCAACGACTTTTGGGGCAACCTGTACGGCATCCGCCTGTGCTACGGCAGGG
>PSLZ01000031.1:0-40192 GCA_040289885.1 Armatimonadota bacterium | reverse complement strand
GCCCCACCTTCGGCATCCTCCTCCGCGAACGGTTAGAGTAACGACTTCGGGCGTGACCAGCTTCCATGGTGTGACGGGCGGTGTGTACAAGGCCCGGGAACGAATTCACTGCAGTATAGCTGACCTGCAATTACTAGCGATTCCACCTTCACGCAGGCGAGTTGCAGCCTGCGATCTGAACTGAGGGCGTATTTTTGGGATTGCCTCCGCCTCGCGGCATCGGAACCCTTTGTTGCGCCCATTGTAGCATGTGTGAGGCCCCAGGCGTAAGCGCCATGCCGACTTGACGTCATCCGCTCCTTCCTCCCGGTTACCCGGGCAGTCCCCCAAGAGTGCCCGGCTTGACCCGATGGCAACATGGGGCGCGGGTTGCGCTCGTTGCGGGACTTAACCCAACACCTCACGGCACGAGCTGACGACAGCCATGCAACAGCTGTGCACACGTCTCGGTTTCCCGAGAGGGCCCTGTTTCCAGGGCTTGCGTGTGCATGTCAAGCCTGGGTAAGGTTCTTCGGTTAGTATCGAATTAATCCACATGCTCCACCGCTTGTGCGGGCCCCCGTCAATTCCTTTGAGTTTCAACCTTGCGGCCGTACTCCCCAGGCGGAGCGCTTAATGCGTTAGCTGCGGCACTGGTGGGGTCGAGACCACCAACACCTAGCGCTCATCGTTTACGGCGTGGACTACCGGGGTATCTAATCCCGTTCGCTCCCCACGCTTTCGCGCCTCAGCGTCAGTAGTAGGCCAGGGAGCCGCCTTCGCCACTGGTGTTCCTCCCGATATCAACGCATTTCACCGCTACACCGGGAATTCCACTCCCCTCTCCTACACTCAAGCCGCGCAGTTTGAGGAGCATTTCCTCGGTTGAGCCGAGGGCTTTAACTCCCCACTTACGCAGCCGCCTACGCGCGCTTTACGCCCAGTAAATCCGGGCAACGCTCGCCCCCTACGTTTTACCGCGGCTGCTGGCACGTAGTTAGCCGGGGCTTATTCGTCCGGTACCGTCAGAACTTCTTCCCGGACAAAAGCGGTTTACGTCCCGAAGGACTTCATCCCGCACGCGGCGTCGCTGCATCAGGGTTTCCCCCATTGTGCAAGACTCCCGACTGCTGCCTCCCGTAGGAGTCTGGGCCGTGTCTCAGTCCCAGTCCGGCTGGCCGTCCTCTCAGACCAGCTACCCGTCGCCGCCTTGGTAGGCCGTTACCCTACCAACTAGCTGATGGGCCGCAAGCCCCTCCCGAAGCCCCTTGCGGGATTTACTCACGAAGAGATGCCTCTCCGTGGGCACATCCGGTATTAGCAGCCCTTTCGAGCTGTTATCCCGGTCTTCGGGGCAGGTTGCTTACGTGTTACTCGACCGTTCGCCGCTAGGTGCGAAGCCGAAGCCTCACACCCCGCTCGACTTGCATGTCGCAGGCACGCCGCTAGCGTTCGCCCTGAGCCAGGATCAAACTCTCCATCGAAAATCTATCCCACTGCCCTTCCGGGCAGGGTTTTGCGATGGCGTAAAGTCTTCCGCCTGGCTTCCGACCTCAAGGCTTAACCTCTGCCTAGTTTTCAAGGAGCTACCGTTCTCTCAATCGCGAATAATAATATACACCACGTCTCCGCGATTTGTCAACGGTTTCAGCAAGATTTTCGGGGAAAATTTTTCCCCTCGCGGAGGTTTCTGCATCCCCCGCGCCTCGCCAACCAGTATTATACCACAGCTTTCGCGTTTTGCACGCACACACCCCCAATTTTTTGTGTGCGATCTCAGCGCTTTCGCAAGGAAGTTCCCCAACGCAAGGCGAATGAGAAAACCAAACGCTCGATAGGAGACGGAAGATGCTTTGCCTGTACCCGCTAACCCATCAGGATACCCCCTGCTGTTTGCCGAAAACGTCGTGCGCCACCTGGAGCGTATCTCTTAACAGGAGGGGCGTGGGATGATCAAACATATTCTGCTAGCAACTGATGGCTCCGAGACTGCACTCAAAGCCACGCGTTGGGCGGCGGAGCTGGCGAAAACCTACGGCGCGAAGGTGACTGTCCTGCATGTGGTGCATATCCCAGCCGCGTTGGCTGGCTCAACGGTGCTACCCGGCGGGGCAACGGATGTGGCGGTGGTCACCCGGTTGATGGAACAGGCGGCGGAAGGGGTCATCACGGTAACCACCCCATTGCTCGAAGAGGCAGGTGTGGAATACATCACATGTATCGAGTACGGCCACACTGCTGAGACTATCGTCCGGGTAGCCAACGAGGAAGGTGTGGACCTGATCGTGATGGGCTCGCGCGGGTTGACCGACGCCTCTGCGCTGTTGCTGGGAAGCGTCTCCCATAAAGTGCTTCACGCGATACACAACAAGCCGGTGTTGATTGTGCGATGAGGGACGAACATACCGAACGCTGGCAACAACGCTATCGCGAATCGCCGCCCGACCAGATGCCCTGGCACCGCGAGGAGCCGGCGCAGACGCTGGTGGAGGCGGTCAAACGCGGTGTGCTTCCCAAAGGGGTGACGGTAGACCTCGGTTGCGGAACAGGCACTGACCTGATGTATCTTGCCCAGCAGGGCTATTGGGTGATCGGCGTGGACATCGCACTAGAGCCCCTGCGTTTCGCTCGCGAGCGGCTCCGGCGGGCTGGGCTGGATGTGCCGCTGATTCAGGCAGACGCCCGTTTCCTGCCCTTCCGCGATTCCAGCATCGACCTGATTTGCGACTCGGGCTGTTTTCACTCGTTCGATCCCGAAATCCGCCCCATGTATGCGCGCTCTGTGGCAAGGGTGCTGAAGCCGGGTGGCCTTCTCTTCATGCGCGAGTTTCACCATGACCAGCCGCAACCACCACAAGGCGGTCCCCACCGTCTGAGGCTGGAAGCGTTCTTCGAGGTCTTTACCCCATCCTTCCGCTTCGTCAGCGTGGGGGAAGCCTACTATCCGGACCTGCCTCCCGACCGACGCCGGTTGCATCTCTTGCGCCTGCAGAAGCAAAGGAACTAACCATTGCACTTTGAATTAGACAAGGGGTAGAATAAGGTCAAACGCACATTGTGTAATGCGGTCACACATAGCTTGTTAAGAGTGTTGGCATGAGTCAGCTGGCGTTGGTAATGTTTGCCGTGAATGCACTTGCGGCTCTGTTTAGTCTCGTAGGGGTCTGGGCGTTGTATAACATCCCCTCGGTCCCATCTTGGGATTACTCAGCAATTACCTTTTGGTTAGGTATCACTAATACCATTACAGGCATTCTGACTGCTTTCCTGGTTATGGCATATCGGGAAGGATGGCGATATGCGGTGCTGCTGCTTATGCTCTGCACCCTCATTGCTGGCGGTATGGAACTGCTCGGAACTACTACGGGTGTTCCGTTCGGCGCGTATAGCTATACTGACATGATGGGACCGAAGTTTCTGGGGCATGTGCCCTACTTGATCCCTCCTTCCTGGATGATGATGCTTTATCCATCCATGGTGATCACAGAAGCCATGCGGGTACGTCGTTGGCTAAAACCGGTTGTCGCGGGAGTAATCCTGACGATATGGGACTTTGCGATGGACCCTGCGATGACAGCTGGTTTTGCTTACTGGCAGTGGCATTCCGCGACTGGTTTTTATGGGATGCCCTATGTGAACTGGCTCGGCTGGTGGTTAACTGGCGCGATTGTTGCAGGATGTTACTGGATGATAGATAGAAGGTGGAAAGGGCACTGGGACAACATCGCCGTCGCTTTGTATCTGGTGCAAGGTGGATTTATGGCGATACTATCTTGGGTATATATGCGCCCGTTAGCAGCGGTGCTGTGGGGTATCAGTGTGATGACTGTTCTGGTAATAGTATGGCGACGCGGATTCCCCTCTATGCTATCCGAGGTGAGTAAATGGTAAGCATCGTCATCGTCGGTGCTGGACTAGGAGGCTTAGCTAGCGCAGTGCGTCTGGCGCAACTGGGTCATCGGGTAACGCTGATAGAACAGCTTGAACACTTAGGAGGGCGCATTGCAGAGCTGCGAAGAGAGGGGTTCCGGTTTGATACAGGTCCCACCCTACTGATGATGTTACATCCATTAGAAAAACTTTTCCATGACTTGCAAGTAAGGCTAGAAGACTACTTGCAGCCATTGCTGTTAAATCCATCCTATCGGGTCTTCTATGCCGATGGCACGCGGTTCGACTCGTCGCCTTGTATCGCGAATATGGTGCGTGAAATTGCCACCAAAATATCCTCCGACCAAGTGCGTGGCTACTTGCGTCTTATGGCAGATCTTGGTAGTATGCTACACGATGTAGTTCCTACTTTTGTGCAGCGCAACTATCAGTCCGTCTTTGACCTGTTGAATGTTCGCTCGCTAGCGCTTGTATTGAAACACGGATTACTTAATAACCTGTCAAAGCAAGTGGTTAAATATGTGCAAGACCCGCGCCTGCGCATGCTGTTTACTTTTCAAACGATGTACCTAGGCCTGTCTCCTCTCAACGCCCCGTGGGTATATGGCATCCTGACCTATATGGAGTCAGGCGAGGGAGTGTGGTTCCCTCGAGGCGGAATGTATCAGATCATTCGCGCGCTCGAGCAACTCGCCCGGCAAAGCGGGGTGCGTATCTATACCAGCACTCCCGTTCGACAGGTGATTATAGAACAGGGACGTGCAACTGGAGTACAACTGGCTAATGGTGATATCTTACCTGCAGATGTTGTTGTGCTCAACGTGGATGTGCCCACTGCTTACGCTCGGCTACTCCCCTCTTGTCGCGTGGCACGTCGCCGCTGGCGAAACTCATGCAGTGCCTTAGTGTTTTGTATCGGCTATGCGAACAGTCTCCCCGAACTTCTGCATCACAACGTACACTTCAGCGCGGATTTTGAGCGCAACCTACACGAGATTTTCGTACAAAAGGTAGTGCCCACAGACCCGTCGTTTTATACCTGTCTATCGGTGCGTACCGAAAGCACCGACGCCCCTGAAGGCTGTGAGAATCTGTACGTGTTGGTTCCTGTACCCAATCGTTCCGGTCAAGATGCTACATCGATGACAGATAAGGTGTTGGACAAAGTGCTTCAGAGATTACAACAGGATGTGGGACTGTGCAGACGCTACATTCGCTTTGTGCATCAGGTGACACCAGCTGATTGGGAGAGCATAGGACTTTGGCAGGGTGCAGCTTTCGGACTCAGCCACGACTTCTTCCAATCTACCTGTTTTCGTCCATCCAATCGTGCGCCGTTTAGAGGTGTCTATTTCGTGGGGGCAAGTACTGTGCCGGGTAATGGCATACCCATGGTACTGATTTCAGCAGAGCTATTACAAGAACGTATTACCCGTGAATTACTTCATACCGAGATGTAGGTTATGATAACACAGTGGATATTTGCCATCCTTTTGGCTCAGCTAGCCGTGCTATTAGCCAATCTGTGCTACTGGCGATGTAGGCGTAAGTGGTTCAGTGCTTTACCAAATACAGATCTGCCGCGTCTGAGCATACTGATACCGGTACGCAACGAACGAGACAAACTCCCTATGCTAGTTGAAGCATTACACGCTCAGCAAGTGAAGCCCTTTGAGGTCATCCTATGTGACGACAGCTCCGAGGATACCAGCAGAGAATGGCTCGAGGCGAACCTGCCAATGCACCCTTCTCCAAAGTGGCTCAGTTGGTTTCCTGCTCCTGCCAAGCAAGCAGGATGGGTTGGCAAAAACTGGGCTTGCCACCAGCTGGCACAGCGTGCCAGGGGAGATTGGCTCGTTTTCTTGGATGCTGATATACACCTTCACAAGCATAGCATCCAGTTCTTAATTGACCACCTTTCACATATCGACAGGCGTAGGGTACAGCTGGTTACCGCTATTCCCAAGCTCCGAGCCAACCGATTATTTGTGGGGCTACTCAAAAGTATGTTACCGTTTTCGGTTTTTACACTTTTACCCATACCACTGGCTGAAAAATATCCGCATCCCGCGTTTGCTTTCGCCAACGGGCAGATGATGGCCTTCCCACGTGACTACTATCAGCAGACGTGGCTACATGAGCGCGCGCGTCAGGCGATATTGGAAGACGTACATATCGCTCGTGAGGTAAAATTGCAGGGAGGACAGGTAGTTATCCTAGACGGACGTAGTATATTTGAGGTGAACATGTATTCCACACTTCGCGATGCAGTTGATGGCTTTTCCAAAAATGCAACCGCTATTTGTGGTTCGGTTCCCGCAGCTATCGTCGTCGCTCTTCTACTGGCATTGGTATATTTGGCTCCATTGCTGGAAGCTTCTCTTGGGGGCGTGTCCGGGTGGCACATGGTCAGTTATGGGCTGAGCTCCCTGCTGTTTGCACTATCGGCATGGATGGTAGATATGCCCTTATGGTTTGGTTGTTTGTATCCGCTTACCCTGCTCATTGGAGAATGGACGCTATGGCGGTCAATCTTCTGGTACGCACGAGGAGAGGTCAGATGGAAAGGACGCACATACCGCGTTCGCTAATAGGGGCATGTCGATTATTCGCCGATTGGCTAATCGAATACAGCGTTCGGTCACATTTTCAAGCCGTTTTCGCCCGAGTTGCTTGCCCACCTGTAGCTGACCGCTCTACTATCTTGTTCGCCAACCATCACTACTGGTGGGATGGCTACCTGTGCTACATTTTAGGTAAAAAATGGCGTATGCCGATGACGTTGTGGATGGAGGAGTGGCGTTGGTTCCCACCATTCTGGGCGCTTGGAGCCTTGCCCTATCCAACAGGTAACGTCTATGCGCGCGCGCATACACTGCGGCAAACTCTAAGACTGTTGCAACATCCCCCACGCGTGTTGTTTCTATTCCCAGAAGGAACCATTCATGCAGATCCAGAACTGCTACCCTTTGGTAGGTCGTTGTACTGGCTAACCCAACATGTTCCCAACGTGCAGGTGTTCCCTATGGCAATCGCCATCACCCATACTCGCCATCAGTACCCTCGCGCGTTCATGGCGGTAGAGCAACCCATTGTTTTACAAACTGATCCCCCACAATGGCTTAAACAAGCACAGGACATAGTATACACTATGCTGTACACCCTGCGCGAGGAAGCAGACCGTTGTGATACCTTTGCAAAAGCCGCACAGGCAGGTTTCGAGCTGCTAGTGCAGGGTAAACTTTCCATTCATGAACGTCGTTGGGTAAAGTATATGCCGTGAATTCATATGGGGAGATTGCTTATGTACTCGGAAGGCCTGTCGGTCCAAAATGCCAGTATTGACGACTACCGATATTGCATGTATGTTCAGCGCCGCTATGGTAAAAGCTACTATTTCGCCACTCGGTTTTTCCCTCCACAACTGCGCCACCATGTTTACGCTTTGTATGCGTTCGTAAGGATCGCCGACCAGTGGGTGGATGACCCTAGCGAACAAGATGGTGAGAAAATCGCTCGTTTACTTGAAGATTACGAGCACGATCTCAAATTAGCACTAGCAGGCAGGAAGGTTTCTAACCCTGTCTTGCGCGCTTTTGCGCAAACCGCCAAGCAATTCACGATACCAGAATCGTACATGTTAGACTTTCTCGACGCCATGCGCCAAGACCTATTCTGCTCCCGCTACCCTACCTATCAGCATCTCCAGCGTTACATGTGGGGTAGTGCAGGGGTAGTAGGCGCGATGATGTTGTGCCTGTTCGGATGTCATCGGCACGAACTAATCCCATATGCAGTACATATGGGGGAGGCAATGCAGATGACCAACTTCCTACGAGATGTAGGTGAGGACTGGAAACGCGGTAGAATTTACCTACCACAGGAAGACCTAGAGCGTTTCGGGGTGACAGAGGAAGACATCGCCTCTGCAAACATATCTGAGAAAGTAAAGCAATTACTACAGTACGAAATTCAACGAACACGATCGCTGTATGCTGAGGCGGAAAAGGGCATCTCGCTGCTCCCATGCGAGTATCAATACCCTGTAAAGCTTGCAAGCCGGCTGTACGCCCGTGTCCTATATCACATTGAGGTAAATGGTTATGATGTCTTTCGTCAAAGAGCACAAACCAGCATCTTCGAGAAGATATACATCGCGTGGCACTGCCGAAAAGAGATATAGCCTCGAAGGAAGCTTGCTTGCGGCCAGCGAACGTTTAGAGAACTCGGCAAGGAGGAAATATCCGCCTATGGAATGGATAGACCTCAGTGTGCCCCTGAGAGAGGGAATGCCTACCTATCCGGGCGACCAGCCCTTTTGCCTGCGACCGCTCCTGCGCATCGCGGACGGCAAGGGGTGCAACCGGTCGGCGATAGAGATGGGCACGCATACCGGCACCCATGTGGACCCGCCCTGGCACTTCATCGTCGACGGCATCACCGTCGACCGTCTACCGTTAGACTTACTGATCGGTAAGGCATATGTGGCGAGCGTGCGCGCAAGGTCTGCCGTAACCGCCAGCGCACTCGAATCGGCGCACATCCCCGAGGGCGCCGAACGCCTGTTGATTCAAATCGATGACTCCTTCGGCTTGTGGGACCAGCCCGACTTCCAGCCCGATTTCGTGTACCTCGCCCCCGATGCGGCGGAGTGGATCGTAAAGCGAAACATCCGACTAGTGGGCATCGACTACCTGCCGGTCGAGCAGTTTCATGCGCCCGAGCCGCGCGCGCATCGCACACTGCTCGGTGCGGGCGTCATCATCGTGGATGGACTGAACCTGCGTGCGCTAGAGCCGGGCTGGGTGCGCTTCATCTGCCTGCCCCCGTGCATCGAAGGCAGTGACGGAGCGCCTGCCCTGGGGGTGGCAAGGAGGATGGAATGACCAAGAACCAGCGTCTCCGGCAACTTCTGGAGCAACCGGGCATTATCCGCTCGCTAGGCGCACACGATGTGTTCACCGCCATGCTGATCGAGCAGGCAGGCTTTGAAACGGTGTTCATCGGCGGGTTCGGCACCAGCGCTAGTATGCTGGGACTGCCTGACCTGAACTTCCTGACGATGAGCGAGATGGCAGACGCGGTGCGCCGCATGAGCACACGCCTGAGCGTGCCGCTGATTGCCGATGGCGACACGGGACATGGCGACCTGCATAACGTGGCGCGCACGGTACAGACCTTCGCGCAGGCTGGGGCATCGGGCATCATTTTGGAGGACCAGGTCTCGCCCAAGCGGTGTGGGCACTTCGAGGGCAAGCAGGTGATCCCCGCCGAGGAGATGGCGCTGAAGATCAAAGCCGCGGTATACGCCCGCCCTGACCCCGACTTCGTGCTCATCGCCCGCACTGATGCACGCGAGCCGCTGGGGCTGGACGAAGCCATCCGCCGCGTAAACCTGTACGCGGAGGCAGGGGCGGACGTGTGTTTTATCGAGGCGCCGCTGAGCGTGGGGGAACTGGAGCGCATCCCTCGCGAAGTGTCTCATCCCTTGCTGGTCAACATGTTATGGGGTGGTAAGACGCCCATTCTGAGCGTGCGCGATCTGGAACAGATGGGTTACAAGATCGTGGTCTGCCCCATCGAGAGCCTACTGGTCAGCGCGTACGCCGTGCGCGAGTTGATACGGCTCTTTGCCCGGGAGGGGCGAGTGGACGCCATGCAAGCGCACATGCTGTCGTTCGCCGAGATCAAAGAGGTGCTGGGCGTCGAGGAGTATCTTTCCCTGCGCGAGCGGCTGGAATAAGGTATCCAATGCCCCCTTCCGTCGCGAGAAGGGGGAAAAATGGCTTGCGGGCTGTAGGGTTTTAGTGCGCCGGCACCACTAGCTCAGGCTGGGGCGTTTCCGTTTCCAGCTTCACCTCGCGTAGATGCCTTGCCGCGTCCTCGGGAGTGGTCACGTTGATGTAGATGCCCGTGCCGAGCTCGAAGCCGGCGGCGATGGTCAGTCGCGGCATAATCGCCAGATGCCACTGGAAATAGTGGTAGTTACGATCCTGGTTGATCGGAGCGGTGTGCAGAGTGAAGTTGTACGGCGGATGGTTGAGCGCGACGTCCATGCGCCACAGCACTTCCTTCAGAATATGCGCGAAAGCTCTGGCTTGCTCGCGGTCGATCTGCACGAAGGAAGGCTGATGTCGGCGCGGCACGATCCACGTTTCAAAGGGATACTTGGAAGCGAACGGGGTAAACGCCAGGAACTCTTCGTTCGCCACCACTACGCGCTCACCGATACGTTCCTCCTGCCTGACCATGTCGATGTACACACACCGCTCATGCAGTTCGTAGTACAGCGACGCGCCATCGATGCGCCGACGCACCTCCGCCGGCACCATTGGCAGAGCGATCAGCTGCGAGTGCGGGTGCTCCAGCGATGCACCTGCCACGCGCCCGTGGTTGCGGAAGACCATGATGTACTGGAACCGCTTGTCCTGCGCCAGGTCCAGCGAGCGGTCGCGGTACATCCAGATGACCTCTTCCAACTGCTGCCCGGGCATCAGCGCGGGATGATGGTCGTGGCGTGGCGTCTCGATAATCACCTCATGCGCCCCAACGCCGTTCATGTAGTCGTACATGCCGATGCCACTACGCTCCAGGTCCCCTTCGATAGCGAGGGCAGGGAACTTGTTGGGCACCACACGCACCCACCAATCGGGGCTGTTGGGGTAGGTTCCTGCCTTGCGATAGGAAGCCACCTCCGGCGGCGTCTGGTGCTCGTTACCCGGGCAGAACGGGCATTCCGCCACATACTCCGCCCGCTTTTCTATCACTTCGCTCGCCTTGAAATCCGACGGGCGTTTGCTTCGCTCGGTTGCGATGATCACCCATTCGCGGGTGACAGGGTCTTTTCTCAGTTGTGGCATAGCTGACCTCTCCTTACGTCAACGATGTGCATACACGGTAGGCGGCGTGTCTCCATGAGGTGCTTTCCATAACCGGCACACGCACACCATACCGGTTTTTTGCCGCGGATTCCGAACCTTGCAAATCATCCTGCTGGTATAGTTCCTGTGGCTATGCATTTATTAGACGTTTGTTTACCAAAAGAAGTTTCGCCTCCCCTTGACAGCGGTACCCACATTCGGGCATGCTGTTAGTATGAGCACATGGACGGATACGCACTGCCATCTGAACCATCCCGACTTCGCCTCCGACGCGCTGGAGGTGTGGAGCCGAGCCCAGCAAGCGGGGCTACGCTCCGCCATCATTGTGGGATACGATGTTGCCAGCAGTGAGAGGGCGATACAAGTCGCCCAACAGCTCGGCAATTGTTGGGTATCCATCGGCATCCATCCCCACGACGCCGTGCAATGCGAGCCGGAGACCCTTCTGTACCTGCGGGACCTGGCGTCTCAGCCATCGGTGGTGGCAATCGGCGAAATCGGTCTGGACTACTACCGAAACCTCTCGCCCAAGGACGCGCAACAGCGGGCGTTTGAAGAACAGCTCCGGCTTGCCCTGAATCTCCATCTGCCCGTGATTATCCACTGTCGCGACGCTTACGATGACCTACTGGACACGCTGGCACGCTATCCCCTGCGCGGGGTTCTACACTGCTTTAGCGGCGAGCTACACCACGCCCAACGCGCTATCGAAATGGGCTGGTATCTGGGCATCGGCGGGGTGGTGACCTTCAAAAACGCACACACCCTGCGCGAGGTCGTTCAACAGGCGCCGCCGGAACGGCTACTGCTGGAAACAGATGCCCCTTACCTTGCGCCCATGCCTCATCGCGGAAAGCGCAACGAGCCCGCGTATATCCCGCTGATCGGAGCACACATCGCAGATATCAAAGGAGAACCTGTGGAGCGAATCGCTGTCGTCACCACACAGAACGCTTCGAAGCTGTTCGGCTTACGCTAAAGCGCTGTTCGGGATACCCACGCTTATTATCGGCTTTGTAAGCGTTTTTTTAGAGATAGCGGTATCGTGAGATTCTTCGCTCCGCTCAGAATGACAAGAGATGGGCTCAGACCCCCCTAGAGGAACGCAGAGGCAAGCCGCTCCAGCAGGAACCTTCGCGCGAACGGCGAACAGAGGATACGCAATCCCGCACGGAGGGCACACAGCATGAGCGAGCTGACCCGCGAACAGGCTCAAAAGCGGCTGGAGGAACTGCGTCGCCTGATCGAACACCACAACTACCTGTACTACGTGCTGGACCAGCCTGAAATCTCCGACGCCGAGTACGACGCGCTGATGCGCGAGCTCCTGCAGTTGGAGGAGCAATTTCCCGACCTGCGCACTCCCGATTCGCCATCCATGCGCGTGGGTGCGCCCCCGCTGGAGGCATTTGCCACGCACACGCATCGTCAACCCATGCTCAGCCTGGACAACGCCTTTGGTGCTGAGGAACTGCGAGCCTTTGACCAGCGCATCAAACGGTTTCTCGCGATGCCGCTGGACCAGCCCATCGAGTACGTGGCGGAGCTGAAGATCGACGGGCTGGCGATCTCGCTGACCTACGTCAACGGCGTGTTCGTCACGGGTGCCACGCGCGGCGACGGTCTGCAGGGCGAAGATGTGACCCAGAACCTGCGCACCATCCGCGCTATCCCCCTGCGCCTGCGACATCCGAGCACCGCTCCCTCATCGCTATTTGACGAGCCAACAGTGCCCATTCCCTCCTTCGTGGAGGTGCGCGGCGAGGTATACCTCACCCACGACGAGTTCCGCCGCATCAATGAAGAGCGTGAGCAGACGGGCGAACCCACCTTCGCCAACCCCCGCAACGCCGCCGCAGGTTCTGTGCGCCAGCTGGACCCCCGTATCACTGCCAAACGCAGGCTCAGCCTGTTCGCCTACGGGCTGGGCGCGGTGGAAGGAGCGAACTTCGACACGCATTGGCAGATTCTGCAGACGCTGAAGGCATGGGGATTCCCCGTCAATCCGCATGCGCGCATCTGCTCGAACATCGAGGAGGTCATCGCGTTCTGTGAACAGTGGACCGCGCGCCGACAGGAGCTGAACTACGACGTGGACGGCGTGGCGGTGAAGGTCAACTCGGTGCTCCTTCAGCAAGACCTGGGCTATGTCCAGCGCAGTCCGCGCTGGGCGATCGCCTACAAGTTCCCCGCACAGCAAGCCCGCACACGCATCCTGGAGGTGCGCTGGCAGGTCGGGCGCACGGGGGCGCTGACGCCGGTGGCGATTATGGAGCCGGTAGAGGTGGGCGGTGTGACCGTTTCGCGTGCTACCCTGCACAACGAGGACGAAATCGCCCGCAAAGGGGTGATGATTGGCGACGAGGTGGTGATCCAGCGTGCGGGTGACGTGATACCCGAGGTGGTATCGGTGGTGGAAGAGGCACGGGATGGGGATGAGATACCCATTGTCCGTCCGCAGAGGTGCCCCGAGTGCGGCGCACCCGTCGAAAAGCCCGAAGGAGAGGCGGTGGCGCGATGTGTGAACCTTGCCTGCCCCGCGCAGATTGTGGAGCGCATCCGACATTTCACCGCACGCAACGCGATGAACATCGAAGGCTTTGGCGACAAGTGGGTACAGCGACTGTTTGAAGAGGGGCTGATTCACGACCCCGCCGACCTCTATTACCTGAAGAAGGAGCAGGTTCTGCCACTAGAACGCATGGGCGACAAGCTGGCGGATAACCTCCTGCAGGCGGTGGAGCGAAGCAAACAGGTGCCGCTATCGCGGTTCATCTATGCGCTGGGCATTCGGCAGGTGGGTGAGCGTGCTGCACAACTGCTGGCGGAGTATCTGGGCAGTCTGGACGCGCTGATGAACGCCACGGAGGAACAGCTCTTGCAGATACCCGAAATCGGTCCCGCCACCGCGCGCGAGATCGTGGAGTTCTTCCGGCGCGAGGAGAACCGCCGGGTCATCCAGAAGATGCTTGCCGCGGGCGTGACCCCCATCGCCGAACGCCAGAAACGCTCGGACGCCTTCGCGGGATTGACGTTTGTGTTCACAGGCGCACTACAGCGATTCACCCGCGAGCAGGCGGAGGCACTGGTGCGCGAGCTGGGCGGTAAGGCGTCGGGGAGCGTGAGCAAGCAGACCAGCTACGTAGTGGTGGGCGAAAGTCCGGGCTCTAAGTACCAGAAAGCCTTGCAGTTAGGCGTGCCCGTGCTGACCGAAGCGGAGTTCCTGAAGATGGTGGAAGAGGCTCAAAAGGCTTCCACGGCGTAGGAGTGTGTCTGAACATCACAGATCGACTTCGGCCGATTAAGAGTGCGGGCACGATTTGGCGTGCGTGTCGGCGATTCCTGCTGGGAGACCCCCGCTCGTCAGAACAACAGATGAGGATTGAAACATGATTTAGATTGGGATAGAATACCACTAACAGTCGTCCCTGCCCCAGCCAGGGGAGTGAGGATTGCGACAAATCTCTGGTGAGGAGCGAGCGATGTCCGTGCATCTGTGGGAGGAAACGGTAACCATTCCCACCTACCCGGTAGGCAAAGCCAATCCGCATCCGCCATTTGACCGCGAGGGCAACCGAGACGTATATCCTTACCCCTTGCTGGACACCTTGAGCGACCACGCGGAGCCGCGCGAGTATCGCGCCCTGTTTCTGGAGAACCCTTACCTGCGCGTGATGGTCTTGCCCGAAATCGGCGGGCGCGTGTGGTCGCTTTACGATAAGATAGCCGGGCGCGAGTGCCTCTACCAGCCGCCCTCCATCAAGCCCGCGCTCATCGGGCTGACGGGCGCATGGATCGCGGGAGGCATCGAGTTCAACTTCCCCATCGGGCATCGCTACACCACGCATCAGCCGGTGCTGTACACGCTCGCTTACCCCAAAGAGCAAGGGGAGAAAGGCACCATCTGGCTCGGCGAAATCTGCCGGCGCAGTCGCATGATGTGGATGGTGGGCATCAGCCTCTATCCCGACCGTGCCCTGATGGAGACCGACATCCGGCTCTTCAACCGCACGGAGATCAAAAAGCGCTTCTACTTCTGGACAAACTGCGCCGTCCCCGCGCATGAGCACTGGAAATGGATTCTGCCTGCCCGCTCGGTACGCAATTGGGAAGGCGACCTGAGCGAGCCGCGAGCCACTCTGCCCTTCCCCATCACGGACGACGGCACTGACCTCAGCCTCTATCGCAGCTACGACAGCGCCTCCAGCGTCTTCGCCCACGACTTCCGCGGCGACTTCTTCGGCGGATACGACCTACAAGCGGACGTCGGACTATTGCACGTCGCCGACTGGCGCGACGTGCGCGGCAGAAAGCTCTTCACCTGGGGCACCGCCGATGACGGCATGGTGTGGGCAGAGCGACTGAACGACGACGGCATCCCCTATGTGGAGATCCAAACCGGGCGATTTGAAGACCAGAGCATCTGGCACTGGATACCGCCCCACACGCTGGAGTGCTGGCAGGAAGCTTGGTATCCCATCCGCGAGATGGCGGGCGTGGTGAGCTCTGCCAACCGCGAGGGCGCACTGAGCGTCACGCTGGAGGGACCGCAGATGACCGTGCGTTTGCACGCCACAACCCCTCGCCCCGACCATCGACTGCTCCTCCAGTACGGCGATTCGGTGATACATGAACAGCGGGTGGATCTCTACCCCGAACGTCCGGGCAAGTGGCAGTTCACTCTGCCGCAACCGCCCGAACTACCGTTGAAAGTGGTCATTGCCACCAACAGCAGAGAGCCGGTGCTGGAAGCGATCGCCAATCCTCCCGCAGAGCGCGAGCAGGTCCTCATCACGCCGCCACGGCGCGAGTCCCCCGTCGGAGACGAGCAGTTCGTGCAAGCCGACGCCTGCGAGCGCGCGGGGAGGCTGGAAGAGGCACTACAAAAGTATGGCGAATCGGCGCAGAGAGGCTCGATCCCCGCTGTCAATGCCGTTACCCGACATCTTCTGGAGGTAGGATACATACAAGAGTGTCTGCAGGTAACCGAAACGACCCTGCAACGTGACCCGCAGAACTGGGAGGCGATGTACCTGCGCGCCCTCTGCCTGATCACGCTGGACAGAGCGGAGGAAGCGGAAGAGTACCTGTATCTCCTACGGCGCAGTGCGGAGTACCGCGGGCTGGCGTACTACCTGCTGGGGATATGCGCGATGCGGCGAGGCGACCTGGCGCGGGCGGATGACCTGTTCGCCGAGGCACTGCTGTATAATGCGGCGGACATCAAGGCGTGGATGATGCGGGCGGTAGTGCTTCGCCTGCGCGGCGAACTGGAAGAGGCATCACAGGTACGCCTGCAGGTACATCTGCTGACACCGCTGGAACTGCTCTTGCGCACAGAGGCGTTCTTCAGCGCCCCCTCCACCTCCGAAGGGGATGCGGTCAACCTCCTGCGCCCGCTGAGCGTACAGCCGCACCTCTTCGAAGAGGTGGCGTGCGACTATCTGAACGCCGGATGCTTGAACGACGCCATCCGCATCTTGGAAGCCCCAACGCACCTGCAACTGCCCGAAACGGCGCTGAGGCACTATCTGCTCGCGCTGGCGTACGTCAAGAAGGGCTTGCCGGCACAGGCGGTCGAACACAGCCTGCTCGCTGGGTGCAGTGACACCAAGTACCTCTTCCCGTGGCGTCTGGAAGATAGTCTCGCTCTGCAGGAGGTACTCAAACTTTGCCCCGACGACGCGCTGGCACGCTACGCGCTGGGCAACTGGCTGATGGCACACCGGCGACAAATAGGGGCTCTGCTGGAATGGCTCCGCGCGCTGGACGCGGGGAAGGTGGATGAGGCTCTGGCGAAAGGAGAGGTCTCGGCGGAACAGCCTCTCACCGGTCGCACCCGCCGCGCGTGGCGCCAGCTCGCCGAGAGCGTCCTGAAAGCGGAACCGCCACCGCATATGCCCCAGTTGGTCGGTCTCTACCGCAACATTGGGCTGGTGTTGTCGCTAATTATCGACATCCCTACCACCGGCGCGCGCTTCTACGAAAAGGCGATCGCTCTGTGCCCAACCGACCCCGTGCTCTGGATGGAGCGCGAAACGTTCGCTGTCTCTCCACAGGCAACCGGCGCCGGCACAATCCAGCGCCTGTATCGCGCCCCCCAAGAGGTACGGCAAGATAACCGAGTGGCGCAGGTACTGGTCGACGCGCTGATGTCACAGGGGCATTTTATCCAGGCGATCGAACTACTTCGTTCGCGCACGTTCCATGTGGCAGAGGGAGATACCCACATTCGCAGGCAGTGGTACTGGGCACACACCTTGCAAGGCATTGGGGAGGCACAATTCGGCGTGTGGGACGAGGCGTTGGAGTATTTCCTGACGGCGATGGAGTATCCTCGCAATCTTGGGGTTGGCAAACCGGCGCGTCCGCCTCACGTCGTGGCGCTTTTCTGGGCAGGGCTGATGGCGTTCCAGCTGCGAATGCGCAAGGAGGCGTTTCGCTACTGGGAGGAGTGTGTGAACTGCCCAGCGGAAACAAAGGACGAGCACGCCTGCCAGATCGCCGCGCTCCAGTTCCTTGCACGTCATAAGGAGGCGAAGAGCCTGTTGACGCAGAGCGGTGCGCACATGGAACTGCAAGCCCTGGAAAGCGACCTGATGTACCTGCAGGAGATAGGAGGTATCTTGCCATGAAGCAGGCGGTGATACTGTGCGCGGGTGCAGGAACCCGCTTCTGGCCCTACAACGAGGTGCGCAACAAATGTACGACGCCGGTGGTGAACAAGCCCGCCGTGCGCCGGCTGGCGGAGCAGATTCGCGACGCGGGCATTCGCCGGGCAGTGGTGGTCGTCGGGGCACACGCTGGCTCGGTGCGCTCCGCGTTACACGGGATCGAGGGACTGGAGGTGGTCTTTATCAGCGTGCAGGGCACGCCCGGCACGGCAGTGTGCATACAGTCTGCGCTCCCCCTGCTGGACGCGGAGCAGGCGTTCGCGGTGTTCTATGGCGATGTGGTCACTACGCAGGCGACGGTGAACCGTTTTGTGGACACTGCACGGGGCAGTGACGCAGTGGGGATTGCGCTGGTTCAGCCGATAGTGCCGCCAGAGCGACCGATTGACTGGCTGGGCGCGCAGGTTAAAGGTGGGCGCGTCGAGTATGTCGAGGGGCACAGTCGCGACTGCGAGCACCGCCTGTGCGGCATCTACGCTTTCACTCCGCAAGCCATCCCTGCCATCCTGAACCATCCCGGAATCATGACGCATGTGCCGGTAGGCGGGATGCCTCCCCTCGAGGCGGAGCTGGCGCAGAGCGTGCAGACGCTGATTGACGATGGCGAAGAGGTGCTGGCAGTAGAAATGGAAGGCTATCTGGTGGACATGGACAAGCCCTGGCACATTCTGGAGGCGAACCGGCGCGTGCTGGACGAGATGAGCCTCGGTCTGCAGGAAAGCATGGTCCACCCCACCGCGCGTATTCATGACGGCGCGGAGATTCGGGGACACGTGGTGATCGGCGAGGGAAGTGAAATCGGCAACCGGGTGGTGATCGAGGGCAACGTGTTTATCGGCAAACACACGCGGGTGGTGAACGGAGCGATTGTGGGCAATGCGGTGGCGATGGGCGACCACACGCGCGTCAGCGACTACTGCCTGGTGGGGGCGTACAGCGTGGTGGGGAACCGGTGCATCGTGGGGCACGGCGCGGAGATAGACGGCGTGCTGTTCGACGGCGCGTATCTGTATCACTACTGCGAGATTTCGGGCGTGGTGGGGCACTCGGTGGACATCGGTGCGGCGACGGTATGCGGCACTTTGCGCTTTGACGACGGTGAAACCATCCACCGCATCAAAGGACGGCGCGAGTTCCCCACGCACGGCGCGGACGCCACCTATTTCGGCGACTTCAGCCGCACAGGGGTCAACGTGATCACCCAGCCGGGGGTGAAGATCGGCGCGTACACGTGCATCGGTCCGGGGGTGGTGGTGTATGAGGACGTGCCAAGTCGAAAGCTGATCCTGCTGAAGCAGGAACTGGTCGAGAAGGAGTGGGGCCCCGAGCGTTACGGCTGGTGAGAAGGGGGGAAGCGCCGTTTTTTTACAGCTCGCGCACCACTTTGGCAGGAAGCGTTTGTCGCTCAGCAAGAATCTGCTCTACCCGCTCCTGAACCATCTGCTCCATCTGGGCGTGCACCGCTTCCAGCTCCTGCTGGAGCTTCTCTACTTTGTCCAGTAGGTCTAAAATAATCTCCACACCCGCCAGGTTCACGCCCAGATCGCGCGTTAATCGCTGAATCTGGCGCAATCGCTCGATATCCGCCTCGGAGTAGAGGCGGTTTTTCTGGTTAATGCGCCGCGGTCGCACCAGCCCCATGCGCTCGTACATGCGCAGAGTCTGCGGGTGCATGTCGCACAGCCTTGCCGCGACGCTGATTAGGTAGACCGGCTCGTGCTTGTCACGCGCGTTGTTTGCCATTTTTAAGTTCCCCCCTTCCCAACCGTTATGACACGCGAGTGGTAGTTGTGCCGTGCAGTTGCGCCAGCTGCTGGAGCAGGTCGCGCTCGCGAGCGGTCAACGTTCGGGGCACGGTGATGCGCGTGCGCGCGTACAGGTCACCGTAGCCTCCACCTTTCAGGCGCGGCATTCCCTGCCCGGCTAGGCGAAACACCTGTCCGCTTTGGGTGCCGGTGGGCACTTTCATGGTCACATAGCCCTTCATCGTGGGCACACGCACCTCACCGCCCAGCGCGGCGGTGGTGTACGGCACGTCCACATCCACATACAGGTCGTCGCCCTTGCGCTCGAAGGTGGGATGCGGACGGATGTGCACGATCAGGTACAGGTCGCCGCGCTGTCCGCCGCGTCCGGTCAGCCCTTCGCCCGCCAGGCGGATTTTCGATCCCTCCTGTACGCCGGCGGGGATGCGCACTTCCAGTCGCTTACTACGTGGCACGCTTCCTCGTCCGTGACAGTTGGGGCATGGTTGTCCCAACGTGTAGAACCCACTTCGCGTGCGCGACGCGCCGATGCCGCCGCACTGCGGGCACGTGTCCTGTAGCGTCAGCGCAAGCGTGCGGGTCGCGCCCGAATAGGCATCCTCCAGCGAGATTTCAATCGGATACTCCACATCCAGCGAGGCGGCAAAAGGCGCGCCGAACTCGGTATCGACGGGACCCTGGCGCCCGAACGCATCGCCGAACAGGGTGGCGAACAGGTCACCTAGCCCGCCGAAACTGAAATCGCGCAGGTCCTGCCATCCGCCACCGCCAGAGAATCCGCCAGGCTGTTGCTGTTGCTCGCTGTAGTACTTCCACATCTCGCCGTACTGGTCGTACTTCGCCCGCTTCTCCGGGTCGGAGAGCACCTCGTACGCCTCGCTGATCTCTTTGAACTTCTCTTCCGCGCTCTTGTCGCCGGGGTTCACGTCGGGGTGATACTTGCGAGCCAGTCGGCGATACGCCTGCTTGATCTCCTTTTCGGTGGCGTTGCGCGGCACACCGAGTATGGCATAGTAGTCCTTGTATTTGTAGTTCATCCCTGCTTCGCCACCTCTACCGTATTACCAGAATGGGGCAGGGCAGTTGCCCCCGCCCTGCCCCTCTGTACTGGACGGTGAAGGGGATTAACCCGCCTTCACCTGCACCTTCTTCGGACGCACCTGCTCCGCCTTAGGCAGAGTGATGGTCAACACGCCGTCCTTGTAGTGCGCCGTCACCTTCTCGGCGTCAATCGGCGTGCCCAGCGTGAACGAGCGCTGGAAGGTGCCGTACGCCCGCTCGATGCGCACGTAGTCCTTGCGGCGCTCCTCATCCTGGAACTTGCGCTCGCCTTTGACGCACAGCGTGTCGCCCGTCAACTCGATCTCCACCTCTTCGGGCTTCACGCCCGGCAGCTCCATGTGGATGGTGATCTCGTTGTCATCCTCGCGCACGTCCACCGCGGGCGCCCACACGCGAGGCAGGGTCGGCTCCGGGCGACGTGCGACGGTTCCGCCAAAGAACTGGTTCATCAGCGCGTTCATCTCGCGCTCAAAGCGATTCAGCATCTCCGCAGGGTCCTCCCAACGCACCAATGCCATCGTCGGTCACCTCCTTCGCCATTGAAGTGATGTTGATGCTATCTTTTCCTGCCTGCGGACAAGCCGCAGGCAGGTTGTTGCCGCTTACTCGGACTTGAACTCGGCGTCGATCACCTCGCCGTCGCTAGACGAGCTGGAACCGCTACCGCCCGTCTGTGCGCTGGTGCCGGCGTAGGTCTGCGACGCCTGCTCATATAGCCTCTGCGACAGCTGGTAGGACGCCTGTTGGAGCGCCTCCATGCGCTGTCGGATGAGGCTGATGTCGTTCTTGTTGACCGCATCGCGAAGGTCGGATATCGCCTGCTCAATGCGCAGTTTCTCATCCGAAGGCACGCGGTCGCCCAGGTCGCGCAACATGCGCTCGGTCTGGTACGCCAGCGAGTCCGCTTGGTTGCGCACCTCGGCTTCCTCGCGGCGTCGGCGGTCCTCTTCCGCGTGCATCTGCGCTTCCTTAATCATGCGGTCAATCTCTTCGCGCGTCAGATTGCTGGAGCCGGTGATGGTGATCGCCTGCTGTTTGCCGGTACCCAGGTCCTTCGCCGACACATGCAGGATGCCGTTGGCGTCGATGTCAAAGGTGACTTCGATCTTGGGCACTCCGCGCGGTGCCGGCGGGATACCGGTCAGATGGAACCGGCCCAGCGTCTTGTTGTCGCGCGCCATCTCGCGCTCGCCCTGCAGGACGTGGATCTCCACCTCGGTCTGCCCATCGGCAGCGGTGGTGAAGATCTCGCTCTTACGCGTGGGGATGGTGGTGTTGCGCTCGATGAGCTTGGTGAACACCCCACCCAGCGTCTCGATACCCAGCGACAGCGGCGTCACGTCCAGCAGGACGACATCCTTGACCTCGCCGCCAAGCACCCCTGCCTGTATCGCCGCGCCGATGGCGACCACCTCGTCGGGGTTAACACCCTTGTTGGGCTCCTTGCCGGTCAACTTGCGCACCAGCTCCTGGACACAGGGCATGCGCGTCGCCCCACCGACGAGGATCACCTCGTCCAGGTCCTTCACGTCCAGCTTGGCGTCCTGCAGTGCCTGATAGAACGGACCCTTCAGCCGCTCCACCAGGTCGGCAGTCAGCTCCTCGAACTTGGCGCGCGTGAGCTTGTACAGCAGATGTTTCGGACCCTCCGCGTCGGCGGTGATAAACGGCAGGTTGATCTCGGTCTCCACCATGCTGGAGAGCTCGATCTTCGCCTTCTCCGCCGCCTCGCGCAGACGCTGTAGCGCCTGCGGGTCCTTGCGCAGGTCGATTCCGGTCTCCTTCTTGAACTCATCTGCCGCCCAGTTCACAATGCGCATATCGAAGTCGTCGCCGCCGAGGTGTGTATCGCCCGAGGTCGCCTTGACCTCGAACACCCCATCGCCCACCTCCAGGATGGACACGTCGAACGTACCGCCACCCAGGTCAAAGACCAGGATGGTCTCGTTGGACTTCTTGTCCAGCCCGTAGGCGAGCGCTGCCGCGGTCGGCTCGTTGATGATCCGCAGTACCTTCAGACCGGCGATCTCGCCTGCGTTCTTGGTTGCCGTGCGCTGAGCGTCGTTGAAGTACGCCGGCACGGTAATGACCGCCGACTCCACTTTTTCGCCCAGGTACGCCTCGGCATCCGCTTTCAGCTTCTGCAGGATCATCGCCGAGATCTCCTCCGGCGTGTACTCTTTATCGTCGATGCGGATGCGCTCGCGCGTACCCATCTTGCGTTTGATAGAGACGATGGTGCGGTCCGGGTTGATAATCGCCTGTCGCTTCGCCGCCGCACCGACTAGCCGCTCGCCCGTTTTGGTGAACGCCACCACCGACGGGGTAAGGCGGCTACCTTCCGCGTTGGGGATGACGACAGGCTCGCCACCTTCCATCACCGCTACCACCGAGTTGGTTGTCCCAAGGTCAATGCCTACTGTCTTGCCCATCTGTGTCCTCCACTCCAATGAGTGCTTTTCGTTTGGTCTTTCCGCGCATTATTATACCACTTGAGTATGCTATTGTCAAGTGATTTGAGAGGGATTTTTTAGGATTTTTTTGATCTTTCTTTTTCAGCGCAGGGAGATGGTGCGCTTTTTGCTCCCAAACCCCGCGGGTGGGGAAGGGGTGTTCGGCTCGGCGTCCGCCTCGCCCTCCACTTTTTCGTCACCCCTGAGCGGAGCGAAGGGTCTCAAAGACGAACCGTTGCGAAGGGCGCGACACAGAAAGGACTCCTCTCCTCCCTGCCCGAATCATGGAGCTGGTAACATCGCGACAACTCACCTCAAAGAGGAGGGGATAACCCATGGCACATCCGAAAAACCCGCCTGTGAACCGGCTGAGGGGCGCATTGCCCAAAATCGGCATCCGTCCCACCATCGACGGCAGGCGACAGGGCGTGCGCGAAAGCCTGGAAAACCAGACCATGGCGATGGCGCAATCGGTGGCGAAATTGCTGACCGAGAACCTGCGTCATGCCTGCGGCTTGCCGGTGGAGTGCGTGATCGCTGACACCTGCATCGGTGGGCTTGCCGAGAACGCCATGTGTGACGAGAAGTTCCAGCGGGAAGGGGTCGGCGTCAGCATTACGGTCACGCCCTGCTGGTGCTACGGCAGTGAAACCATGGACTATGACCCGCATCGTCCCAAAGCGGTGTGGGGATTCAACGGCACCGAGCGTCCCGGTGCGGTCTATCTCGCGGCGGTGATGGCGGCGCACGCGCAGAAAGGACTGCCCGCCTTTAGCATCTACGGGCGCGACGTGCAGGACGCAACCGATACTTCCATCCCAGACGACGTAAAGGAGAAGCTTCTGCGCTTCGCCCGGGCGGGGTTAGCCATCGCCACCATGCGCGGCAAGACCTACGTGTCCATGGGCAACGTGTCCATGGGCATTATGGGCTCGCTGGTCGATCACGATTTCCTCCAGCGTTATTTGGGCATGCGCGTGATGAGCGTGGACATGGTGGAGTTCGTCCGCCGGATGGAACGCGGTATCTACGACCAAGAGGAGTTTCGTCGGGCGATGGCGTGGGTGAAGGAGTACTGTCGGGAAGGTAAGGACTACAACCCGCCCGACAAGCAGATGAGCCGGGAGCAGAAAGACCGCGCGTGGGAGATCAGCGTGAAGATGGCGCTGATCGCCCGCGACCTGATGGTAGGCAACCCCAAGCTGGCAGAGATCGGCTATGAGGAGGAGGCGCTGGGCTTCAACGGCATCGCCGGCGGCTTCCAGGGGCAAAGGCAGTGGACCGACCACCTGCCCAACGGCGACTTTATGGAAGCCATCCTCAACTCGTCCTTTGACTGGAACGGCATCCGCCAGCCCTACATCCTAGCAACCGAAAACGACCATCTGAACGGCATCTGCATGCTGTTCGGGCATCTGCTGACCGGTAGCGCGCAGATCTTCGCCGATGTACGCACCTACTGGAGCCCCGATGCGGTGAAACGGGTGAGGGGATGGACGCCTACTGGCTTGGCGGAGGGAGGGTTCATCCACCTAATCAACTCCGGTCCCGCCGCGCTGGACGGCACCGGTCAGCAGGAGATAGACGGGAAGCCCGCCATCAAGCCTTGGTGGGAAGTGACCTCCGAAGAGGTGGACCGCTGTCTGCAGGCGACCACCTGGCACTGCGCCATGCTGGAGTACTTCCGCGGGGGCGGATGGTCCACGCGCTTCCGCACGCGTGGCGGAATGCCTGCCACCCTGTTCCGATTGGGACTGGTGCACGGGATAGGACCCGTCCTGCAGATCGCCGAGGGCTACACCATCGAACTGCCCGACGAGGTGCATACGATCCTGGACGAACGCACCAACCCCACCTGGCCCACCACTTGGTTCGTGCCTAACGTGACCGGTCAGGGCGCGTTCCGGGACGTGTACACGGTGATGGCGCACTGGGCGGCGAACCATGGCACGCTGAGCTACGGACATATCGGGGCGGAGCTGATCACGCTAGCGTCGGCGTTGCGGATACCGGTGGCCATGCACAACGTGCCCGCCGAGCGCGTGTTCCGCCCACATGCGTGGGGACTGTTCGGCACCAGCGATGCCGAGTCTGCAGACTATCGTGCCTGCCAGACGCTGGGACCGCTCTACGGCTAAACCCGACAGGGGCACGCTCTGCGTGCCCCCTTCCCTCACCCTTGCTTGCACCACACGATAACGCTTTGTAGCGGGGACAGGGCTATCTCCGGTGATGCGCCCCGCGCCTGCCGAATATCTCCCGTGTCCGGCAGGTATATCTCTGACGCACGATACCACCCGGGCAGATGCAGGGTGAACCGCTGGTCGCGCGTGGACAGGTTCAGCAGGAAATATAACAACGCGCCATCGCGCCGATAACGTGCCACCCATATCTGCGGGGACGCCGGCTCTATCCGCACGGCGCAGTTCGCCTCCTGCAGAAGACGTAGCGCGGTCTCCACCGACGGCGCACGTGCCCCTGCCTGACGAGTTATCTGCTCCACGCGGTGTTGCACCTCGGAATCGCGCTCCCTGCGACTGCTGGCATACTGCGGCGGTGTCCCGACGAACAGCACGCGCACGCCCTGCTTTGCCATTCTCGCCATCTGGTCGAGTGTAGCAGTGTGTATCGCGTCGGTGGAGGGCACCACCAGCGCACGGTAACGCTCCCCCCCGATGCGAAAGCTGTTCTTGTCCACCCGCGCCTTTTGCAGAGCAGGCTCGTCCACGATATCGAAGTCTATCTGGCTCTGGAGCAGGCTGCGGCACAAGTTCGCAAAGCCATCATCGATCTCGTTGAGGCGCGCGTTAGGGTGCGGCTGGTACATGCTTCGCGTGGTGGGATAGAAGTTCGCCTGTACGCCCGCGATGGGATACGGGAGCGCCACGTCGCATTCGTGCTGTGCCGAGCGGAGGAGGAGGCTCAGTCTGCCCACGAAGGCGTTATACTGTGCGTAGTCGGCGCGGCGTTGCTCGTTGCTGGCGGGGTGCGTTGCGCCGTAGGGATCGGGGTAATAGGAGGTGATGGTGTTGATGCCCAGCAGATACTGCAGGCTGGCGGTGGCTTTCATCTGTTCCAGTGTGGCGCGTCGGCTACCCATCTGCTCCAGGAAGTCGGAGGTCTCGCTCATGGTCTCCCGCCGCTGTATGAGGTGCGCCACCGAGGAGATCAGCTTCGGCACCAGAAAACCGTTGCCCTCTGCCAGCGCCAGCGGGTCCGAAGAGAGGATGTCGATACCCGGCATGTCCATGCGCTTGAGGGGTGTGAATAGGTCGCCGTAGTACATCACGTGCCATAGCAGCTTCTCCTCCGCCAGCAGGTGGCCGCTGGAGGCGATACCGTGCCTGCGACACCAGTCCTGAATCTGCCCGAAGTAGCGTTCGGCGACCATCTGCGCCACCACCTCATAGAAGTCACAGCGCACCCCGCGGTGGTCGCCGGTATCGGTGTACAGGCTCTCCAGGTGGGGCAGAAGGTCGTAGCCTTTGCGCTTGCGAAACTGTTCGGGCAGGTCGTCCACCCAGGGTAGAGCGGGCAAGGCGTTCTCTCGAGGCTGGATGTAGGTGGTCATCAGCGAGGGCTCGTCGGTGAAGATGGCATGCACCCGCCCGCGGAGGTTGGCGATGCGCCTGGCATAGGCATCATGCGTGACCTCGATGAAGGTGCGCACCGCCTGCGGGTTCAACAGGTTGATGTAGCGTCGCTTTTTGTACACGTTCTCGGTGCAGTGCGTGCCCTCGTACATGCGCTGGACATCGTAGCGGGGCTTGCCGTCCATGCCCACCTTGCGCACCAGCCCGATCGCCTCGAAGTCGGGATTGCGCTCTAGCACCAGCCCGCCCGCTGCGCCGGAGGGATAACCCTCTTCGTCATAGAGCCAGAAGACCAAGCCCAGCTCCTCGGCAACTTTCAGCCCCGTCAGGAAGATGCGCCATTGCTCCTCACTGCGCAGGTAGTCGTTGAAGCTCACGTTGGCGACCAGCCCACCGATGCCTGTCGCCTTCAGCCATTCTATCCTCTGGCGCAGGGTGGCTTCATCCCTGCCGAAGGCGTCGAAGTTATGGATGATTTGCAGGGTGCGATACTGCGCCGGCGGATTTTTAAACAGCGCACGCACAACGTTGTCCGAGTGTTCCGGCGCTGGCATCGGTTCGACCTCCTTCTACCTACCCCACAGCAGGTCACCGAACGCGCCCAGCAGGTCGTACTTGCGCTCCCAGGTGGTGTACATGAAGCCAGTCACACCCTTCGTTTGCTTCGCCAGAGCCTGCCAGCCTTTCACCGCATCTAGGTTAGGCGCGTCGTAGTAGCAGGCGATGAGCGTGCGAAAGCCCCGTTGCGCAAAGTGCAGAAGGCTCTTCTCGCGCGGTTCACCACCCCACACCGCGATCACGGTGTCCTTCGGGATGTAATTCCACGAGCCGGTGAAGTCGCCCTGCACCAGATAGTAGTCCGCATGGGCGTTATGGTGGGGGTCAAACATATCAGACCAGATGTACACCTGCACGCGCGGGTTGATCTTGCGCAGAATCTGTACCTGTTTGGTCACGCATTCGCCCAGTAGTTTCGCCATGTCTTTGCCCGTACACGCCTTGCAGGTGCCGCCCATGCGCACCTCGTCCATGTTGAGGATCACCTTCTGGAACTTCAGTCGCTCCCACAGCAGCTTCGCCTCGTGCTCGTAGATCTCGTAAAGCGCAGGTTCGCCCATGCACACGGTGACTTGGCTTTCGTAGATCACCGCTGGATGATACCAGCTGACCCGTAGACGCTGACCGTCGCGAATGCGCGAGCCGGGCAGTAACCGAAGCGTGGGCGCGGGGCGGTCCATGTTCCAGAACGAGAAGCCGGGGTCGGTGAGCGGAGCGTAGTCCTTGCCCTCCGCGTATACCACTGAGCCATCCTCGCTGGTAACGGTCACGGGTGTACCCGGACGGCGTAGCACGTTGATGGCACCGACCTCCTCCAGCGTCCAGTCGTCCACCCAGAATCTGCCCGACTGTCCTCCCCACAGCCCCACATACACCAGCACCCTATCGTTCGCCATGCTGTTGAAGGTGAGGGTGAGTTTGCGCCAGTCGGCGGTCGCGGGCACGTTGAAGCTGCGGGGAGCGAGGTCGCGATTACCTGCCAGTACCAGTAGGCGTAGATTCTGCGGGGGCTGGAGGTTTTCGGTTTTGACCCACACGCTCATGCGGTAACAGCGGTAGGGATGCACGCGCACTTCCTGCATCACGCGGGCGTTGCCCGCGGACTGGGCGCGAAAGTTCTCGAAGCGCAGGGAGGCTCTGCCGCTGTGGAACACCTGCGTATCGGGGAAAGAGACCACCCCCGGCTCGTCGTGGAACGCAAACGCCTTCATACGGTTGCCCTCAAACTCCTCGAACCCTCCGTTGACGATGGACACGGGCGGGTCGGGCACATGTCGGGCTTCCGAGCCGTGCACCTCAAACAGCGCATCCTTCACGGGCAGTCCCTCCGCCAGGTTGGGGTCGTGCCACAGCGCGCCTCCACCATAGCCTACCGAGAAGATGGAGGGGATCAGCTCCAGCTTCAGACGTTCGCAAGCCTGTTTGACCTGTTCCAGCCGGCGGAAGTATTCGGGCGTTTGCTTGCACAGCGCATCCAGATTGGCAGAGAGCACCGCCCCGTTGTAGCCGTGTTTGGCAGCGGTTTCCAGCAAGGGGATAATCTGCACGACGTCCTCCTCGCGGTTCAGCCCCCAGCCGAATATCCACACCCAGCGGTCAGCATACGGCTGTTGTGCCAACAGCGTGCCACACCCAGCGAGAGACAAACAAAGGGCAGTGAATACTCGACGCATCCCGTTCACCTCCAGCGCGTTGCTCCGGGGCAAGATTCGCTGAAGGCGAAGGGGTACCCTGCATACGTACAGACAAAATAGAGTGTTTCAGAAATGCGGTTTACCGCAGGGACAGGGTACCTCCTGCCCAGCCTCATCTGTGATGCCGCAGAAAGCACCCAACAACTCCTCGGGGCAAGGGGCATCGCTGACAAACTGCCACTGCGGGCGGGAGGCTGAATAGCCTCCCGATGAGAGACGAAAACAGCGGAACCCTACCCATCCCCTGTGCACGGAGCCATCCACTCTTACTCGGAGAACAAGCCCTTCGTAAGCATGTTTGGGGTTATCTAGCGGGGTCGGGCAAGGGTTTCCATGAAGGACACAGTAGAACACTCCATGGTTGGCGTCATATTGGTGCAATATTTCAATGTTTTTGAAAGAGTTGATGGCGTCGCTCAGGAGATAAAAGTAACTGACGGGTGTACCGAGCCTTCGTGACAGGTGTCTGGACGCCCCACCAAAAGGGTCGTTGGGACATGAGAAGACCTGCTTATCGCGCACGTACGGATAAATCTGTAACATGTTGAGCGGTAGGTACCCGCACTGTCATCAACATACATCGTCCAGGCGAGAAGGAGCTGGTGAAGGTTACTCATACAGGGAGCCTCGCGCGCCTTCCTGCGCCCAGCTGCCAAAACGGGAAACAGGAGTGCAGCTAAGAGCGCGATAATGGCTATTGCTATCAACAGTTCCAAGAGAGTAAATGCTCTGCGCATCACGCCTGAACTCTCCTCGCAAGAAGGTAGCTCGTCCACTCAATGAGCCGCCACATCACCCACAGCATGACACTAACTTGTACGACATCATGAAAAGCCATCACGAGTACTCCCCAATCAAAGACGAAATCAACGCCGCGCCCTACCAAGACGGCGAGAATGATTAACACGGCATTGAATATCACGCGCCTTTTTCGGTAAACCGCTTCTGGTAACGCAGAGGTATGCATCAAGTACGCAATTATTGCGATAATAGAACCTGTTATCACCTCTACGTTCCAGTCATGTGGAGGGGGAATCAGCACGAAGCCAACGGGAACTCCCTCAAAAAACCGTGGCTGGGAGGACAGTTTCGAGATGAGCCAATCAGTAAACACTTGAGATAGTCGAAACGCGGCGAACCCCACCCCCTCCCCGATCAAGCCCGCCAGTATCGCACACATCCCGCCTTCTATCGTGCGCTTGGAAGTTCGGTGCTATGCCATGCTGTTTCCCCTCCCTGCTCTATACCGTGAGCTCACGGACAGTTTTGGTATCTATAGAATTAAGTGTTGTTTCGCGCCAAAATAGACGAAGGGATGCACCAATATAACGCCGCCATTGGCTCTCGTTCATTGCACATCACCCGTGGCACAAGCATGATTACATTCGATAGATAGTAGGTCGCTCGCTGTGCGGATTCCTGCTTGGGAAGCGATGGATCTCTTTGGCATTACTGTTTTGCTGATTGAGCGGCAGCGGCCTTTGCCAGTCGGTCAGCGTGCGCGTTTTGTTCTCGCGGGATATGATAGACCCACGCTGTCTTGAACCGCCTTAGCAGTTGCAGGGCGCGATGATAGAGGGGGACCAAATGGGGCGTGCGCACGCTATATTGCCCGCTGAGCTGGCGTGCCAGCAGTTGGCTGTCGGTGTAGACCTCCACGCTGTCCCAGCCTTCCGCGCAGGCTTCCTCCAGCCCGCGTATCAGCGCGCGGTACTCGGCAACGTTGTTGGAGGCGATGCCGATCGGCTCGCTGATCTGTTTCACCGGCTCACCCGTTTCGTTGCACAGCACCACACCGATGCCTGCACTGCCCGGGTTGCCGCGCGATGCGCCGTCAATGTACAGCTTCATAGTCCTAGCTCGTCGGCGATGGCTGACATGGCGCGAATCACGTTCTGCACGTGCTCGTCGAAGGGCACTCCCAGAGCTTCTGCGCCCTTCAGCAGTTCCTCACGGTTGACCGCCCGCGCGAAGGCTTTGTCCTTCATCTTTTTGCGCACCGATGCCACGTCCACCTCTGCCAGCTTTTTGTTCGGGCGCACCAGTGCCACCGCCACCACGAACCCTGTCAGCTCGTCGCAGGCGTAGAGCGTGTGCTCCATGCGGGTTTGGCGGGGGATTCCTGTGTGATCCACGTGCGAACCCACCGCCCGAACGACCTCCTCTGGGTAGCCTTTCTGCCGGAGGATTTCCATCCCTACGAAGGGATGCTCCTGCAGGGAGGGATGCTGTTCGTAGTCGATATCGTGTAGGAGCCCCACGATGCCCCATAGGTTCTCGTCCTCGCCCCACAGGCGGGCATAGTAGCGCATACAGGCTTCCACCGCCAGCATGTGCTTGCGCAGGTTCTCAGATTGCACATACTCGCACAACAGATTCCACGCGGACTCACGCGAAAGAGACATTAGACACCTCCTACCAACGCCTAGAATAACCGGGATTGTAAAACCGGTTCACAAGAGCGATAAGTAGCCCACACCCTCTCAGCATGCACTGGCCAGATGGCGTCCAGCTCAGGCGTGAATCGATAATAGTGCCTCCAGCGGGCGATAGAGTCTGTCTCACGCTGGGCTTCGAGACGCCAGCGGATTAACTCGACGTTGGCAGGAGCGTTCTCTATCAGCACGCAACTGCGGGATAACTGCTTCGCGACCACACCTGTCGTCCCCGTGCCTGCGAAGGGATCCAGTATCCAATCCCCTGGGTTCGTAGAAGCCAGCAGAATGCGCAAAAGAAGTGCAATCGGCGATTGTTGCTTGTGGAGCCGTTCTCCTGCGGGGGTTCGCAGTGCCGCATCCCCCGCAAAATAGCCCGAAGTGAGCTCGCGAATATCGTCCCATACATCCGTGATGAACACTCCGCTGTCCCGAGCATAACGGTATTCGGGGCGTAAGGGCGCGTCGACACGCAATCGATGAAAGACACGAGGCTTGGCGCCTTTTGTGGCGAACGCGATAATCTGATAGGCTTTGCCATAACGCCACGCGTTCGGTACGGCGGAAGTGCGCTTCAACCAGATGATGAGGTTCTGCAAGGTCCAGCCCGTTTCGCGCAGACAGCGTAGGACATGTTCCGCGTTTTTCTCGTGTTGCATAAAATAGATGGCGCCCCCCGCTTCGGTACACTCGTAAACGTGCTGACAGACGTCCCGCATCCAGCTCCAGTAGACCGCATCGGGCAGGTCATCGCCAAACAGCGCATAGTCCTTGCCCTGATTGAAGGGCGGGGCGAGAAAAGTCAGGTGAAACCACCGCCCGGACTCCTTCAGAATCCGTAGTTGCTGGATGCAATCCCCCTCCCGTACCTCTACCATCTGCACGCTCCTTTACACGAATCGGTGTACACTCCCCGCTGGTCATTTACGTGCGAAAAGGGTCATCTCCTGCGTGCTTACTCCAATCGCATCTCTCCCCAGCACGCCCAATCCCAGCCGTAGTCGCCCAGCGAGTCGGTGATTAGGCGCAGGAGCACGGTCTGCCCCCGCCACGCCGAGAGCGGCACTTCCAGCGGTTGCCAGCTCTCTCCGGGCAACACGGTCTGCTCCCACTGCGGCACGCCGTCCACCTCCACGCTGAAGCGCACGCCGTTGGATTTGCCCTCTGCGCCGTCGCGGATGCCCGCGAATCCCCTCAACCGCGCCCCTTCCGGGGGCAGTTTCAATGGAAAGGCAAGCACTGTCTTGCCCGAAGGGGGCGGATGTGCGCTGAAGCCGTTTCGGGTTTCGCCTTTCACTGTGCTCCGCTCGACCGTTCCACGTAGGTAATCCACCGGCGGTGAAGCAGAGCCGTCTATCTCCAGTCCGGTGCTAAAAGGCACACCTGTCAGGTCGCAGGGCAGAGAGATGGCATGTCCCTCCCGGTAGAACAGCGCGATCGCGCCCGAACCGCCGTCCAGCGTGAAGCGATAGCGATGAGTGCCCCCAGAGCGCCAACCGGAGGAGGGCGAGCCGTTTACCGCTGTGCCCACAAGCGTTTGGGGGCAGACGATCTCGACATCGCCGGGGCGTTCCGTTCGGAAAACCAGGCGTGGGCGGCTCCAGTAGCCCCAGTCGAACTCGGGCGAGGCTTCTGGTCCGGGGTCTACCTCCAACCGAATCCGCACCCTCTGCCCCCGATACGCGCGGAGGTTCATCGTGACCTCTTCGGGCGTGGCAGTGCGCACGTGCCGAGAAAGGCGGATGGGCTCACCTTCGCCGAAGAGGGTGACAGTGAAGGTGATTCCGTCGCTTCGCGCCGCGGCGCTTGGGTCGTTGAAGCCTACCTGAGCGCGGAACTCACTGGGCGTATCTGCTGGCAGTTGCAGGGTGTATTCTAACCACACGCGCCCGCCTGCCAGAGCGCGCCAAGGCGGATGCATAAAGATGCCCTCGCCCATGGGGACGGCGGTACTGCCTGTCTCGTGTTCGGGTAGGTAGCCCGGCTGGGGAGCGCCTCTGCCCTGGCGGTCGGTCACGCAAACGCGTATGTTACTGCGCTGGCGCCAAAGGGGAAGACTTTGTTCGCGAGGCGCAAAGCGAAACAGAGCCCATTCGCCCGGCTGTACCCACGCGCTGTCTAAAACTGCTGAATCCGGCAGGGCGTGTACGTGGGTCGCCTGCAGGTCGGGCGGACGGGGGTGCCAAGGGTAACTGCGCTCGGGGTTCAGACCCAGCACTGCCTGCCCGTCATAAGCCAGCCACCCGGGAATGGAGCCTGGTGTGCGCGCCCGAGGGACGCCCTCGATCCGTTGGTAGACGGTCACTCGGCGGTTGGTGGCTTCGAGCGCCACGCCGGCAGGGTGCTTGCGATAGCGTGCCACCTGTCCGCTGGGGGTGCGATAGGCGAACAGGGTGTCTGCATCCCACGAACCGGGCGCGAAATCGGGCGAAGGGCGGTTGCGTTGGAACCATTGTGCCTCCTGCCACAGGGTCTGCATCACGGCATCGGGTTGAGTGACCTGTTCTGCGCTCAGCCAGGCCAGAGTGGGCAGAACGCCGAACCGCTCGTAAGCGACCCGCCATGCCGTGTAATACTGCCAGTTGCGCGGGTTGGTCATCCCCAGATAGCCGTAGAGTCGGGTATGTGGGGTGAGCAGGGCGGAGCTGACCGGATGCGCCTGGCGAAGCCTCTCTATGTCCCACCGGGCATTGGCGTGATCGATGCCGAACACGTGCCTCTGCGCGAAGCTCTCGTAGCGGAAAGAGATTTCGTTCAAACCCTCGCCCGACAGGGCGACGTGGGGCAGTGTCTGACGCAGCTCGCGGTGCAGAGCGATATTGCCTTGCATGGCGTTCATGCCGTCGATGATTCCATTGGCGTCATTGTAGATGCACAGGGTCTGGTCAAGGTGCAGGGCATCGGGCTGTAGGAGTCGGCACAGCTCCACCATCCTCTGTACGAACAGCGTGCGCCATGCCTTCGCCGCCGGGTTGATGTAGGCGAACTTGATGGGCGGGTCGGCTCTCTGCCAGTCCCAATAAAGCGGCTGTCCGGTGAACGGGTCACGGAAATGATAGGGCTTGAGCCTTTCGTAGGCGGGGTTTTCGGGCGTACAGCCGAAGTAGTTGACATGAAGCATGACGCGAAAGCCCAGTCGCTTCGCCTCCGCCATGCGTTTGGGGAAGTCAGAGCGGGGCGTGTAGTCGGGGTAATTACGGTCATAGCCGTCCTTGCGCCAGTCGGGCACGTAGAGGAGCGTCTGGCGGGGGTTCAGGCGCGTCGCCAGCGCACGCAGTTTGGCGATGTCGTCCAGATTGTCGATGATGACCGTCTGGATGTCCTTGACCCATGCGGGCTGGGTTTTGCGCAGTGCCGTCAGCCCGAAGCGAACCTCCGCCCACGTCCGGTAAAGTCCCGCTCCTACCAGCCAGTTGCCCCGGTAGGCACGGATGCGCCAGGGCACCGACTCCGCCTGTTGGACCCGCTCGAAGGGTGCGGTGCACCAGGTCTCAAAGCCGACCCAGAACTGCCCATTCCGCCTCTGGATGTGCAACCGCTTGAAAAACTGCGCGTTGTCGTCGGCGTGTATCAAGATCCCGCCCCGCCTGCCCTGTATCAGCACAAACTGCGCCTCCCACTCCATCGGATAGTTCAGCGTCATCGCATCGAAACCGCTCTCCACGCTGAGGCGCAGACCGCTGTGACCGGGCACCAGCAGTTCACAGCCTTCGGGGATAGCGATGCCCCACTGCAAGCCGGACAGCCCCGGGCGCGCGCACTGCGCCCGCTGGGTGACCGTGATCTCGCCAGAGGGCAGGGCGCGGAATCGGGTGAGCAGGCTGTTGATGCCGTCAGGCTCACGCCAGCGCAGAGTCTGTGCCACATCCTGCGGGGTGTGGTGTTGTTCCTCCTGGGCGCGGTCGCCCCAGCGGTCGCCCATCTTGGTGTGGCGGAGCCCGGTCAGGTTCGGCGCAGATTGGACGGCAAACGTCTCACCAGTCAGACGGTTAGTGAACCGCACGACGACACCATGCTGTATCTGTATCTCTATCTGCCCCGTGCGCAGGGGCGCAGACGACGCAAACGGCGCCATCACCAACAGAAACCTCATCAGCCAGCGAGATTTCACGCGGTGTCCCTCTCTGTTTCGTTCTTTTCCCTCCCTCGCGAGGGAGCAGGCTCTTTATTTATTCTATCATCACCGTGCGGTTCTTGGGTAGTACGCCAATGAGTACGGGTGTACGGTGGAGGGCGAGGCTCCCGCCGAGCCGAATGCCCCCTCTTCGCCTGCAGGGTGAAGGCTCCCCACGCCATGCTGAACGCCGCCCATCTTGTCATGCTGAACGCAGTGAAGCATCTCGTTATTCAACGATTGGGCTTCTTCGCTCCGCTCAGAATGACAAGAGAGAGGCGCAGAAGGACGTCTTTATTGTCATGCTGATCGTCAGCGAAGCATCTCGTTTTTGAGACCCTTCGCGTGTGCTCAGGGGAACGGTAAAAGGTTGGAGAGGGGGTGGGGCTGAGAGCAAAGAGGTCTCCACCGAAAGGACAGGAAATACCCCAGCAGACACGAAATAGAGTGTAGGCGTACATCGCCCCAACAGTATCGAAGGAGCACAAGCGATGAACTGGCAGGCAAAATGGATATGGCACCCGGGCGAATCCGCCCCACGCAACTTCTTCTGGGCGGTACGCAAAGCCTTCACACTTCCCAATACCTTCACAAACGTTATCCTGCACCTTACCGCCGACTCACGCTACTCGGTGTGGGTGAACGGTCAGTATGTGGGGCATGGCCCCGTGCGCGCCTTTACGCACCGCTGGCGCTACGATACCTACGACATCAGCTCCTACGTCTGCGGTGGCGAAAACGTGGTGGCGGTGCTGGTGCACCACTTTGGGCACTCCACTTTCCAGTATCTGCAGGCGCGCGGGGGACTGCTAGCGCAGGTCGAGTGCGATGAACGGGTTGTTATCGCAACCGACGAAACCTGGAAAGGCACCGAACATCCCGCCTATGAGCGACGGATGCCGCGTATGGCGTGTCAGCAGGCGTGGGCAGAGGCGTTTGATGCCCGGCGCGACCTGGCGCACTGGCAACTGCCGGGCTACGACGACAGTGCCTGGCAGAACGCCGTGGTGGTAGGCGAGGCGGGCTGTGAACCGTGGAAGGAACTGCGGGCACGCGATATTCCCTTCCTCACCCAGGAGCCAGTTCAGCCCGTGTGTCTCCTGCGCGTGCAAGCGGTGCGCCCGCCCAAACAGGTGTGGACGTTTGACCTCAAGCCGAACCTCCTGCCCGGCGACCTCACCGCCAACCCGCGCGGACTGGTAGGGCTGGCAGTGACGGTGGTGGAATGCTCGCAACCGACGACGTTCACCATCTACCCTGCTTACCAGAGCGGGCGCGCCCTGCGCATCGACGGACAGGACATCACGTGGCAGGAGGCACATGAGGGCGTTCCCCTCACTGCCGGCGAGCACCTGCTGGTGCTGAACGTCACCCAGCCTTTCTACCATGACTGGTTCATCGGGCTGGTGTTTGACGATGAAGCGGGCGACATGCGGTTCCGCTCGCCGTTGGGGGATGGATACCCCTGGGTGACGGTCGGTCCGTTCACCTCGGAGGAGGAGCCCGCGTTCCAGTCCGCATGGCAGGCGAGTTCCCCAGCCCAGATCGCTAGCCATCCCGCGGTCAAGCCCATCCAGCCTGCGCACACCGCCAGCGTGAACGTCTTCGGCGAGACCGTCTACGCCAAGCCGATGCCCGCGGAGGTGCACGTGGAAAACCCCGGCGCCCTGCTCGCGGCAAGCCTGGACGACACCGCCATCCATCCCCGAAACAGGGCGACGTTGAACTGCTGATCGACTTCGGCAAGGAGCTGGTCGGCTTCTTGGAGATAGAGCTATGCGCTCCCGAAGGCACGGTGATAGACCTCAACGCCTTCGAATACATGGAAGACGGGCGCATCCAGTGGACATACGGACTGCACAACACCTTCCGCTACATTGCACGGGAAGGCTGGCAGAGTTGGCGTTCGGTGGTACGGCGGGGCTTTCGCTACGCCACGCTGACCGTCCGCTTCCCGCAGGGCACTTCTGCGCCGGTACGCCTGCGCGCATTGCGCTGTTACCTGAACACCTATCCGTACGCCTATCAGGCGCAGTTCCAGTGCAGTGATGCGCTCCTGAACGACATCTGGGAGATCTCGCGCCATACCGTACGGTTGTGCAGTGAGGATACCTTCGTGGACTGTCCCGCCTACGAGCAGACCTTCTGGGTAGGTGACGCCCGCAACGAGAGCCTGTTCAGCTACACCGCCTTCGGCGATGCTCGGCTGGCGCGTCGCTGTCTGCTTTTGGCGGGCGAGTCGCTGTGGCGTTCGCCGCTGGTGGAGAGTCAGGTGCCCAGTGGTTGGGAGAACATTCTGACCGCCTGGAGCCTATTGTGGACGATAGCCTGCGAGGAGTACTATCGCTTCACGGGCGACGTGGCGTTCCTTCAGGAGGTCTACCCCTCGGTGCGCCAGCAGAACCAGAACATCCACGAGCGATTCATCAACGGGCAGGGACTGCTGGAGATCGAGGCGTGGAACATGCTGGACTGGGCGCCGATGGACACTCCGCGCACAGGCGTAGTAACCCATCAGAATATGTGGCTGGTGGAGGCATGGCGCCGCAGTGCGAAGATGGCACAGGTGCTGGGCAGAGATGCCGAGGCACAGATGTATCTGCAGTGGGCGGAGGAGCTGAAAGCCTCCATCAATCAACACCTGTGGGACGAGGAGCGACAGGCATATATCGACTGCATCCACGCCGATGGTCGGCGCAGTGCGGTTATCAGCCAACAGACGCAGACGGTCGCCTACCTGTGCGACATCGTGCCTGAAGACAAGCGCGCGCTGTTCGAGCGCTACCTGACCGACGTGCCCGAGGGCTGGGTGCGCGTGGGCAGTCCGTTCATGATGGCATTTACCATCGAGGCGTTAGAGAAGGCTGGCGACATCGGGCGGATTCTGCAGTTGATCCGGCGGTGGTGGGGCATGATGGTAGATGCAGGGGCGACCTCCTGCTGGGAGACGTTCCCCGGTTATCTGAGCCAGGAATGGCCCACCCGCAGTCACTGTCATGCCTGGAGCGCGGCACCGGCTTTCGCTCTGCCCTCGTATGTGCTGGGCGTGCGCCCGCTAGAGCCCGGGTTCACCCGTTTCGAGGTGCTTCCGTTCCTCGGCGACCTGGAATGGGCAAGGGGTGTGGTTCCTACACCGGCGGGCGAGGTCAAGGTCTCTCTGAAGCGTGAGGGCGAGCAGATGATGCTGGATTTGACCGTGCCTCCGCGCACCACTGCTGTGGTAGGTGGCAGGGAATACGGCGCAGGCATGCACCGAATTATTCTTTCCTGACCCGCCGAAGCGGGACGAGGTGTAGAGGTCCGTTGCCCGGCGAAACAGGGGCAACACGTGTTGCCTTTGCACCTCGTCCCCGATCAGCGACAGGGAAACGCGGAAGAAGCCATGTAGCACTTGTGTTAATCGGTCAATCGGAGCATTTTCTGGAATGCGTTCCACGCCTTACGATGTGCTCGTCGGCGTAGATAAGCGAACACCATGACTGAATATGCCTGCTTCAAGGACCACACATCTCGTGTTTTGCCTGCAATCATTGCTGCCACCTCAGCTTCGGTAAGAGCATTCTGATAGTCCCTCAAGTGCAGGTCACAATAGGCAAGCCCTACCAACCCTCGCACACGTATCAGGTCCAAAGAGGAGCGGGATAGGTGCTCGTACAGGATACGAGCCTCCTGCCACTGCTGCGTGCGGGAATATGACCATGCAAGCCTCTCTAAGCACAACGCAGACTGGGGAGGCAAGTAGGGTAACCCGGCGGATGCGATACGGGAAAGCATCTGTTTTGCCTCTCTCCAGCGACGGCGTTTGATCAGATGCAATACATACTCCTGGGCGAATTCTAGACCTTCCGGCGTGTCTATCTGTACCCGTTCCATAACCGCTTGTGCCTGGGCGTACCGTCTCAAGTGCACAAGCGACCACAATAGACCCCTTAAAGCCTGCTGGTTCGTGGGGTCCATTTTTAACATCGCCTCATAGCGGCCCTTGGCATCTGCAGACTTGCCCAATGCGAGACGAGAATCCGCAACCATCTGCATGTCCCACAGGTCGCCTAGCACCTTTTCCATCAAGTAGTTTGCCCAACGCTCCACTTCCCCATATTCGGCTAATCGGTATAGTGCCCAGATATAGTGGCGTATTGCCGTGACGTTTCCCGGATCCATAGATAGCAACCGTTCCCAGTAGTATCTCGCTTCCGACCAACGTTCTACCTGGGCACAAATCTGTGCGATGATTTGCAACAGCCACGCATTCGCAGGTTCTTCCTCAAGCAGTCGGTTTGCTGTCGCCATCGCCTCATCGTACCGCTGTAGATGGAACAATGCCCACAATTTACCCTTCAGCGATGAGCGCGACTGGGGGTCTGCATGAAGAGCACGCTCATAGTATTGCAGGGCTTTGAGGGGTTCACCGAGTTGCGCGTAAGCCTGTCCAACGGCATGAAGAACCAGTGCGTCATTTGGTTGGATGTTGAGCACCTGCTCTCCGATTTTGATGACGTCATCGTATCTTTCGTGATACCATGCCGTAGCCAACCGTTCCCAAAGGGCTTCAGAAGGTGCACACATATATCTACCTCCCTGCGAAGGGCTCGCCTCCCGATAGGAGCGACTATGGCGATCTCGGAGTCGGCTTTACTCTATCCAATCACCCTCTGGATCGTAGTAACTTGCTACCTTTTTACGATACGGAACTATTACCTTCAATCCCTCTGCGAGTACGTCTAGACCAGCTATGATGGTGCCTATGGCTCCTAGTCCTCCGCCGCTGCCTCTCGGAGGCTCAATCCCGGGCGGTGGTTCCGGGGGATACCCAGGTGGAGGCGAACCAGAGATTGGCGGCGGTGGAGGCAGAGGTGTCGGCCCGTATATGTAGTTGAACACTAGTTCGAGAGCGGCAACCAAAACCCTTATCGGTTTGGGAACGTGCCCACTCGGATCCACCGCGTTAACCGGCTCGTGCCCGCAATACAGATACGGATGCTCACTCAGCGCCGCGTCCCGGCTGATGAAACGCCCCACCTGCGGGTCGTAATACCGCGCACCAACGTGCAGTAACCCCGCATCGCCATCATCTCGGTAGCCCCACCCCCCC
>PSLZ01000030.1:0-40769 GCA_040289885.1 Armatimonadota bacterium | reverse complement strand
GCGTGTAAGACTGGCGCCCCCGCTCGGTAACGGGCGGGTGTCAGGAACAGATTTCAATGTTCCTGGCAACGGATGGCGTCGCCTGGGAGGAGAGAAGATGGTGAGAAAAACCCTGAAAAACAAGCCGCTGGTGGAAGCGATTTTCGAGCTGCGATGGGCGCTTCAAAAGGTTGCCCCCGGGATGAAGATAGATCCCCACTATTGGATTGCCGTTGGCAGAATAGATGATCGCCTCCAAGTGGACTACCCTTTTCATGAACAACTGCCAACAGCTAGCATCCCGAACGAGATTGCAGGCTACGTCGTTCAACATCGCTTCAGAAAAGGCGAAGGTCAGTGGCCGCTTGTGCAGCTGGGACCAGGTATCATCACGGTAAACGATACAGAGGGCTACCACTGGGCGGACTTTGAAAAGCGGATTTCGCGCACAATCGGCGCTCTTTTCGAGGCTTATCCTGGTGGAGAGAGTGCCCTGAAAGTGAACGATGTTGTATTGCGCTATATTAACGCCATCGCTTTCGATATTTAATCAGCAGGATATTCTCGCTTTCTTGAAACAGGAGATGAAGACGGTTGTGGAACTGTGCTCGAAGTTGTTTGAGGACACCGGCGTCAGCAAACAACCTTCTGGTGTGGATGCGCGTTTTTCTTTCGCGTCCACAACACCGAGAGGAGCAGTTCACCTGAGGGTTGTTCGGGGTAGAATCAGAAACGAGGACAGTCTATTATGGGAAACGGTCGTTCAGGCAGGTGATGAGGACGCCCCTAAAGACCAGGCTGGCATCGCCGGTTGGATAAAGGCAGCCCATGATTTGGCACACGAGTGGTTCTTCACGCTTATAGAAGGGCACCTGCTAAGGAGGTTTGAGTAATGTTGCCCGCGACAACGTCCCGGTCCTATTCGTTGCAGGACATGTTTGGGAGCGCTTCCACAGAGGCGTTGCCTTCTCTGTGGGGAAGAGTTTCCAGTCTTTCTGCTGAACAGCCTACACAGGCTATGCGACGCATTGGGGAGCTTCCATGGGTTGCTTCTGCCGATTGCTCGTCCGCGCTCCCTGCTTCCCAACCGCTTCAGAGCGAGACGAGGTCGTTCACTGGGGAAAACGTTGCTCCAGAATATCCTCCAGCACGTGTTCAGGACAGATTCCAGCAGCTGGACAATATCATTCGTCAGGAGGGGCTTGCAGGAAAGGTAGATACGGAAAAACTGTTGGATTTCATTGTGGAGCGTACGCCAAGTTATTTGCTGAATCTTCCAGAGGAAGAGCTGGTGAAGCGGCTGAGAGTTCTGGTCGTTTTGGAAGGAGCGTGTGGGGCACTCGACGAGTTTAGCCCCGAAGATATCAAGCGATTCGATGAAACCGTGCAGAGGAGGGCGTTATTTGAATGATCTATGTGCTCGACACGAACGTTATCTCAGCCATTTTGAAGGGAAATCGGTCGGTGAAAGAGCGAGTTCAACAAGCGATCCTTCAAGGCGACGAAATCGGCATCAATGGCATCAGCTACCATGAAATCAAGCGCGGACTATTGGCCATTAACGCCAGCAAACAACTACAGATATTTGAAAGGCTTTGTGAGATCTCTCGAACCCTGCTCATGGACACCGGCGACATCTTTGACAGGGCAGCCCATATCTACGCCGAGCTGAAAAAAACAGGAAAACCTATCCAGGACGCGGATATTCTGATAGCTTCCATTGTCCTGTCCGGTGGGTTCGTCCTTGTCTCGGACGATAGCGATTTTGAAAGGATTAATAGCCTGATGCTTGAAAACTGGCTGAGCGCGTAGCGACTGGGGGTGTAAAATGGCACGGGTGGTGGTGGTCGGCAGTGCGAACATCGACATGGTGGTGCGGGCGGCGCATATCCCCCGACCGGGAGAGACCGTGATCGGCACGCAGTTCGTGATGGTGCCCGGCGGGAAGGGAGCCAATCAGGCGGTGGCAGCGGCGCGTCTGGGAGCACATGTCACCTTTGTCGCGCGTGTGGGAAACGACCTCTTCGGCGAACACAATCTGGAAGGCTACCAGCGGGAAGGCATCGATTGCCGGTTCATCGTGCGCGATGAGGAAGCCCTCTCGGGGGTCGCGCTGATTGCGGTGGACGCCCAGGGGCAGAACGCCATCGTGGTCGCACCGGGAGCCAACATGCGCTTGACACCCGAGGACGTGGAGCGGGCGGAGGGAGCGATCGCCAAAGCAGACGTGGTGTTGGCTCAGCTGGAGGTGCCCATCCCGACCGTGGCTCGCACCGCCGAATTGGCGCATCGCTATGGCAAACGGATGATTCTGAACCCTGCGCCCGCACCTGCCCAGCCTCTACCCGACGCCTTACTGCGGTGCGTGGACATCCTTACCCCCAACGAAACGGAGGCGCAGAGCATCTGCAAGGCTCCCGATTACACCTCGCCAGAGGCGATGGGGCAAGCCCTGCGCGCGCTGGGTGTGCCGGTGGTCATCATCACGCTGGGCGCAGAAGGGGTGCTGGTTCAGGATGAAACAGGGGAACGCCGGTTCCCTGCGTACCCAGTGCAGGCGATTGACACTACCGCCGCAGGGGACGCCTTTGCGGGCGCACTGGCGGTAGCCCTCGCCGAGGGGAAAGGGGTAGATTCGGCAGTGCAGTTCGCCCAGCGGGCAGCTGCGCTGTCTGTCACCCGATTGGGCGCACAACACTCCTTGCCCTACCGTGCGGAGGTGGAAACCTTCGCCAGCGGACGATAGGCACAGATGTCCGCCAGAACGCATTGCTCACAGCGCGGGCGCTGTGCCTTGCAGACCGTTCTCCCATGCCGGATGAGGTGCACGTGAAAAGCGTAGATGTCCTCCTCTGGTACCACCTGCTGAAGCAGGTCATGGGCTCGTGCCTCGCCGACCTTACGGTCAAAAAAGCCCAATCTCCACGAGACACGGAACACGTGTGTATCCACCGGGATGACCGGTCGCCCCAATGAGAAGCAAAGCACAATCGCGGCGGTTTTGGGACCGACACCCGGCAGGCTCAATAGGTAGCGGCGGGCGGACTCGGTATCCATGGCGTACAGGAAATCTATGCTGACCTCGCCCCCGGTGTGTTCCGCGATGGCGCGCAGTGCCGCCTGGATGCGCGGGGCTTTACTGTTCGCCAGCCCACCCGGACGGATGGCTTCCTCCACCTCACTGGTGGGGGCTTGCAGGACCATCTCCCACTTGGGGAACCGCTCACGCAGGCGCTGGTACGCCCGATGCGAGTTCGCGTCGGAGGTGTGTTGCGACAGGATGCACGCGATCAACTCCTCCAGAGGGGGCATCCGCTGATGCCATGTGGGACGACCGTGCTCGGCGTCCAATCTCCTGACCACTTCTCGCGCCAGTTCGGAAGGGGGCAACATGCCTGCAGGCTACCCTCGCATCTGCGCCACTTCGTCCACGTTCACCGTGTGAAGCATTCGGTAGATGGACAGCACCACCGCCATGCCCACTGCGACTTCCGCCGCCGCCACCGTGATGGTCACCAACACGAACACCACACCTTCCAGAGATTGCGGGTGCAGATAGCGCCAGAAAGCCACAAAATTGAGGTTCGCCGCGTTCATCACGATCTCGATGGACATTAGCACCGCGATGGCGTTGCGGCGGGAGATCAGCCCATACAGCCCGATGGCGAACAGCACCGCACTCAGCAGGACAAAGAAGTGAAGCGGCAAGTTGTCGAGATTCATCCAGCCTCCTCCTCTAGTTCCACTTTGGGGTTGCGTGCGAGGAAGACGGCGCCCAGCATTGCGCTCAGGAGCAAAGCGGAAGTAAGTTCAAACGGTAGAACGTACTCATGCAACAGCAATCTGCCCAGTTCGCGGGTGATAGCGTCGGCGTCTACTGCGCCGGGCAGGACAGCGAGCGGTTTCAGGCTTCGGTAGATAACCCCCAGCAGGAAAACCATCAGGCTAGCGCTGACGGCGGCTCCAGCCAGCGCAAGGCGGTTTGTCTGCCGAACGTGAGGGTTCATCACGTCGCGTGTGAGCATCAGCGCGAACAGCACCACCACCATCACCGCCCCTGCATATAGCAGTAACTGCAGGGCGAACAGAAACTCCAGGGAGAGGATGAGATAGAACCCACCGATGCCCAGGAAGAAGGGCAATAGCCCAAAACCTGCGTGGATGAGGTTGCGCACCGCGACCACCATCAGCGCGGAGAGCACCGTCATCGCGGTAAGCAAGACCAGCAATACCAGCTCCAGCGTGCTCATGAGGCGTGTCCTCCTGCAGAATGCGCCGATTCGGCAGGGTTGGCTTTCTCTTCTTCCGCCAGCAGACGCTGTATCGTTTCGATGTTCTTGCGCACCGCCTCCTCCCCACCCTGGGCAAGGTCTGTGATGCGGAACAGCGCGGCGTCGCGCCGCTCGCTGGCAAGCTCGTAAATGGGTCCCATGTAGATCGCGTCGAACGGACACGCCTCCACACATAGATTGCAGAACATACACCGCCCGAGGTCCATCGTGAACTCGCTGACGCCCGCGTTCGTGCCTTTGCCCAGCTTCACCATCGAAATCACATCGGTGGGGCAAGCCTGGGCGCACAGCGTACAGCCCACGCAGTTGAGCCGTTGTTTCTCCTCGTTCCACTTCAGGTAGAACAGCCCGCGATAGCGTGGTGGAACCGGACGCCGCTGGTACGGATAGCGCACCGTGATTTTGGGACGCCACAGGTTGCGCCACGTTACCAGCATGCCGAAAAACATCGTGGTGAGCCCATCGATAAAGTAAAGGAGCGGGTTGTACTTCTCATCGGTTGCAATGCGTTTCATGGCTACTTGACCCCCAGTGCGATTGCAAACAGCAGGTTTAGCAGACTAACCGGCACAAGCAGTTGCCACGCAAAGCGCAGTATCTGGTCGATACGCAGGCGAGGCGGTGTCCACCGCACCCACATGAACACGAAAATCATCACGAACACTTTCAGGAAAGTCCACACCATCGGCGGCAGGACCGGTCCATCCCACCCGCCAAAGAACAGCGCCGCCGCAAACGCGGTGATGAAGAAGTTATTGGCGAACTCGGAGGCGAAGAAGAAGGCAAACCGCATCCCGGAATACTCGGTGTTGAAACCGCTGACCAACTCCGACTCCGCCTCTGGCAAGTCAAACGGAGTGCGGTTGATCTCCGCCAGGGCGCAGATGAAGTAAATCAGTGCGGCGATCATGATGGGCGGATGCCAGATGTTCCACCCGTGCTTCACCTGGTATTCGATAATGCCCGTGAGGCTCAGCGAGCCAGTGTAAAACACGACCGCCAGCACTGAAAGCACCATCGGGATTTCGTATGAGAGCAATTGCGCCACCGCCCGCAGTCCACCCAACAGCGAGTACTTGTTGTTAGAAGACCAGCCTGCCATCAAGATGCTCACCACGTTGAACAGCGAGACCCCAATGACAAACAGCACCGCCACGTTCATCTCCAGCGCCACCCAGCCAGGCGCGAACGGCAGAACCATGAAAGAAAGCACGGTGGAGATGAAGGCGATGTAGGGGGCAATGTAGAAGAACCGCTTATCCGCCCCTGCCGGCACGATGTCCTCTTTCAACAGCAGTTTCAGTGCGTCCGCCACCGTTTGCAGAGTGCCCTGCGGACCCACGTGCAGAGGTCCCAAGCGGCTCTGGATGAAACCAGCAACCTTGCGCTCCACCCATATCACTGCCAGCGGGATGACTAGCGTGAAGCTCGCCAGCACCACCGCCTTGACGAACGTCCACAGCAGAGGATACTGCTGAAAGAACGGTGCTACCGCACCTATCACCGGTCTATCTCCCCCAGTACCACGTCAATACTACCCAGGATGGCCACGAGGTCCGCCACCTTTGCCCCTTCCAGCAGTCGCGGCAGAACGCTCAGGTTAACGAACGAAGGCGCGCGAATATGCACCCGCACCGGGTTGGGACTGCCGTCGCTGACCATCATGAAGCTCAGTTCACCGCGCGGGCTTTCCACGCGCGAATAGGCGATGCCCGCCGGCGGCTTGAATATCTTGGGAAGCTTGGTCTGCACGGGACCATCGGGCATGTCGCGCAAGACCTGCTCGATGATGCGCAGGCTCTGACGCAGTTCCTCCATCCGCACCAGATAACGCGCCCACACGTCACCTCGATCAAACACCGGGACCTCGAACTCCACACGGTCATATACTTCGTACGGGTCCACCTTGCGAATATCGTAGGCGACGCCAGAGGCGCGCAGTACCGGACCGCTTACGCCGTATGCCAGTGCCATCTCCTTCGGCAAGACGCCGATGCCCTGGGTACGGGAGCGGAAGATTCGATTGCGCGTCAGCAGCTGGTCGTACTCCTCTATCCGTTCGCGGAACAGCTTAACGAACGCCAGCACCTTCTCCCCAAAGCCTTCGGGCAGGTCGTCGGGCACGCCACCGACACGGATCCAGTTGTAGGTCAGCCTCGCACCGGTGCACTCTTCCAGCAGGTCCAGCACCATCTCGCGCTCGCGGAAGGCGTAGAGGAACATGGTGGTAGCGCCAAGGTCCGTGCCGAAGGTGCCGAGGAACACCAGATGGCTGGCGATACGCTGGAGCTCCATCAACAGCACGCGGATGTACTTGGCGCGTTCGGGAACCTCGACTCCACCCAACCGCTCGATACACTGGCAGATACCCAGATTGTTAGACAGCGCGGCGAGGTAGTCCAGCCGGTCGGTGAAAGGGATGTTGTGACGATACGGACGGCGCTCCATCATCTTTTCTAACCCGCGATGCAGGTAACCGATGACCGGCTCGCACTGCAGGATCTGCTCCCCGTCCAGCGTCAGGATCAACCGCAGGACCCCATGCGTGGAAGGGTGCTGGGGACCCACGTTGATCACCATCCCCTGCGACAGGATCTCTACGGTGCTAAGGGTAGATGGCTTCTCTGGCGAAACAGGCATACTCACCTCAATTCACCGGTTGCGGCCCATGCAGTGGGTCTCCACTGGGTTCCGCCACATAGTCCTTGCGGAACGGAAAGCCTTCCCAGTCGTCGGGAAGCAGGATGCGTTTGAGGTTGGGATGCCCCTCGAAAATGACGCCGTACATATCGTACATCTCGCGCTCGTGCCAGTTCACACCCGGATAGAGGCTCGCCAGCGAGGCGATTCGCGGCTCGTCGCGCGGGATGGAGGTCAACACCACTACGTTGGTGTTGTGCACCGATGACCACAGGCGCAGATACACCCCAAACGCTGTGCCGGTATCCCACACCGTCAGGTCAGCGGGGTAGTCCATTTGCCACAGAGGGTCATCATGCAGGAACTGCGCCACCTCGCGCCAGTGCGAAGGTGCAACCGTCAGGCGAACCTCGTTGGCACGAACCTGCGTCCACTCGGTTACCGCCTCACCGAACCGCTGGAGAAGATGCTCTACCGCTTCGTTCATCCGGTCGCCCCTGTTTCGGTGATGATGATGGGTTCACGCACGGGTTTAGGTAGCCCGTTCTTCTCGGCGAGGTGCTCGCGACGAATGCGCTCCTGCAGTTTCAGGATGCCCAGGATCAGGTTTTCCGGGCGCGGTGGACAGCCGTACACGTACACATCCACAGGCACGAACTGGTCTACACCCTTCACGATGGTGATAGAATCGCGATAGGGTCCGCCTGCGCTAGCACAGCCGCCCATGGCGATGACGTATTTAGGTTCGGGCATCTGTTCGTACAGACGCTTGATGAAAGGCGCCATCTTCACCGACACCCACCCTGCCACGATCATCACATCTGCCTGACGCGGTGTGGCGCGGAAGAACATCCCGAAGCGGTCGAGGTCATAGCGCGAGGCGGCGGTAGCCATCATCTCGATGGCACAACAGGAGAGCCCAAAAGTAAGGGACCACATGCTGGACTTTCGCGCCCACGCCATGATGTCCGCGATTTTGGCGATCAGGATACTGCCGCCCGGCACCTTAATCAGCCCCTGTTCCAGTCGTTCCTTTACTCCCATGTCAACGCCCCCCTTCGCCAGGCGTAGAGCAATCCCGCGCCGAGGATGAGAATGAACATTGCCACCTCCACGAACACCAGCCACGGTGCGTTGAGGCTCTTTGCTACCAGTGCTACCGGTGCCAGCAGTGCGAGCTCCACGTCGAACACCACGAACAATAGGGCAAAGATATACACGTGGAGGTTCATCTGCCGCCATGCGTCGGAGAAGATCTCTGCGCCACACTCATAGGTTTCGCCCTTCACCGGCGTGGGCAGTCGAGGAGCAATGGCATGAGAGAGCGCCAGTGTGACACCCACGATCAGAATGGCCACCAGCGTGAAAACCCCGATGACGATGAGTGTATTCACCCTACCACCTCACTGCACCGTTGCAGTATCACGATAAAATAAATCTGCCATTGCTAATAGTACTTGTTTTGGGAGAAAAAATCAAGGGTAGCCCGATGATTGCCCTCATTCCAGCGGCCAGGTTCGCAGTTCCTCCAGCAGTGACTCGGCGGTGAGGTCCAGATGTATGGGCGTGACCGAGACCTTGCCCGCGCGGATGGCGGCAACGTCGCTATCGGGAGGCACCTCCTCGTTGGCAAGGCTTCCCGTGAGCCAGTAGTACTTGCGCCCCCAGGGGTCCACGCGCGCCTCCACGCGGTCCACATACTGCCGCGTGCCCTGTCGGGTAATCGCCACCCCTTTGACCTGGGTGATGGGGCAGTTGGGCACGTTCACGTTGAGCAGGATGTGTGGCGGCAATCGTCGTTCGCGCAGAATCTGTGCCAGCCGACGGGCGAAGTGAAAGGCGGCATCGTACTCCGGCGTTTCATCATCCCCACAGCAAACAGAGATCGCCACCGAGGGGATGTTGAAAATCGCCCCTTCCATCGCCGCCGAGACCGTGCCCGAGTAGGTCACATCCCAGCCTAGGTTCGCCCCCTGATTGATGCCCGAAAAAACCAGGTTACATCGCCCGTTCATGACCACCGTCGCGCCCAGCGTCACACAATCGGAAGGGGTGCCGTTGGTCGAGTAGCCCAGCGAGCCATCACCGAGCCGTACCGTGTGCAATCGGAGCGGCTTGTGCAAAGTGATGGAGTGTCCGGAGCCACTGCGTGGGCGTTCAGGAGCAACCACAAACACCTCACCCAGCGCTTCCAGGGCGCGCTTCAGCACAAGCAAACCCTCGGCATAGATGCCGTCATCGTTAGTGACCAGTATCCGCATGACGATGTTATCTTAACACATCCGATGCCGTTTGGGGAAGGGGGGTGAAAGGTATTCCCCGTGCGGGTTGCGAAATAATCTGTGCGGTAAGCGTTACATCTTCCCCCCGCTTTTGCGTAATCGATGCTGAGGGACATCAGGCAAGACAGAAAGGCAGGAATGTTGCCATGAGATGGTCATGGAAGTTGGGTGAGTATGCGGGTATCGCCGTCTACATCCATGCGACCTTCCTCTTGCTCATCGGGTGGATTGCCCTCCTGCACTGGATTCAGCTGGGCACGTTTCAGGCGGTTATCAACGGAGTGGGGTTTATCCTTCTGTTGTTCGGATGCGTGCTTCTGCATGAGTTCGGTCATGCCTTGACGGCGAAGCGGTATGGCATCCGCACCCGCGACATCACCCTGTTACCGATAGGCGGTGTGGCGCGTCTGGAAAGAATGCCCGACAAACCCGTGCAGGAGCTGTGGGTCGCGCTAGCAGGTCCAGCGGTGAATGTGGTGCTGTTCCTAGCGCTGTATCTGCTCTTGCAGGCGAAGACGGCGCTGATGGCGTTCTTACAGGTGGACGCGGGGATGGTGCGAGGTTCTCTTTGGGAGAGGCTGATGGTGGTGAACCTGTTCCTCGCCGGGTTTAACCTGCTTCCTGCCTTCCCGATGGACGGAGGGCGGGTGATTCGCGCGCTCCTGGCGATGCGGATGGACTACGTGCAAGCCACAAACATCGCCGCGGGGCTGGGACAGGGCATGGCGTTCGTGTTCGGATTCCTCGGATTGCTGTATAACCCGTTTTTGCTGTTCATTGCGCTGTTCGTGTGGATTGGCGCGGCGCAGGAAGCCAGCATGGTGCAAATTCAGTCCGCGCTGGGAGGCATCCCCGTCCAGCGTGCCATGCTGACCGATTTTCGCACCGTCTCGTCCGATGACCCGCTGGAGCGCGTGGTGGAGCTGATCCTGAGCGGCTGGCAACAGGACTTTCCCGTGATAGAGGGTGGGCGCGTGACCGGTCTGCTCACGCGCAGTGACCTGTTGAACGCACTGGCGCAACAGGGGCTGGACCGCCTGGTTCGGGATGTGATGCAGAGGGAGTTCGAAGTGGTGGATGCTACCGAGATGCTGGAGAACGTCCTGCCCCGTTTGCAAACGTGCGCGTGTCACTCTATGCCTGTCATGCGTGGGGGAGAACTGGTCGGTCTGCTCACGATGGACAATGTGGGAGAGTTTCTGCTGATACAATCTGCTCTGGACACCGCATCTCGACGAGCCTCGCGGCAGGGGATCCTATAGCGGGAGGCGCCATGTGCAAAGGCTGTACGATTTCCTAAGCAGACGTTCCCGACATTTTTGGATAGCGGTCGGGCTGGTCATGGTTGGGCTGATAGCGACGGTGGACTATTTCACCGACCCCGACATCCTCATCCTGTACCTCATCCCGATTATTCTGGTGGACTGGTTTGCGGGCGAAAAGCCGGGGGTGGTTCTGGCGATTGCCAGCGCCGTCGCATGGTTCGCCGCCGATGTGTTGAGCACCACTCACGAAACAGCGGGCGTCGTGCCCTACTGGAACCTGGCGGTGCGTTCGGCCATCTTCTTGATCGTTACCCACATGCTGTCGGGACTGCTGGCATCGCGCAAGCGCCACGAAGAGCTGATGCACTTCATCATTCACGACCTGCGCTCGCCGCTGACCAACGTGCTTACCGGACTGCAGACCCTGCGCGAGATGCGCAATGGCAAGATGGACGAATCAGAGCAGGAACTGCTGGACATGGCACTGATTTCCAGCAACCGCATGTTGACCCTGATCAACTCCCTGCTGGACCTGCCGCGCCTGGAGCACCGCAAAATGCCGGTGCATACGCAGGAAGTGAGCGTGGACGAGCTGGTGAACAGTTCTCTGGCGATTGTGGCGTTGTGGGCGACGCAGAACCGGGTCAAGATTGTGTATGAAGCCGACCCACAGGTGCACACGGTTATTGCCGACCCCGACATTACCGTGCGAGTGTTGGTGAACCTGCTCAGTAACGCGCTCAAATACAGCCCGCCCGATTCCACCATTACCGTTCGCGCCCGCGCTTTGGAGCAGGGTCTGGTTACTTTCAGCGTGACGGACGAGGGACCCGGTATCCCGCCGGAGTGGGTGGAGAAGGTGTTCGACAAGTACGCACAGGTAGAGGCGCGCAAGGAGGGCGCCAGCACCGGTCTGGGGTTAACCTTCTGCCAGCTGGCGGTGGAAGCGCAGAAGGGACGCATCTGGATTGAGAGCGAGGTCGGCAAGGGCACAACGGTACTGTTCACCCTGCCCGCCGGCAAGACGCAGAAAGCCCCTCTGCTGGACGAGTAGCTCTATCAGTTGTTGTAGCCACACAGCGACAGGGAAAAACGACGGGTGCTTGGGAGGACCAAACTTCCAGCGCGTATAGACATTTAACCCCTCTCTGGGTGCGGGAAGATTTTGTCGGGGTTGCACAGCCCCTGGGGGTCAAAGGCATCATGTAGCAGACGCATGGCGTTCAGGTCGGTCTCCGAATAGAGCAGGCGCATATAGTGCGCCTTCTCCACCCCGACGCCGTGCTCGCCAGTGATACTGCCGCCCATCGCAATGCACAGCCGGACGATCGCATCGTTGGCGGCACGCACCCGGCGCACCTGCTCGGCATCGCGCTCATCGAAAAGCACAATCGGGTGCAGGCTTCCATCGCCCGCGTGGAAGACGTTGGCGATGCGCACGCCGTGCTCCTGCCCGATCTCCATAATGCGCCTCAGCACCTGGGGCAGTTTACTGCGCGGCACCACCGCGTCCTGCGTCACGGTGCTAGGAGCCAGCCTGCCCAGCGAGCCTACCGCCTTCTTGCGAGCCGTCCACAGGCGGGTGCGCTCCTCCTCATCGCGGGCAAGCCGAATCTCCTCCGCCCCGTTGGCACGGCAGATGTCCACTACCCTCTGCAGTTGTCGGTCTAGCCCCGCCTCCAGTCCGTCTAGCTCAATCACCAGCACGGCGTCGGCGTCCTGCGGGAAACCGAAGCGAAACGCCGATTCCACCGCCTGCAGGGTGGTGCGGTCGATCATCTCCATCGCGGCAGGCACGATTCCCGCGGCGATGATGTCCGAAACTGTTTGGCAGGCGTCTTCCAGCCGGGGATAGACCGCCAGCATGGTGCGCCAGATCTGCGGTAGCGGTGTGAGCTTGGCAATGACCGTGGTGAGCACACCCAGCGTGCCCTCGCTTCCGGTAAAGACCCCTACCAGGTCGTAGCCCAGCGGCTCCTCGCACTTGCCCCCCAGCCATGCCACCTCGCCGTCGGCAAGCACGACCTCCAAGCCCGTAATGTGGTTCACGGTGACGCCATATTTCAGGGTGTGCGGGCCGCCTGCGTTCTCCGCCACGTTGCCCCCAATGGTGCTAACCCCCTGGCTGGAGGGGTCGGGCGCGTAATGGTAGCCCTGTGCCTTCACCGCCTTCGTCAGGTCCAGGTTGATGGCTCCAGCTTGTGCGGCAATACGCCGATTGGGGATGTCCACCTCCAGGATACGCGTCATGCGGCTAGTGCAGATGACCACCCCACCTCGCACCGCCAGCGCACCTCCCGACAGCCCCGTGCCCGCTCCCCGCGGTACGAAGGGAACCCCCACTCGGTTGCACCACTGTACCACCTGCTGAACCTGCGCGGTTTCGGTAGGGAAGACCACCGCCTGCGGTGTTGCCTTCTCCATCGTGTAGGCGTCGCATTCGTACACCAGCAGGTCGAACGGGTCGCAGAGCACTGCGGACGCGCCCACGATGCGCTGGAGGTCTTGTATCAGAGCTGGTGAGGGTGTGTGGTTGTTCATCTTCGCTCACCGGCAATAGTCACTCCTTCCAGGCAAGCATAACACAACGCGCCTTTGTGTGTCAACCGCCGAAGTCTTCCGCGCGGTGGCTTGACAGATGCGGGAAGAACAGTGTATAATAGAGGCGTCATCGGGGCGCCATCGTCTAGAGGTTAGGACGACGGGTTTTCAGCCCGTAAACCGGGGTTCGATTCCCCGTGGCGCTACCATTTCTCTAACACCCGCCGACCGTCGGCGGGTGTTGTGTTTTGGAAGGCTCTACTTCACCAGAGGCAGAATCTGTCGGAACGCGTCGGTGCCCGCCTGAACAAGCCATTCGTACAACACCGACTCGGTGCAGGTGACCACGACATCCGCATGGCGCAGGCGGCGCATCGCAATCTGCCAGCTCTCGCGTGAACGGGCGCTCACCGCGTCCTCCACCACCTGCACCTGAAAACCGGCGGAGTGGGCATCCAGAGCGGTCTGCAGGACGCAGACGTGCGCCTCTACCCCGCACAGCACCACCTGTGTGCGCCCGCTCGCCATCAGCGCCGTCCGAAACGGCTCAGAGCCGTAGCAGCTGAAACACATCTTGTCAATGGGTTCGCATCCTTCGGGAAGCACCTCGGCGATCTCCGGTACCACCTGCCCCATCCTCTGCGCGTACTGCAGGGTAGCGATAACGGGCACTTTCAAGATGTTCGCGGACTGAATCAGCAGGCGGCAGTGGTGGAGCACCCGCTCCCGCTCAAAAAGGTTGCGCAAGAAAGGCTCCTGCATGTCCACAACGACCAGCACCGACCGGTCTGCCTGCAAGATTTGCGGATGGCGCATCGGGGGGTTCCTCCCTGCTTCGTTGAAGTTCTGGCAAAAGATTCTCGCACGCAGGCGAGCATTCCTGTGGGATCGGCTACGCCCCCTCCAGATAGAGCAGACGATGGCAGTTTTCGCACTGCACCACCTGCCCGTTCTTGATCGCTCGGAGCGCACTGGTGTTGATTTTGGTGTGGCACACCATGCACGAGTCGCCCTCCACCCGCGAGATGCCGATGCCCCCATGGCGTTGGCGGATGGATTCATAGCGCTGGAGCAGTTGAGGGTCGCACTGTCCTGCCAGCTTCTGGCGTTCCTGTTTGAGCCGTACCCCTTCTGCTTCCAGTTTGCGCTTCTCGGCGAGGTATGCTTCCATGTGCTGTTGATAAGCCTGCGCCGTTTGCTCCTTCTGCTGTTGCGCCTGTTCCAGAGCCTTCTGCGCCGATTCCACCGCGTCCATCAGCTGGAGCACTCGCTCGTCCAGGCGCGTCCGCTGGCGTTTGAGCGCATTCACCTCCTTCTCGAGGTTCTCCAGCTCCTTGGGGTTACGCACGGCACCGCTCCACAGCCGCTGTTCGAAGGTTTTCAGCTTGTCCTCCACCGAGCGCAGTTCCAGCTCGGCGTCGTGCAGGTCGGTGGTCAGGCGTTTGTGTTCTGCGGCGGTTTTGTCGTAGTGGATGGCAGCGGCTTCCGCCGCCTGTTTCAACGCCTCACCGCTATCCAGCTTGCGCAAGCGCGATGCCACGTGCGCCAGCAAGATATCCACCTTCTGCAGTTCATACACCTGTTTTAACGCCTCATTCATGCCCCGATCGCCTCCGCTCTGCATTTGGTATCCCTTTCGGAAAAACGACCTGTGCGCAGATGCCCTGCTCGCCGTTGAACAGGTCAAAAGTGCCCTGCAGTCCACTGCGCGCTAGGTCATCCACGATGCGCAGTCCCAGCGTGCTTGTCTTGCGCGGGTCAAAACTTTCGGGCAGAGGTTTGCCGTCGTTGGTCACCGTCAGGCGGTAGCGGTCCAGCTCTTCGCTGATGTGGATCACGATCTGGCCGCTGTCCCTATCGCTGAAGCCATGTTCCACGGCGTTCTGCACCAGCTCGTTCAGGATCAGCGCGAAGGAGGTCGCCTGCTGAAGCGGCAACAGGAAATCGTCGCCGGTGACACGGGTCTCAATATGTTTGTGAGGTGGAATCAAGCCCTGCTGAGTGTGGAAGAGGATGGTCTCCGCCAACCGCTTGATGGGAACCATATCCAGGTCCTCGCGCGAGAGCAGGTCATGCACCGTGGCGATGGCGAGGATTCGGCTCAGGCTTTCGTTGAGCACCTCGCGTGCGCTGGCTCCTTCCGCATAGTGCATCTGCAGGCGCAGGAGGCTGGCGATCTGCTGGAGGTTGTTTTTGACGCGGTGGTGCATCTCCTGAAGGATGGCGGAGCGCAGGCTCAGCTTGGCGTGTTCCACCGCGACCGCCGCCTGGTTCGCCAGCGCCATCAGCACGTTCAGCTCCTCTTCGGTGAAATGGTGCGGACGCTCCGTGTAGCAGTTGAGCACTCCCAGCGTTCGCCCTTTGGTACTCAGGGGAATGCACGCCAGCGAGCAGAGCCCCTCCTTGGCGGCGATGTCGGCGAAGCGATATTGCGGATGTTCTCTGACGTCCAGCACGGTGATGATGCGCCCCTGCTGTACGGCTCGTCCAGCGATGCTCTCACCGATGGGAACGTTGGGCTTGGAGATATACTCCTGGCTGGTGCTGGAGGTGGCTTTGAGCACAAGCTCGGTGCCTTCGTCGTCCAGAAGCATCACGGTGCACACTTTGTAGCCCATCGCGCGCGCGGTCATGTTCACCAGAAACTGCAGAATCTCTTCCAAATAGAGGTTGCTGGCGATCTGGCGGGTGATTTCGGTGAGGGTGGACACCTGTTCGGCGCGTCGTTCCAGCTGTTGGAGGCGTCGCGAGCGTTCGATCACCCCGGCGACCTGCGCGGCGATATTGGAGAGGATGCGCACCTGATTGCGCGTGTACTCGTGGGGACGATGCGTGCGCACGTTGATCACGCCGATGACCTCGTTCTCGTGCAAAAGGGGAACTGCCAGCATGGACTCGTATTCGCCCTCGCGCATTTCGGGGAAGAACTTGAAGCGATGGTCTTTATATGCCTCGCGAGGCACGGCGACGTAGCGTTTCTCACGCGCCACCCAACCCGTGATGCCTTCGCCCACCTTCAGGCGGATTTTGCCCACCATTGGGCGTGCCTCTTCATCGGCGGCGCGCAGCACCAGCTCGGTGCGGTTGTCGTTGAGCAGGTAGATGTGGCAGGATTCGGTGCCCGTGAGGCGCAGGGCGACATCCACCAGCGCGTTCAGGGTCTCCTCGACCTCAAACGCTGAACCCACCGCCGCGCCGATACGCCGAAGCGCATCTACTTCCGCCGCCTGTTCCTCCAGCTGTGCCTGCAGTTGCTGGATGACCTGCTGTGCCTCTAGCAGCTGACGTTCCTTGATCTGCAGTTCCTCGGTCAGAAGCGTGACGTCCTCTGCAACGTCGCCTCGGGCATTGCGGCGAAGTAGGCGCATCGCTTTGCGCAGACGCAGGTTCGGTCGGAAACTCATAGGCTCTTACACGCTGTGCGCAATGATGATGGCTTCGGCGATCTCCCTCATCGACTTGCGCGTGTTCATGCTTTGTACCTGAATACGGCGGAACGCCTCCTGCTCCTTCAAGCCGTACTGGTCCATCAAGATGCCCTTGGCGCGCTCGACCAGCTTGCGCGTCTCCAGCTTGTCCTCCAGCTCGTTGACCTCTTCCTCCAGCGCGAGAAACTCTTTGTAGCGCGAGATGGCGATCTCGATGGCGGGGCGCAGGTCGTTCTCACGGAACGGCTTCACCAGGTAGGCGAACACTCCCGCCTCCTTCGCGCGGTTAATCAGGTCCATGTCGCTGAAGGCGGTCAGCAGAACCACAGGCGCAATCTTCTCACTGTTGAGGATATTGGCGGCGTCGATGCCGTCCATGCCAGGCATCTTGATGTCTAGGATCGCCACATCGGGCTTCAGGGTGCGCGCGGCTTCCACTGCAGAGACGCCATCACTCGCCTCGGCGACCACCTCATAGCCCAGCGACTCCAGCATGTTCTTGAGGTCCAGTCGGATAATCGGTTCGTCATCGGCTATGAGAACTCGCAACACGCCGTTGCCCATACGCTTACCCCCTTCCTTTGTGCTTCGTGGCTGATAGACGCCACAGCGTTGATAATCACCACGGGTTACACGAAACCCTTTGCTGTTACTATGATACCATAACGCCTTCTCCTACAGGCAAGCGCAACATTGCCCGCTTTGACCAGATTGAGGAAGGATGTGGTTTTACCCTACTGCCCTGCGCTGAAGTCGCTTCACCTCTTCAGCGATCACCTCCGCCGCCGTTTCTATCTCCTCCAGCGTGTTCCCTCTGCCGATGCTCAGGCGAATGGTGCTCATCGCCTCCTGTTCGTCCATACCGATTGCCAGCAAGACGTGCGACGGCTCGATAGAGCCTGCACTACATGCCGCCCCTGCCGACGCCGCGATTCCACGCTGATCCAGTGCGATGAGCAGGCTCTCGGCAGAAACCCCACGGAAGGTCACGCTGAGGATGCTGGGCAGGCTTTGACGCGGGTTGCCGTTAACCTGCATGTCGGGCAGGCGTTCCTGCAACCGTTGGCGCAGACGCTCGCGCAGGTAGCCAACCCGTTCTACCTGCTCTTGTTTCACCTGCTCGCTCAGTTGCACCGCTCTAGCAAAGCCCACAATGCCCGGCACGTTCTCGGTGCCCGCCCGCAGTTCGCGCTCCTGCGCCCCACCGACCAGCAAAGGCGCGATCTTCACCCCTCCTCGCAGGTAGAGTGCGCCTACCCCTTTGGGTCCGTACAGCTTGTGCGCTGAGACGGAGAGCATATCCACCCCCAAGTCCTCCACCTTCACATCCAGCAAGCCGAAGGTCTGCACGGCGTCACAGTGCAAGCGCACACCCCGCTCACGGCAGATGCAGGCGATTTCGCGGATGGGCTGAATCGTGCCGATCTCGTTGTTGGCATGCATCACACTCACCAGCCATGTGTCCTCGCGAAGCGCACGGCGCACCGCGTCGGGGTCTACCATGCCTTGCGAATCCACCGGCAGGTAGGTGACCTCCCATCCCTCCTCCTGCAGTCGCCGGCAGGCGTGTAGCACGGCATGGTGCTCGATCGCGGTGGTGATGAGATGGTGCTTGTGGCTGGGCGCAACCCGTGCTGAACCGAAGATCGCCATGTTGTTCGACTCGGTGCCACTGCTAGTAAAGAAGAGTTCCGCGTCCAGACAGCCGAGCGCGTGCGCGATGGTCACCCTCGCCTCGTCCATCAGGTCGCGTGCGCGCCGCCCGAACAGATGGATGCTGGACGGGTTACCCCATGCTTCACACATCGCCTCCAGCATGGCGGTCTGCACTTCAGCAGCGATGGGTGTAGTCGCGGCATGGTCCAGGTATATTTCGCGCATGGCAGTCACCGATGGGATTATACCTGAGCGGTCGCGCCCCATGCACCTGGAGGATGATGCTCTTCGCCGGGGATATGAGGTCTGCCTCGGGTGGCACCGTTGTAAGCACAGGCAGGAGAAGCCTCGCGCTATCCCGAAAGTGCTTAAGGAAGGAACGGTGAAGGAGAATACAATGGAAATCGGCGTCATCAACGGTTTGACCAACGGTGGACGATGCTTTGACCATGTGGCGCAGTTTGGTTTGCGGGTGTGCCAGTTGGCGTGCTGGGATACCGGCATGGCCACGCAGGAGGTGGCACGCACGGTCGTGCAGGAATCGGCGAAGACGGGTGTGCGGGTGTGTGCGGTATGGGCGGGCTGGAGCGGCCCCGCCGAGTGGAACTTTACATGCGGACCGGTGACGCTGGGACTGGTGCCGCCGGAATACCGCGCTCAGCGCGTGGCAGAGCTGAAGCGTTGGGCGGACTTCGCCTCATGGATCGGCGCGCCGGCGATCATTACGCATTGCGGCTTCATCCCTGAAAACATGACCGACCCCGAGTACCCGCCGGTGGTAGAAGCTATCCGCGAGGTGGCTCAGTACTGTGCCGACCGGGGTATCGGCTTCTGGTTTGAGACCGGGCAGGAAACGCCCGTGGTGCTGTTGCGAACCATTAAGCGCGTAGGCACAGGCAATCTGGGCATCAATCTCGACCCCGCCAACCTCATCCTCTACGGCAAGGGCAACCCCATAGACGCACTGGATGTCATCGGTCAGTACGTGCGTAACGTGCATGTGAAGGACGGGCTGTACCCCACCGATGGCGACCATTTGGGGCGTGAGGTGCCGGTGGGGCAGGGCAAGGTGCGCTTCCCGAAGCTTCTCAAACGGCTGAAGGAGAGCGGCTTTGACGGCGAGCTGATTATCGAGCGCGAGATCAGCGGCGAACAGCAGATTCGGGACATCCGGCAGGCGGTCAACGACTTGCAGAGGTGGCTTGCAGAGGTGTAGTCGCGTTTACACGGAGGAAAATCGGTATGCAGGACTTGGTGCTTTTAGCGATCGACACCGCCAGACAGAAGGGAGCGGACTATGCCGACGCGCGCGTGGTGCATCTGCGCCGGCAGAATATCGCTTGTGAGGACCAGCGGGTGAGCCAGTTGGCAGACAGCGAAGACTGGGGCATCGGCGTGCGCGTGATTGCCGATGGAGCGTGGGGCTTTGCGGGCACCTCTCTGCTGACGCGGGAGGAGGTTCAACGCGTGGCGGTGGAAGCGGTTGCCATTGCCAAAGCCAGCGCATCCGCCCGCCGCAAGCCCGTGAGGCTCGCCCCGGAGCCGGTGCACCAGATGAGCTTCCGGTCGGTATGTGATATCGGCCCCTTTACCGTGCCGATCGACCAGAAGGTGGGTCTGCTTCTTCAGATCAACGACACACTCCTCTTCTTCAGATCAACGACACACTCCTGAAGCATGAGGGGATCAAGAAGGCGAACAGCTTCATGCTGTTCAAGCGTGAGCAACGATGGTTTGCCAGCACCGAAGGCTCGCTCATGGACAGCGTCATTTACACCACCGCCACAGGCTACACGGCAACCGCGGTGGGCGAAGGCGATGCCCGCAGTCGCACCTATGCGCCCCCGCCCCGCACGATGGGCTACGAGAATATTCGGGCAGACGACCTGCTCGCCAACACCGAGCGCGTGGCACAGCAGGCACTGGAGCACCTAAAAGCCCCGGAGGTGGACGATATGGTGACCGACCTAGTGCTGGACCCGCTGAACCTTGCGCTCACCATGCACGAATCGGTGGGGCATCCCACGGAACTGGACCGCGCGCTGGGCTATGAGGAATCGCTGGCAGGGCGTAGTTTCGCCACGCCGGACAAACTGCACACCCTGCAGTACGCTTCGCCCATTGTGAACTTTGTGGCAGATAACACCCTGCCGGGCGGGCTGGCAACGCAGGGCTTTGACGACGACGGCGTAGAGTGCCAGCGGTGGTACGTCGTCAAAGAGGGCATCTTCTGCGGCTACAGCACCAGCAGGGAGGTCGCCGCCGAGATCGGTCTGCCTCGTAGCACCGGTTCCACTCGCGCCGACAGCTGGGGCAGTATCCCCATCGTGCGCCAGCCGAACCTCTCGCTGATGCCGGGCTCTCAGCCCCTATCGTTCGAAGAGCTGATCGCCGACACCAAGCACGGTATCTACATCGAAGGCATGGGCAGTTTCTCCATCGACCAGATGCGTCAGAACTTCCAGTTCGGCGGCGATGCCTTCTGGCGGATCAAAAACGGCAGGCTGGTGCACATGCTGAAAAACGTCACTTACCACAGCATCACCGAGAAGTTCTGGAACGCGTGCGACGCCATCTGCGACGAGCGGTTCTGGGTGCCCAACGGCGTGCTGAACTGCGGCAAGGGCGACCCCATGCAGATCGCACAGATGACGCACGGTGCCGCGCCTGCCCGCTTCCGGCAGATTCAGGTGCGACGCGCCCGATAGGACTACTCATCCCCAATCAATCCGAAGCTTTGCACGAGGATGCCGAAGTCAAACAGGGTGACCTCTGCGTCACCGTCTAAATCGGCGTTGGGGTTCCATCCGCTGTCGCCGGGCATACTGCCGAACGCGGACACTAACAGCCCGAAGTCAAATAGCGTCACCTCGTTGTCGCCGTCGATATCGCCATTGGTCAGGACGAAGTCCACCACAGTGTCCCCGTCGATCGAGCGGTTTGTCAACGTTTGCCGGAGCCAGTGCGAGGCTTTGGCGGAGAGGTCGTATGTGCCGCGCAGAAGCGTCTGGAAAGCGTATCTGCCCTCGCCGTCGAGGTTCACCACGTGCGTCTCCAGTGCATCGGTAGAGCCGGGATGGCGTATCTCAATGGTTACTGGCACGCCTGTTGTGTCGCCGAGATAGTCCTGCAGTTGCACCGTGCCGCTAACGGTTACCGTGGCCCTGCCTTCGATGGTGAAGCTGAGGTCTTGCTCGGTGTTCCAGCCGCCGCCGACCGGGTCTGCACCGAAGCCCCAGCCGCCGCCCGGGTTATGCAGGTAGAAGGGCGCACCACGGGTGGGACTGGTACGCAGCCAGAACCACTGTCCGCCATCGTTGCCGGTGCCATCGTTGTTGAGGTCGAAGGGGCGCCGAACCCACGCGCTTAGGTAATAGGTTCCAGGTGGCAGGTAGAACCCATTGAGTTCGAACACCAGGTCTGCCCGCCGACGCAGGGGCCACTCTCTCGGCTCCAGCACCACCTCCGTGCCCGTGGCCACTGTATGCAGGGCGTTCACATGCGGCGTGGTCGAGAGGGACAGGTAGATGCCCAGGTTGTAGGCAGGCGTGCCCTGTTCACTGCCATATACCGTCACCCGGTCAATCCACCAGCCAGGCTCGGGCACGGTGAAGTCGTCGAACAGCCACACGGAGTACATCCTGTTGGCAGTATCGGTAAACTCCTGTGCGGGGCTTCCGCGGCTGACGCCATCCCAGGGCTGGTCCCACAGCACATCGGCACGCGGAACCGCAGCGCACAGCGTTAGCACTATCAGCAGTGCCAGCGCAGATCGCCTCATCTGCCTCCTCCTTTCCCGCGGTGATGTCAGGGTTTGATGGAGTCGAAATATCGCTTCACCGGCTGGCGGTATTCGGGGGGAACGGTTTCTCTCTGCAGGGCGCTCTCTGCCGCCCGCCGATATTGGATGTAGACCTCGTAGCTAGGTGCACCGCTCCCAACGGCATCGGGGGCACCGCGCGTGACGAAGGCAGGGGTCTCTCCAGGTCCGCTCGCGACACCCGGTACCTGCGTGAACTTCCCACCCTTCACGTTCAAACGCGCCGTATCCTTGTCCTGCTGGGCGCGGTACTCCAGTTTCTCTCTCTTGGGACCGGTCGCAGGCGTGCCCGGTCCACCGCCAAAGGTCTTTTCGTACGAGTTCAACGCCATGGGCTGTCCGCCCATCTCGTTCTTCAGCATAGCAAGCAAAGCTGCCATTTCCGCCCACTGGCGCGCATCCAGCGCGCACGCCCCCGCGGACAGTCAAGTGCCCCCGGCTTTGTGCATCCACTGCACCGCTTTCTGCAGGTCGCCGATCTTCAAGTTCTTCAGCGCTTCCAACAGCTCTTTGGAGGCTGTATCCAGATTCGTGCCCTGCAGTGCCTTCGCCAGCTGGCGAAGCAGTTCTTCCAGCTTCTTGCGCTCTTCGGGAGAGAGGTTGCTCCACTGCTTCGCGATCTCTTTCAGCAGTTCGCCCAGCTTGTGCGCATCCTGCTGGGATAGCGCCAACACCATCTGCATAGCCATCTCGTTAGCAAAGGGGGTGCTGGAGAGCGATTTGTTCTGAACCGCGTTCTGCAGGGGAGCCTGAGCGTTTGCACCGGCTTTGGCGTTCAGGGAGGCGGTTTGCAAACGTGCTCCCAGTTCGCGCTCCAACTTCGCCTGCTGAATCTGCTGTTGCACGGTGCGCGCACTCAGGAACTCATTTGCCGCACGCTGAAGCGGTTTCCCGGAGTTCGCCTGCGCCAGCCTGCGCTGGTATTCCTCCGCCTCGCGCTGAAGACGCGATAACCGCACCAGTGCCTCACGCTTGCTCAAGCGAGCACGCTTCATCTGCTTTGCTAGCGCGTCCAACCGCGCCGCAAGCCGACGCATCCGCTCTCTGTCCTGCCCTGTCGCCTGCTTACGCCATTCCTTTGCCAGCTGTTCCGCGCGTTCGCCCGCTTGGCGCATAGCCTGCTTCTGCTGTTGGGTCTGAGGCGATTGGAACCATACAAGGTCGGGGGCAAACCACAGGAGGGCGGCTAACGCGCTGACCGCCAGCGCGCCCCAGAACGTACGGGGAAGGGCGACCCTTGCCAGACGGTGCATGTCTATTGATTGCACATGGCTCTCAGCGTCCTGCATCTGCAACTGCTCGAACGCCCCTTGCCTCTCGCGTTGAGAAAGCCAGTGCGCCGTGCTCAGGCGTTCCTGCAGGCGTGCCTGGCGGTCCAGCCACAAAGCCACCTGTGCCTCGCTCACCCGGCGCGTCACGCCGAACAATAGTCCCGCCAGCGCGCCAGCACACGTCACGCCCGCGGGATACCCGTAATGCACATCCCACTGCAGTGCCCACGCCAGCGCGAGCAGGAGGACGCTGAGCGTGGCGCCCACCAGCCATCCCAGGCACGCTCCGCGCAGGAGGTAGCCCCATCGCGCCCGCCGGATGGTTTGCCGGATAACCTTCTGCCACCTCGTGGATGGTTCTGTCAATGCCATCGCCCCCCTTTGTTTGTTTCGCTCCTCCCCCGAAGGGGGGGCAACGCCGGATAGCCTTTGCCCTCATTATATACCCTCCCGACGCGCGCGTCAAGCAGTCGTACGCCCTATCAGAACGGCGGGCAGAAGTGGTTGCGTGCACCAAACAGCGCGGGTACGATACGAGCAAAATAATGTGAGAATGATACAATTTTGCCCCAAGTTGGGGTATACTAACTGTAGATTGAGATACATTACTGGAAGGTGCGAACCGATGGAGCAAAATCTGGCGAAAGATTTCATGCAACGCATCGATGTCCTATCCGCACTGGATGGGCGCATTGCCAGGAAGCTGGAAGCCGAGGCGCAAGAGCGGTTTGTGCGCCGTCGCGACACCGTGTTTTTGCCCGGTGACCCCGAAAACGAGGTATACGTGGTCAAAGAGGGACGGGTTAGGGTCTACCGGCGGTCACCCGCAGGCAAAGAGATTTCGCTGGCGCTGTTTGATCCGGGCGAGATGTTCGGCGAGATGGCGCTGTTCTTCCCCTCCACGCGCGTGAACACCGCAGAAGCACACGAAGATACCGAGCTGTATGTGGTACCGGTTGAGACCTTCCAGCGCTGGATGCAGGAAGACGACGAGATCGAGAAGTTAGTGCTGTACATCATGGCGGACAGGCGCCGCGCGATGGAGCAGAAAGCAGCAGAGCTGGTCTCACTGGAGGTGCCACAGCGCATAGCCAAGACCATCCTATGGCTATTTGACCGTTATCGCACCGACATCATCACGGGAAAAATCGCGCTCAACATCCGCCTGACCCACCATGAGCTCGCCAGCCTGTCGGGCACCACGCGCGAAACCGCTACCCTGATCCTCAACCGCTTCCGCCGCGACGGCTACATCGATTTCTTCGGGCGGCGAATGGTCCTGTTGAACGAAGCGGAACTGGTACGTCTTGCAACGACATACGAATGAGATGCCCGGCACAGGACGGGTTTGGGAGGTGAGGGGTCGCGCCAGCGGTTTCCCTTGCCTCTTTCTGCTCTCCTGCGCTACGGAAACACCGGCGGAAGCTCCAGCCCGCGCGATTCCACCAGCCCCAGCATCAGGTTCATGTTCTGCACCGCCTGCCCCGCCGCGCCCTTGACCAGATTGTCGATCGCGCTGGTCACGATGAGCCGCTGGGTGCGCTCGTCTACCGTCAGGCTGAGGTGACAGTAGTTCGTGCCCGCAACGTGCTTGGTGGCAGGGAAGTCGCCTGCGTCGCGCACCACCACAAAGGTCTTATCGTGATAGAACTGGCGGTAGTGGGCGGTCAGCTCCTGCGCGGACAGCGGGCGCGTGAGCCGAGCATACGCCGTGCATAGGATACCGCGAGTGATCGGGATCAGGTGCGGGGTGAAGGTCACCGTGATCGCCCTGCCCGTCACATCCGACAGCATCTGTTCGATTTCGGGGGTGTGACGATGGGTGGGCACGCCGTAGGCGCGCATGCTCTCGTTCAGCTCGGCGAAGTGGTAGTCCAATCCGAACTTAGACCGCCCCGCGCCCGAAACGCCCGATTTGGCATCGATCACCAGCGAGTCAGGGTCCAGCCATCCCTGCGCCAGGGCAGGAGCCACCGCCAACGCCGCCGAAGTCGGATAACAGCCCGGGTTGGCAACCAGACGTGCCTCGCGCAGTTTGCTGTGGGGTACCAGCTCCGGCAAGCCGTAAACCGCTTCGTCTAGCAGGTCGATCGCCGAGTGTTCGCGCCTGTACCACCAGGCGTATACGGCGGGATCACGCAGGCGAAAGTCGGCGGAGAGATCGATCACGCGCACGCCCGCCTCCAGCAGAGGCTTTGCCACCTGCATGGCGAACCCCGTCTCCCCCGCTAGGAACAGGATGTCCGTCTTTTGGACGACGCGCTGAACGTCAAACTCTTCCAGCGGCGGCAGATGGTGCGCGGCAAAGCCCGGAAAGGCGGTGCTGATGGACTTGCCCGCGTAGGTATGGGAACTTAGATAGGTGATCTGCACGTCAGGATGCTGGAGCAGGAGACGGATCAGCTCTCCGCCCGCGTAGCCCGACGCACCACCGATACCAACATGTATCTTTCGCCCTCTCATACCTTCAGTGTATCGCGGGAGACGGCGGTGCGTCAAGTGTAGCGCAACAGCACGCGAACCTGCGTCCCCGCCTGCACGCTCTGCGGCTGGGCGAACCGAATGGTTACCTGTCCGTTCTCCACCTGCGTGGAGGAGGGTATGGTGCGCCCGGCGATCTGCACGCTGTAGGTGCGCAGAGTCGCCCCCTCGGGCAACTGGAACACCAGCTGGCGCAGGTTCAGGTAGCCGTAACGCAGGTCTATCTCCTCGCGCTGTTCGCCGCGCCCGCGCCTCTGCACGAACAACCCCCATCCTGTGCCGGTGATGAAGAAACTGCGATGGTCCTGCGGTTGCCAGCGCGGCGCGAAGCCCAGCACCCCAGCGGGCGTGTCCAGAATCAACCCCTGTGCCGCCAGCAGAAGACCAAACGCGCTCATGGCGCGCGCGTAAAACTTGCCACACTCCAGCTCGTTGAAGGGGTTTCCACCCGGACCGGAGTCCAACCCTTCCCGTCGGCGCCCGTCGTAGCGGCCGCGAGCGGTGTTCACAATGTGCACCGCCTCGTCCACCATGCCTTCCCAAAGCATCAGCCCAGCGGTCGCGTATTCAATGCCTGTCCACACCTCATCGGCGTAGATGATGAAGGGGTTCGGTCGCCCGCCGTGCGGCCAACTGCACATGAGCAGTCCGCCCTCATCGTCCAGCACATAGCGGCGCGGTATCTGCGTGTGTCCGCGCATGCTGTGGCGGAAGTTATAGCGGAAGATAGACTGCAGTGCCTGGCGCACCCGTTCGCGCGGATACAGATAACCCAGCCCCAGCTGATGTGCCCACCATTGACCCAGCAGATGATCGCTGTGGCATCCCGTGTTGTAGTCGTTGGCAGGAGGGCTGCCGGGCTTCTGGATATAATACTCCCCGTTCCACAACTGCGCATCCTGATTCTTCATGCCCGCCAGCCGAATGCATCGGTATCGTTGCGCCGATGCGGTGTCCCCCTGCAGAATCGCCATCCGCTCCGCCGCCGCCAGCGCACACAGGTACTGCGAGCCGATGAAAGTGTTGGCTCCCGACACGGCACAATCGTAAGTGTTCCACTGCCATCCGGTGGGGACACCATCCTCGTCGGCATCGATCGCCTGAATCAGCCAGTCGGTCGCCAGTTTGACCCGACTCCACACCTTGCGCAGGAAGGCGGGGTCGGGTGAGGTCAGATGCTCCCGGTAAGTAGCGCATATCGTCGCGCAGTGCCCGTCGATAAAGGCGTTGGTCGGCACATGTTGACGGTGTGAGGTCTCGCCGTTCGGGTGCAGGTAGACCAGCAGGTCGCTCTCGCGCATGTTGCGCCCTATCTGCGGGAAGAGGCGAGCATGCGTCTGCGCGTAGTTCCAGACATGCGTGCAGTTCAGCGGACAACAACCGTAACTGCCCTCGAAACCGCCGAAGTAACCGTCGCCTGACCAGAAGCAGGTTGGTCCGCGCAGGATCACCGCCTGCGAGGTGATCGCGTCCAGCATCAAGGGAGGCAGGTTAGACTGGTACATCGTCTGGTGGTACCTCTGCGTCCAGCCCCACAGCGAATCCATCTGCTTCTGCACGTATTGCGTCACCTCATAGGCACTGCGGAACCAGCGGGCGTAGAGGTTGCCCCGGTGCCCGAACCGCTCCACGTTGGGATAGCGCCAGCCCAGCACAAAGGTCACTGTCCGCGATTGTCCCGCACGCAACCGCAGGGGCACGCCCATCGCGCTATGCACGCCAACGGATGTACCTTCCCGAGACAGGTCAGCGAGCGTGTGCCACCGCTGGAAGCGCGGTTCGGCGTGGTCGGTTGCTAGCACCACTTCCCCCCAGCGCGGGTGCGCCGAAACCAGCTGTAGCGTCTGCGGAGCATCCTGCCCCACCGCCATGGCGAACAGCTTCGCCATCCATCCTGCAGGCAGGTTGCCCGCGAGGCACAGAAGCACCTTCCCCTGCCCCACCTGGCGCATGAGCAGAAGCGGTACAGCCTCCGGCGTTTGCGCCAACACCTGCCAGTCATCGGATTGGAAATCCTCGAGCCGCAGAACCCGGCGTACACGCCACTGTGCCGGCTCCAGCCCCGACAGTAACCGACTGCCCTCAGGTGTCCACTGGGCGGTCAGCCGTCGGTTCTCGACGCTCATGCGGTTGGCGCGAAGGGAGAGGGCTTCTCGCAGAGCCTCTATGCCCTGCACCGCGGGAAACAGGTAGATCGGTGGCACGTCCGAAAACACGATATGGTCGATATTGATGTGACCCCAGCCGCCGGAGTGTCGGTCCACAATCTGAATCTGCGCCTGCTTGCCGAGGAGGTCCGACACATCCCACTGTTGAGGCTCTAGTCGCTCGTTATTCAAGCCGGTGGCGGTGCGAACCACCCTGCCGTCCACCAGCAGGTCGATGCAGGTTTCGCCCGGATGGTTGCCCCCACCGATCAGGAAGCCGATATACCGCTTCCGGATGGTGAACGGGCGCGAGGTCAGTGTGCCCTGCGGCTCGTCGTTGGGCAGGTAGGTGTTGACCAGCCCTTTGCCCCAGAACCCGCTGACCGGTTGTTGTCCGGGCGTCGTTCCGGTGTGTGGCGCCGTACCGAAGGCGGTTCCTTCCACCGTCCAGCCCTCGTAACCGCCCTTCTCGAAGTCCTCGAAGACCTCCCAGGGCACGGTGTCATCGCTCCAAAACTCGGGGCGGGGATTCGTTATTAAGACGACGCCGCCTCTTTGCAGAGTACTCAGTGCTCCCGCCAGCATGAGCAGTCCGTCGGGGCTTGAACGGGCGACGGAAGTAAGGCTGTCCAGACTCGGCAGCCAGAACAGGGGCGGTGAGGACACCTCCTCTCCCTGAGGGGTTTGCAGGCTCAATGCGCCAGGAGGGGGGTACCCGCCCGAAGCCATGTAGGCGGGCGAACCCGGCGCGCATACCAGCGAGTTGCCCACCGGCGCGGACTGAGGCAGGGTCGCCAGCAGGGACAGCGACACCGTACGCTTACTACGGTTACGCACGGTGCAGCGAAACACCGCACACGGCAGAGAGGAATGGAACGCATCCAGTGGGATCAGCGGGTTAAAAGCCTCCAGCATGACTTCCACCAGCAGGTTACCCGTGTCGAAACGCAGGCGGGCGATGGGATAGCCCCCCTCGTAGGTGAGGGAAGGCAGACCCGGCACGTTCTGCTCGGCAACGGTCTGAAGAACCCGCAGTTCGCCACCGATGCGCAGGGCGAAAAAGGCGTTGTCCAGACGCTGTTCGGTGAAGTTATTGAAAATCTGCCACACCGCCAGACGCCCCTGCCCGTCCAGCCACACGGTGCCCGTGCCGATACCTCCGATAGGCATCAGCACATACTGTAGGTTCTCCCCCTGGTAGGTGCGCGGAGTCTGCATGGGATAGGCGCGGACCGGGGTGAGCGCAGGCAGGGTAGCCCGCTCCACGTGCCATACCTCAGGCTGTGTTTCCTGCGCGCCAGCCGGGAGAGCACGAACCAGCATCGTTCCCGCCGTGCCCACCAGAATCGCCTGCAAAAACTCCCGACGGCTCAGCGCATCGCCGCAATGCCCAGAACAACTGCACGCTCGCTTCACCACTGCAGAACCCTTTGTGCTTGGCGTTTCCTAGCTCCCACTTCGCAGTGGAGAGGTAGAGCTCTTGCTAACAGGTGAATCCACGCCCGACCACGAATAATCCGTTAAAATAGACGTCGTGAGGAGTAGGAAGATGCTGGCACCAACACCCCCTATGGGATGGAATAGCTGGAACACCTTTGGCGCGGATATTCACGAAGAACTGATCCACCAAACCGCCGACGTATTTGTGGAAGCGGGGCTCAAAGAGGCAGGGTATACCTACGTGGTTATCGATGACCTCTGGGAGGCAGACGAGCGCGACGAGAAAGGACGCCTTGTGCCCGACCCGAAGAAGTTTCCCTCCGGCATGAAAGCGCTGGCGGATGATGTGCACAGCAAGGGATTAAAGTTCGGCATCTACTCCTGCGCGGGCACGCACACTTGCGCCGGCAAACCCGCCAGCTACGGCTACGAGGAGATCGATGCCCAGACCTTCGCCGAGTGGGGCGTGGACTTCCTGAAGTACGACTACTGCTACAAACCCGCCGGCGTGGATGGTCCCTCTCTCTATCGCCGCATGGGGCAGGCTCTGCGCGCCACGGGACGCCCCATCCTCTTCAGCCTGTGCGAGTGGGGCAGTAACGAGCCGTGGAAATGGGGAGCCAGCGTGGGCGGACACATGTGGCGCACCACCGGCGACATCAACGACTCGTGGCAGAGCATCGAGCAGATCGGTTTCAGCCAGAACGGGCTAGAGGCATACGCCGGTCCCGACCATTGGAACGACCCCGATATGCTGGTGGTGGGCATGTACGGCAAGGGCAATGTGGCGCGCGGAGGCTGTAGCGATAACGAGTACCGCGTGCACTTCGCGCTGTGGTGCCTGCTCGCCGCGCCGCTGATGATCGGATGTGACGTGCGCAACATGAACCCCTTCACCCACCAACTGCTGACCCACAAGGGGCTGATCGCCATTAACCAGGACCCGCTGGGACGACAGGGCTTCCGGGTCGGCGTGGAGTGGGACAAGTTTGAGAACTGGATGAAGCCATTGGCGGACGGCTCGGTCGCGGTGGGGCTGTTTAACCGGCACGACACCTGGCGACGCGTTATCACCGCCCCGTGGGAGGCGCTAGGCATTCACGACCGCCGCCCCTGCCGGGTACAGAACGTCATCACTGGCGAGGACTACGGCGTGTACACGCGCTTCTTCCCCGCTCCCGTGGACCCGCACGACGTGGTAGTGGTCAAAATCACGCCGGTGAAGGACTGACGCCTCTACCCGACGGCTATGTGCTATGCGCTGAGGAGGAAAGCATGCGTGCTCCAATCACGAAATATCCGTTCGCCGAAGCAACGCGATGTAGGGGCGACCCGCCGGGTCGCCCCTGGAGGGTGTTCGATCAAGAATAGGGGTTTTGGGGCTCTCGCTATGATCTGAAACACATCTTGTCAATGGGTTCGCATCCTTCGGGAAGCACCTCGGCGATACCCGACTGCAGGTGCTCACCACCTATGTGCTGACCCGCGATGACCGCCTTCCGCGCAAGGCTCTGCGCTTGTTCGATTCCTCGCGCATCAACCGCGGTATCATCCAATCGCGCTATCCGTCACGCATGGAGACGGCTTCGTGCAAAACGGGTTGAAAACCACTATCGAATCGCCCGAACCCGCCAGGTCGGATTGCCACGCCTGGGGTGCGCATCCGGTGTACCATTTCTACGCCAGCCTGCTGGGTATCCGCCCTGCCGAACCCGGTTTCCGCAGGGTGCACATCGAGCCGCAGATGGGTCATCTGACCAACGTGCAGGCGACGCTGGTACATCCTCAGGGTGCGATCAGCGTTCAACTAAGCAGGCAGGACGACGTTCTGCGCGGAGCGATCACCCTTCCGGACGCCCTGAGTGGAACGCTGGTGCTGACATCGGGAACCATCCCTCTGCACGGTGGCAGGCAAAGCGTGGACGCGCCGTTGGAAGTCCCATAATGGCATTCGGCTCGTGCAGTAGGCAACGCCTCGACAGCCAATATGCCCATTCTGGCGAGATAGACAAATCCGCATGACGTTTTCTTGTCATTCTGAGTGAAGTGAAGAATCCCATCCGCTTTAACTACGAGATGCTTCGCTGGCGCTCTGGAAGATATACAGGTTTCGTAAGATTTTTGAAAAAACTTCCCAATACCGGTTGACTTTCGCGCCAAAGTCTGATACAATAAGAGCCATCAAGCAAGAACAGAACATTTTGCTTTTCGGCTGTATTCCGGTTCGCTCAGCAAAAGGGAGCGGTGTGCAGACGAAATATGGGAACTGTCGTGCAGCGCGTTCCCAGGTGCTGGTCATGCTGCATCGTGATTGCATTGGAGGGGGGACACCAGCCATGTGGCAGCGACCGGAAAACGACCAGTTTGCGGAAGAGCTCTTCCTAGCGGGAGAGCGCGTTGCTCCAGGCGTGTACCGACAAGTAGGTAGCGATCGCGTCATCCGATTGGAGAAAGAGGACGTTCTGCCTGCGAGCTGTGACGGACACGTTGCTTGCTATGTGCGCATCCAGAACTTGTGGTCGCAGATTCAGGCGATGCAGAGGTAGAAGGGGCTAACAGATGATAGAGCCGACGGCTTTCCCCGTCGGCTCTTTTGCTACTCCTCGGCGATGCGCCATACCCCTAGGCGGCGATACCGCTCGTAACGGTTTTCACGCAGTTTGCTGACCGACAGCTTCTGCAGAGGAGGCAGATGCCTCAGCAGGGCGTCTTTCACAATCTGTGCCGCCGTCAGCGGGTCGCGATGTGCCCCACCTACAGGCTCCTCGATCACCTCGTCCACCACGCCGAACCGCTGGGCGTCCTGAGCCGTTAACTTCAGCGCCTCCGCCGCTTCGGGGGCACGCTTCGGATCGCGCCACAGGATAGCTGCACACCCCTCCGGCGGTATGACCGAGTAGATGGCGTATTCCTGCATCAACACGCGGTCGGCGACGGCAATGCCCAGAGCACCGCCACTGCCTCCCTCCCCAATCACCACCGAGATGAGGGGAACCTTCAACAGAATCATCTCGCGCAGGTTGCGGGCAATGGCTTCGCTGATGCCCCGGCTTTCGGACTCCACGCCCGGGTCAGCAGCGGGCGTATCGACGAAGGTGATAACCGGTCGCCCGAACTTCTCCGCCAGGTGCATGAGCCGTAGCGCCTTGCGATAGCCTTCTGGCTTCGCCATGCCGAAGTTGCGTCGCTGTCGCTCTTTCAGGTCGCGCCCTTTTTGCTGACCGATCACCATCACCGGCTTTTCGTTCAACCAGCCCAGGCCGCCGACGATCGCTCCATCATCGCCGAACTGCCGGTCGCCGTGCAGTTCCACAAAATCGTCGAAGATAGCCCGAACGTAGTCCAGCGTGTAGGGGCGCTGGGGGTGGCGGGCAAGCAACGTACGGTCCCACGGTGTCAGGTTGCGGAAGATCTCCTTCAGCAGTCGCTCTCTATCTCTTTCGAGGGCGGCGATCTCCTCGCTTTTGTCGATGCCCTGCTCTGCGGTAATCCGCTTCAATGCCTCGATGTTGGCATCTAGCTCTGCAATCGGCTTTTCGAAGTCCAATACCGTTCGCACCTCGTCTATCCCCCCGTGAAAAAACGGAGTACTCTGTAGAGCGTATGTTTGAGCTCTTTGCGCGGCACCACGATGTCTACCATACCGTGTTCCAGCTGGAACTCGGCGGTCTGGAAGTTGGGCGGCGGCTTGATCACCTGCGCCTGTTGGGCTACCCGCTGACCGGCGAACCCGATGAGCGCACCCGGCTCGGCAATGACCACATCGCCGACCGAAGCATAGCTTGCCAACACCCCCGCCATTGTGGGGTCGGTGAGCACACTGATATAGGGCACGCCCGCTTCGTGCAGTTTGGCGGCGGCAGCACAAGTCTTCGCCATCTGCATCAGCGATAGCAGACCTTCCTGCATCCGCGCCCCGCCCGAAGTGGAGCAGACCACAATCGGCAGTCGCTGTGCCAGCGCGTGCTCCATGGCTCGCGCCACCTTCTCACCCACTGCGCTTCCCATACTGCCGCCCATGAAGGCGAAATCCGCCACTGCCAGCACAATTGGAACGCCCGAGAGTGTGCAGGTGCCGCTGACCATCGCTTCAGGTAACCCGGAGTTGGCTCTGCCTTTACTCAGTTTATCGGGGTACTCGGGGAACCCCAGTGGGTCGGCAGATACCACCTCGGCATCGCGCTCCGCGAAGGTTCCTTCGTCTGCTAGCAGAGCAATACGCTCCCGCGCAGACAGCCGGTGATGATGTCCACAACGCGGGCAGACCTTCAGGTTCCTCTCAAAATCGCGGGCGAACAGAATCTGCCCACACCCACTGCACTTGACCCATGCGTCGTTCATTTCGTCTATCGCCAACTCCTCGGCTCGGCGTCGCTTGGCGAACCATCCCCTTTGCATTCCGTGTGCTCCTCCTCGTATCTCGGCAGGATTATACCCGCAGGAAGACGAAATCTGCCCAGACAACATGTGCGCAGGGGTGATGCGTCCGTGACCTTGCACGACCTCCGTAAAGAGATTGACCAGATAGACGAACAAATCCTGCACCTGCTGAACAGACGGGCGGAGCTGGCACAGCAGATCGGCAAGATGAAGACGCGTTCGCGCGCGCAGTTCTTCACACCCGAGCGAGAGCAACACATCTATCGGCGTTTGACCAACCTGAACAAGGGTCCATTATCCAACGAGCAACTGCACGCGATCTTCCGCGAAATCATCTCAGCGGCGCGCGCGCTGGAAAAGCCGCTGGTCATCGCTTACTGGGGTCCACCCGGCACCTTCAGCCACCAAGCGGGGGTCACCAAGTTCGGCACCAGCAGTGAGTTCGTGCCCGTAGATTCGATCCAGGACGTGTTCCACGAGGTCGAGCGTTCCAGCGCCGATTACGGCGTGGTTCCCGTGGAGAACTCGACCGCAGGCGTTATCCCGGAAACGCTGGACCAGTTCATGCACACCAACCTCAAAATCTGCTCAGAGATTTACGTACCGATTACCTACTATCTGGTATCGCTGACCACGCTGGAGAAGGTCAAGCGCGTGTACACCGGCGCACAGCCTCGCGAGCAGTGCAAGCAATGGCTACGCCAGCACCTGCCCGGCGTCGAGATTGTGGAGGTATCTACCACCGCCCGCGCCGCTGAGATGGCGAAGAACGACCCCGAATCCGCCGCCGTGACCAACGCGCTTGCCGCGCAGATGTACGACGTGCCAATCCTCTGCGAGCACATCGAGGACAACCCGCACAACCGGACGCGCTTTCTCGTCATCGGCTACAACGAGCCCGAGCCCACCGGCAAAGACAAGACCTCACTGATGTTCTCGGTGCACAACCGCCCGGGTGCGCTCTTCCGGGCGATGGCGGCGTTCGAGATGTATAACGTGAACATGACCATGATCGAAAGCCGACCAACTAAACTGGTGCCCGGCGAGTACATCTTCTACGTGGACGTGCAGGGGCACATCAAAGATGCTCCTGTCGCCAAAGCGCTGGCTGTACTGCGCGAACGAAGCCTGTTCGTGACCGTTCTGGGCTCCTATCCGGAGGCGGAATAGCGCAGAGTACGGTTTTTTTCGCGCAACAGGTACAAAATAGAGGAGTTTGGCACAGTTCTTGCAGTATTATTAGGGTGGAAATCGTGCGGTGTGAACCGCAGGGGTGCCCGTGTTCGCCGCCCGCGCCGTTGAGGTCTGGGAAGTGTCGCACCGGGCGAGGTACGCAATGAGGAGGAAGTTGCAATGCAAACCGGTACCGTGAAATGGTTTAATGACGCCAAGGGCTACGGCTTCATTAAACCAGATGATGACGACAAGGACGTGTTCGTGCACTACACGGCGATTCAGATGCGCGGGCACAAAACCCTCATGGAGGGACAGCGCGTGCAGTTTGAAATCGTGCAGGGCGCGAAAGGTCCGCAAGCCGCAAACGTCATCGCACTGTAAAGCGGCACTCTTTCCTGCAAACAAGCGCCGGTTCGCTCCACCGGCGCTTTATCGTTGTGGCAGGATGTCCAGAATACGCTGGGCCAGCTCTTCCGCCTTCTGCGAGCCGATCAGCAACGTCCGGCCATCCGCGAACTCCAGCTCTACACCCTGCTTGCCCGACACCGTGTACGCCTTGCCTTGCACTCCGTAGCGAATGCCCCACCCGCCATACTCCAGCAGGGGATTGTACTCGCGCGCCCGCACCCCTTTGATGTGCGCCACATCAATCTGAACCCATCGCCAGTGAAAGGGCACAAAGCGCAAGTAGACCCCATCGTGCCTGACCTGTGTAACCAGCCGCATGGACGCAAAAAGCAGAGGCAGTATCACTCCAACCCCCAGCCAGACGCCCCACACGATGAGCCTAGCGGTGGAATCCATCTCAGCCGGGGTCCGCAGACTCCGCCACCAGATGTACCAAGCGCGCGAAACCCCAACAAGTATTATCAGCCAGACCCACCACTGCCTGAAACGCTGTTCCTCATGGAAGAGGGCAAACGGTTCATCCATGAGGATTCTCCTTTCGGTCGGGCAGTTCCCGTTGCGCTTTACCCTGCCTGGGTTTTTTCGTCGTTTCGATGATAGCACGTCTCGCACATCCAGCGCAACCGTCCTCAGGCAAGGAGAATCGGTTCCGCCTGGCGAAGGGGACAGCGAGGGCTCACCCTAGCGTCATTCGGAACAAAGAGACACTACCATGAATCGACGGGAGTTCATTCAGGGGACGATGATGATGTTCGCCTTCGCTTCCGCATCGACGGGGCAGTCTGCACCGCGACCGCCCGCGTTCAAACTGGGGCTGGTTACCTATAACCTTGCGCGGGCATGGGACATTCCCACCCTCATCGCGCGCTGTAAAGCCACCGGCTTCTCCGCGGTGGAACTGCGCACCACCCACGCACACGGCGTGGAACCGGATATCGACTCCGCCCGACGCAAAGCGGTGCGCCAGCAGTTCGAAGATTCGGGCATCGTGCTGTGGGGATTGGGCACGGTGTGTGAGTTCCACCCGCCCGACCCCGCAGTGGTGCGCGCGAACATCGAAACCTGCAAACGCTTCTGCGAGCTGGCGCGCGACGTGGGCGCAAAAGGGGTGAAGGTACGTCCCAACGGACTGCCCGAAGGGGTGCCGGTAGAGAAAACCCTTGAGCAGATCGGCAAGGCACTGATTGAGTGCGGAAAGGCAGGCGCGGATAACGGCGTGGAAATCTGGGCGGAAGTGCATGGACAGGGCACCCAAGAGCCCGAGAACATGGCGAAGATTATGCGCTACTGCGGGCACCCGAACGTGGGCATCACGTGGAACTCCAACCCCACCGACGTCAAAGACGGCAGTGTGCGGGCGAGCTTCGACCTGCTGAGAGCGTATATCCGCTCCTGCCATATTACCGAGTTGACCAACAGCTATCCCTGGCGGGAACTGTTCGCCCTGCTGAAAGGCATCGGCTACGACCGCTACACGCTGGCGGAGATCCCGGGGCTGGAAACCACCAGCGTTGCGGACACCGAACGGTTCATGCGCTACTACCGGAGCCTGTGGCAGGAGCTGTGTCGGTGAGGGCGCCGCGCTGGATGGTCTCCCTGCACGGCGGGCACAGCCAGGAGTACTGCGACCACGCCTACTCGCCCTTGCAGGAGATACTGGAAGCGGCGGTCCGGGCAGGTTACCACACCTTTGGGGTCACCGAGCACGCCCCGCGTGTGGAGGCACGCTTCCTGTACCGCAACGAAATCGCGCTGGGCTGGGGCGTTGATACCCTGGTCACGCTGTTTGACCGTTACGCCCGACGATTGCCCGCGCTGGTAGAGGACTTCGCTGATCGAATCGAACTGTTGCGAGGCTTCGAGATTGAGGTGGTGCCTGCTGCCTCCTACGTCTCGCTGATGCGAGAACACCGCGCCCGCTACGGCTTTGAGTACATCGTCGGGTCGGTGCACTATGTGGAAGAAATCTCCATCGACGGCGAGCTGGAGGATTTCGAGCGGGCAAGGGAGGCATGTGGAGGGCTGGAACCCCTTGCGGTGCGATACTACCAGACCGTAGCGCAGATGGTGCAAGCGCTTCAGCCGGAGGTGGTCGCTCATCTGGACCTGATACGCCTGTACGGGCACCGGTTCGGCTCGTTGCAAACAGCGGCCATCCGTCGCGCGGTGGAGGAAGCGCTAGAGGCGGTGCGCGAAACGGGGGGCATTTTGGAGATCAACACCGCCGGCTATCGCAAAGGGCTGGGGGAGCCTTACCCCGCTGCATGGGTGGTGCAGTTGGCAAATCGCATGGGCATCGGCTTTTGCTTTGGCGACGACAGCCACCATGTGGAGCACGTCGGCTTCGGCATCCACAGGGCGCGGGAGTACCTGCTGGCAAACGGCGTGCGCACGGTGACGGTGTTAACACGCGACCCCTCGGGGCTAGAGCGGGTCACGGTACCACTAGACGAGTAGGCATCAGGGTAACACCTCCGTCGCAGGGAAAATATCCGCGCGGGTAGAGGCTCACGTAGGCGAACCACCGACCGGTAGGCGGGTCACGGAAGAGGAAGCCGTTGACGGGCCGGGCGAGCGGCTCCTTGCCGACGTAGATAGGGTTGCCCGCCTCGCGGCGGAACGAGTCGTAGGATGGGTCGCCGATGACCGGATGGCTCAGCCACCGGGAGCGGTGTTTGGGCTCTGCCAGGTCGCGTCGAGTGGTACGCATGGCAGGGCGTCTCCTTGTGTTTTGTTATTCCGCCCCCGACAGGAGTCCTGTGCAGGTGTGGACGTCTTGCAAATTGTGCGCGGATTCAGTATAATGATGGTGCAAATCGGCGAGGCGCCGTACCCAAGTGGCTAAGGGGGCGGTCTGCAAAACCGCTATTCGCCGGTTCGATTCCGGCCGGCGCCTCCATTTTTTACTGCTCAAAACAGGAGGTCGAAACCAGGGTTGGCAAACCTGAAGTCGTCTCTGAAAGACATTCGGCGCAACCAGAAGCGTCGCCTGCGCAACAAGTCCGCCAAATCGGCGATGAAGACCTTCATCAAGAGGGCAAAGCTAGCGGCTGCCAGCGGCGACTTAGACGCCATCAAGCGGGCATTGGCGCAGGCGTGCAGTGCGATCGATAAGACCGCCGAGCGCGGAATCATCCACAAGAACCAGGCAGCCCGGCGCAAGTCACGTCTGATGCGGTTCGTTAACCAGATTCTGGCTCAACAGCAGACGGCATCGAGCGGCGCGTAGTCTCTACCTTCAGCGTACACAGGTCGACTACCAGCCGCTCGATCACCCTCCGCGGGTCGCTCTCTCCCTCATCGATTCCCTTCAGCACCCGGTCCGCCTGATACAGGCGGTGCAAAGCCCTTGCCAGCGTCTCCAGCGACAGGTGGCGTGCCTGCTCACGCAGGTTCTTCTCCAGAAACCGCTGGCGGGCGAGCAGTTGCGCCAGATTGGGGTCGGTGGGGAACCACTGGGAAGCCTGCTCGCCGTACTCCATCTGCAAGCGCATCTGCCACAGCAGGCGAAACTGGCGGGCAATCAACACCAGCAGGCGCGGGACTATCGCCTCCGCCCGTCCCCCAGTGGCGAACACATCCTGCAGTAGACGCATCGCCTGAGCCGAGTCCCGTAGCGCGATGGCGTCGGCCAACCGGAACACCTGCGCCTCCACCGTGCGGCTAACCACGAAGTCTACATCCTCCTGCTCAATCGTGGTCCGCTCGCCCACGTACAGGATCAGCTTTTGCAGTTCGGACTCTGCCACAGCGGTGTTGGCGGAAGTCAGAACGGTAAAACGCTCCAGGGCGTCCTGAGTGATGCCCTTGCCTGCCTCCTGTAAGCGAGAGGTCGCCCACCATTCGAAGCTGGCCGTGTTCAACGGCTTGCACTCCACCGCCAGCCCATGCTTCTCCACCGCGTTGAGCAGTTTTGCGGGCACCGGCGCGCTTTTCGCCCGGTCATCCTCGTCGCTTTCGGCATGGGTGTACAGGATCAACACGGTGCTATCGGGCAGGCGGGAGATGGCTTCCGCGAGGGCGTCCGTGTCTGAACCTTTGAGGTGCTGAACCCCGCGCACCATCACCACCCGATACGGCGAGAAGACTGGGATGCTCATCGCTTCGGCAAGGATGGTGGGCAGACTGACCTCCTGCGCGTCGAGGTGTGCCCAATCGAACTCCTCCGCGCCTATCCCTTCGCGCAGATGCTGAATCACCGCACGCTTCTGCCCCTCTTCCCTACCGTGCACCAGGTACACACGGGCAGGCACCTTGCCGATGCCCCGACGCAGAAACTCGGAAGCGTTCACTGCCATCGCTTTTTACCCTACAGCAGGTCACCGATGGCGATCGCTCTGCCCTCCGCCATACTGCGGATAGCCGCCTCGGTAAACTCCATGTATTTCACACCGTCCTCGAAGGTGGTCAACCGAATCTTCTCCTTGCCGCGAATGGCGTTCACGAACTCCTCTTCTACGCGCCATCTGCCCTCCTCTTCCGCAGGAATGGGGATTTCGGACAGCGAGGTGTCGCCGCGCCTGCCGCCGTACAGCCTGCCATCCGCAAAGCGCAGGGTGCCCTCACTACCGAAGAGCCACACCTCGGCACTGCCAGCCAGCCCCGTGACGGCGGAAATCTGGAAATGCGCAACCGCACCGCAAACCATCTCCGCGACCACCTCCAGATGGTCGGGAATGCGCACGGCACGCAGGCGACCCTCTGCATCCCGGCGCATCGGCACGAAGGTTTTGCCCATCGCCGTCACGCGCTTCGCCTCGCCGACCCAACGCAGAACCGCCTCGTACCAGATGCCCAGCGTCATCGTGTTGAAACCGCTCAGGTCAAAATCCTGACGCCAATGCAGGGGCGACTCGCGGTCGATAAATGTGCCCCCTGCCCGCACCTCTATCGCCAGTATCTCGCCCAGGTAACCCTCCGCAATCAGGCGTTGAATGGTCGGGTCCACCTTGAGAGTGAACGGCGAGGGCACCACCTGCGTGACCAGATGCGGACGAGCACGGGCGGCTTCCAGCATTTGTCGTGCCTCACGCACGTTCATCGCCATGCGCGCCTCGGTCATCACATGCTTGTTCGCTTCCAACGCGGCAAGCGTCACCGGACAGTGCAGGTAAGGCCAGGTGCCGATAACGATAGCGTTGGTGTCCTGTGCTTCTACCAGCTGACGCCAGTTCTCATAGACCTTGGGAATGCCAAACTGCCTGGCGACGCGCTCGGAGGACTCGCGGGTTCGATTGCACACGCTCACAATCTCCACGCCCTCTATCGCCTGCAGGTTGGGAATATGTTGCGCGACGGTGTTTGCACCCGCACCCACAATGCCAACACGAATGGTCTCCATAGTGCCTCCCTTGAACGTCTCTGCTTATGGGTTCGGAAGAATGGTACCATAGCGCGGTTCAGACGTCAAGCGAAAGCGTAGCCGTGATTGTTTCAAGTTCGGTCATACGGAGCCCTTTCCTCAAAGAATAGGGGTTTTGGGGTATACTCTTGCCATCAAACGAACACGCAAAACACTTTCACGAAAGGCTATCCCGTTCCACATCCTCCTCCAACTCGCGCA
>PSLZ01000076.1:0-5108 GCA_040289885.1 Armatimonadota bacterium | reverse complement strand
TCTTGCCTGCAGTATACCACTCGAAAAAAAAGTCAAGGGCTGAGGATTGTTTCCAATGCGGTAGCAGTTACGCCGTTGCGTTGGTGTATTCTTGTTATCCTGAGCGCACGCGATGGGTCTCACAAACGAGCCTCATGGCTGTGTTCCTTGCGCCAATTCATGTTATTGTGAGGTTTTCTTTGGTCATTCTGAGCCGCTTTTTTTGCTGTCATTCTGAGCGAAGCGAAGAATCTCTGAGATGCAGAACTTCGTTCGGCATGACAAGAGCAGTCCAACGCGAGATGCAGAGCTGGCGCTCAGCATGACGTTCTATATGTCATTCTGAGCGAAGCGAAGAATCTCAATCGTTGAACGATGCTTCGCTGGCGCTCAGCATGACAACAAAAGACGGGATGCTTCACTGCGTTCAGCATGACAGGAAGGTAGGCGCCCTGCATGACGATGCGGACTCTCGGCACGACGAACAGTGGTGACAAGATGCAGAGCGGTCGTCCGGCATGGCGGTAGTGAACGGAGAGCGAGACCTTTCTCGAATCTCCACCAGAGGAGCCGTTTACCGCCGCCTCGTCCCATCAGACACCCAGTAGATACCCTGCGCGCACAACGCGGCGACCACCACCTTCAGAAAATCGCCCAACAGGAAAGGCAAGATGCCGAGACTGACCGCCTGTACCGCGCTCAAGTGCAGGAACAGCCCGAGCCATGTCGCACCGATTACGTGGATGAGGACGCTACCAGCCAGCCCAGCCAGCAGATAGCGCGTCAGGATGCGCCTTTCACTCCGCTCTACTATCCAGCCTACAGCATATGCCGCCAGCGGATACGCCAGCAGGTATCCGCCCGTGCCGCGTGGGTTGAACAGATACCAGAACCCGCCACCCGCCGAGAACACGGGTAGCCCCACGAAGCCCATCAGCAGGTACTGCGCCTGTGCCGCCGCCCCCCAGCGTGCGCCCAGCACCATGCCCGATAGCAGAACGAACAGCGTTTGCAGGGTTACCGGTACGGGGGTATAGGGCAGGGGAATACTGCACCTTGCGCCCCAGGCGGTCAACAGCGCAAAGCAAACGCTCTGTGCCCACAACAATTTGCTCGCCGAAATGCGAGCGAAAACCGTGTGCCACGTTATCCTGCTCATGCCGATCCTTCTGTCACTCGTTCCCAGATGATGCGAAGCCCCTCCAGCGTCAGCCAAGGGTCCACGTGTTGAATCCTGCGGGTCTCAGCGGCGACGCGTTCCGCCAGCCCGCCCGTTGCCACGACGGTGGTTTCACAGCCGAGCTCTTTGTGGATGCGTTCCACCAGCGCATCGATCGCGCCTGCATAGCCGAACAGGATGCCTGCCTGCATTGCCTCCACCGTTGTACGCCCGACCACATGGGGCGGGGCGACCAGTTCGATGCGCGGCAGGCGGGCGGCGGTGCGGAACAGTGCCTCCGCCGAGATACCGATGCCCGCCATGATACATCCGCCCAAATACTCGCCCTGTGGGGAGATTACATCCAGCGTGGTCGCCGTGCCGAAGTCCACCACAATGGCAGGCGCACCGTACTTGTGGATCGCTGCGACGGCGTTCACCAGTCGGTCCGCACCCACCTCGCGCGGGTCATGGTAACGTATCGGTACACCCAAGGGCAGTTCGTGCGAGACGAATATGGGCTCCACGTGCAAGAAACGCCGTGCCATGCCCTGCAGGGCGTCGGTCATGGGAGGTACCACGTTGGAGATGATCACGCCGTGAATCTGCGCGCTGGCGATGGAGGCGTGTTGTAAGAGGTGGGTCATCAGCAAGCCGTGTTCGTCGGCGGTACGCTCACGGTCGGTGCGCACGCGCCAGTGTTGAACCAGGTGGGGTCCTTCGTATACGCCTACCACGATAGTAGTATTGCCTACATCCAGCGCCAGAAGCATTCCGATTACTCCTGTAGTTTGCCACACACTTGCAGAACGATCTCTTCCAGCATGTGTGCCACCTGTTCCATGCGCGCCCGGTCGGTGGCTTCCAGCATGATACGGATGACAGGTTCCGTGCCAGAGGGGCGGATGTTCACGCGTGAGGGGTTGCCTAACTGCTGGAGTGCCTGCGTTTCCACGTCGGGCGCGCGTTCATAGCTCTGCCAAGCGTGTTTGTTGCGCACGCGCACGTTACGGATCATCTGCGGATACTGCTCCATCACCTTCGCCAGCTCCGAGAGAGGCTTACCCGTGCCCTGCATCAGCGACAGCACCTGCAGGGCGGTCAGCAAACCGTCTCCGGTGGTGGTGTACTCCGCGAAAATGATATGCCCCGACTGCTCGCCCCCCAGCACGGCGTCCAGCTCGCGCATCCGCTCCGCCACATAGCGGTCGCCGACTTTCGTGCGCTCTAGGCGGATGCCATGCGCTTTCATCGCCTCCTCCAGCCCCAGGTTGCTCATGATGGTGGCTACCAGCACGTCACCCCGCAAGCGACCCGTCTTCTTCAGATGAACAGCGCTCATTGCCATAATGCGGTCGCCGTCTATCTCGTTGCCGTGCTCGTCGCTCAGGATGACTCGGTCGGCATCGCCGTCAAAAGAGAGCCCGACATCTGCGCGTTGTTCCTTCACCGTCTGGCGCATGCTTTCGGTGTGCAAAGAGCCGCATCCGGCGTTAATGTTGGTGCCGTCGGGTGTACAGTGGATAGGGAGCACCTCTGCGCCGAGCTGTGAGAGCACCCGGGGCGCGATACTGTAGGCGGCGCCGTTTGCCCCGTCCACCACCACGCGCATACCCCTCAGCGAGCGTTCCGTGCTGGCAATCAGGTGCGCCACGCACTGCTCGATCAGTTCGCTGTCGCGATGCACACTGCCGATATGCGCCCCGTGAGCGCGAGTGATGTGTTCCCAGTCCCGCACCAGTTTCTCGATCTCGTCCTCTACCGCGTCGGGCAGTTTGTGTCCGTCGACGCTAAAGAACTTGATGCCATTGTCTTCAAAAGGGTTGTGGGAGGCAGAGATCACCGCGCCTGCGTCCGCTTGCGAGTGTTTGGTGCAGTATGCCACCGCCGGGGTGGGCAGGATTCCGAGCAGAGTGACCTTCGCTCCTGTAGCGCACAGTCCTGCCACCAACGCCGATTCAAGCATCTCTCCCGATAAACGCGTATCACGCCCCACGAGAATGTGTGGGACGTGACTGCCATTGCCCAGCACCGCTGCGGCTGCCATGCCTAACTGCATCGCCAGAAGAGGGGTTAAATCGCGGTTGGCAACGCCGCGCACCCCGTCGGTTCCAAACAGTCTTGCCATTAGTTCTTGACCACCTTCACTCGACTGGGGCGCAGGACGCGCGACTGTATCATGTAACCGCGCTCCACCTCTTCCAGCACGGTTTCGTCGGGGTGCTCATCGCTGTGTACGCGCTGTACGGCTTCGTGGAAATTGGGGTCAAACGGCTTGCCCACCGCCTCGATGGGCTGTACCCCCGCTTCCCTTAGCAGTGCCTGCATCTGTCGGTAGGTCAACTGCACCCCTTCCATCAGTTTTTCGAACGATTGGCTCTCCTCGGCAGCCTGCAGGGCGCGCTCGAAGTTGTCCATCACGCGGAGTAGTCCGCGCAGGAACTCTTCGAGGGCAATGCGCCGAATCTCCTCCATCTCCTGGCGTGTGCGACGGCGGAAGTTATCGAAATCCGCCATCGTGCGCAGGAGAGTATCCTGCTTTTCCGCGATCTGCTGTTTCAGCAGAGCGTTTTCCTCTTCTAAGGCACGCAAACGCGCCTCAAGTTGGGAGACGTCTGCCACCTGCGGTTCGCCCGTTGGCTCCGAGGGTACCTCCGCAGAGGTGGTGTACGCTTCTTCCTGGCGCGCTTCCGGTTGTTGTTCATGATGCTGGCTCTTGCGTTTCATGCTGTTGTTCTCCATCATCTCCCCGTGTTTGAATCGCTACGAGTGGACGCTGATCTGCGTGAGCACACGCGACAGCGCGTTCGAGATGTATTCGACTGCGGACATGGCGACCTCGTAGTGCATCCGGGTCGGTCCCAGAACGGACACCGTGCCCGCGATGCGGTCGCCGATGCGATACGCCGATGCCACAAAGCTCAGGGAACGCATCTCGGGCAGAGGGTTCTCCTCGCCGATGATGACCTGCACCCCGCCCGAGGTGCTGACCCGTTGCAGTAGGCGCATGAACATCTGCGGGCGCTCCAGCAGGGAGAGCACGGGATACAGCCGGTCTACCTGCCGGAACTCCGGTTGCTCGATAATATGCTGGATGCCTTCCAGAAACACCTCCTGCTGGCTGAGCGCGTCGATACAGTCCTTAACCGCCTGCCCCACGGGTGCCCAGATAGGAGGCGCCAGCGGCGAGTCCGCAGGCAAAGCGGGGGGCTCGGCGTTCAGCAAGTCGCGCAGGGCACGACCGGCGTAGTGCTGTTGCAGGATCCTGTCCATCACCGCCATCTGCTGTTCGCTCACCCGCTCCGGCACCGGAATCAAGCGATGCTCCACCTGCCCACTGCTAGCGACCACCACCAGCAAGAGCTTCGCTGGCGCAGGTTGCGACAGCAGAATGTGTCGGATGGACACCACGTCGGTCTCGGGTGCCGTCGCCAGCGACGCATAGCGCGTGGACTCTGCCAGCAGGCGACAGGTCGCCTGTAGCAGGCGTTCCAGCTCGCCCACTTCGGGGTTGGTGGGCGAAAACAGCGTGGCGTGCTGAGGCGGTAGCAGGGCGCCGACTGACACCGGCGTCATCAGGTGGTCCACGTAATAGCGGTAACCCAGGTCCGAGGGGATACGCCCTGCCGAGACATGCGGCTGGCGCAGGTATCCCATTTCGGACATTTCCGCCATCTCGTTACGCACGGTGGCAGAGCTGATGCGCAAATGATAGCGTTCCACCACCACCTCCGAGCCGACCGGCTCGGAGGTGGCCACGTGATCTCGAACCACCGCCTGCAGGATAAGTGCTTTACGGGCATCCAGCGTGCGCATCTTGCATTCTCCCTCCCGATGTGAATATAGCCTTACAAAGGGTGTTTTGTCAAGTCCGCCCAAGGGTGTTCGAGAAAAAATCTTGAACTGCCCACCAGTGACCCATCACTTACCCCCATCGCACACACAACACACAAAAAACACACCACCATAC
>PSLZ01000075.1:0-5120 GCA_040289885.1 Armatimonadota bacterium | reverse complement strand
ACCATGCGGCGGCCCAGGCGGCCTCCGATGTCCACCATTAGGCGGGCCAGGGCCCGGGCCTGATCCAGCGTCTTCATGAAGGCCCCGTTCCCCACCTTCACGTCCAGGACGATGGCGTCGGCCCCGGCGGCAATCTTTTTGCTCATGATCGAGGCGGCAATCAGCGGGATGCTGGGGACCGTCCCGGTGACATCCCGCAGGGCATAGAACTTGCCGTCGGCAGGGGCCAGGCCCGCCGACTGGCCGCACAGCACCGCCCCGACCCGGCGGAGCTGCGCCCGGAACTCCTCCACCGTGAGTTCGACGCGGATGCCGCGGATGGACTCCAACTTGTCGATCGTGCCCCCGGTGAAGGAAAGGCCGCGCCCGCTCATCTTGCCCACCGGCAGGCCCGCAGCAGCCACCAGGGGCACCACCACCAGGCTCACCTTGTCCCCAACGCCACCGGTGGAGTGCTTGTCTACCACCACCGGGGCGATGTCGTGGAGATCCAGGACCCGCCCCGAGCGGGCCATGGCCATGGTCAGGTCCGCCGTCTCCTGTGGGGTCATCCCTTGGAAGTAAACGGCCATCAGGAAGGCTGCAGCCTGATAATCCGGGATCTCCCCACGGGTGAACCCCTCCACGAAGAACTGGATCTCCTCAGCCGACAGCGCCAGCCCGTCCCGCTTCTTCTCGATGATCTCCACCGCGCGCATGGGGCTTCGCCCTTCCCAGGATCGCGTTTTCATCTGAACCCCAACCCGTCGGCCTCTGAAGAAGCCGAAGAAACGCGGAACGGAGAGCCAAGCCCCTCAGCCGAGCAGACCGGAGCGCCGGGAGAGCGGATGGGCAGCCGGTCCAAATCCGCCTCGGGGAACGGCACCTCCCCGCTGAAATACAGGACGTCCGCCTCGCCGTCGTAGCGGTAGCGGCGCCGGACCCAGCGCGGTCCGTTGCGCTGCACCACGTCGAACCAGACCAAACGGTTCGCCAGGTCGAAGGACTCATCGAGGACCCAGGACGGGGAATCCGGAGGGAGGGTGGGTTGGAGACGGCGCATCGCCTGCTCCCAGAGCCGGCGGCGCAGAGCCTCCGGCGCCTCCAGCCCCTCCCCCTCGGACACCGCGCGACGCTTCCACCAGCCCATGGCCATCCCTCGCTGCCGAAGGTCTGGATGCGGGAGCCGGGGCCGCGGCTGCGCCCCTTTTCAGGCTTCGGCCTTCTCCTCCACCAGGCGCTCCGTGACCCCCAGGATGTGGTAGCCGGCGTCCACGAAGATCACCTCGCCGGTGATGGCCGCCGCCCGGTCGCTGCACAGCCAGGCGGCCAGCGCCCCCACATCGTCGATCGTCACGTTCCGCCGCAGGGGGACAATCTCCCGGAACAGGCTGTAAAGCGAACGGAAGCCGGGGATGCCCGTGGCGGCCAGCGTGCGGATCGGGCCTGCCGAGATGGCGTTGACCCGGATGCCCATCGGCCCCAGATCGTAGGCCAGGTAGCGGACCGAGGCCTCGAGGGCCGCCTTGGCCACCCCCATCACGTTGTAGTGAGGAACCACCTTCTCGGAGCCGTAATAGGTCATCGTCAGGAGCGCCCCGCCGTTCTTCATGAGGTGAGCTGCCTCCCGCGCCAGGGCCGTGAAGGAATACACGCTGACATCCATGGCGATGCGGAACCCCTCCCGCGAGGTCAGGTAGTAAGGGCCGCTCAGCTCCTCCCGCCTGGCGAAGGCCACCGCATGGACCAGGATGTCGAGCCGGTCGTAGGCCCGGCGGTATTTCTCGAACAGCGCGGCGATCTGGGCATCATCGCTCAGATCGCAGGGCTCGATGAAGGTGGCCCCTACGCTCTCGGCCAGGGGACGGACCCGCCGCTCCAGCGCCGGGTCTTTTTCGATATGCTTGCGGTACTCATCCAGCGTGGTTGCGCCCACACAGCGCAGTTCCCCGCGCGCCAGCATCGGCTTGAGCATGTTGGCAGCATCGATTGCGCCTTCCGCCGCCCCCGCGCCGACCAGCGTGTGGATCTCGTCGATGAAGACGATGATCTGCCCCTCAGCGGCCTGAATCTCGCGCATGACCGCCTTCAGACGGTCCTCGAACTCGCCGCGATACTTGGTGCCAGCCACCAGCGCACCCAGGTCCAACTGCCAGACGCGCTTGTTTTTGAGACCTTCGGGCACGTCGCCGGCCACGATGCGCTGGGCTAACCCTTCCACAATGGCGGTCTTACCCACGCCCGGCTCGCCGATGAGCACAGGGTTGTTCTTGGTGCGCCGGGACAGGACCTGTATCACGCGCCGAATCTCGTCATCGCGCCCGATGACGGGGGCGAGCTTGCCCTTGCGCGCGAGGTCGGTCAGGTCGCGTCCGTACCGCTCCAGCGCCTGGTACTTCTCCTCGGGGTTCTGGTCGGTGACGCGATGCCCGCCGCGAATCTCCATCAGCGCCTGGTACAGGTTGTCCGGGGTGAGGCCCGCCTGCTTGAGCAGTCGCCCAGCCGGTCCCTGTGTATCCTCCACCAGCGCCATCAGCAGGTGCTCGGTGCTGACATATTCATCCTTCAGTCGCTCCGCCTCTTCGAAGGCTTTGTCCATTACCTGCTTGAAGCGCGGCGTGATGTAGGATGCCACCGATGCGCCATGCACCTGCGGCAGTTTCTTCAGCTCCGCCTCCACGTACCGGCGCAGAACGGGCAACTGAACACCCAGCTTCTGCAAAACCGTCGGCACGATGCTCTCGGTCTGGTCCATAAGTGCCATCAAGAGGTGCTCGGCGTCGATGTTCTGATGATTCATGCGCTCGGCGATGCTCTGTGCGTTTTGTACTGCCTCCTGCGCGCGGATGGTCAATTTATCCAGTCGCATGGTCTGTACCCTCCTGCGTTCTCGTCTTGTTTTGTTTTGCGGTTCTATTATACCACTTGATAGAGATATTATCAAGTCTTTTGCGCATATTTCTAGAAGTTTTTTTGAATTCCCTCAGCTGTGGAGGATTGCCCAACGGACGAAAACGAATCTATGCACAACAATTCACTAGGAAAGGCAGAAACACATGCGTTACATCCTTGCACTCTGGTTGCTGATGGCGAGCGCAACGGCACAGCCTCTGGTAGACGTTGGGGAACCGTTCGGTCGCTTGCCGTTGGTGGATGAGGTGCTTTGTGCCAACCCGAACGACCCGCACGAGTTCGCCGAGTCCGCACCTGGCGTCTCGTCGGTGCAAACAGTTCTGGGCAGGCCGTGCCGGGTGCTTCCATCTTCACCCCAGCAGAAGGGCGCCGCTTTTCTCGCCTACCGCATCGGCAAAGGTAAGGGGCTAAAGCCTGGCGAGGCGTACGTGCTGGCGATAGACTATCCCGAAGATAAACCCCGCACCTTCCATGTGGTGAACCGTGGTTGTGAAGTGTTTCAGGGCTTTCACACAGGCAACGCTCTGGGCGATAGTATGCACGGCTATGTAGTCAGCAACCCTGAGTCGTTGAATCTGCCCCTGTCGGGCGCATACCGCACCTGGCGACAGTTGTTTTCCTTGTTCCAGCGCTTCTATGGGCTCAAGCGCACGCGCGATGACCTGAACCGCTCCGATAAACCCGAAGATGGTTTCTGGGTGATTATCCTGCGACCGGACCCTGCGGACGACCCGACCTCGGCAGGTCCTGCGGTGTACCGGATCCGCCTTTTCCGCGTGCCGGACGTGCGCAGGTTGTACCTGCCCTTGCGTCTGCCTCCTGACCCCCTGCCCAAACGCTACCTCTTCGTGCGTGAGGAGATGGCAGACACCTACGCCGAATCGACCAACCCTCGTCAGGCGTTGCCTGGCGTGGATATGACCCACTTCTTTGAGTTCAAGGCGCACGCGATGCGCTTTTTGGGTATCAACACGTTCTGCAAGGACCTACTGGAGTTCGGACATAATCAGGGTTGGGAAGCTGGCGACGACACCTGGTATGTGCCCTCACATGACCCGAAACGGTGGGAACGTATCCTGCAGATTGCAAAAAGGCATGGATTAACCGTCCTGCCCTACTACGAGTACGCCGGCAGTATGGGCTTGAATCAGGTGGTACATTGCGCGCCGCTGAAGGGACCCGCACAGCCCTATACCAGTATCTGGTGGGGTGAGTTCTACCATGCCGACGTCACCGACCCACGCACCCTGGACGATGCCAAACGTCTGCTGGAGGCAACGATCGTTGGCTTCAAGGGGCAAGTGAAGTTTCTGGGGGCATGGTTCCGCAACCGAGTAAGCCACATCCCCATTTCCTTCGCCGACGAGGCGCTGGCACGGTTCAGCGTAGAGGCAAATGACGGACAGAGTGTCACGCGCGAAATGCTCAAAGCCGATAGCCACCTGTTCGAACGCTACCGCAACTGGTGGCTGGACAAGCGCAAAGCGTTCTTACTTGCCCTGCGCGACTATCTGCGCCAAAAGGTATCTCCAGACTGCTTGATATTCTGGACGAACTGGACAGGCGAGCCCGGTCCCCCGCTGGACAGCGGCAAGACGATAGTCACCGATGACGTAAACCAGTGGAAGCCGCTGCTTCCGCAGTGGTGGCAGGTCGTGTCTATCGACGAACTCCTGCGTAGCGACCGCTACCTGCGCAGTATCACGCGCTACCCCGACAACTGGGGCACTGACGAGTGGCAGAACGGCGAGCCGCGCGCCGACGTAGAGAACTATCGCGATACCGAAGGGGTGTTGTTCACCTATCCATTTCATCGCATCTACTCGGTATCGCGCCCAGAGGATATGAACGCCTTCCGCACCCGCTCCGGATTGGCGATGGTGCGCATGTACGCGTTGAACGAACACCGGGACGGCGGTACTCTGGGCGACTTCCTATCCGACGTGGAGCGAGCGGGACCATTCTGCATGGCGGCGGAGGTGCGTGCCATGGCGTTTGGCGACCCCTTCTATCTCGGTTACCTGGTCGGCAACACCCACTACCGAGGTTTCCCCGAATACGTGCGCCGCTTTAACGCCGCCTTCCTCGCACTGCCAGCTCTGCCAAGCCGCCATCTGAACGGCGCCTGTGCTGACCCGGAGGTGGTGGTGCGCCTGATACCCACACCTGGTAAAAGGAGGTCTAATGCCGACTATGCGGATTGTGTCGCTTTTGCCGAGCGCAACGGA
>PSLZ01000029.1:0-45326 GCA_040289885.1 Armatimonadota bacterium | reverse complement strand
ACGGGGTGTAAGTCCGGCCTTGGGGTCGGCGGTCCAAGCGGGAAGCCGGCGGCGCGCAGGCGCACCGGCGCCCCCGCCTAGGCGGGTGTCGGGAACAGTTTTCTATGTTCTCGGCAACGGTATCACCGGTGCCGGACCAGTAGAGGGAGGTTTTAAGATGGGTAAGACACAGTTGTGGCTTTGTGCCTTACTAACTTGGGCAGTCATGTTCGGTGCAAGCTACGTGCCGCTAGATCAAATCTTCCCGTTCCGGCTGTACTATTATTTAGCCGCCTTATGGGTATTGGGTGTTGGTGGCGTGACGTTAGGCATTGTGTGTCCCGCGGATGCCCGCACTACAATCAAAAGGGTCATTCTATTCCCTCCTGCCTGTCTTTTAGGGGTTCTGGCTGCGCTACGGGTTTGGTTCGACCTCTCCATGGCAGTTGAGCACTGGCATCACCCCGCGCGGTGGAAGTTTCGGTGGGTTCCTGTTGGTTGGGCAGTCTTTGACTTTTTGGAATTACTATCCGTGGTCGGCGCCTACCTTTTGGCAGTGGTCATTGCCGAAGTCACCCAACGAAGGCTAAGACCGTTGGTTTGTGCCATCTTCACGAAGAAGAGACCATAACCCTTAGATTTCGGTGAACGTTTTGTTGGGAGGCGATACCGCTTGTTATCGGTGGCATATTGCTGGTAAGCTCGTCAGGCATCGCTTAGGCCCATCAGGTACAACTTGGGGTTGGTGTCAGCAGTAACCTGTATGATGCGTTTGGAGTGTTAAGGTATACACAGGGCAGTGCGCAGACGCCGTGGAGGGATGCATACCTGCGTACTGCTGATGAAGGGTTCTACCTCTTGGAACATGGTCGCTATTCAGTGGAAGTGGCAAAGTATAGAAGGCGGTGGCGCGAGATCTGTAGGAGGGTAAAAGACTTTCTTGTCGAATGCGGAGGGCATATTTACGAAAAAGTCAGAAAGATAAAGGATTGGTTTGATGTCGGCAAATCCGTGTTTGACTGTACAGCGTGTGCCCAGTTGTCTATCCAGGCAGGACGAGAATGCGCACGTTGGCTGGACACGGACGAAGGTTTCGAGTGGTGCCTCAACCATCCGGTGTGCGTAGGCAACGGAAACTGTTGTAGGCAGAACTGCGCGAATGAGTGGTTGAAGAGACAAGGGGGGCAGCTATGGCAGGAATGCATCAACCGGTGTGTCGATATTGTTAAAAAGTCATGGGAGGTCACGGCGCAATGAGAGGTGCTGCTGTTGTGCTTTTCGTTGCCTTAGCCTGCGGTCCTGCCTTCAGAAGCGATTCCCAAGCGGACAAGCGGCCCGCGTTCCTCGGGCTCAGCGAGCAGGAACAGCACGAGGCGATACAGACAGCACGACAGGCTATTCAGTTATGGCTGAACAAAGATTACGAGAGGTTGTATGCGTATCTAGCGCATGCTGACAATTTTTATAACCAACCCCATGACACCGAGGCGAAGCGCAAAGCGCGATATATCAAGTGGTGCAAAGCCTGGCGTGAGCGGAACCTCTACAATTCCCGTTTAACCAACCGGGAACGGATTGAGAATATGCGTGTGGTGGCAGTAAGCTGGGAGTTTCTAACGGCTTTCATCATGCTCCACATGAAGGAGGACTACTTCAACCGACTGATTAGCGCTCGTTGGCATCCTGGCGAGAAGATGGCGTTTGTAGAGTATTCCATTCGTGGCAAGAGATACCGCGAACCTCTCATTAAGGAGAACGGCAGATGGAAACTGGTTGGCATTCCACTACAGATGAACGAGGCGATGATTGCTGAGCTCGAACAAAAACGAGTACCGCGCCAGGTAAGGTAGCGCTATCTGATAGCAATTTTCGTGTGTTGGTCACGTACGCTCATGCTTCCGTCCCGTAGATGGTGATTGAAGTAATTGAAGTAAATGAGCAGTGTGAACAACTTGGCGTCGGTGGTCAGCAGTAACCTGTACGATGTGTTTGAGGTGTTAAGGTATGCGCAGACGCCGTGGAGGTGGAGATATGTCACGGTTGCTGAGGAAGGCCTGACGACCCTGGATGGACTCTATGTGCAACCTAAGGCGGCGATAACGACGTTAGGATTTTTCACACTGCCGGGAATAGGTATCGGATACAGTCAGCAGCTGATGATGACGACACCGCAACCCTTTCTTCCCCCAGAGCAGTTCGCCAACCCTCGCTCTCTTCCACAACCGTGATGGTTTCAAGTTCAGTAACACGGAGGTGCTAAGCTGACAAACCCCGCTCCCCGACGTGCAAGCCTCGCAGAGGGATAAGTCCTCTCCCGTATTTGCCCCTAAACCGTTCTTATGTTAAAATGTACCCAAACACCGATTCAAGGACGGATACGATGCCTATCGCGGTAGGGGTGGCGTTTAAACGGGTCGCGCGTTCCTACTGGTTTGACCCGGCGGGCTACGAACTGAAAGAGTGGGATAAAGTCATCGTGGAGACCACACGCGGTCAAGAGATGGGCACGGTGCGCATCCCGCCGCGCGAGGTCTCGGAGGAGGACCTGCAGGCGCCGCTGAAACCCATTTTGCGCCTCGCCACCGCCGAAGACCTACAGCAATACAAACAGAATCTGTATCTGGCAAAAGAGGCCATCAGCATCTGCAAGGCGAAGATCCTCAAACATGGTCTGCCGATGAAGCTGGTGCATTCGGAATATGCCTTTGACCGCTCGCAACTCACCTTCTACTTCGTCGCGGAGAACCGCGTGGACTTCCGCGCGCTGGTGCGCGACCTTGCCGCTACCTTCCGCACGCGCATCCAGCTGATGCAGATCGGTCCGCGCGACCAGGCGAAAATGATGGGCGGTATCGGTCCGTGTGGGCTGACGCTGTGCTGTAGCACCTTCCTCAAAGAGCTGATGCCCATCTCCATGAAGATGGCAAAAGACCAGAGCCTGTTTCTTAACCCCGTGAAGTTCTCGGGGGTGTGCGGAAAGCTGATGTGCTGTTTACAGTACGAACACGAGATGTATAAGGAGGCGCGCACGCGCCTGCCACGTATCGGCGAGATGGTGCAAACGCCGCAGGGGGAAGGACGTGTGAACGACCTGAACGTGTTGAAAGAAGAGGTTGTGGTGGAGTTCGCGAACGGTATATTAGCCACCTACTCTGCTTCCGAACTGCAATGGGAGCAGAGAGCAAAGGCTTGTGCGTGTGCCGGTGGTTCCGCTGGGGAAACGCACGAGGAAGAAACACTGATGGTAGCCGACGAGGAGGTGCCAGACACCGATGCCTATCTATGAGTTCCGCTGTAAACAGTGCGGGCAGAAGTTTGAACCGCGACTACCCAACACCGATGTGTCAGGAGTGCAGTGCCCGCAGTGCGGCTCGGCAGAGGTCTCGCGCCTCATCTCGCTGTTCTTCTCGCCCAAAGTCAGCCGCGATATGGGCGTGGTCGGCTGTGACAAATGCGGTGGAAGCAATCCGCCGACCTTCTGCGGGCCGGGCGGTTGCTCTGTTTGCGAGTGATGAACCGTGCGACCCAAATCGCGTGAGCGGTGGATGGTGTTTTATTCCACCAACAACTGGATCGAAGCCAACATCGTGTTGGGGCTACTGCGCAGTGCGGAACTGCCTGCGGTGTTACAACGCACCGGCGCATCGGTGTATGGGGTGGGGACGTTCAGCATTCTGGTGCCGCAAGAGAGGATGGAGGAGGCACGGCAGATTGTAGAAAGCGCGAAAGACTCTGCCGAACGGGAACATGGGGATAATGGACATCATGGGCAGTGAGAAGATATATTACGTCACCACACCGATCTACTACGTGAACAGTGCACCGCATATCGGGAGCACGCTCACCACGCTGGCAGGGGATATCCTGGCGCGCTACCACAAGATGCGGGGGCGCAGAACCTGGTTCCTGACAGGGACCGACGAGAACGCGATTAAGGTGCATCGCGCCGCGCAGGAGCGCGGTATCCCCACCAGGCAGTTCGTGGATGAACTCGCCGCCGAGTTCCAGCAGGCGTGGAAGACCATGCACATCGCATACGACGACTTCATCCGCACCACCGAGCCACGCCATGTGCGCGTCGTGCAAGAGTTCTTCCGCCGGATGCTGGAAAACGGCGATATCTACAAAGGCATCTACGAGGGCTGGTACTGCGTCTCGGATGAGACCTTCTTCGCGCCCTCCGACGTGGAGGAAGACCGACTCTGCCCGAACGCGGAATGCCGACGCCCCCTGCAGTGGGTGCAGGAGGAAGATTACTTCTTCCGACTCTCTGCCTATGGCGACCGCCTCTTGCGCTACATCGAAGAGCATCCCGACTGGCTGGAGCCGGAGTTCCGCAAGAACGAGGTGATCGCCTTCATCAAGCAGGGACTGCGTGACCAGAGCGTGACCCGCGCCAACCCGGGCTGGGGCATCCCCGTGCCCGGTGAGCCCGATAAGGTCATCTATGTGTGGTTTGACGCTTTAATCAACTACATCTCAGCCACCGGTTGGCCCGACGATATGGAGCGTTACGGGCAGCTCTGGCCCGCGGTGCATCTGATGGGCAAGGAGATCTTCGTGCGTTTCCACGCCACGCTGTGGCCCGCCATGCTGATGTCGGTGGGGCTTCCTGTGCCAGAGCGCATCTTCGGGCACGGCTGGTGGACCATCGGCGGCGAGAAGGGCAGTAAATCCAGAGGCAACCTGCCCCACCCAGTGCAGTTGGCGAAGGACATCGCGCAGTGGTCGGGAGCGGAGTTTGACATCGCCGTGGATGCCGAGCGCTACCTGTTGATTCGTGAGATGCAGTTCGGGCTGGACAGCGAGTTCTCGGAAGAGTCCTTCCGCAAACGCTACAACAGTGACCTCGCCAACGACCTGGGCAACCTGCTGAACCGTACGCTGAACATGGTCTGGCGCTACGCCGAAGGGCGCGTGCCCAAACCGCTGGAACGCAACGCCGAGCTGGCAGGGCTGGCAATAGACATCGACAGGGGCATCGCGGAGGAGGTCTACCGCTTCCGCCTGAACGGAATGCTGGAGCAGGTGTGGCGCATGGTCTCGCGCCTCAACAAGTATCTAGACGAACAGGCGCCGTGGAGCCTGTATCGCAACGGAGAGACCGAGCGCGCACAGGGCGTACTCTACGATGTGCTGGAGGGCGTTCGGCTGTGTGCCCTGTGGCTCCCGCCCACTATGCCTGTTGCCACCGCCCGCCTCTGGCAACAACTGGGCATCACAACCAGCCCGGTCACGGCAAACTGGCAGGAAGAGGGCGTGTGGGGACGCCTTCAGCCGGGCACAAGCGCCCAACAGCCACAGCCCCTGTTCCCACGCATCACGGAAGAGGCTATTACCGCCATCACAGAAGAGGAGACCCGGATGGAACAAAGCAACCTGATAACCATTGGCGATTTTCAGAAACTGGAGATCAAAATCGCAGAAGTGAAGACGGCAGAACTGGTGCCGAACACATCCAAACTGCTGAAGCTGACGGTGGACATCGGCGGAGAGATGCGCACCCTAGTGGCTGGCATCGCCGAGACTTACAGCCCGCAGGACATTATCGGCAAGCAGATTGTGGTGCTGACGAACCTGCAACCTGCTACCATTCGCGGCGTGCAGTCGCAGGGCATGTTGCTGGCGGCGGAGGTGGACGGCAAAGCCATCTTACTGACCCCCGACAAACCCGTGCCACTGGGGAGCAAGGTGCGCTGAATCGAACGGTGCAAAGGCTGGCGGTCATACTGGCTGGCGGGGCGAGCCGCCGCATGGGCACGCCCAAAGCCCTGCTGGATTGGCACGGCAAGCCCCTGCTGTGCCATGTGATCGATAGACTGCGCCCCACGTTCGCCCGCATTGTGGTCGTGGGCGGGGAAGTACAGGCGATACTGCCGCCCGACGTGAGGTGGCTGGCGGATGACCAGCCGGGCGCAGGGGCGGCGGCGGCGATACTGACCGCGCTACAGCACTGTCAAGAGCCTTGCCTGGTGTGCGCCTGCGATATGCCCTTTGTGCACGCCGGGCTGGGCAGGTGGTTGCTGGAGAACGCTCAGGGGAGCGCCGTGCATGTGCCGTATTGGCAGAATCAACCCCAACCCCTGCACGCTGTATGGTTCCCCTCGGCGATCCCACTTCTGCAAGCGAGCCTGCAGGCGGGCGAACACGCGGTCTGGCGCGTCCTTCAGCGTATGGAATCGGCGGGGCTACTGCTCAGAGCACATGAGGAGGCGATTCGTGCATTCGATGCCGAGGGGCTCTGCTTCATCAACCTAAACACGCCAGAGGACTGGCGACGGTGGAGCGTGCTTCGGCAAGGAGGTGAAACCAAGCAATGAAAAAAGAGATTATCGTCAACGTGGGCAGTCGGGAAACGCGTATCGCCGTGCTGGAAGATGACCGGCTTATGGAACTGCATGTGGAGCGCGAGGAGCGAATCGTCGGCAGTATCTACAAAGCGCGCGTTGCCAACGTCCTGCCCGGCATGGATGCAGCGTTTGTGGACATCGGTCTGGAGCGCAACGCTTTCCTGTACGTGGGCGACATCCTGCCTGAAAGCGGGGACGAGACCCCCGCACCCGCCTCACTTCGTCGCTCCGCTCTGCGCAACCGCAACATCAAGGAGATTCTGCGCGTCGGACAGGAGATACTGGTGCAGGTCACCAAGGGACCCCGCGGCACCAAGGGGTCGCGCGTCACTACGCGCATCACCCTGCCCGGGCGGTATGTGGTGCTGACCCCGGAGGGAGAACATCTGGGCGTTTCCCGCAAGATCGCCGAGCCCAAGGAGCGCGAGCGGCTTCGGCGGATTGGGCGTGAACTGCGCCCGGAGGGGTTCGGGCTGATCATCCGCACCGAGGCGGAAGACAAGAGCGAGGAGCAGCTCCAGCAGGATATCGAGTGGCTTCTGGAGCAATGGCGCGTCATTCAGGAAACCGCCCGCAAGGCGAAGGCTCCTGCGCTCATTCACAAAGACTACACCCTGCTCTACAAAACGGTGCGCGACATCTTCGGCTCCGATACCACGCGCATGGTCATCGACGACCCCGAAGAGTTTCAGAAGGCGGTGGAGCTCGCTACCCGTTTCGCGCCCAAACTCCGCTCACGCATCGAACTCTACGATAAGGACGAGCCTATCTTCGACCACTTCCGCCTCGAGCAGGAGATCGATCGGCTGATGAAGCGGCAGGTGTACCTCAAATCCGGCGGGTATCTAACCATTGACGAGACCGAGGCGCTGACCACTATCGACGTCAACACCGGCAAGTTCACCGGAAGCACCAGCCTCGCCGATACCATTCTGCGCACCAACATCGAAGCCGCCGAGGAGGTCGCCCGACAACTGCGCCTGCGGGACCTGGGCGGGATTATCGTCATCGATTTCATCGATATGACCAGCGCGCACGACCGCCAACAGGTGATGCGTACGTTGGAACGTGCCCTCAAACGCGACCGTGCCCGAACCAAAATCAGCCATATCAGCCCGCTGGGATTGGTGCAAATGACCCGCAAGCGCACGGGCGAGTCGGTGGTGGAACTGCTGATGGAGCCGTGCCCTTATTGCGGGGGGCGCGGGCGCATCATCGCTCCCGAATCGGTGAGCATGGACATCGAGCGCGAACTCACCCGCCGCGCCTCCTCCGAACAGGCAGAAGCCTACCTGGTCATCGCCCATCCCAAGGTCGCAGAACTGCTCATCGGACCTGAAGGGGAAAACGTGGAGGAGCTGGAGCATACCCTGCATTGCGCCATTTACGTGCGCAGTGCCCCCGACCGGCACATTGAAAGCTTTGACATCCGCGCGGGCACGATGGCAGACTTTGACCGGCTGTGGCTAGGCTACCGGCGGGCGCAGGTGGTAGAGTGCGTGGTGGAGCCGTCCTCCCTCAGCGCCAACGGCAACGCCAAGTTCATCGGCTGGACGGATGGCTTTCTGCTCGACCTGACCGACGGGGCGGAGTACGCCGGTCAGCCCGTAAAGGCTCGACTGCTAGATGTGCGTCGCTCCTTTGCGTTCGCGGAGGTGATACCGTCGGTGCGCCCGCTGGACCGCAGTGAGATACCATAGTGCAGATGGCACTACCGTATCCGCACGGGCAGGATAGAGTATTTGTAGCGCTCATAGTATTCGCGCTGTTCGTAGATCAATACCAGGTTGGTCAGCCGGCGCAGGGGGCGCATCAGTATCTTGCCCCGGTAGTACATACCCGTGGAGGAACCTGCGTCCAGATTGATGGCGTCCACACAGCCCAGTCGGTGCATCACCACGGCCATCTGGCTAAGGGTGATAGGTTTGCGTGTGCCCACAAACAGCAGATAGTTGTCGCGCGTCAGCCCGACCGCCAGTCGCCACGCCGGGCGCAAAAGATGCCTGTCGCGAAAGCCCTCCGCGCGCGGATAGACGCCGATCTTGCCCGCAGTGACCAGGCGCGGACCGGAGCGAATCACGAAATCATACGCGCTCCAGTCCTCGAGGCGGTTGCGCTTGACGTCGACGAACTCCACCCGGTTGTCAGGCGTCACGCACAGCGCAGTGCCGATGCCGCCGAAATGCACCATCTTGCCCTCGATGACGATGTCGCCCACCGGCAGGTAACTGTGCAAACCGAAAAAGGTGCCGGTCACCGCCGCGGTGGGGCGTGCCCGCGCGACCATACTCCCCAGCGGCTCGGTGCGCCCGCGACGCTGTTTCGCTAGCATCCCCGTTACCTTCACGTTCTCGTCATTCATGTTCACGCGGATGATTTTGACGGGGATGTTCTGCACGGTGGTGGCAATCAGCGTGACACTGTTACCGTCCGCCATTGCGACGGTGCGGAACAACAGCCACCCAAACACGCCTATCAGCCAGCCTGCTCTCATCGCCGTTACCTCTGCGCCGCTATTCTACCGTACCGGTTGTTCCACATTGCGTCGCATCGTTGCTCGCCGAAAGGTTTCAAGCATTGGGTGCTATATAGCATACCGCAAAAACCCGTAGAGATACCAGTTTGACAATCTCTGCGCAACATGATAGTATTCCTATATCCTGTTATCCTGTAGTCATTGGCGTCGGTCATTGGTCTTACCACACGAAAGGGGGTACGTCGGTGCGCAAAATACTACTGGCAATACTTGCTGGGCTGGCGATAGCGGCGCCAGCGTTCGCACAGGCTGTTTTTACCGACGATTTCGAGAGCTATCAGGGACAACAACAGTTTGAGCAGTATGATAATCCTGCCTACCTGTTCGACCCGGTATGGCTGACGCGCAACGTTTGGCACGGGCAGATTGCTCCGCCGAACCTGCAGTTGATCAACGTGACGAACCCCTACACGCATCCCGCCTACCCGGGCGACCCCTATCTGCCCCAGCCGTCCGATGCGAAGGCGCATAGCGGCCGTCAAAGCCTGTGGCTGAAGGCGGGCAGGGCGCGGGCAAACTTTGTCAACCTCACCCAGCCGCTGGGTGTGGGGGCATACGTGGACTGGTGGTTCTATGATACCGGCTCGGCAGGGGCGCGCGCCAACGCCTGGGTGGAGCTTCTGTACTACACGAACGGCTTGCTGGACGTAGGCGCGGGGGTGACCACCGGGCAGGTGGAACCGTTCTCGCTCGGCGCTGCCAGCTTCGACCCCGCGGCGAACCTGAACACCTACCAGATTCGGGGCGATATCTCCGCACCAGCATACTATCCTCCCGATTCCTTTGCCAGCCAGGGCGGTGGAGCGGCGACATGGGCGAACTTCGCGGGCACCGCCCGAAGCGTCGGCTGGCATCACTGTGCCATCTGGCTGTGGAAGCCCGATGAGGTGCTATTTATTATCGATGGCGTCACTCGCGCCGCCCCGCGCAATCCCGCCTATGGGGCGACCACCGTGCGCATTCGCGCCCTTGCCAGCAACGTCACCGACTTCTACTTTGACGACTTCACCATAGGCACGGGCATCCCGCCTGCCATGCCGCGCTCGAATACCGCTATTGCGTTGTCGGCGGAGGGGTTTACGGGCGACTTCTCGCAGATAAGCCTGCAGGTAGCGGTACGCCATCCGAACGAGGTATGGGCGCTGGAGAACGTGCAGGTGGTGCCGGGTGCGGACGGTCGTTTCACTATCGCCCTGCCGCGGGGTAGTTATGACCTCGCCTTCAAAGCCGACCGCTCGCTTCGCCGCGTCCTGCGTGGAGTGAGCATTCCCGCCAGTGGCACCCTGAGCGTCTCGCTGGTGCTAGGTGATGCCGACGACGACAACGAGGTCACGCTGTTCGACTTCGGCAGGTTGGTGTCCGCCTTCGGCAGGATGCCCGGTGACAGCAACTGGAACCCTGCGTGCGACTTCGACGGCGATCAAGAGGTAACCCTGTTTGACTTCGGCATCCTGGTGCGCAACTTCGGGCTGATTGGGGACGAGTGACCCTTTTACGGTGGTGGTTCGTCCGCGCGCAGTCGGTACGCGTCCGCCTCCAGCCGCTTCAGGGCGAAGCGGTAGTACTCTGGCACCACCTCGAAGCCGAGGTAGCGTCTGCCCATGTGCTTCGCCACCACCGCCACCTGCCCCGAACCGAGGAACGGGTCCAGCACGAGGTCGCTGGGCTGGGAGGAGTACTGCAGAATCTTTTCCACCAGCGCGCAGGGCAGTTTGGTGGGCGTCTTCACGTCGCCGTTCCAGTACTCGCGCGGGATAACCCACACGTCCTCCATGTCGCGATAGCGGGCACTGTGTCCGTCGGGCGTGCGAACATCTGCAGGAAAGCGGCTGTCGGGGTAGAACCTGCGCTTGCTCTCGTGCTTGCACACGTACAGGCAGTGATAGTGCGAGGTCACGAATCGCCGCTTCGTGTATACGCCGAACTGGTACTTCCAGATGAGATGGTTGACGGTAAGGAAGCCCACCTCCTCCAGCGCGTTGAGGATGTCGCGCAGGTTGTTCCAGCCCGAGAAGACGTACATACTGCCCGTCTCTTTCAGCACTCGATAGGCTTCCTGCATCCATGCGCAGGTGAACGCGTAGTAGTGCTCTGCGGGGATGTCGTTGTAGCCTTCCAGAACGCGCTCCTGTGTGCGGTTGTAGTTGGCGCGATGCGCCTTGAAGTCAATGGCGAACGGCGGGTCTGTGACGATGAGGTCTACCGTACCGTCGGGAATGCGCTTCATCCCTTGCCGACAGTCCATCTGATAGATGCGGTTGGGCTGGATACGCTCTTCAGTCATCCGCTACACCGCCATTTCATCGTCGGTTCGTTTGGGCGGGGCGACAAGCGTCGCCCCACCAGCCCACATCGTGCCTATCCGCGCTCCATCTGCAGGGTCAGCGTTGGGGCGTCGCAGATCTCGCTGGGACCGAAGTACTGAATCGGTCCAGGGAAGCGGTAATCGTCCTCAATCGCCCATCGCTCGCGATACTCGGCAAAGGTGCGGAACGGCTTGCCGTTCAGGTCGACCAACGCCTTCTTGATGACAGGCGTGGGCTTGCCCTTGCGCACCTCGATGTTGAGCATCATGGGTACCGGCACACCGCCTGCCACCCACTCATCCGCACTGCGGGTGAGGTTGCGCACATACACCGTGTAGCCGGTGAGGTTCGCGCGGATGAGCTGCGCCGCCGCATAGCCCAACGTGTAGGCGTAGTCGGCATCGAAGTTGGAGGGCGCGGCGCACCGTCCCTCGTAGCCGAAGAAGTGGTTGAGCGGGCTGAACTGCACCGCCCTTGCCTCGCCCTTCGCCTGCAGGAGGCGGATGCGGTCGGACACAAGGTCAATCAGCAGTCGCTCCGTCTCCACCTGCGACAGGGGCACGTTGCCGTGGCTATCGCGGCGCAGGAGTACCTCCTGAATGTCCTGCGGCAGAGAGCCATAGACCCGCGCGCTGTGGTCGCTGAGCTTGGTGCTGAGGTACTGCACGCGCTCGGAATGGTCGGGCAAGCTGTGGATGTACTCCTCCTCCGCGCCGAGGATTGCGCTCAGTTCATCGATGAGCGTCTTGATGTCGCCGATGAACTCCACCAGTCCCTCCGGCACGAGGGCGATACCGTAGTTCTTGCCCCGCTCGGCGCGTTGAATGACGACATCGGTGATATAGTCCACGATCTGCTCGAGCGTGATGCCCTTTGCCTGCACCTCCTCCGAGATGAGCGCGATGTTGGGGTGGGTCTGCAGGGCGCACTCGAGCGTCACGTGGCTGGCGGCACGCCCCATCAGGCGGATGAAGTGCCAGTACTTCACCGCAGAGGTGGCATCGCGGGCGATATTGCCGATCAGCTCGGAGTACACTTTGCAGGCGGTGTCGAAGCCAAACGAGGCTTCGATCAGCGCGTTCTTCATGTCGCCGTCGATGGTCTTGGGCACACCGATCACGCAGGTTCGGGAGCCTACCGACCGCAGGTACTCGGCGAGCACCGCCGCGTTGGTGTTCGAGTCATCGCCGCCGATGATCACCAGCCCGTCCAGCCCCATCTTTTCGAAGTGCTTACGGCAGGCTTCCAGCTCCTCGGGCTTTTCGATCTTGTCGCGCCCAGTCATAATCATGTTGAAGCCGCCGGTGTTGCGATATTGGTCGATCACCTCGGCGGTGAGCTCTCGATACTTGCCCTTGATGACGCCGCCGGGACCTTTCAGGAAGCCGAACAGCTGGCTATCGGGGTTTGCGGACTTGAGCGCGTCAAACACGCCTGCGATGACGTTATGCCCGCCCGGTGCCGGACCACCTGACAGCACCACGCCCACCTTGAGCGGGCGGGTAGTGAGATCGCCCCTGCCTTCCACGAGCGTGGCGATAGGCTGTCCGTAAGTATGGGGAAACAGCTTGTGAATCTCCTCCTTGTCTGCGGCAGGCTCGGTGGGTTCGCCCATCTGCACCGCGATATTGCCTGTGCGCAGGGCAGGAGGTAGCTTCGGCTGATAAGATGCTCGCGCTTGCTGTAGCGGAGATTTGCTGTCCGTCATCGTCGTTGCCTCTCTCTGCACACTGTTGATCAACTATATCTTACAATACAAGGCGCAAAATTGCTACCGCGCCCGGCGACCCAATGCATCTGAAACCCCTTTCGAGGTATCTATCGTATAGGGAAGAGAAGCTCTGTTACGAGGTGAAACCTATGCGCCATATCATCGGTCTGTTCAGTGCAGTGTTTTTGCTGTCTGGGAGTGCCTTCGCGCAGTTTGCCCCGCCGAAGGATGCGCTCAGCGTGCAGGCAACGGCATCCGTCAAGCAGATTGTGCCGGGCAAGCCGTTCGAGATACTGGTGACGCTGAATATCAAACCGCCTTACCACGTCAACGCCAACCCGGCAAGTGAGAAGTTTCTCATCCCCACCACGGTGCGCATCGAGCCAGTGGCGGGCATCACCTTTGCTCAACCGCAGTATCCTCAGGGGCATCAGCGCGAGTTCGTCTTCACCAGCGGTAAGAAGATAGCCGTCTACGAAGGGAAGACCGTCATCCGCATCGTAGCCACCCCGGCGAAGAGCCTGAAAGCGGGAAGCGTGAGCATTCGGGGTAAGGTGAACTATCAGGCGTGCGATGAGAAGTCGTGTTATCCGCCGGGCGACCTGCCGTTTACTCTACAATTAAAAGTAGGCAAAGCTTCCGCCAGCGTGGAGACTGGTGAGAGCCAGCCGGTCGCGCAGGTAGAGCAAAGCGCACCGCCATCCGCTGGCACGTTCTCCTCGACGCCGGGCGGAGCCTACCTCCAGCGTCTACAGGACCTGCTCAATGAAGGGCGTTTCGGCATCGCCCTACCGATTATCCTTCTGCTGGGGCTTCTGCTCAACCTCACGCCCTGCGTATATCCGTTGATTCCTGTCACCATCTCGTTCTTCAGTAGGCAGACCTCGGGCAGTACGGGACGCACCTTTGGGCTGGCAGGAGTGTATGTGTTCGGGATGGCGCTCATGTATGCAGCGCTGGGCACGGCGGCGGCGGCGCTGGGTAAAACCTTCGGTTTCCAGCTGCAGAATCCGTGGGTGCTCGGCGGGTTCGCGGTGATACTGGTAGCGTTGGCGTTGAGTATGTTTGGGTTGTATCAACTGCAGTTGCCTGCCGGCCTGCGCAACAAGGCGCGCCTGCGCGAGGGCTGGCTGGGTGCATTGGTGATGGGCTTACTGGTTGGAGTGGCGGCGGCGCCGTGTGTGGGACCGGTGGTTGTGGCTCTGGCGGCGGTGGTGTCGGGCACGGGGAGCGTGCCTCTGGGCTTTTTGCTGTTCCTCACGCTGGGGCTTGGGCTAGGACTTCCCTACATTGTGCTGGCGATGTTCTCGGGTGCGATCCGTCGCCTGCCGCGCAGTGGCGAGTGGATGGTGGCGGTTGAGCACCTCTTCGGCTTCGCACTGATCGGCGTGGCGCTCTTTTTCCTCAGCCCCATTTTGCCCGCGGTGGTCTACCGGTGGCTGATGTTTGCTTTCCTCGCGGGGGTGGGAGTGTATCTGGCGGTGTTCGATAAACTGGCGAGGACGGTGCGCGGTTTCTTCCTGTTCAAGCGGTTGCTGGGGGTTGCTCTGGTCGCATGGGCGGTGATGCTAGCCGTACCTACGCACAAGGCGGAAGGCGGACACATCGCCTGGCAGACCTACAGCGAACAGGCACTTCAGCAAGCGGTTGCCGAGGGCAAGCCGGTGGTGATCGACTTCTACGCCGACTGGTGCCTACCGTGCAAGGAGCTGGAGGCAAATACGTTTTCGGACCCACGTGTCGCACGGGCGTTTGAGGGGATCGTGGCACTGAAGGCGGCCCTGACGCGCGACGAGGACCCGGCGGTGCAGGCGGTTAAACGGCGGTTCAACATCGTCGGTGTGCCGACCATCGTGTTCCTAGATAGTACAGGGCGCGAGCAGGAGGCGTTGCGGCTGGTGCAATTCGAGCCCCCAGACGTCTTCCTGAAGCGCATGGCACAGTTTCAATCGGCGGTGGCGCAAACGGCAAAGCGATAGAGGAGGACAACAACGGTGCGACAGCTTGGATTCTGGGTTCCGGTCGTCATCTTGCTGGTGGTTGCCGGCATCTTCTGGTCGGCGCGAGAGATGATACCCCTCGAGGTCGTGCGGGTGCTGATGACGCTCAGCATAGGGGTGGCAGGGGTACTGCTTTTGCGACGGCGGGGCGCTCCTGCAACGCTAGGCATCATGCTGATCGTCGGGGCGTTGTGGGTGGCTCAGCCGGGCGTGCTGGCGGGCAAAGGCGAGGTAAAGATGCTCCCTGCCAGCAAGCCTGCTGTTCAGCAGGCGATGGCCCAGCGCAAGCCGGTGATGCTGGTGTTCACCGCGGACTGGTGTCCTTTCTGTCGGCGACTGGAGAGGGAAACGTTTACCGATGGCGAGGTGGCACGCTTAGCAAAGCAGTTTACGGTGTTTCGTGTGGACATGACCTCCAGCAATCTTCCCCCCGAAACCGCGGAGCTGGCGAAGGATTATGGCGCAGAAGGCTTGCCGACGGTAGCGTTTCTGAACGCGCAGGGCGAATGGCTGAAGTCTCTGACACTGGTAGGCTACGAGCCTCCACGCCAGTTCGTGCAAAGAATGCGTCAGGTCTTGCAACCTTAGGCGAGTTCTGATATACTAAAGTGACCCTTTCTATAAAGTTCACAGACATCCGGTCTCCAGAGGGACTTCGCCGAAGATTCTTCCCTGTCCGCACGCTGTTTCCAAAGGAGTGTATCTGATCGCATGTTCACAGACCATCATCGGGCAGATGCTGGTGGCAATAGCGTGATGGAGCAGGTTGTCCAGCCGCTAGTACATCTGCACCTTCGCGCACAGGAAGGCGTGTACGCGCTGTACGGCACTCCGTTTCCCCTGCGTCTGTGCGCGGAGATACTACGGGAGTACCTGCAGGGGCGCTATCTGCTGGTGCTGTCGTTCAGTAGCAAGCAGGCGCTGGCTCGCCCGGACCTGACACTAGTGCAGTGGTTCCGTCAGCAGGGACTGCAAGCGCACTCTGTCCGCTCGTTCGCCCTGTTGCCGGTCCAGCAGGTACAAGAGCTGGCACGTCTGGTGCAGACGCATCTTGCGTTCACCGATACGCCCCTTTCTCCGGATGAACTGGCACGGGTGGATATCGAACCGCTGATCGTGGACACCTTTGCCTCGCCTACATGGTACACCGTTCTTCAGCATGAGGTCGGAGCCACTTTATACTGGGAGTCGCGGGATGACCGGTTTAGTCACCTGTTATGCCGGGAGCGTCCTGTGCTGGCAGGCGTGCTATCCCAGCTCCTGCGCAGATGTCTGCAGACGCACCAGCCGGAGCTCGCCGTGCTGGATGACTTTCCACCCCTGATACACGAGCAGTTATGGCAGTATGCTGGGCAGGGGCTGGCTCCAATGGGCGTCACGGCGACGCCGCACGGGGTGGAACTGCAGGTTGCCCTGGGCACGCCTGACCGCAGTGTGTGCGTGCTGGCGCAGAGCTGCCCGCACTTCACCCAGATACAGCGTGGGTTCATCCTGCGTTGGCAGAATGGAAACTGGGATCTGTGTAGTACCGAGAGCGTTGCCGAAGGGTAACCTTACCTTCCCGCAAGCAGAATCGCCACCCCCACAATGACCATCAGCGCGGAAATGCTGACAGGTAGCCATACGGGACCGGTCCACGGTACCGGGATGAGGAAGAGCACATCCAGCGTCTTCAACGACTCGGGCCAGCGGATCAGCACCTTCAAGAACAGGTAGTAGCAAATGTCCCAGACGCCGAACGCCAGCAGGAACACCGCGAGCATCTGCAGAGGCGTTTTACCCACCAGCAACGCCAGGCTGGCAAGCATCACAATGGTTGCCACTTCGCGCCCTATCTCGGTGCGCAGGATGCTCTGAGGCATTCGCCTCTCGAATTCGGGGATGCGGGTGAAGCGGATGGGGATCACGCCCAGCCTCACCGGGATGGGGAAGCCGTCAGGATAGTACAAGGTGCGCAGGTACACGACAACCGCCGCCTCCACATAGCCCATCGCGATGGCGAACAGCGTGACCAGCAACACCTCCTGCACGAGTATCACCTCCTGAGGGTTGCTACGGCGTAGCAGGCGATGCCTTCCTCGCGCCCAATGAAGCCCATACGCTCGTTGGTGGTGGCTTTGAGGTTCACCCGGTCGGGTTCGATTTCGAGCACCTCCGCGATGCGCTCGCGCATGGCGGACGCATAGGGTCGCAGGCGTGGCGTCTCCGCCAGCACGGTGACGTCGATGTTCGCCACCTGCCAGCGGTGTTCGCGCACTTTGTGCCAAGCAAGGCGCATCAGCTGGGCGCTATCCGCATCGCGATAGGCGGGGTCGGTGTTGGGGAACAGGGTGCCGATGTCGTCCATTCCTGCTGCGCCCAGCAGGGCGTCGGTAATGGCGTGAAGCACCACGTCGGCATCGGAATGTCCGCAGAGACCGCGCGGTGCAGGGATAAGCACTCCCCCAAGCACCAGCCGGCGCCCCTCGGCAAAGGGGTGCACATCGTAGCCGAAGCCAGTGCGCACCTCGCTTCCACCTAACAGAATGCGCTCCATCTGCGCCAGGTCTTCGGGATAGGTCAGCTTGATATTATGCCCCTCGCCGGGCACGACCGTTACCGGGTGGAACGCCTCCACGAGCATCGAGTCGTCGGTAGGTGTGCTCTGTGTGAAGTCGAAGCGCGCGTACGATTCGCGTAGGATATCCACAGCGAACCCTTGCGGCGTCTGCACCACCATCATCTGCCACTTCTGGCTGTTCTGCTGGCGTTCGCGGGGAAGTGTTGCCCGCACGACGCCGTCTTCATCCACCCATTTCACGGTATCGGGCACGCGCAGGGCAGGGATAGCGGCACCCGTTTGCTGGGCAGTGTGTAGTACGCGCGAAATGAGTTCGGCGGACACCGCCGCGCGTGCCGCATCGTGCACCAGTACCCACCTGTCTTGCGGGGGAACCGCCTCCAACCCAAGCCGTACCGACTCCCAACGCGCTTGCCCTCCCCGCACGACCTCGCTCACTTTGTCGAACCGCTCCGTCAGGGCACGCAGGCGCGGAAGTTCCTCCTCACGCCCCACCAGCACGAGGTGCGTGACTTCGGGGTGCCTGTGGAACCGCTCCAGCGTCCACAGAAGCACCGGTTTGCCTCCGATGGACGCCCACAGCTTACCCACATCGCCCCCGAACCGCTCTCCTTTGCCCGCCGCGAGGATGATGGCGCAGGTGCCGCCCATCGTGATCACACCCTGCTAGCGTCGTCGGCGCAGGCGTGCCGTAGGCAAACGCAGACTGCGGTCCGCCCAATCGCTGGTTTCGCCCTCCTGGCTCTTGACGCTGGCGAAAATCATCTTGCCCGCCACCGTCTGCAGGACGCTGGTGACCATCACGTCCACGTCCTGGTCAATGAAGTCGCGCCCGCCTTCCACCACAATCATAGTGCCGTCGTCCATATAGCCGACGCCCTGGTTGGGTTGGTTGCCTTCTTTGATGATGCGCACGCGCATCTCCTCGCCGGGAAGCACCACTGGCTTGAGCGCGTTGGCAAGCTCGTTCACGTTCAGTACCTGTACCCCTTCGAGCTCAGCGACCTTGTTCAGGTTAAAATCGTTGGTTACGATCACGCCGTTGATACTCTTGGCGAGGCTGACGAGGCGCTTGTCCACCGGCTCGCTGGAGTCTACCAGGTCGTCGTAGGTGCGCACTTCCAGATGGCGCTCCTTCTGCATCTGGTTGAGGATGTCCAGCCCGCGTCTGCCCCGGGCGCGACGCAGGGAGTCGGGCGAGTCGGCGATATGTTGCAGCTCGTCGATCACGAAACCGGGCACATAGATTGTGCCTTCGATGAACCCGGTGCGGCAGATGTCGGCAATGCGCCCATCGATAATCACGTTGGTGTCTAGAATCTTGATTTTGGGCGTTTCGGTATCCGCTATACCCTCTGGCGTGGGCAAAACCACCCGCAGTTCCTTCATGCTGAGTACCGCCACTGTGCTCAGGTAGACGAAGGTGATGCCCACGACCAGCGTCAGGGGGATGCCGATGATGCCGTACCGGCTGAAGAGCACGGCGAACGGCACTGTCAAAAGTACCCCGAACGTGCCGCCGAGCGTCAGCGCGATTTTCTCGCGGGTGGACGCGCTCTCGATCTGCTTCTGCACATTGAGCACGAAGCGGAATATCTCCGACCCAAGGATGACGCCGATCAGCCCGCCCACGACCGTCAGCGCGAGCCGCACCATCAGCTGAAAGCGCGGGTCGTCCAGAATGTTAGGAGTGTCATTCTGGCTTGCCGCCTCGGGAAGCAGCCGCTTCAGCGAATTGATGAACCAGGGCGTCGCCTGATAGCCCACCGTTAGCCCCAGCAGGATAAGCAGTACAGTTAGTGTCCAGCGAAAGGAGCGTGCAGACACGGTAAGATGCCTCCTTAGAAGATGGTAATAATTGCTCGACTTTTATCCGTTAGACGTTGCGTGCCTCTTTTCCTGCCCTCACTCGTCCACCTGCCACTGCCCCACGATTTGCTGTTCTACCCCCAGCTGCTGAAGCACCCGCGCCACAACGGTGTCCGCCAAATCCTCCACACTGCGCGGGCGATGGTAGAACGCCGGCGAGGCAGGCAGTACCACCGCTCCCGCCTCGGTCAGCGTGGTCAGCGTGCGCAGGTGGATCAGGTTCAGAGGCGTCTCGCGTACCACCAGTATTAATTTGCGCCGTTCCTTCAGGCAGACGTCCGCCGCGCGGGCAATCAAATCATCCGACACGCCATGCGCAATGCGCCCCGCCGTGCCCATCGAGCACGGGATGATGACCATGCCGTCGTGCCGGAAAGAGCCACTTGCCGGAGGGGTGAAGTAGTCTCTAGGATTCAGAAACTGGATGTTGGCGTAGTCCTCGCCAAGCAGGGTCTGGGGGCAAAGGTTTTGCCAATCGACCGCTATGCCCAGTTCCGCGCGTGCCACCGACAGCGCATGTTCGGATGTAATCACCAGCAACTGATCGAAGTAGCGCACAGCGTGCTGGAGAAAACGCACCGCGTAAATCGCGCCGCTGGCTCCCGTGATGCCAACTACCAGTTTGCCTGTCAACCGCTCCCCTCCGCGCATGTATTCTGCTCCTATTGTACCCTGTTTTGCTCACTCGTCATCGCGGTTCAGCCAGCGCACCCGACGGGCATAATGGCGCAGGGTGGACTCGCTGTAGGTGAGCGTTAAGCCGCAAAGCGGGTGTCCTGCCCAGCTGTGGCGGATGGCGGAGCAGGCACGCAGGAAGAGCTTGTGCGCCGCCTGCTTGCTGATGCCCCATGCGCTCCCTATCTCCTCAAAGGTATACCCGCACAAGAAGAGGTGCACAACCGCACGCTGACGTGGGGTGAGTGGTGCGTTCTCCAACATCAGCGCAACTTCCCGCTGGCGCAGGAAATGCACGGCGTCTACCTGCGGGTTGTGGTGCAGGGGAGCCAGCTGCGAAGCCCGCTGGGCGTCGATCAGCTCTCGCTGAGTGTTGCGCAATTCGGGGTAGGCGGGATAATGCTCGTCACGCCCAGCCAGCCGCAACAACAGGTCTGCCAAAATCTCTAGGTCTTTGCTGTGCTCGTCGCCTTTCAATGCGGTTTCCTCCACAAGATAGTATACAAAATTATATATGTTTTGAACAGAGGAGTCAAGACTTCCCCCGCGCCATGGTTTCCTGTAAAATAAAGCTATGGTCACCTTGGGTCATCCGCTGTTTCTGGCGGTTAGCACCACGGTCATCGCCGCGTTGCTGGGTGGAGCGGTAGCGCATCGCCTGCATCTGCCCATCATTATCGGCTATATCAGCGCGGGCATCCTGCTGGCTTTGCTAAACCCCATTCTGCGAATCGACACTGCCACGATGCATACCGTCTCCGAGTTCGGCGTGGCTTTGATGATGTTCGTGGTGGGGATGGAGCTGTCTCTACGCGACCTGTTGCGCTCTGGGGGACGCCTGGCGATAGCAGGCGCCGTGCAGATCGCGCTATCCATCCTGCTGGGTTATCTGCTGATGCGCATGCTAGGCTGGGAATGGTTCCCTGCGCTGATCGCGGGATGTGTGGTGGCGGTGAGCAGTACGGTGGTGATGATACGTCTGTATGAGCGGCAGGGCGACGTGGGCAGTACCGCTTCCGTGCTGGCGATGGGCATTTCCGTGACCCAGGACCTGGCGCTGATCGTGCTCGTGGGTATGCTTCCGGTGCTGGCGGACTTCACGCCCGAACGCATCTCTGCGCTAGGGGGCACGCTGATGCGTTCGATACTGGTGCTAGTAGGTGCCTTCCTACTGGCGACGCGCATTATTCCTGCCCTCCTGCGCTATGCGGTGCAGTGGAACTCACGCGAGCTGTTCCTGTTAATGGCGGTCAGCCTCTGTTTCGGCACGGCGCTGGGCACGTATGCGCTGGGGTTTTCCATGGCGCTGGGGGCGTTCCTCACAGGCTTGATCATCAGCGAGTCCGAGTACAGCCGGCAGATTGTGGCGGAGATTGTGCCGATTCGGGATGTGTTTGCGATCTTCTTTTTCGTGTCGCTAGGCATGTTAGTCGAGCCCTCTGCGGTGGTGTCTCACTGGAGCGAGGTGCTTCTCCTGCTGGTGTTGATCATGGCGGGGAAGGCATTGCTCATCGCTGGGCTGGTTTGGCTGATCGGCTTTCCGGTGCGCATTGCGGTGACGGTAGGGCTATCGCTGGCTCAGATTGGGGAGTTTTCGTTTGTGATTGCCGAGATGGCGCGGGCAAAGGGCTGGTACAGCATCGGCGAATACAACACGATTCTCACGGCGTCCGTGATTTCTCTGCTCTTTTCGCCTCTGCTATTTACGCTCTCTCCTGCCATCTCCCGGTGGACAGCACGCTTGGTGCGGGGTGAGCGATTTCGCGCGCTGCGCGAAGAGGTGCAGGTGCATCGCAGTGTCATGCGCGACCATGTGATCGTGTGCGGTTTCGGCAGGGTCGGCAGTCGGGTCGCCCAGCAGTTACTCGCCCGCAAAGTGCCGGTAGTAGTGATCGACCTTGACCCGGAGAGTATCTTACGGGCGCGCAACCAGGGTATTCCCACCATCTACGGCGATGCCGAGGCGCGCGAGGTGCTGGAGTTAGCGAACCCCCATACCGCCACGATTGCTATCCTCACCATGCCCGAAAGCAGTAGCGCCATGGTGGCTGCGCGACGGCTGAAAGAGATCAACCCCCAGTTAACTGTGCTGGCGCGTACGCATGACGAGCGAAAAATCGCCGACCTCAAGCGGTGCGGGGTAGATTATGTGGTGTTCGCGGAGGAGGAGACCGCCGGCGTGATTGTACGGCTGGCATTGGGTTCGGTGGTGAAAAAGGGCGAGTGGGAGGGGTAGGAGAAGCCTCCCCTTGGTGCCGAACTCAATGACGGATGACGTTGTGTTCACAAACACCACGTAAGGAGGCTGACGGAGATGCCTTACCTCTTTGGGAAAGAGATGCGCGCGGACGAGTTACTGCAGAAAGTGGGCGACATCTCGCAGATCGCGCGGGTGAAGCCGATTCGCCTGATAGAGGGCGTGGAAGACGGCGTGCTAGGCTTTGATTTCATGACAGGTAGCGGGTTGACCTTTAGCGTGCTGGCGAGCCGCGGGATGGACATCTCCTCTGCGCATTACCGGGGCAAGCCGCTGGCGTGGCGTTCCGCCACTGGCGACGCACATCCCTATACCTATGAGCCGGAAAAGTTCGGCTGGCTGAGGGGCTTTTACGGTGGGTTGGTGACCACCTGCGGCTACAGCACCATGGGGTTCCCCAGCGAGGACGATGGACAGCAGTTGGGCTTGCATGGGCGCGCCTCCTACACGCCGGCGTACCACCTTTCATGGGGCGGTGAATGGCGCGAGGGGGAGTACGTGTTGTTCGCGCAGGGCAAGTGCCGCGAAGCCATCGTGTTCGGTGAGAACCTCGAACTCACCCGCCGGATCGAAACCCAGATGGGTGCAACATGGCTTCGCATCCACGATGTGGTGAAAAACATGGGCTACAAGCGCACACCGCACATGATCCTGTATCACATCAACCTGGGCTTCCCCGTTGTGGACGAGGGGGCGAAGGTTCTCCTGCCCAGCAAGCAGGTCACCCCACGCACCGAGATCGCCGCGAAGGACGTCCACATCTGGAACCGTCTCATTGCTCCCACCCCTGGCTTCTTCGAGCAGGTTTATTTCCACCAGATGGGTGCGAAGGAAGACGGCACAGTAGTGTGCGGCATCGTCAACCGCGGGTGCGAGGGTGGTTACGGTGTGTACGTGCGCTACAACCGCAACGAACTGCCCTACTTCACGCAGTGGAAGATGATGGGGCAGGGCGAGTATGTGGTTGGTCTGGAGCCGGGCAACGCGCTGGTGCAGGGGCGTGTGGAAGAGCGCGCTGCGGGGCGCCTGCAATATCTGCACCCCAGCGAGGAGCGATGCTACACGCTGGAGATCGGCGTGCTGGACGGCGCAGAAGCCATCGCTCGGTTCGAAGAGGAAGTGAAGGGTTGCGTGGCATAACCCAGAGCGGATGTAGGGGCGAAAAACCTTGAATATCACCGAACTAGGAGGGAGACACCGATGCGCTATGGGATACTCTGCTTTGGTTTCTGCCTGTACCTGATTGGCAGTGTGCTGGCACAGCCGCAGGCAGAGTCGCCGGAAGCTTTTGCCAAGCGCACGCGCTGGTGGCGGGAGGCGAAGTTCGGCATGTTCATCCACTGGGGCATCTATGCCGTGCCCGCCGATGCGACCGACCTGCACGGGCGCAAGACCATCGCCGAGTGGTACATGAGCAACAAGCAGATGCAGGTGCGCGACTACGAAAAGTTCGCCAAACAGTTCAACCCGGTGCAGTTCAATGCGCGCGAGTGGGTGCGTATGGCGAAAGAGGCGGGCATGAAGTACATCGTGATCACCAGCAAACACCACGATGGCTTCTGCATGTTTGACACCAAACTCACGGACTATAACATCGTCAAAGCCACCCCCTTCGGGCGCGACCCGATGAAAGAACTCGCCCAGGAATGCCGGCGGCAAGGCATTAGGCTGTGCTTCTACTACTCCATTATGGACTGGCATCATCCCGACTACCTGCCGCGCCGGCCGTGGGAGCGTGACGTGCGCCCCGCTGACGGAGCGGACCTGAACCGCTACATCGATTTCATGAAGGCACAACTGCGCGAACTGCTGACCAACTACGGACCAATTGGCGTGCTGTGGTTCGATGGTGGCTGGGAGCACAATGCCCAGCAACTGCGCTCCGCCGAAGTCAACGCCTTCATCCGAAGTCTGCAACCCTCCATCCTGATTAACGACCGCAATCACCTGCCCGAAGACTTCTCCACCCCCGAGCAAACCATCCCCGCAGGCGCTCTGCCAGGCGGGCGACTGTGGGAGACCTGCATGACCATCAACGACACCTGGGGCTACGCGAAGAACGATACCAACTGGAAACCGGCGGAAGACCTCATCCGCAAGCTGTGTGACATCGCGCACAAGGGAGGAAACTTCTTGCTGAACGTGGGTCCCACCGCCCAGGGCACGTTCCCCGAGCCGATCGTGGAACGCCTGCGCCGTATCGGGCAGTGGATGAAGGTCAACGGTCAAAGCATCTACGGCACGACCCAAAGCCCCTTCCGAAAACTCTCGTTCAACGGGCGGTGCACGCAAAAGGGAAACACCCTCTATCTGCACGTGTTCGAATGGGGCGAGGGGGACCTGCGTCTGGAAGGGCTCGAGACGAAGGTGCTGAGCGCACGCGCTCTGCTGGGCAACGAGTGGTTGAAGGTACGCACCGAGCGGGTGAACGGGGAGGAGGGGGGCACCGTCGTCTACATCTCCAAGCCGAAGCGATTGGACCCCGCGGTGACGGTCATCGAGCTCAAGCTGGCAGGCGCGCCCGTGGTGAAGCAGGTATCCGCAACGCTGAAGCCGGACGCAAACGGTGTCCTGCTGTGCCATGCACGGGACGCCGAGGTACATGGGCAAAGCGCCCGCTATGAACAAGGCGACGGGAAGGACAACATCGGCTTCTGGACGGTGCCCACCGATTACGTCACCTGGAGCATTCTGGTGCCCCAGGGCGGTCGCTACCGGGTGAAGGTGACCTATGCCTGCCCTCCAGAGAACGCGGGCAGTCGTTTCAGCGTGGGCATTGAAGGCGGGCGGCGATTGGAGGGCACGGTGGAGGCCACCGGCTCGTGGACGGATTTTCGCGATTTCGTGCTGGGCGAAACCACCGTGCCCGCTGGCAAACAGACGCTGTCTGTGCGGGTGAGCGCGATGCCCCGTGGAGCGGTGATGAACCTGCAAAAGGTGGTGTTGGAACCGGTGCGGTAGCAGGACACCCTGCCTTGCGTGCCAAACTTGATATACCAGCATCTCACATCAAAGGGGAAGGCGATGACGGAGCGAACCTGCACCTACGTGGTGCCCGGCTTCCACTCCGACGTGGTGTGGCTGGAGGACCAGCGCGACTACGCCGTGAGCCTGCTGGGTGATATGCATCAGAACCTGCAGATCCTGCGGATTGACCCGCACTATGGGGTGTTCCTGCATGAACTGACCTATCTGAAGCCCTATCTGGACACCCATCCGGAGGCACTGTCCGAGGTGCGCAGCGGGATCGCGGAAGGGCGTATCGGCACGGGAGGCTCGCACAGCCAGCCCACCGAAACGGTCATCGGCGGCGAAGGCATTGTACGTAACATCCTGTATGGACGCTGGTATCACGAAGGCGTGTTGGGCGACCAGCCCTGGATATATATGCCCTGGGATGTGTTCGGGCACACCGCGCAGTTAGCACAGATTCTGCGCAAATCGCGCTTCCGGGGGTGCATTTGGAGCAAGGACATCCGCGGCGCGCTGGCGGTGTTCTGGCACCTCGCGCTGGACGGTCAGCCCCTGCTCTTCAAGCGCATGGGCTACTGGTTCCCCAACAGCGACCCTGATACCTTCCTGAAAGCCATTGATGACTTTTTCCAGGAGATGCGCTCGCTGGGGTTCACTGCCGATTGCCGGCTGGACTGTGTGGACTTCAAACCGCCCACTGCGTGGCTCGCCGGGCGTTGCGCCGAGTTGGCAGAGCGCGAACATGCGGTCATCATCAGCGGTATCGGGCATGAACGGTGGTTCGAACACGCCTTCCGCCAGCATGAAGAGCACACGGTCTCCATCCCCGTCACTGCGCGCGATTACGAGTGGCACCATCAGGGCACGGGGTTGTCCCGTATCGAACTCAAGATCGCCAACCGCCTGGCGGAACAGAGCCTGCATCAGGCGGAGTTCTTCGCCACCGTGGCGCACCTGCTGGGCGCGGAGTATCCCGACAAAGCCCTCGACAAGGCGTGGAGGCAACTGCTGTTCAACCAGCACCACGACGGCATCGCCGGACCTTCCTGCGACCGCTCGTACCTGGATATGATGGCGGGCTTCCGCAACGCGTTGGAACTAGCACACGACGTACGCACCCGGAGCCTGCGCTATATCTGCGACCAGACCGACACCGCCTACACCGCTCCGCCCCCTACCGTCATCGCCCTGCAGGTACACAATGCACTCAACTGGAGTCGCACCGACGCCGTGCGCGTGAAACTACGCTTCCCCAAACCGGTCAGCGGTTTTCGCATCGAGGACTCGGAGGGCAATGTCGTGCCCTGTCAATTGGAATCGCCCACCCGGCCGCGCCTGCCGCTGAGCGAGGCGGAGGTCACTCTGCTGGCGCAAAACATCCCACCGATGGGGTTCCGCACCTATCGCGTGGTGGAGACCGATTCCCTGCCGCCAGTACCCAAACTGGTACCAGGCTATACCATTGAGAACGAGTTCTTCCGTGTGACCGCCGACCCGCAGATGGGTGGCGGGTTAAGCAGTATCTACGACAAGGTGGCAGGACGCGAGGTGCTGAACCCGCAGGCGGGACCCGGCAACGAGGTCGTCGCTCTGTTGGAGAAAGCGGACCGTGCCGAGCCGGCGTGGGAGTGCTATACGCTGGGACCGAAGTGGTTCTCCCGCGAGTACGCGGCGACCGTGCAGGCATGGCAGGGGCTGGTGCAATCGCGCCTGGTGATACGGGGCGAGATGCGCTCCTGTGAGCGTGAGCAGGTGGTGATGCTGACGAAGGGCGTTGCGCGCATCGACTTCGCCACACAGCTACAGCGATACCGGGGCGAGAACGAACTCTTTGTGGTCACCTTCCCCGTCCGTGTGCAAAACGCCGAACCCGTCTTCGAGGAACGCTACGGAGCCATCACCAAGCGCAAGAGCAGGGGCAAGCTGGACTTTCGTTTCCACCAGTGGCGCAACTTCTCGGAGTGCGGCGCGCGACACGCCTGCCAATGGGTAGACCTTTCGGGCGCGGCGTGGATACGTTTCGCAGATGGACAGCGACGCCCCTTCGGCATGTGCCATCTGGTCACCTCGCATCATCCTGCCAGCGTGCAGGCGGCGTACGCGCTTCAGCGTGCGCTCATCCGCAAGGGGGTGCCTTGTACCCCCGTCTATGATGACTTCGACGCCCCGCGCCGTATGGGCTTGCCTGTGGAAGACACCATCTTGCCTTTGCCCGATAACCCCAACGAAGACCTGTCCTTGGGCATGTCCTTCCGCATCGTGTTCAGCTTGAACGGCGACAACACCTATCTCTCCGACCTGCTCGCTCGCCTGCCCGAGGCGCAGGCTGATCTCTTGCGCGCCATCCTGAGCGAAGGACAGGGCATTGCGCTCGTGGAAGACCCCGACATGCCCGACGGCTGGCCTGCCTTGCCGGTGCTGGTCATCTCCGCGCGAGATGAGACCGCCTTGCAAGAGATGGTAACCCATCTCGTCGCGCAGATAGAGCAGACCGCTACCATCGCCTTGCCCGCCAACACCAATCTGGTGCCAAAGCCGCTTCCTGCGGATGACTATGGCGTCGCGCTCATCAACACGGGCAACGTGCTGAACTCGGTGGAAAACGACGACACCATGGTGTTGTTTCTGATGCACACCGCCGCCTGGGGCGGCACCCCTTGGGGCAAGCCCGATAGACTGCCCTTTGTGTTCATCCCCGAGCACAAAACACATCTGTTCCGCTACAGCCTCTACCCGCACGCCGGGGATTGGCGAACGGCGCAGGTCGCCCGCGTCGGCTGGGAGGTCAACAACCCCTTGCAAACGGTACAGGGCATGCTACATGCCGGACCGCTTCCTCTGGACCACTCTTTCCTGCAAGCGGAGGCGAAACAGGCGATCCTGACCGCCATCAAGCCAGCAGATAACCCTACCGGTCGCTTCGAGTCGCACTCCGTGGATGCCGAAACGAAAGGCGTTGCCGTACGCCTGTATGACCCGACGGGCTTCGGAGATACCGTAAGCCTGCGCTGGCACACCGGGCTCTCTGCGGTGCACCATGCGAACCTGCTGGAGGAGCCGCTGGCAGACCTGCCCTTGCAGAGCAACACAGCACTGTTCACGCTGGACAGCTTCGCCATCGAGACCTTCTTGCTGAAGCCGAAGCCGTTTGCACCCAAAGGCGGCAGGCGCGTGCTGGGCGAGGTGGTGGAACCCGTTCAGCCCGTGTATGTGCGCTACTGGCAGCACAACCTGGGCGCGGATCCCATCGGCTACCTGCCGGTGGCGGTGAGCCTGCGCGGGACGGTGCAGACAGGCATCCACATTCGTCAGGGCGGCGTCACCATCAACACGTTGGAGGTGGGCGTGGTCAATAACCTGCGTGACCGCCATGCGGTGGGGACGGTGCGCCTGATAGTGCCCGATGGCTGGCACACCGTGCCCGCTGAAATCCCCTTCGACCTGCCCGCCGGCGAGTCGGGGTTGTGGAAGGTGCTATTGTGCTTTGACACTCCCCGTCGCACTGGCGTGGTGCGCGCGCAGTTGGAGTGGGACGGGCAGACCTACGAAGATATTCTGGAGGTCGGGCGCGAGTACCTGCCCGATTGGGAGGTTCGGCTAGAGCGCAATGCGCTGGTAGTACGCTTGCACAACCGTCTGGATGACCGGATCAACGGGGCGGTGCAGGTGATCACCCCGCTGGAGACATGGGGCGATGCGGTGGGGATGTATCGCTTGACGGCAGACGGCAAGCACACGCAGGGATTCAGCCTGCATCCCGATGAGCGGACTGAGATACGCTTTGAGGGGGAACGCCCTCCCGGTAGGGGGTTCCTCATCGTCAAGGTGATGGCACATGGCAGGGTAGAGTACCGGATGCTGTGAGGGACCAGAGGCAGGTTATGGCAGAGAGCACTACCCTTTCACTCCTAACCTTGATGTATACTTTAACATAGAAAGTTAACCTGTCACCGAGGAGGCACGCATGGTTCAGCCGTCGTTGTTCGAGCAAGAAATCACCGTCGAGAACCCTGATTTTCTGACCAAGCAGATAATTACACAAATGGGTAACAAGAGGTCGTTACTACCGTTTATCGAGGAGGCGGTGAATGTGGTTAAGCGCCGTCTCGGAAAAGCGAAGATTGTGGCATTCGAATGGTTTTGCAGGTTCAGGCATTGTTTCTCGGCTGCTCAAAGCGCATTGCTCTCATCTGATTTCTAACGATATCGAGGATTATTCGGTGGTTACATGTCAGTGTCACCTGACTAACCGGAGTGAAGTAGACATGAACGTGCTGGAAGAGATTGTGAACGAGATGAACAGGAGGGTAATTCATGAGACGTTTGAGCCTGGCTTTATTGAGGAGCTATATGCACCGCGCGATGAGAACAACATAACCGTTAACGACAGGGTTTTCTATACCCGTGAGAACACTCGCCGTATTGATAACTATCGCCGCATGATCGAGGAATATCCGCCTCAGTATCGGGCTATTGCTTGGGCCTCTATTGCATGAGGCGTCAGTACACGCTAATACGGCAGGTGTTTGCAAAGGGTTCTATAAGGACCGGCGGAAATGTTATCATCTTTTGCGAGATCTCCTTCTTCACACGCCAGCTAAGTTTATCCTGCTCTCTTACAACAACGAGGGGTTTATCTCTGTCGAACAGATCCGTTCTCTTTTAGGGCATGTCGGGCATGTTCAGAGCATCGAGATCCCATATACCGTCTTCAGAGGTTGTCGCAACATTCGTAAACGTCATGTACGTGTTATGGAGCATCTATTTCTGATTGAAAAGAGGTGACTTACGTGGCAAAGAGAGAACAGCTTAGACAGCTGCGTAAGGGCTCCGTGATCAACCTAACAGCCTTGTCATTCTGAGCGAAGCGAAGAATCTCATCCCTTTTAACAACGAGATGCTTCGCTGGCGCTCAGCATGACAAACAGTACCGAGATGCTTCGCTGGCGCTCAGCATGACAACAAAAAAACGGGATGCAGATCTGGCGCTCAGCATGATGTTCTATTGTCATTGCTCTGTTCACTCGCTCTGGACAGCTCTATCTGGTCTTCTGCCTTTGGGGTGGTCATATGCTAAGGTTAGTATGTTTTGTGCTGTGTTGAGCAGATGGAGTCTGAAAGACTAAATGGAAGCGGAGGGATGGGAGATGACCAGAAAGAAGCCTGATAGAAACTGTTCGTTTGCAGTGGGTGCTTGACAGCCGGGTGTAGGCGTGTTATGGTGAAGGTCGGATTGGCCATGAGCACTCCTCGAGGTGGGGGCTCCCAACCCCAACCTTGGAAGAGGCCCTACTCTGGCGAGGAAGTAAAGGGGTGGGGGGGGCCTGCATCAACTTTAATGACAAACCACTACTCGATGGCCTGTAGTTCCTTCTCCAGCACCTCGGGGTAGGTGGGGTCGTCTTCGTCGATCTTCTCCAGCACCGCTTTCAGCAGGTTGATGTAGCTGATATCGGTGGGGTTGACCCCGTACAGCAAAGCAAGGTAGCAGCTCACCCAATCGCCAAAGTAGATGGCGTAAAGCATCCGCGCGAGCAGGCTTTGTCCCTCGGCGAAGAACTCATGTACCTCGGCGGCGCGGGCGAACAGGCGCTTGGTGGTCTCTACGCGCGCCACGATTTTGGGACGCTCCGTGTGGTCGCGCAAAAGCACTACCGCCAGATTCGGCACCTGCTGTTTGGCAAGCACCCACCCCAGGATCTCGTTGTGGTTCATTTCCGGATAGCCGTTGGCGTAGGCGTGAATCTTGGTGTTCTCGTTCAGTTGGGTTTTCCAGCGGAAGGCGACCACCGTGGAGTATGCCTGTGAGCCGTAGATGATGGGCAGTTTGCCGTATAGCTTCGCGGCCATCTGTTTGGCAGGGTTCTGCGCGAAGGGCACGTCGGCACTCCACTCTTTGCGTGCCTGCTCCAACAGGCTGATGGCGTTCAGCAGGTCGCCGGTGGGATCATGGCGGATAATCCCCGCTTTGTGCGCCACCAGGAGCATCGGGATGAACAGGTAGCCCATGGCACTGCGCGGGGGCTGTCCTTTGGGGATAAACGCCACCGGAGAGCCATAGTGCGCTGCGCGTTGCGCCAGTTCGCCGCCGCTGGTGATGCACGCCAGCAGGGTACCTCGGTTCTGGGCATCCTCGAACGCACTCAGAGTCTCTTCGGTGTTGCCGGAATAACTGGCGGCGATGACCAGCGTATGCTCGTTCACAAATGTGGGCATCTGATAGTCGCGATTGACCACCAGGGGCACTTCGCCGTTATCTTCTACCAGCACCCGCAGGAGGTCACCTCCCACAGCGGAGCCGCCAAGTCCCGTCACCACCACGTTCTGGATGGGCACGCGCGGGGTGGGGGGATTGAACTGTTTGGCGATGTCGAGAGCCTTTCGGCATTGCTGGGGGAACTCATCTACGAGGGGTATCATGTTCTGAGCGTCCAGTGCGGAACGACGCACGGCATCGTCCAGCACGCTGGTGTCGATGGCAGTCTGTTCGGACATGGTATCCACAATCCTCCTCCGCGAAAGGTTGATAGAGGGAACAAGAGGTCGGGCAAGCCTACCCGACCCTGGCCGGCTTCAGGGATTACCAGTGCTCACTCTGCCACGAAGGGGAGCAGAGCCAGGTGGCGTGCCCGTTTGATCGCCCGAGCGAGCTGTCGCTGGTGCTTGGCGCAGTTGCCGCTGGTGCGCCGGGCGACGATCTTGCCGCGGTCCGTGATGTAGCGGCGCAAGCGGGGCACGTTCTTGTAGTCGATATAGGCGATTTTATCCACGCAGAAGCCGCATACTTTGCGGCGTCGCCGATAGCGCGGTTTGTTGGTCATGATTTCCTCCGTTTACTCTTCCTCAGTGTCCGCGAAGGGGTCGTATTCGAGCTCTTCGTCTTCCGACAGGTCCTCCTCATTCAGGAAGGGGTCGCTCACGCTAGCAGTAGCTGCTTTCACAGGCGCTGCGGTGCCTCGCGCGGGCATGTCAGCGTGCTCTTCAGCCGGTGGCTCCACATCGGTGACCTCTACCATCTCTTTGGGGCGTTCGAGCCCCATCAGCCTGTCCACCACGACTTCATAAGCGCGGCGCCGTTCTCCCTGCGGCGAAAGCCAGTCGCGCACCTGCAGACGACCCTCCGCCATGATCAACCGTCCTTTCTTCAGGTAGTTGATGGCGAACTCCGCCTGGTGTCGCCACGCGACAAGGTCGATGAAATCGGTCTCGGATTCACCCGTTTCGCGGTTGCGGGCGCGATTGACGGCGATTCTCATCCGCGCCAGGGTGATACCTTCCGGCGTGGAGCGGTACTCCGGGTCTCTGACGAGCCGTCCGATGAGGATAACGCGGTTGTACATGGTGATTTCCCCTTCCTGAGCGAGAAGTGGTTTCTATGCTTGTGCCTCCTCGGTGCTGGCTGTTGCCTCCTCCGCTAGATCCGCCTCATCCGGCGCGGCTGGCTCCGGTTCGGCTTCGGTAGCTTCCACTGCTTCAGAATCCGCTTCTTGTGCAGAAGGCTCCTCCGCAACCTCTTCCGCAGGAGGCACCGTCAGCACCAGGTGCGGTTTGTCGTGACGCACAATGAGATGCCGGATGACCTCATCGCTGATGCGGAAAAGCCGATCCAATTCGGCAGGCACCTGCGGGTCGGCACGAAAGTACATCAGCACGTAGGTGGCTTCCTGCACTTTGTTGATGGGATAAGCGAGACGGCGGCGGTCCCATTTGCCGGAGTGCTCGATGACCCCGCCTGCGCTTTCCACCACCTGATTGTAGCGAGCGATAATCTCTGCCAGTCGCTCGTCGTCCACACGGGGATGGACGAGGTACATGGCTTCGTAGAATGGCACTGTTGTTTCTCCTCCCTCTGGACGGATTTGGCTCCATCACCGTTGAGATGGAGCAGGAAGGGTGCTGTCAAGCCTCACGTTATTATACTATGCTGGCACACGGTTTGCAAGAGGGATGGGGCGAGACATTTGCAAAAGAGATAGGGGGTAGATTATAATGTGCAACGGAACGCCACCTCTAACTAAAGGGATGGGAAATGAGCAAAGCAAGGGCAGATATCGGTGTGTTTGGCGGTTCGGGTTTTTACCGCTTTCTGGAGAACGTGCAGGAGATCAAGGTCGATACCCCTTACGGTGCGCCCAGTGACCATATCGCCCTCGCGGAGGTGGAGGGCAAGCGGATCGCCTTCCTGCCCAGACATGGGCGACACCACAGCATCCCGCCCCACAAGATTAACTTCCGCGCCAACCTGTGGGCGATGAAAGAGCTGGGGGTGACGCGCATCATTAGCCCCTTCGCAGCGGGAAGCCTGCAGGCACATATCCACCCGGGGGAGTTCGTAGTGGTGGACCAGTATGTGGACCGCACGCATGGGCGGGCGGATACCTTCTACGAGGGTCCTGTGGTGACGCACGTGTCGCCGGCTGACCCGTATTGCCCCATCTTGCGACAGATAGCCATCGACGTGATCCGCGAGCAGGGCATCACCTGCCACGAGCGCGGCACGGTGGTGGTCATTCAGGGTCCGCGCTTCTCTACCAAGGCGGAAAGCCAGTGGTACACCTCGATGGGGTGGGAAGTGATCAGCATGACGCAGTATCCAGAGGCGTATCTGGCACGCGAGCTGGCGATGTGTGTGGTGGGCATCTCGCTGATTACCGACTACGACAGCGGGCTGGTGATGGGTGGACAAGTGCCCCCGGTCACCACGAAAGAGGTGATGGAGGTGTTTCAGCGTAACTCCGAGCGCATCCGAAACGTGGTGCTGGAGATGATCCGACGCATTCCCGACGCGCGGGGATGCCCCTGTCCCCACGTTCTGGACCATGCCCGCATCGAGGTGTAGCATGCCGATTCGCCCTGTGCGCTGGGATGGCGACGCGCTGGTGTTGATAGACCAGACCCAGCTGCCGCACCGCTATGTGGAGGTGCGCTACACCGACTGGCGAGCGGTGGCTGAGGCGATTCGGCAGATGGTGGTTCGCGGTGCACCCGCGATCGGCGCAGTGGCGGCTTGTGGGCTGGTGCTGGCAGCACAGGAGGCGCAGGCAGAGGAGATGTCCCGCTTCCGCGCAGAGTGGTTGCAGGCAGTGGACGTGTTTGCGTCCACGCGCCCCACCGCCGTGAACCTTTTCTGGGCGATCGCACGCATGAAGCGCGTGGTTGCGCAATGCGCCACTCCCGAGGAAGCGCGTCGCCGCCTGAGGCAGGAGAGCGAGGCGATACTCGAAGAGGACGTGCGAGCGAACCGCGCTATCGGTCAGCACGGGCAGACGCTGATTCCCGATGGAGCGCGGGTACTTACCCACTGCAACGCGGGTGCACTGGCGACGGTGGGTTATGGCACGGCGCTGGGGGTTATTCGTGCGGCGGTAGAAGCGGGTAAGCGCGTGCAGGTATACGCGGATGAGACCCGCCCGCGCCTACAGGGGATGCAGCTCACCGCGTGGGAACTGGTGCAGGAGGGTATCCCTGTGACGGTCATCACCGACAATATGGCAGGGATGCTGATGCGGCGGGGCGAAATCGATGTGGTGGTGGTCGGGGCGGACCGGATCGCCGCCAATGGGGATGTGGCGAACAAAGTGGGCACGTACAGCGTGGCGGTGCTGGCAAAGTATCATCGCATCCCGTTCTACGTGGCCGCGCCTATCTCTACGATCGACCTGTCGGTGGCGGACGGATCGGGCATCCCGATTGAAGAGCGCTCCCCGCAAGAGGTGACGCATATCGCGGGCGTGCGTATCGCGCCTGAGGGAATACGGGTGATCAACCCGGCATTCGATGTAACGCCGGCGGAGCTGGTCAGTGCCATCATCACGGAGGTAGGCATTGCCCATCCGCCCTATTCGGTTTCGCTGGCACAGATGGTAACAAAACGTTCAGGGGAGGTTTTCGGCGATGGGGGAACTGCTGGCTGAAAAGCTGATTCGCAATATTCCCGATTTTCCACAGCCGGGGGTGCTGTTCCGCGACATCACTCCGGTTCTGCAGAACCCGCAAGCTCTGCGCGAAGTGGTGGACAAAATGACCGAATACGCGCGCGGGCGCGAGCCTGATGTGATTGTGGGCATCGAGTCGCGCGGGTTTGTGTTCGGCATCCCCATCGCCTTGGCGTTAGGGGTGGGGTTTGTGCCGGTGCGCAAGCTGGGCAAACTGCCCTACCAGAAGATCGTGGAGGAGTATGCGCTGGAGTACGGCACCAACGCCATGGAGATACACGTGGACGCGGTACAGCCCGGGCAAAGAGTGGTGATTGTGGACGACCTGCTGGCGACAGGAGGAACTGCTGCGGCGGCGGCGCGGCTGGTGAAGCGTCTCGGTGGAGTGGTGGCAGGTTTTGACTTCCTGATAGAGCTCGAGTTTCTGAAGGGGCGAAAGATGCTTCATGGCTACGACGTATTCACCCTCATCCGGTTCCCGTAGCGTTCTGGAGCGGCTGTTTGCCCTGCAGGAACGCGGCAGCTCGGTCGAGCGGGAGGTGATCGCCGGGCTGGCGACGTTCATGACGATGGCATACATCATCTTCGTGAACCCGCAGGTGCTTAAATCGGCGGGGATGCCGGTGGAGGCGGTTGCGGCGGCAACCTGTATCGCCGCGGCGATACCGACCCTCCTCATGGGCTTGTGGGCAAACTATCCCTTCGCGCTTGCCAGCGGGATGGGTCTGAACGCCGCGCTCGCCATGCAGGCAACGCGCCCGGGCATGGACTGGCAGACCATGATGGGCGTCATTGTGGTGGAAGGCGCGCTGGTCACCATTCTGGTGCTCACCCGTGTGCGCGAGCAGGTGATGCAGGCTATCCCCATGAATCTGAAACGCGCTATCGGCGTGGGCATCGGCATCTTCATCGCCTTTCTGGGTCTGCAACATGCTGGCTGGGTGCAACGCGGTGAGGCGGGCGCGTTCTTAACGCACGGACTGTTTACCACCAAGGGGAACCTGGTGTCGGCGGCTGGGCTGGTGCTGTTGATGTTACTGCTGGCGTTCCGCGTGCGCGGGGCGATCCTACTGGGCATCCTGGGCACAGCGGTCATCGCCTTTGTGGCGGACAGATTGACCCCGAATATGCCTGCGCTGACTACCCTGCCGGAGAGGTGGGTAGCGATACCCGATTTCTCCACCTTTGGGCAGGCGAACATCGTGGGTGCGCTCCAGCCCGCGCTGATAGGCGTAATCTTCGCCTTCCTCATCACCGACTTCTTTGACACAATGGGCACGGTCATCGGCATCGGAGGGCAGGGTGGCTTTCTGGACGAGCAAGGCAACCTGCCACGCCTCGATCGGGTGCTGTTGACGGACTCGCTGGCGGCGGTATGGGGCGGTCTGTGTGGTGCCAGCTCGGTAACTACCTACATCGAAAGCGCCGCCGGCATCAGCGAGGGCGGACGCACCGGGCTGACATCGATAGTGGTAGGGATACTGTTTCTGTTGAGCCTGCTGTTTGCGCCGCTGGTAGCGGTTGTGCCCGGGGTGGCAACCGCGCCTGCACTGGTCATCGTGGGCTACCTCATGATTCGGGTGGTGCATGAGATGGAGTTTGACTCGGTGGAGGAGGGTATCCCCGCCTTCTTGACGATGCTTCTTATCCCGTTCACCCAGAGCATCTCCTTCGGCATCGGCGTGGGCTTTATCTCGTATGTGGTGGTCATGCTGTTGCGCGGTAAGGGGCATGCGGTGTCGCCGTGGATGTACGGCATCGCTCTGCTGTTTGCCCTCAGCTTCGCGTGGGGAGTGTAGTGCTCCTGACGCCCGCCCCCGATCGAACGGCGGGAGGTTCCCCCTCCAATGACAGAGCCGAAACCGCGCCATCTTCCGAGGGGTAACTTCCAAGCCTGCACGGCGCCTCGCATTTCTGATACAATAAGAGCGATACGAACGCACGGAGGTCTGTTCATGGCAGAGTGGGAAGCCTGTATCGGCATGGAGGTCCATGCGGAGCTGTTAACCGATAGCAAGATGTTCTGCTCCTGTGCCAATGCCTTTGGCGGTGAGCCGAACACGCGCTGTTGTCCGGTATGCACCGGCATGCCCGGCTCCCTGCCCGTGATGAATAAGGAGGCGGTGGAGATGGTTTTGCGCACGGCACTCGCGCTGAATTGCGAGATCTCGATGACGTCCATCTTCCACCGCAAGAACTATTTCTATCCCGACCTGCCCAAGAACTACCAGATTTCGCAGTACGGCGACACGCCCATCGGCAAGCGTGGCTGGCTGGACGTGCCGGTGGATGGGCGCATCGTGCGGGTGCATATCCGGCGCGTGCATCTGGAGGAGGATACGGGTAAGCTGTTCCATCTGCCCACGGGCGAAAGCGCGGTGGACTATAACCGCAGTGGCGTGCCGCTGATGGAGATCGTTACCGAGTTTCCGCCCGACATGCACACGGCGGAGGAGGCTCGCGCCTATCTGCAAACCCTGCGCAGTGTGCTGGTGTATCTGGGGGTGTGCGACGGACGCATGGAGCAGGGAAGCCTGCGCTGTGAGCCCAATCTGTCAGTGCGTCCCAAGGGAAGCGATACCTTCGGCGTGAAGACGGAGCTGAAGAACCTGAACTCCTTCCGCGCGGTGCAAAGGGGCATTGAGTACGAGATCCAGCGACACATCGCCGTGCTGGAGTCGGGCGGAAAGGTAATACAGGAGACACGCGGCTGGAACGACGAGCGCGGCGAGAGCTTCCCCATGCGCACCAAAGAGTACGAACAGGATTACCGCTACTTCCCCGAGCCCGACCTCGTGCCGGTGCAGTTCAGCAAGGAGTGGATCGAGCAGGTGCGTGCCTCCCTGCCCGAACTGCCGCTGGCGAAGCGACAGCGGTTCATCGAGCAGTACGCCCTGCCGGAATACGATGCCACTCTGCTGGTGGAGAACCGCGCGACCGCCGACTATTTAGAAGAGGTGGTGAAACTGGGCGCGGAGCCGAAGGCAGTGGCAAACTGGATCAACGGCGAACTAGCCCGGCTGATGAACGCCGCGGGCATCGAGGATATTCGCGCCTGCAACGTCCAGCCCAGGCACCTGCGCGATCTCATCGGGCTGGTACAAAAGGGCACAGTGACCGGAAGCGCGGCGAAGCAGGTGCTGGAAGAGGTGTTCCGCACGGGAGCCGACCCGGCACAGGTAGTGCAGGCGAAGGGGCTGACGCAGGTCAGCGACGCCGACCAACTGCGGGCATGGGTGGAGCAAGCCATCGCCGAGAACCCCGACGCCGCCGAGAAGGTGCGCAACGGCAAACTGCAGACCCTACAGTTTCTCGTGGGGCAGGTGATGAAGCTCAGTCGTGGACGTGCCAATCCCAACGAGGTGCGTCGCCTGATCGCGGAGGCGCTGGGGGTGCAGGTAGAGTAGAAAACGAGCCTACGTGAGCAGTCCTCACAGGCGCAGTATCTCGACGATAGTGGGCTTTGGCTGTTGCCAGAACCATTCCACCTGAGCGAAAGCCCCTCCGGCACCGCGCTGTGATAAACCGCGTGGGGTCTTCGTCCAGCCATTGCAGGAACTCCTCGTAACCCGTTTTTTGCGCGGGCACCTGAACGGACGTCGTAATCACCTCTGTAACGATTATAACATGTTAGTCAGCACCGGCAGCGAGATGCTGTCCAATCTGGCTCCCATCTTCGCCACCACCTGTGCCGCGCAATAAGCCGCTATCCGTCCTGCCGCCTCCAGGCTCTGTCCGGTGCACAAGCCGTACAGTAGCCCTGCCGCGAACATATCACCCGCGCCGGTGGCATCTACCGCCTGAACCCGGAACGCGGGGATATGGTGAACCGTGTCCTTGTGCCGAATCAGCGCGCCGCGACTGTCCATCGTAACCACCGCCACGTCGCAATAGTCCGCCAGCAGGCGCGCCGCGTCATGAGGGTTATCGGCACCGCTTAGTTCCTGCGCTTCCGCGGAGTTGCCGATCAGCACGTCCACATGCTGTTCCAGCAATCGCTGGAAATCCGCCTTGTGCCGGCGTACGCAGAAGATGTCGGACAGGCTGAACGCTACGCGCACGCCCGCCCTGTTCGCCTCGCGCATCGCATGAAGCACCGATTGCTTCTGGGACTCGGTATCCCACATATAGCCAGTGATGTACAGGTATCGGCTCTGGCGCAGGTCGTCGATGTTCACCTCATCGGGGCGCAGTTGCTGGCTCGCGCCGAGATAGGTGCACATGGTGCGCTGGGCATCGGGGGTCAGTAGGATAAAGGAAACACCTGTGCCCCCTTCACCGAGTGCGAGGTTCGGCTTCACCCCCTTTTCGCTGAGACTGCGTCGATAGAGCCTGCCGTACTCATCATCCGCTATCTTGCTGGTGTAACAGGCGGAACCTCCTAGCAGTGCCATGCCGATCGTGGTGTTTGCCCCTGAACCGCCTGCCTCGGAATGCACCACCCGCTCGGCAAGGTGTTCGATCAGGATGCATCGTTGTGTGTCGTCAATCAGGAACATGCCTCCTTTTTGCAGTTCCAGCTGGTCAATCAGCGAATCTTCCACCTTTGCCTGGAGGTCTACCAGAGCGTTACACATGCCGAAAACGTCAAAAGTCATCGCGCTTGCCTCACCCGAAGATTCTCCACAGAAGATTGTTCCATCAGCGGTGTCTTTTTCACCTTTTGCCCGCCTTTTGCCTGCACGCGGGAAAGGTCGGATCGAGGCTCAAGGGTCACTGCAGTCGGGAGAAAACGGCCTTCGCCACCCGCTTGAGCGCAGGGGGAACCCGAATATAACTCAAACGGTCGTACACGAGGTGCAGGAGTAGCACATATCGGCTCCGCAGGCGGTCAGCGAGAGTGTTGCCAGCCACCTTCTGCCCGAAGCTGATAGAGTGCACAAAGCCCACCCCGCGGAAGTGTTGGGAGCGATAGAGTGACTCGCGTGCCACCCGTCGCGGACCGTTCCAGCGGATGGTATCGTGCATCAGCAGATATCCGCCCTCTATCAGTTTGGGGAACCAGAGGTCAAAATCCTGGCGCACGGCTTCGTAACGGTGGTCGCCATCGAGGAACAGCAGTTCCACCGGCAGTTGAAACGTTGCCGCCGCTTGCGCAGAGGTGGTCAGCAGAGGGTGTACCAGCCCTTCCACGCCTGCCCGGCGCAGATTGTTCATAAACGCTTCGTATGTCCATACCTGCCCCCCGTCTGTCGTGCGGTGCTCTGCTGAGCCGGTATGGGGGTCAATGGCGTAGACGGGTGCTCCCACCCCAGCCTGTGTCCCCTTCGCCAGCCAGATAGTGGACTTGCCCTTAAACGAGCCGATCTCCACGATCACCCCGCGCCCTGTGCATTGGCGGGCAAGGCGGTAGAGCAGTTCCCCCTCCTCACGGGTCAGCCAACCCTCTACCGCCTCGGTAAGCGTGTACACTTGCGTCGGGATGTCGCTCAATCCGTCCTCATCCCTTCATGTGCTCCATCACGAACGGAAGCACCTGCTGGATATGCTCATCCCAGTAGTCCCAGGTGTGCGTGCCTGGGAACTCGTGGTAGAGATGCGCGACGCCCAGCGACACCAGATGCGCGTGGAAGGTGCGGTTGTCCTCGATGAGGAAGTCCTCCACGCCGCAGTCCAGCCATAAGGCGGGCAGTTGTGCCCGGTCCACCTTCTGTACCAGCGCGAACAGGTCTTGATCGGAACCTTGCGGATTGTCGCCGAAGATGCGTTTGAAGTCGGGAGGCATCTCGTCTGTTATCGGTTTGTGCCCCATCCCCACCGCGCCTGACAGGCTTGCCGCGGCGACGAACAGGTCGGGATGCTTTAAAGCAAGGCTGACCGCACCGTAGCCCCCCATGGACAGTCCTGCTATGGCACGATGCTGGCGGCGACGGCTGGCGGGGAAGATCCGTTCTGTTTGCCCGATGACGTCCTGGATAAAGTGGTGCTCGTAGGCGTCACCGTTTAAGCCGTTGGTATACCAGCCCCTGCCGCCGTCGGGCATCACCACGATGAGGGGTAGGTCGCGCACGTACCACTCGATGCGGCTGCGCCGGAGCCAGATAGAGGCATCGTCTGACAGTCCGTGCAAAAGATAGAGAACGGGAAAGGGTCCCTCGCCCGAGTCGGGAAGTAGCACCAGCATCTCAGATGCCTTACCCAGCGACTGGCTGAAGAACCGTAGTTGACACAGCGCCATTGTCAGAACCTCCTTTGTAGCGTCTAAAGATTAAGTGAACGCTGTAAACCGAGATGCTTCGCTGGCGCTCAGCATGACGCCCTCTCGTCATTCTGAGTGGAGCGAAGGGTGCCCAAAACGAGCCTCTTCAGAATGGTGGCAAAACAACTCAGTCTCTCTCCACAGAGTGCTTGCCTGTAACCCTGCGATACTGGTCTCGATACAGCCCGATCTTCTCAATGGGTATCGACTGGAAGCCTATCTTGAACGCCGGGGAGTCCTTGCGCAGGCGGATGCCCTGAGGCGTGATCTCCACACCCGCATCGCCCTCGGTGAGGTTGTCGCGGATGGTCACGATCTGCTCGTTCAGGTTGTCGTACAGGTCGATCCATCGTCCGCCGACACTGATGTTGCGCACGATTTTGTTGCCTTTGGGCACGGCGGGCTCGTCGTTCAGGATGTTCACTAGCTCGGGATACCGCTCGCTCCAGGGAGGGCTCTGATAGGGAACCGCTTTGAGCCGGTCCATCAGCGTGTTATCACGTCCATCGAACCAGAAGCTTGCCCAACCCAGCCCGCGTGCGTCCACATGCACCGAAGGCTCGCATTGTACGAAGATGTTATTCTCCACCGTGTTGTCGCGCCCGCCGCCGATCATCACGGCGCGCCCAGCCCGATAGAACACGTTGCCGAAAACGGTAATCCCGCAGGTGCAGTCGTCCAGATACACCGCCATCACGTCCAGAAAGCCTTCGCCCTGCAGTTTCCTGCCGATGTCGTGGAAGTAGTTATAGCGGATGACAGTGCCGCGCTGGGTCAGGTCGCGCCCCATGTAGAATGCCCCGGCGTCGCCCGTTTCGGTGCAAACGTGATGTATCTCGTTGTACTCTATCAGATGGTCGTTGCCGCCCAGCAGAATCGCGGTGTGCGGGGCATCGTACATCAGGTTATGGGCAACGCGCACCCCCACACCGCCTACCAGCGCCGCCGGGCGATAGGTCCTGCTCCAGCGGTTGAAGCGGGTGAACAAACAGTTCAAAATCTCGTGCTTGCAGGGGGTCAGAGTATTGCGGTCGCCGCCGGAGACCTGTACACCGCCATCCCCCAGGGCCATCAGGTTGCAGGAGACCACCTTGTGCTCGGTTCCGCCATTGATAATGACCCCCACCGTGCCGATATTGCGGAAGGTGCATCCTGCGATGACCACGCGCCTGCCACCGTGTATCTCGACGCCTGTGCCACGACACCCTTCGAAGGTAATGCCCTGTATTTTCAGGTGCGATACCCCGTTCAATGTGACCAGCGGCGCCTCGAGCAGGGAGACCATCAGTTCCCTGGAGCCATCGTCGGGCGGGTAGAAGTAGAGGATGCCTGTGTCGCGGTCTAAGTACCATTCGCCGGGGGTGTCCAGCTCTTCCAGCAGGTTCAGCACCCGAAACCGTTTGCCCGGCGTGTAGCCATACACCCCGTGCGGCTCAACGGTGACGACTTCGCCTGCTTCAGGGTTCACGCTCGCTACCTTCTCGTAGCTGTCCGCCCAGTCCCACGTCCAGTAGCCATGTACCCACAGGTCTTTCGCCTGCACCCAGCGTTTCAGGCGCGGGTCACTGCAAGTGAACCGTCCGCCCTGTTGTCCGGCGGGAACACTCGAGATGGTGAGCCAGCCTTCGTTGGGATATTGTGCCAGAGGCATGGGCTTGCCGGCGTAGAAGAGCTCCAGACCAGCGGGGATGGTAGCAGGCAGACCGAATCCGCGTCGGCGCATCTGTCCATCATCGCGAATCCCCTGAGCGCGCAAGTTGTAGCACCGTACCTTGTCCCGTGCTTCTGGCGGCAACTGTGCCAGCACCGAGGGGGCTGTCACGGGCTTCCCATCGCCGATTCGCCTGCCGCCAGTAAGGCGCACTTTCTCGTGACGGTATGCGCTGTAGCGAACGGGCGCCTCGGCGGTTCCGCTGTCTTCAGCGTTTAAGACGAACGTATCGCCGAGGGTGTATAAGCCGGCGCGCAGGTAGACGGTTACACCGCCCTCTGGCAGTTTGCCCTGGCGTTTCAGTTGGCGGATGGCGTCGCGGGCGCGTTCCAGCGTGGCGAAGGGACCATCCGTTTTTTGCCGGTTCGGCGACGCCAGCATGCCCGACCACGAGTCGTTGCCCTGGGGAGAGACATAGAAGTTCATCGGTTTCGCTCCTGCCTGCGACATGCTCAAAAGCCGGCACAGGGTTAGTCCCGTAACCAGCCGTATGCGCATCGGTTATCGCTCCTGCCCTGTATGATGTGGGTGAAGAAACGGCACCCTGTGGGTTGTTCGTGCAAGGCTTGGGATTTCCCTGCTGTGTTGGCACGTGCGAATCCCCTGATGCGCTGGAGGTATCTAACTCTGTGGAAAAACGCCCAGAGGATAGGGAGCAATGAACAATCAGCCACGGGTTATCGTCTTCTCGACGCCGAACTGCCCGTATTGCAACATGGCGAAACGTTACCTGCGCGAGCGGGGCATCCGGTTCCGCGACGTGGACGTGAGCCGGGACCATGCCGCCGCGCGTGACATGGTGCGCCGTTCCGGACAGCAGGGCGTGCCGGTCATTGACATCGACGGCAAAATCGTTATCGGGTTCGACAGGGCGAAAATCAACCAGCTATTAGGACTGAAGTAATCTTGGAGGAAGGAGACACCATGAGCAACACCACACCACCGATTCAACCGTTGGGCTCGCGCGTGCTGATCGAGCCGCTGGAGGAAGAGTCGCGCACGGCGGGGGGCATCTTCCTGCCCGATACCGCCAAAGAGAAACCGCAGCTCGGGCGGGTAGTTGCCGTGGGCGACGATGAAGAGATCAAGGTCCAGCCAGGAGACAGGGTGATATTCCCCAAGTACACCGGCACCGAGTTCCGCTATAACGGCACGGAATACCTGATTATGGAAGCGAACGACATCCTGGCAAAGCTCACGGAAGGCTAAAGGGGGTGATGTGATGGAGTTCAGCTTCCCGCTCAGCCCGTCGGTCGGCGGGCAGGATAAGGTTTACGATGTGGCGATTATCGGCGGTGGTCCGGCAGGCACCACCGCCATTTACACTGCCCGTGCGAACCTGAAGACGTTGGTGATCGATAAAGGCATCGCCAACGGCGCGCTGGGCATCACGAGCAAAATCGCCAACTATCCGGGTATCCCCGAACCCATCAGCGGGGAGGAGCTCCTACGCCGGATGCGCCAGCAGGCGGAATCGTTCGGCGCGGTCTTTGTGCAAGACAGGATTCAAGCCATCGTTCTATACCCGAAGGTGTTGTTTGGAAACGCCGGAACCTATTCGGCGAAAACAGTGATTATCGCCACCGGCTCGATGGGGCGAGGCAACCGTGTGCCCGGCGAGGAGCGACTGCTGGGGCGAGGCGTCTCGTACTGCGCGACCTGCGACGCCGCTTTCTTCCGCGGCGAAGAGGTGGCGGTTGTGGGCAACAGCGAAGAGGCGGTGGAGGAGGCGCTGTTCCTGACCCAGTTTGCCAGTAGGGTGCACTTCCTGTCGCCCAAGAAGGAGATTCATGCCGAACCTGCGCTGGTGGAGGAACTGACCCAGCATCCGAAGGTGGTAATGTACTGGGGCGTTGCCCTACGCGAGGTATTGGGCGAGCAGAAGGTGGAGGCTATCCGTTATCGCACGCCTATCGGCACGGAGGAGGTCCTGCCTGTTGCGGGCGTGTTCATCTACCTGCAAGGGGCGCACCCAATAACCGACTTCCTCGGCGGGCAGTTGCCACTCAGCGAGGGCGGCTGTCTAATGGTGGATTCCGAGTATCGGACCGCCATTCCGGGCGTGTACGCCGTCGGCGACGTGTTGTGCAACCATGTGAAGCAGGCAGTGGTTGCCGCGGCGGAGGGAGCCATCGCGGGCATGGCAGTGGAGAAATACATCCGCGGACGCAAGAAGCTGGTGGTAGACTGGTCGAAATAACACTTCTCGGTGAGCCGTTACCCCCGCCGCCACTGGATGGCGAACATCCCGGTGAGCCGTTACCC
>PSLZ01000074.1:0-5944 GCA_040289885.1 Armatimonadota bacterium | reverse complement strand
TTTACAAACAAGAAGGAGGGTGCCACATGAAACGACATGGTTTTACGCTCATCGAGCTGCTGGTGGTTATCGCGATCATCGCGATCCTGGCGGCGATTCTGTTCCCTGTGTTCAGCCGGGCACGCGAGAAGGCGCGCCAGACGCAGTGCTTGTCGCACATGCGCCAGATCGGTCTTGCGCTCGCGCAGTATGCACAGGACTATGACGAGCGGCTGGTACCGTTCGCCTGGGCTTCCCGTACTCCCGCTTGCGCATGCCCAGCGCCAACGACCCCAATGTGCTGGTGAACTGCCCATTGCATACTTGTCGCTGGCCGGGCTTGCTTCAACCTTACATCAAGAACACGGACATCTTCCGGTGTCCCAGCTATTCGGGACCCTACGTGTTCCCCTGTCCCAGTGCGACGGCGGGTCCGTTTTGTAACATGGCGGTGGCGGCAAACTACGGCGTGTCGCGCGGAGTGTTGCGTATCGCCTGTGTGAACGGTTCACTCCTCAACTCCGCTGCCTTGCCTGAACTGCCCCGACCTGCCAGCGTCGCCGCCTTCGCCGACTCCAATGGCTCCCTCTTGTTCTAAAGCCCGATGGAGTGGCCCTTTGACACCAACTGCGATACAGAGGACAACATCAACGATACCAACTCGGGCGTTGGTGGAAACTGTGGTGACAAGACGCGCTGGTACAACGTGGCAGGCACACGTCGGCACACGGACGGCATGAACGTGATCTTCGCCGACGGTCACGCCAAGTGGACGCACTTTAGGCGGTTCCTGAACGACCCCGAGATGTGGGGTGAGGATGTGCCGGCGCGTGCCTATCCGAACCCTGCTCCCGAATGCGCCTATACGCAGTAGCCCTTCCCCTGCACGGCCGCCATTCCCGCGGGAATGGCGGCATCACCCCCTCTCGTGAACGCTTAGGTAGAGAGATGGCACGCTTCTGCCGATATACGTCGTGGGATAGAGGGACATAGTGGAGCGCAAAAGGGTGCGTCCTTGCTCGGTAGGGCTTGACAAACGGCGTCGGTTCTGGTAAATTATAAAAGCAAGGTTCCCCGGTAGCTCAGTTGGCAGAGCGGGTGGCTGTTAACCACTAGGTCGCAGGTTCGAGTCCTGCCCGGGGAGCCAGCGCAATCTCTTACCCCATCGTGCACCTCTTGTACACTGGGCAACATTCCATCCATCTTGTGAGAACCTGCCACTTGCGATAGGGAACGGGAGCCGAGCGCGAGGAAACAATGAGAGGAGGGCGTCGAGAGGGCGCAGGCATTCCGCCTGCGCCCTGATGCTACTTCAGCGGGAACGCTAGTACCTTGCCGTTCGCTGATACCGCTACTATCACATCACTCGCCGATAGCCCCGAAATGCTAGGCGAGCGCACGAACGATTCGCCGTTGTTACTGCCGTCGTATAGGTAGAACTTCTGCGGGTTGTCGGCGTTGATGGCGTAGAACCTACCGTTGTCACTGCCAATGTAGATGTAGGGGGTATTGCTCCCGCTCTTGCGCACCACGATGGGCATCCCCAGGAACTTGCCCGCGTCGCGCGGCTGGATGGGATAACCACTGCGCGAGGTGCCGTCTGCCGCATTGACCGCGTGAATCTTGCCGTCCATCGTGCCGAAGTAGACCACTTTCGCCACCCAGTCGAAGAACGGGCTTCCTACGATCGCCGAGCCGGCATCATACACCCATCGCACGTGCGGCACCGATGGGTCTGGCGTGGCGTTCATCGCGTAGAACAGCCCGTTCTGCCCGCCGATGAACAGGGTGTTGGTCGCCAGATCGATCCAGGGCGAGCTGGTCACGGGCTGGCCAGGCGAGACCATCTCCGACCATACCCCTTGCAAGTCGCTGGAGCGGAAGCACACCACAAAGCCGTCACCCGTGCCTGCCCACAGGTGGGTGCTACCTGGGGCAGACGGCGTGGAAGCGAACTCAGTGCCCCACTGGTTGGACTCTGCGATCAACATGCCGTTGGCGTCGAACGCACGGATGCGCCCATCCTGTGCGGGCACAAACAGGATACCGTTCTGCACCACCGGCGATGCCATGATGCTGGTTCCGCTAGCGACGGTGCGCGTGCCCAGCACCGTGCCCGAGTTGAGGTCTACCATCTGCACACGCCCGTCCGCTGTGGGCACGAACAGGGTGCTACCTCTGGCGGAGATGCGCCCCGTCATGGCAGAGCCCAGGCTGACGGGATTGCTCCACACCTGCGTACCCGCATCTTGCCCGTTGACGGAGTAGGCGTAAATCTGTCCGCTCCCCGAGCCTACCAGCGCTTTGCCCGCCGTGATGGTCACGTCGCCCGGGATACCGCCTGGCACCGTCGCGGTCCATAATGGGGTGAACGGGTTTACCACGTCTGCGGACAGGTTGTTCTGGGCGTACTTCTGGGCGTCGAAATTGGATGTTACCCGGAAGGGCAGAGTCTGGACACTGCTTCCCGTAACAGGGTCCGGTGGAGCGGTGACCGTCACGAAAAACCGGTACTGGTCGCCCATCTGGAGGGTGGGGGTGCGGCTGATGAGCGTGTTCTCGTTCGCATCGCGCTGACCGTTGCCGTTGGTATCCTCCACGAACACCACCGACCAGCCCGCGGGCAGTGTTCCGGTGCTCAGCTGGTAGTAATCCGCGCCGTTGCCGGTGTTCTTGACGGTGACGGGGAAGTTGTAGGAACTGCCGGGATTGAGTGTGGCGTTCTGCACCGCGAGCGTCACCTGCACCCCTGCCACCTGTGCTACCGTCAGCGTGACGGTATTGGAAGCCGCGCTATAGGAGGTGCCGTTGGCGTCGAGGTAGTTCGCCGTCGCCTGAATCGGGATCTGCGTGCCCGCAGGCGTGGATTGCGCCAAGCCGATACCGTGTAAGAGGCTTACCAGAGCAACAGATAGCCATATGCCATGGGCGATTCTCATCGGGCGTTCCTCACTGCAAAGCGTTCTCACGGGGGTTGTTCCACAGGCTCGAAAAGTTACTGCTGGTAACTCTTACTGGGGTACGCAATATCCCGCACGAATGCTGATAGCAGGATTACGGGTATTGCGGGCGAATCCAGAAGGCGCAGTGATGGTATGGAGGTGAACTCTCATGAGGCTTATAGGTGTGGTGGGGGTGTTGTGCATGATGTGGTCGCTGGGGGCAATGGCACAAGGGGATTGGGAGATCCCGCTTCATCAGAAGGCACAGCGTTTCGAGGAGGATGTCCTGCGCAAACACTGGCTGAACGGGCTGTACATCGCGCAGATTGAGGTACCACCCGAAGGGCATCCGGCGGACCACACCACCGAGGGCGGCTCGGACGTGGCACACAGCATCAACTGGACGTGCTACTATCTGTCGGGGGAGATGCACCGCTACCTGCTGACCAAGCACCCCGCCGTGCGCGAGCACTGCCGACAGATTTTTCGGGGACTGCTGAGCCTAACGCGCATCTCGGGCATACGGGGATTCGTGGCGCGGGGCTACGTGAAGGGGCACGGCGAAACTCGTGAAGAGCGATTGAACCCGCGAAACGCCCGGCTGTGGCATCAGGGGGTATCGCCCTACGAGGATTACCGATGGCGCGGTAGTCCCAGTCATCATACCTACAGCAGTATCGCCCATGCGCTGGGGCTGTACGCGGAACTGCTTGCCGACGCGGAGGAGCGCAAACAGTGTGCTGAGGCGATAGGGGCACTGGTGGAGTACTGGTTGGACGGCGAGATGAACGTACACGACGAGTACGGCAACGTCTCCGACACCATCCTCGGCTTCACTGACGGGCGCACGCCCAGCTTGAACGTGGTGATGGCGCTCTCCGCCCTGCGTATCGCCGAGCATCTGACCGGCAAGGCACGTTTTCGGGAGGCGTTCGAACAGCTGGCGAAGCAGTACCGCGTGCGCGGATACACGGGACCGGTGCTGGGGGTAGAGAGCTTCGATGACTGCAACCATGTGTATCATCATCTGGAGGTGCTCCTGCGCATTGAGAAGGACGAGGCGATGCGTGCTTTCTACCGGCACGTTGCCCAGCAGATGTGGCAGGCGCACCAACGCGATAAGTGCCCGCTGTATACCTACATTCACTTCTCACTGTTCCCCGATACGCCGGGCAAAGAAGAGGCACTGCAGGGGGCGAAGTGGACGCTTCAGCACTATCCGGTGGATAAGGTCTTCCGTCCCCGCATGAACAGCCTGCGCCGAGACATTGCCATCAAGGACGGCAAGGCGGTAGAGCCTTTACCTCTGCACGAATCGCCGCGCGACAACGAGTTCCAGTGGAAGGGCGACCCGTGCGTGCTGGACGGATGGCTGAGCCGTCCTATCCTCAGTGTGGCGGTTTCTCCCCCGGATGAGCAGGTATGGTTCGCGTTGGAGGAGAACGGCACCATCTACCGCACGCACGACGGGGGCAAAACCTGGCGCAAACTGGAGACTCAGCCGCCGGAACGCGCGCACCTAGTCGCCGTGGGTAGGCGCGTGGGGCATCTCTACGCCGCCGCGGGCAGTGCCCTTTACCAGAGCCTAGACGGCGGCAGGACATGGAATAATCTACCCTTGCCGGCGGGCGTCGGAACCATTCAGCAGGTGTTCACGTCGCGGCGGAACCCGAACACGCTGGTCGTGGTTGGTACGGGGGGCGTGTACTGGAGCAAAGATGACGGTGAGGAGTGGATCGGGCAGAGGTGGGAGTGTCTCACGGAGGATGTGCCCCCGGCGCGCGGACGGCTGTTCGCCGTGTCGGAAGGCGAGCCGGTGTGCGTGTATGCGCTGTTGGACGGCGTGCTGTGGCGAAGGCAGTTGCCCGGTATGTTGTGGCAAAGAGGGGCATCGGTGGGCGTGGGCGGTGATGCTCCTCCTCTGCCCATATTGGTGGCGCATCCGAGGCGCTGTGAGCGCGTTTACACCGCCTTCCGAGTGAACTACGGCGGTTTTCGGGGAAGCGTATTGTGCCAGAGCGACGACGCCGGGCAGTCGCACTCGCATGAGGTACAGACCCTCTACCGGCGGATGCGCGAGGAGGGACCGGAAGGGCTGATGCGTGACATCATCCCTGCTACCCTGCGCTCGTTGTGGCTGGACCACTCCCAGGAAGGGGTGTTGTGGGCGCATACCGAGCAGGGGGTGATGCGTCTGGAGCCTGCGCACAAACGGTGGCAGGTGGTTCACGACGGGCTGGATATTCCCATTGTGCACGCCGTGTTCGTACCGTACGGCAGTAAACAGGTCTTTTGCTCGACGCCGGCGGGGCTATACGTTCTGGAGCCGAGTAGCGCGCGGTGGCGCAGTGCGAATCTCGTGCTGATTTTCGAAGACAACACGAGGCGCGAGGTGGGTAGTGCCGATTTTCTGGAGGCGTATTGGCGGGGACGGTATTTCGGCTTCCTGCAGGAGGCAGAGTAGGGGTTCCAGCGGTGGCTGTTAACCCCCACCCCGGCCCTCCCCGTGGACGGGGGGTCTTCCCCTGTGAACGGGGGAGGTGAGGAGGGGGGCGGAAGAACCTACACGCCACTCGGGGGAGAAGTCTGCCTCGGGGCAGGTCTTGCAATGCTGATGCTCCGGCAGCGGAAGGGGGCGTAGCCTCGCCCCCTTCCCGCGCTTGGTCGTGTGATTCAGCGACTGGGCACGCTGTTGTTCTGCCTCGATGATGCTCGGCAAGGGGGGATGGGGAGTATCCACCCACTGATAGAGCATAGCCGGCGATGGCGGTGATCAGGGTTCCAATGCATCCAAGGTTCTTATGGTTGTGCCCTCCTATCACTTCGGGTTCCGCTTGGGTGTGTCGCGAGCGGGTTCGGGTTCGGGGCGGTAGTGGATGCCCAACTCCTTCGGCTGTCCATACAGTTCGGGGTTCAGTTACTTGCCCTGCAGCTCTCTGGGTTTCTCCTGCTCGGTTTGATAGCCATCCTGCTGAACCCAGTGGTCGTTGCGGATGGCTTTCACTTCCCACGAGACCTTCACG
>PSLZ01000028.1:0-47891 GCA_040289885.1 Armatimonadota bacterium | reverse complement strand
AATTCACCCAGGGCGGATTGCCGACGATATAGTCAAACTGTCCCACGGTGAGGGGAGCGAAGTTGTTTTTCAGAAGGCGCGCCCAGATGCCGTTTAGGCCCTTCTGATGAAGCTCGCTCAGTTTCCCGTAGAGTTCCCTGAGCAATTGTTTTGCGTCTTCATCCCAGCCGGGTTGTCCGGTCAGGGCTAATTCCTTCTCCAGTTGGGCGAGAAAATCATCCACATTCAGACTGCTTCTCACACCTTCTTCCAATAGGTTGCAGAAGCGGTCAAAGCGTCCGGGCTGGCAGAGAACCGCGGGAACTTTGAACTTGCCCACGGTGGTGGGGAATTCGTAGGTGCCCTGACTAAACAGTTCCTTGCCCTCTACTGGCGTACGCACCGAGTCGGCCAGATAGACCGGGATGGTGATTTCGCCCTCGCGGTGTTCCAGCAGGTCAGCGATCGCCAGCAGGTAGTTTACTCGCGCCGTCAGAACCGCCAATGGGTTGAGGTCAAAGCCCACCACATTGGAAATCATCGCCTTCAGCAACTCTGCCTCGGGCACGCGGAGGTCCCGGCCCAGTTGGCGCATTCGCCCCAAGATGAGGACCAGGAAGGTGCCCGAACCGCAGGCCGGGTCCAGGAAGCGGGTTTCCAAGAGCCTACGGCGCAGGCGCTCTGCGTTATGGCCGCCGAAGAACTCGTTATCCTCGTTATCGAAGAACTCGTTATCCACCTGCTTCAGCAAGTGCCAGGCCAACCAGTCGGGGGTGTAGTACTCGCCCAGGTTGTGGCGGATCTCCCGCGGCAAAAGGTAATGGTAAAGCTTTTTGAACAGGTCGCGCGTCTCTTCGGGGACAATGGTCAGCGTGGTGGGGTCGTACCCATCCAGGCGCTTGAGGATGTCGCGCAGGGCGTTTTCTACCTTTTCGCTCCAGGCGTGGAGATACCAAGCGAAGAAGTCCCCCTCCAGCAGGTTGAGGATGCCATAGGCGCGGAAGATGCCGCCCGATTCCATTTCCTCGAGGCGCTTGCGGAGGGTTGCACTGTCCGTGGTCAAGAGCTCCGAGAAGGAAGGCCCCCCGAGCCGAACCCCCAGATGGCGGGAGAGGGCCAGCCAGGCCAAAAGCTTGGCTAGCAGGGCGAAGTAGGTGTGGAGGACAAAGAAAAAACGCTCCGCCTCCTTGGCGTCCCTGACCTCGAGGCCAGCCTTTCGCACCCACTTCTTCAAGGGCTCCAGCTTCCGGCCGCCGAAGGCCTCGGAGTAGTCGATGGCTTCGTCGAAGAGGAGCCGCCACTGCTCGAACAGCTTGCTGACCAGTGCATGGTGTTGTTCGAGGGCGGTTTGCAACGCTTCGAAGAGCCGTTGTAGAACCTGTTGCGTGCGCCCCTGCTCGATGGAGAAGTCGCGACTGAGATTTTCTGGGGTGAGGGCGGTGCCCGATGCCAGCCCTGCCAGCCAGGTGAGCATGCGCTCCACCGAATCGAGCGTGACAGGAACCAGCTCCACCTCTGCCCACTGCCTGTTGACCCAGCGCACGAACGCCAGTTGGTGCCCATCGAAGGCGACCCCTGCGAGCCGTTCCACCTGATGACGCTCCTTCTGCGCCAGCTCCTCGATGTACCGCTTGACCTGACCTATCGAGAGCTGGGTCGCACGGTCAGAAACCGCTTTAAGGCTTCCAGGGCGCTCGTACTCGATGACGAAGCGGTTGAAGACAGCATCGGCACGACCGGTTGCTAGCGTATACTCGGAGCGCACCGACGGGTTCAGCCCCAGCTCGTGGCAGAACTGTTCCAGCAGGGGGTCGACGAGGCGGCGCAGATCCGCCTCGCTCTCTGTTTGGGGCAGCTTCGTGTCTAACGCTCGCTGAATCTTGCGGCTCCATTCTCTGATGCGTTCACGCGGGGTTGGCATGCGGGAGTCTCCCTGCCTCCTCTCCTGAACAGGGTGAAATCACCCACCTCATGGCTTATTCCACCTCCTGTTGGGAAGTTGAATCGGATATTTTCTACCACAAAACATGCACAGAGCGCAACGCCAAGCAGGCAGTCCCATAGGCATCGGCGAATAGTTCCCAGAGGTGCATCATAACGGATGACAGAGGTTTAAGTAGGATGAGACTGTTCACGCAGGTTACCACCCTCTCGGCGGCGATTCTGGCGATTGCCTGCGCCTGTTACGCTCAAACCCCTGTTCGGTTCGCTCGTTATCCTGCCCCGTCTCCCGATGGCAAACAGATCGCTTTCTCATGGCAGGGCGACCTGTGGCTGGTCGCCAGCACCGGAGGAGAAGCCAGAAGGCTGACGGTACACGAAGGCTACGACTACGCGCCGATCTGGTCACCCGATGGCACGCGCATCGCTTTTACCTCCGACCGCTATGGCAATGATGACGTCTTTGTGCTTAATCTGCGCAACGGCAGTGTCCAGCGGTTGACCTTCTGGTCCGGACGCGATCGCGCGCTGGGCTGGACACCCGACGGGAAGGCGGTTCTCTTTGAATCCGCACGTGACTGGGAGCCCTACGGCGCGGAGCCCTGTGCTTACGTGGCACCCCTGAGCGGCGCACCCCCCTACCGACTGCACGACGTGCCCGGCACCTCCTCTGCTTTGTCGCTCGATGGCACCCGCGTGGCGTTCGTCCGCCGCGACGGTTCCTGGTGGCGCAAAGGGTATCGCGGCAGTGCATCGGGTGACATCTGGATACACGATTTGAAGCAAAACCACTTCGCGCGCCTGACCGACGACAACGTTCCCGATACCCAGCCCCTGTGGTCGCCTGACGGCAGAACGCTCTACTTCCTCTCCGAGCGTGACGGCACCTACAACCTCTGGGCGATGGACGTGGCGAGTAAAACGGTCAGACAGATGACGCGCTACCAGGGTGATGGGGTGCGCTTTCCGCAAATCGCCTATCACAGCGGACTGCTTGCCTACGAGCAGGGGCTGGACATCTGCACCCTCGACCCTGCCTCGGGTGAGGTTCGCATTCTGCATATTGTCGCTCCCTCTGCCGACGTGCGCAAACCGCAGGGGTTCTGGCAGCAGGTGCGCGGCGACGTGTCCGAGTACGCCGTCGCTCCCAACAGCAAAGAGGTGGCTTTCGTGGTGCGTGGTGAGGTGTTCGTAACACGTTATCCCGCCGCCTGACCGAAACGGTAGAGCCAGAATACAACTTATGCAGGTCACTCGACAGCAAGTCGCTGGTCTTCACTTCCGAACGCGGCGGAACCACCAACCTGTATCTGCTCACCTCCGATGACCCGGAGGAACCGCGCCTGCGCCGAACGAACAAGATCAAAACCGAACGCCTGACCAACTCCCCGCAACCCGACACCTCTCCACTCTTCTCGCCCGACGGTAAGAAGCTCGCCTTCCGCCGCGGCAACGGCGACCTCGTTTTGTTAGACATGGAGACCAAAAAGGAGCGCATGCTCCTGCATCACTGGAACCTAGGGCAGTTCGTGTGGTCGCCCGACAGCCGATGGCTTGCCTACGAACTGCAGGACAACGAGTACAACAGCGACATCTACATCCTCTCCGTCGAGGAGGGCAAAAGCGTGAACATCAGCCGCCATCCCAACAACGACATCAACCCTTCGTGGTCCGTGGATGGCAGGGCGCTGGCGTTCCCCTCCCAGCGTGACGGGCGCAACTTCAACATCTGCTACCTGTTCCTGCGCAAGGCGGACGATGAAAAGAGCAAAGCCGATTGGCAGGACGAAGAGGATGCCAAATACGATGCTCCCCAAAAGCCCGACGAAAAACCCAAAGAGCAAAAGGGCGAGAAGGAGCCGGTGCAGATAGACTTCGAAGACATCCACGACCGCGTGCGACAGATTACGCGCTACGTAGGGGGCGTGCAGGAGCTCGCGCTCTCCCCCGACAGCAAGAAGATCGCCTTCCGCAGTAGTTACCAGGGGCAGAGCGATCTGTACGTGATCGGCTGGGACGGCAGTGACGAGAAACGCCTGACCACTGGCGGCGCCTCCCCGTCCGACATCCGCTGGAGCGGTGATGGCAACAGCCTCACCTTCCTGAGCCGCGCACGCATCTCGCGGGTGGCGGCCAGCGGCGGCACCGTGCAGTCCACCGACTTCAGCGCGCAGATGCGTGTCGCCCTCTCCGCGGAGCGCGAGTACCTCTTTGACGCGGTGTGGCGCACGCTGAACGAAGAGTTCTCTGACCCCCTGTTCCACGGCACCGACTGGGCGAGCATGCGCCTGAAGTACCGCCCCTACCTGCAGTACGTAACTGAGGACCGCGACTTCAGCGCGGTTATCTATCTGATGCTGGGTGAGTTGAACTCGTCGCACGTGGGTTTCACGCCGCGTCAGAGCACCAACCTCGAATCCACCGAGACCGGCATGTTGGGGGTGGTGTGGGCGAACGCGCGCGACGGCGAAGGGCTGCTCATTGAATCGGTCATCCCCAACACGCCCGCCGCGCGTAGCGATGTGAACCTGAAACCGGGTGAGCGTGTGCTGGCGATCAACGGCAAGCGGCTCACGCCCACGATCAACGTCTGGGAACTGCTCAACGGCACCGTCGGCGAAAAGACCACCTTGCTGGTTCACGCCATTGACGGTCGGGAGCGCACGGTGATCCTGCGTCCCATCTCCCCCGCCGACTTCCGCCGTGCGCGCTACGAACACTGGACCAAACGGAACCGCCAGTGGGTGGAACAGCAATCGGGGGGCGGACTAGGCTACGTGCACATCCAGGGCATGGGCGAGCTGAACGTACACGAGTTCATCCGCCAACTGCACGCGGTAGCGTACGGCAAGAAGGGACTGCTCATCGACGTGCGCTTCAACGGCGGCGGCTGGACCACCGACTACCTGTTGGCGATCCTGATGGCGAAGCGTCACGCTTACACCATCTCGCGCGGCGGCGAGCCCGGTGGTGGGTATGCCCACAGCAGGCGGTGTGATCAGCACGGGCAGACGCACGCTGATCGACGGTAGCTCCGTGGCTACGCCCGGGCGCGGCTGGTTCACCATCGACAAGGGCGTGAACATGGAACACCACGGCGCGGTGCCCGACTATATGGTGAAAGACATGCCTCAGGACATCGCGGAGGGGCGCGACCGTCAGCTGGCGGAGGCGGTAGAAGTGCTGAGGCGTATCGTGCGCGAAACGCCACCCGAGTTCCCCACGCACCTCGAGAAATAGAGCGCAGTGAAGCATCTCGGTTGGGATTCTTCGCTTCGCTCAGAATGACAAGAGACGGCGGCTCAGAAGGACGGCGCGCCGTTTTTATCTTGACTAGACACCTACCGACATGCTATACTTAGTGCGCAACCACATACCAAAACCCAGAAAGGAGCCACAGAAGATGCCTGTCGAACGCCCTGGTGCGGTAACTTTCAAGGGACAGCCGTTAACGCTGGTCGGTCCGGAGATGAAGCCCGGCGACAAAGCTCCCGATTTCACACTTATCGACCAATCGCTCAACCCCGTTTCGTTGAAGGACTACGCAGGCAAAATCGTTCTGCTCAGCGTGGTGCCTTCGCTGGACACGGGAATCTGCTCTGCCCAGACAAAGCGATTCAACGAGGAGTCCGCCAAATTGCCTGAGGACGTGGCGATACTGACAATCAGCATGGACCTGCCCTTCGCGCAGGCGCGGTTCTGCAGCAACGAGCACATTGACCGCGTGAAGGTGCTCTCCGACCACCGCGACGCCTCTTTCGCACAGGCGTATGGCACGTTGGTCAAGGAACTGCGGCTGGAGTCGCGCGCCATCTTCGTCGTGGACCGCGATGGGGTTATCCGCTACGTGGAGTATGTGCCCGAAATCGCCAGCCACCCGAACTACGACGCCGCGCTGGAAGCAGTGAAGCGGTTGCTGTAGCCCATAGCCTATCCCACCGCGCCGTGGGATGGGCTTGCACAACAGGAGTCCGCGTCGTCCCCATAGAATGATAGGGTAACTATGGACACACGTTCCCGGTTACCCCTCGTGCAACAGATACTGCCTACCGCCCTGCCCGTGATTGCCATCGGGTTGGGGTGCTTCTTCGGATTAAGTTCCGCAGGGCTGTTTGACCTCGACGAAGGGCTATATGCTACTGCCGCCCGGCAGATGGTGGACTCGGGAGACTGGCTGATCCCGCGCGTGGGCACCGGTGCGTTTTTCGACAAGCCTCCCCTCACCTATTGGGCGCAAGCACTGAGCATGAAACTTTTCGGGTTCACTCCGCTGTCGGCGCGTCTTCCGTCGGCGCTGGCGTCTGCGCTCACCGCATGGCTGATATGGCAGTGGGCAAAGCGGCGCGGGCTTGTGCGAATCGGCTGGCTCGCCCTGCTGATCTATCCCCTTTGCCCGCTTACGATGGGGCTCTCACGCCAGGCGATCATGGACAGCCTGCTGACCCTCTGGCTGACGCTGGCGGTCTTCGGTTGGATCGAGGGCTACACGGGCGACCGCCGATGGTATCTGCTGATGGCAGTAGGAGCCGGGTTGGCAACGATGACCAAGGGACTGATCGGGCTGTTGCTACCCGGGGGAGCGTTGCTGTTATGGCTGATGCTTCGGCGCGATTGGGCAGAGTTCAAACGCATCCCATGGCTCCCTGCGCTGGCGCTCTACGCGCTCATCGTTCTGCCCTGGCACCTGGCGGTTTGGCACGTAGCTGGCGACCTGTTCGTGCGCGAGTATATCGTCCATCACCATATCCAACGCTTCCTAGGGAAGGACTTCGGGCACGTTGCGCCGTTCTGGTTCTATATCCCGCTACTACTGATAGGCATGTACCCATGGAGCGCGTTTGTGCCCATCATCGGCTGGCAGGCGCTAAGCGGGTGGAGGTGCCCGAAGGACAAAATCTGCTGTGCATGGGCGATGTGGGCGTTCTGGGCCGTGGTGGTCGTGCTCTTCTTCTCACTAAGCAAATCCAAACTGCCCGGCTACGTATTGCCCGCTGTGCCCGCTCTGGGTCTGCTGGTCGCCGTCAGGCTCCATTCGCTGTGGACGGTGCAAGGGGGGCTACGTGCGGGCGAGGCGGGCTTGATAGGCTTCACGGGTCTGCTCCTCAGCGCAGGGTTTGCGCTGGTCGGTGTGCTGGGGTGGCAGTGGCAGAGCGCGCCGAACGCGACCCTGCTGGGCAAGGCTGTTCTCGAAAACGTCACGCAGGCGGTCGCACACATGGCGCCCTTCGCGCTGATGCTAAGCGCGCTGTTTCTGTTGAGCGTTATTGTGCTGTTCGCCCGATGGGCTTCCACGCCGCGTGTGGTGGGTGCAGGAGTGCTTTTCGCCCTGCTCTTCGCCTTCCTGGTCGGACACGACGGTCTGCCCCGCTGGAACAGCTACGACATCGCCCCGCTCCATCGCCTGGCACAATCGCTGGTTCCCGAGCTGGACACAGGCGCGTATCTGCTGGTCTACGCCTTCGAGCCAAGCCGCCCCAGCCTGCGCTTCATCACAGCACATCCCCAACAGATCGCCGAGCCCGGCACGCCCCAGCAGCTCCTGCAGGCACTTCAGGGCAAGCAGAAGGTCTACATCCTCGCTGAAAGACGCACCGCACTGCCTCCCGACCTGCCCTGCTCTGCCGAGCGCGTGCGCGAAGACGGACGCTGGGTGATTTACCGATGCCAGCCGTTCGCAAGATAGTGATAGCCCCCACCGCCTTCAAGGGCAGTCTGGACCCCGTTCAATGTGCCCACGCCATGGAGCGTGGCGCGCGTCGCTCGCTTCCCAACGCGGAAACGGTGGTACTGCCCCTGGCGGATGGAGGCGATGGGATGCTCCGATGCCTAGCGCAAGCGGGAGCGTGCGAACTGCGATGGCACAGGGTACATGATGCGCTCGCGCGCCCGAAGGAGGCACCCTACGGCGTCAGCCCCGATGGGCAGACCTGCTTTATCGAGATGGCGCAGATTTGCGGGCTGGCAGAGCTTCGCCCCGAAGAACGCGAACCCCGCCGAACCACCACATTGGGCGTTGGGGAGATGGTAGCACACGCACTGAGGCAGGATGTCAGGAGGTTGGTCATCGGGCTGGGTGGCAGTGCGACCAACGATGGCGGCTCGGGGGCGCTGGTCGCACTTGGCTGGCAGTTGCTAGACAGGCAGGGGAACGCGGTCACGCTGGGCAACGCGGGGCTGGCGCAGGTGCATCGGGTGGTGCCTGCCCCCTGCCAGCAAGAGCACATCGAGGTAGTGCTGGCGGCAGATGTGCGCAATCCGCTTCTTGGCAGACACGGCGCCACGATGGTCTTCGCGCCGCAGAAGGGCGCGACCGCGCAACTGCTTCCCGAGATGGAACGCGCGATGCGCCGGTGGGCGGTTGTTGTCCACCGGGCTATCGGCAGGAAGATTTCGCGGATACCCGGTACGGGCGCGGCGGGCGGATTGGCTTTTGGTCTGCTGGCGCACTTCCCGCAGGCACAAATCACTTCAGGCGCAGATTTCGTGATGCAAGCCGTCGGCTTCGAACAAGCCCTGCAGGGTGCGGACTTGGTGCTGACGGGCGAAGGGCGTGTGGACGAGACCACCCTTCACGGCAAACTGCTCTTTCGCGTTCTGCACACCGCTCACAAGCACGGGATACCCATTGCTATCGTCTGCGGAGATTTTGTCGGCGACCGCTCCGCGCTGGTCCAATATGGCGCACTCGTTTGCGAGACGCTCGTCTCGGCAAAAGTGTCGCCGGAAGAGGCGATGTGGCGGGCGGAGCAGATGGTCGAAGAGAACACAGCGAAACTCTTGAGGCGGTTGAACCGTCTTTTAGATAGCCGACCGCGCCGCAGGAATCTTGCATTCCCAGCGTGAAAAGGCTATAATACAGAAAACCTATTAGAATGACGAGGAGGTGCTTTACCATGAAACGACTGTGGCTCGTTCTCGTGGCGGTCGTGGTGCTGGCGGCATGGACGGTGCCGGCGTTCGCACAGTGGGGTGAGGAAACGATGGGCAACAACCTCCGTGTGCGCATTGGCGCGTTCTTCCCCAGCAAGTCCGCTTCTCGCGACAAAGCCAACACCTGGTTCACCGCCGGGGTAGATTACGTGCTGAAGCGTGACATCGTGCTCCGCGAAGGCTACTCCGCCAATCTAGGCGTCAGCCTCGACTACTACGGCTCGGGTAACGTGTATAACGTGCCCGTCCAACTCAACTACTGGGGCAAGATCGGCAGCGGCTTGGGCTACACCGCAGGTGTGGGTGTTGGCTTCTCGAAGCGGCTGAACGGGGACACCAAAACCGGTTTCGCTTATACCATCGGGCTGAGCTATGACATCAGCACCGGTCAGGAAGGCGGAACGCAGTTGTTCATCGATGTGCGCTACAACGGTTTGACTGGCACCGACGATGAGCACAACGGCTTCGCCGTCGGCTTGGGTGCAAGGTTCTAAGTGCGACAGATAGTTGTGCCAACGGCGGGAGTATCCCTCCCGCCGTTGTTTTTGGCGTCCCTGAGATGCTAAAATACTACGGAACCTCTCTATCAAACGCGGACAGGTGAACATGTGGCAGACGGAATATCCCCGGCGCAAAACCCGCCCGGTGCGCGTTGGCGCAGTGACCATCGGCGGCGGGCATCCCATCGTGGTGCAGTCCATGATTACCGCCCCGACCAGCGAGATTGAACGCGCTACCGAGCAGATCATGCAGTTGTGGGACGCAGGGGCGGAGATTGTGCGCGTCACCGCTCCCAACCTGCGCGAGGCGCAGTGCATCGGCGAGATCCGCAACCGCCTCGTGCAAAAAGGCTACCGGGTGCCGCTGGTGGCAGATGTGCACCATCAGGGAAGCGAAATCGCAGTGGAAGTGGCGCAGTACGTGGACAAGGTGCGCATCAACCCGGGGCTCTTCGTCTACCGAAAACCCCGCCAGCGTGCCGAAGACTACAGCCCGGAAGAGCATGAACAGGAGCGGCAGGCGATTGAGGAAGCGCTCCTGCCCGTGATCGAGGCGTGCAAGAAGCGCGGCATCGCCATGCGCATCGGCGTCAATCACGGGAGCCTCAGCGAGCGCATGCTAGTCACCTACGGCGACACGCCAGAAGGCATGGTGCAGTCGGCGATGGAGTACATCGAGATCTGCGAGAAGCACGACTACCGTGACCTCGTGATCTCGCTGAAGGCGAGCAGGGTACCTATCATGCTCTCTGCCAACCGCCTGCTGGCAAAACGGCTAGACGAAACCGGACGCGATTACCCCATCCACTTAGGCGTGACCGAAGCGGGAGACGGAATCTACGCCCGCATCAAGAGCACCGCGGGCATCGCCACCCTACTGGCGGAGGGTATCGGCGACACCATCCGCGTCTCGCTCGCGGAAGACCCCATCCACGAGATACCCGTGTGCTACGAGATTCTACAAGCATTGGGTTTGCGCAAAACGCAGGTAGAGTACATCGCCTGCCCCTCCTGCGGACGCACCAAGTTCGACCTGCCGACCGTGCTGAACCGGGTGCGCGAGGCAACGAAACACCTTAAAGGACTGGACATCGCGGTGATGGGGTGCATCGTGAACGGTCCCGGCGAAATGGCAGATGCGGACTATGGCTATGTGGGTCGGGCGGCCGGCAAAATCGCACTCTACCGCGGGCGCGAGCTGGTCAAAGACAACATCCCCCAAGAACGTGGCGTGGAAGAGCTGATCAACCTGCTGAAACAGGACGGCAAGTGGACAGACCCACCCGGCTAGTCCGCCAGTACCCTCTCTACGCGGGCGGAAAATAGGGTGGTTACCTCGTGGGGAGTGGTGTCCAGCCATCGGGCGACCTCGTTGACCGTAATCTCTTCCTCACCCTGCCTGCCAATCAGGGTTACCACCTCGCCCACTTGCGCGCCCGTGTCGGTAGCGTCTAGCATCATCTGGTCCATACACACCCGCCCGATGACGGGCACGCGCCTACCGCGAAGCAGTACCTGCGCCCGGTTGCCCAGCGCACGCAGATAGCCATCCCCATAGCCAACAGGCACGGTTGCCACCAGGGTTTCACGACGCGCGACAAAAGTAGCACCGTATCCCACCGCCGTGCCGGGCGCTATTGTACGCAAAGCTACCACCCGGCTGTGCATCGACAACGCCGGCGACAGCCCCAGCGAGCGCGCCTCGTAGCCTGAAGGCGCTACCCCGTAGACCAGAAGCCCACATCGAACCATGTCTGCCGAGGCGGAGGGCACAGACAACAGCCCAGCACTGGCTACCGCATGGCGTATCAACGGTCTGCCCAGCTTTTGCATGACGCGCTCCGCCGTCTGATAGAACACCTGCCACTGGTGACGGGTCAAGTCGGGGTCGGAATCGGCGCAGGGAAAGTGGGTCGCAATGCCTGTTAGCCGAACGCCGGGCAAGCCCTCAATGACCCATGCTACCTCCTCCGCACGTTGGGGATGAACGCCGAAGCGGCTCATGCCCACGTCGATTTTCAGATGTACTTCCGCCAGCACGCTACGTCGGACCGCTTGCTGGGAGAGATCTTCTACGAATTCGGAAGCCTGCACCAGACACACGGCTTGCGTTTCCAGAACGCTCTCCACCTCTTCAGCCAGCACCGGACTGAGCAGGTAAACCGGTGCGGTGATCCCTACCTTGCGCAGTTCCGCCGCCTCCGCAGTGGTTGCGACCCCGAAGGCGTCCACTCCTGCGTGCTGGAGCTCCCCTGCAACCAGTGACGCGCCGTGTCCGTAGGCGTTCGCCTTCACCACCGCCATCAGTTTGGTGTGCGCAGGCAGACGACGACGTAGCCACCGCACATTATCCCTCAGCGCGGACCGGCTGAGCAGAAGGGTTGTCCGAGGCGATAAGGGCAGGCTTGTGGATTCCATCTTGCTTCTCACTTAGCCCGAGGCTGGGGCGATTCCTGCCCGGCGCAAAGCGCCATCTTCTGCTGAACCAGCTCCGTGACCGCCCGCATCGCCGAGGGGAACACCTGGCGGATGTCGATACTGTCAGAACGCTGAATCGTTGTGCGCAGATGCGTCATGAAAGCGTCCTTGATCTCGGTAGCAAAGTTCACCTTTACGATACCGCGTCGTACCGCCTCACGCCACTGGCCATCGGGAATGCCCGATGCGCCGTGCAGGACGAGGAACGCCTCCACCCGCTCCCGAATAGTCTGAAGCCGCTCTAGGTCTAGTCGGGGGGCCTGTTGATAAAACCCGTGCGCATTGCCGATAGCCACAGCTAGCAGGTCCACACCCGTCTCTCGCACGAACCGTTCTGCCTGCTCCGGCGAAGTCATCTCCACCTGCTGGGCTTCTCGCTCCCCCAGCTTCGGGATGTAGCCCAGCTCGGCTTCCACCAGCACACCGCGCAGATGCGCCAGCGCAACAACCTGGCGCGTGAGGCTGACGTTCGCCGCGAAGTCCTGCTCGCTGGCGTCAATCATCACCGAGTCATAGCCCGCCCGCACGCAACGCTCCACCAACGACACCTCACGAGCATGGTCGAGGTGCAAATAGGCGGTCACACCCCTTTCGCGCGCGCAGGCACGTGCCATCGCCACCGCTGTTTCCACTCCCAGGTACTCTAGCGTAGCGGGAGAAGTCTGCAAAATCACCGCCGAACCGGTCTGCTGTGCTGCCTGCAGGATCGCCAGCAGGGTCTCGGCGTTGTAGAAGTTTGTTGCCAGGATGGCAGTGCCGCGGTGGCGATGCTCGCAAAGTGTCTCTCGCAAACCGCTCTCCATGATCCCTCCTCACATCGAAGCCAGAAAAGATTCCACCTCTAACAGCGTTGGCAAGCCCTCCATCGGTCCTTGCCGGGTAACCGCGAGCGCGCCAGTGACGCTGGCAAATCGCGCCGATTCCTCAGCTGACATCCCCCGCAGAAGCGCGACCACGAACCCGCCCGCGAAGGCATCGCCCGCACCGGTCGGGTCCACCTCGGTTACCGGGTAAGCGGGTATCTCGGTCTGTCCCTGCTCCGTGAACACCATACACCCCTTCGCCCCGCGCTTCAGCACAACGATTGGGATGCCTCTTGCCACCAGATTCCGGCACGCGCTCACCTCGTCCGAGTCGCCGGTCAGCATGGTGGCTTCCGCACCGCTAGGCAGAAGGATATCACAGGCTTGCAATATCGGCTCACACAGGTTTCGAACCGCTTCCATACCCAGTATCTCCGGGCGGATGTTTGGGTCAAAGCTTACCATCCCTCCGTGCTGTTTACAGAGCCTGACCGCTCGATAGCATGCCTCACGCACGCCCTCGCCGATGCCTAGCGCGGAGCCGGTGACGTGTAGCGCCTTCACATCCCGCAGGTAATCCTCACGAACGTCCTCCGGCGTCAACAGGGAGGAGGCGGATTGCGGTAAGTGAAACAGAAACTGTCGTGAGCCATCCGAGCGGTACGACACGAAGGCGATGCCGGTTGTGCGGTGCGAAACCACCCGCACATGGCACACATCCACGCCGTCGCTTTTCAACCGGCGCAGAACGCACCTGCCGAACGCATCATCGCCCACCACGCCGATGAAACCGCAGGAAACACCCAGCCGCGCCACTGCGGCGATGAAGATCGCCGGCGCACCGCTGGGGTAAGGACCAGCAAACAAGCCCGGTTCGTCCAGCGGTTGGTCCACGGTGGTACGCATGACCTCTACCAGAATCTCTCCCAGCGAAAGCACTTGAGGCATCGTGTCAATTCCTCCATCCGTTATCTGTTTCACCATCGAGTGACGGTTTGCCTGTTGTTTCTGCAGGAATTGCGCATTCGGGGTGCGTAAAACACTGATGGAGGAGGTGGGGGCGATGTCCTGCCAGACTGTGCAATGGGCATTGGTGGATTGCTCGTCGTGCTCCTGTGTGCCGCTTTGGAGGCGCAGACCATTCGCTGGTTACCGGTGCCCTCTGGCTGGAGCGATGCAGTGCCTTACGGCCTCACACCGGACGGGCAGGTCGTGGTTGGTATTGCCCGGGACAGTTATCGAAGGCCCCGTGCGGTGATGTGGACGGCTTCAGGGATGTTGGACCTGGGAGGAGCGATAGACAATCGGAGCCACGCCTTTGGGGCATCTGCTGATGGCACGGTAGTTGTCGGCGGCACGGGCTTCAGCTCGTATTCCGTGGAGAACCGTTACCGACAGGCGTTTCGCTGGACGCCAACGGACGGCATGAGGCTACTGGGCACATTGGGAGGGCTCGACAGCACGGCGCTAGACGTCTCCGCCGACGGCGGGGTGGTGGTAGGAATGGCGTATACGCGCCAAGGACAACGGCACGCCTTCCGCTGGACACCGCAGACAGGGATGCAGGACCTGGGTTCGTTGTCCATCTCGGCGGGTAGTGAAGCGCTCGGTGTGTCGGCGAACGGAAGCGTAGTTGTTGGCACTACCGCCACACCGACGGGTTCATGGGAGGCTTTTCGCTGGACGCCAGAAACGGGCATGATGCGCCTTGGTTCGTTAGGAGGCTCGTTCGGCGAAGCAACAGCGGTCTCCGCAGATGGACGGGTGGCGGTTGGGCGCTCGCAAAACGCCCGGGGAGTATACCGCGCTTTTCGCTGGACGCCGACTCGGGTATCCGTGACCTGGGGGACCTTGGTGGCGAACGCAGTGAAGCCTACGGCGTGAGCGGGGATGGCTCCGTGATTGTGGGGAGGTCCTACAATACGAACCTGTCGTGGCGAGCGTTCCGCTGGAGTGAGATGAAAGGGCTGGAAGATCTCACCGTCGCCTTCTGAGAGACAAGGTGCTCTACGAAGCCCGTGCTATTTCGCCCAATGGACGGTATATCGTGGGATGGGGTGATGACGGACCCTACATTCTGAACACCATCCCCGAGCCGACGACGCTCGGACTGTTTACGCTGGGACTGATAGCTATCGCCAGATACCGAAGACGTGAGGAAAAAGGAGGAGCGTGATGTCGAACGGATTGAAAAAGGCGCTGGTGTTCTCGATGCTACCGGGTAACCTGAGCTACGTGGATCGGTTTCGCCTAGCGGCGGAGGTAGGCTTCGAGGGGGTCGAGGCGCCTCCCACCAGCGACCCAGGGGAGATCAAAAAACTGCGGACAGCGTCGGAGGCAAGCGGGGTTCCCATTCACTCCATCATCTACGGAGGCTGGCACGCTCCCCTCTCCAGCGGCGACCCGCGTGTGGTAGAAAAGGGCATTGCCGACGTGCAAACCGCTCTGCATTGCGCGAAGGAGCTGGGGGCGGATACTGTCCTGCTCGTGCCTGCTATTGTGAACGAGAGCACGCGCTACGCCGACGCCTATACGCGCTCCCAGCAGGCGATCCGCAAACTCCTGCCGCTGGCGGAGAAGCTCAAGGTGGTCATCGCCGTAGAGAACGTGTGGAACAACTTCCTGCTCAGCCCGCTGGAGTTTGCCAGATACGTGGACGAGTTTCGCAGTCCCTTCGTCAAGGCGTACTTCGACGTGGGCAATGTGCTGGCTTTCGGCTGGTCGGAAGACTGGATACGCACGCTGGGCAAACGCATCCAGCGCGTCCATTTGAAGGACTTCAAGCGCAGTACGCGCCAATTTGTGAACCTGCTTGAAGGAGATGTCAACTGGCGCGAGGTGCGTAAGGCGCTAGACGAGGTCGGCTACAGGGGGTTCCTAACCGCCGAGTTGGGCGGTGGCGACGCCCAGTATCTGAGAGACGTTGCCCAGCGCATCGACCGCATCATCGCCGGCGCGTAAGCACAGGGACGAGGGGATCAATCCCTCGCCCCTATCGGAAGGTCAACCGTTGCTCGGCTCAGTGACGCCGGCGAAGGAAGGTTGGGATATCGTAGTCGGTGCTGTCGACCGGCGTCTGCTGAGGCTGTCGTTCGGGGGCGGCTGGAGTGCGTTCCGCCGGACGGGGCGGCATTCCCACGGGTCGCTCGCCAGCTGGCTCTCCCCGCCGCAAGATTTCTGCCCTCTGTGCCGGTCGCTCGGCAAGGGAGCCCTGCGAGGAGGCAGGTAACCCCGCTGCCAGCACGGTGATTTTGACTTCGCCCTCCATCTTCGGGTCGAGCACGTGCCCATAGATGATGTGTGCCGTCTCGAGGTCTGCCAGGCTCTGGATAACCGCCGCCGCTTCGCTCAGCTCCTGCAGGGTCATATCGGGCCCGCTGGTGATATTGACCAGCACCCGCTGAGCACCGTCGATAGAGGTTTCCAGCAAAGGACTGCTGGTAGCAGCCTCGGCCGCTTCTCGTGCTCGATGCTCGCCCGTGCCATGCCCGATACCCATTAGCGCCGGTCCCGCGTTGGAAATAGTGGTCTTGACGTCGGCGAAGTCCACGTTGATTAATCCCGGAATGGTAATAATGTCCGAGATGCCCTGCACGCCCTGACGCAGAATATCGTCGGCGGCGCGGAAGGCTTCCACTAAAGTAGTGCGCTTTTCCACGACGTTGAGTAAGCGTTCGTTAGGAATCACAATGAGTGTGTCCACGTGCTCGCGTAGGTTCAGGATGCCCTCTTCCGCGATCTGCATCCGTCGGGGTCCCTCGAAATTAAAGGGCTTGGTTACCACTGCCACAGTAAGAGCCCCCATCTCCTTGGCTAACTGCGCAACCACCGGCGCCGCTCCAGTGCCGGTGCCACCGCCCATCCCCGCGGTGATAAACACCATGTCGGCGCCTTCCAGTACCTTCATGATCTCGTTTTTGCTCTCCTCTGCCGCGCTTCGACCGATCTGCGGGTTACCGCCTGCCCCCAGCCCTCTGGTCAGGTTCTCCCCCAGCTGAACCTTCTTCTCCGCTGCCGAAATCTCCAGCACCTGCACATCGGTGTTCATCGCGCAGAAGTCGACCCCGGCCAACCCCGCCTCGATCATGCGGTTGACGGCGTTGGTCCCTCCGCCACCGATGCCGATGACCTTAATTTGCGCATACTGTCTTACCCCAGCCATTGGTCTCTAGCCCCCTGTATGAAAGTTTGCGACTATTGTGCCAAACGTGACAGCCAGCGACGCCATGCCGCCGCTATTCGGGCAAACCACGAATGACGACGACTGTCGCCGGCGAGGTCAGAGTGTTTCAATCCATACAACAGCAACCCGACGCCCGTCGCGAAGACCGGGCTATCCACCTTGTCCGCTAACCCGCCCACATTCATCGGGCGACCCACCCGCACCGGCATATCGGTAACCTCGCGTGCCAGTTCCGCCACCCCGCGCATCAGGCTACCGCCCCCGCTGAGTACCAGCCCGCCCGGGAGCATCCCTGCCACGCCCGACTTCTTGATCTCCTCGTATATCAGCTCGAACAGCTCGCGCATGCGGGGTTCTACGATCTCGGCGAGCACCTTCGCGGGCACCTTGCGCTCTTCATTGCTCCCCATCGGGCGATGAGGAACCACTTCGTTTTCACCCACCAGCTCCTTCAGCGCACAGGCATACTGCAGTTTAACGCGCTCGCTCTCCTCCGGCGGGGTGCGAAGCCCCATTGAAATATCGTTGGTCACATGATTGCCGCCGATGGGGATGACACCTGTATAGTATATCTCACCATCGGTGAAAACCGCTACGTCCGTAGTGCCCCCGCCGATGTCGGCTAACGCCACGCCAAGGTTGCGCTCCGCCTCTGTCAGCACCGCCTCGGCAGTGGCTATCGGCTCCACCACTAGTGCACTGACCTGCAGTTGCGCCCGCTGGACACACTTGGTCACGTTCTGCAGAAAGGTGCTACTGCCATGGATGATATGCGTCTCCACCTCCAGGCGAGAACCGCTCATCCCCTCTGGGTGACGGATACCGTTCTGCCCATCCACAATGTATCCTCTGGGGATGGCGTGAATGATCTCGCGGTCCGGCGTTAGCACCACCGTGCGCGAGCTCTCCATCACCCGCTCGACGTCCTCCCGCGAGATCTCACGCATGGGGGAGGTGACCGCTATCATCCCCTTCGAGTTGAGGGAGCGGATGTGTTCGCCGGTGATGCCCAAGAAGACCGACTCGATGCGCCGCCCCGCCATGTGCTCCGCCTGTTCCACAGCCTGCACGATGGACTCGGTCGCCTGCTCGATGTCCACAACCGTCCCCTTGCGCAGTCCCTTGGAAGGCACCAGCCCAACCCCAACAATGTTCACGCGCATATCGTCGGTAATTTCCGCGATTAACGCCGCGATCTTCGTCGTGCCGATGTCCAGTCCGGCAATCATCGATGGCTACTCCCGTTTCAGGTTCTCTCCGCGTCCCGCTGTCGGGACAGATTCCATTGGGTCAAATAGTAGCGACGGATGAGCGACAAGTTCAGGAACATCCGCCCACCCAGCGTGACCACCGCCGCCAGGAAAAGGTCAACCCCTATCTGGTCGCCCAGATACGCCAGCAGTGCCGCCAGTAGGGTGTTAAAAATGAAACCCGATACGAATACATCTACGTGAAACTTGCCCTCAATACCTGCACGAATCCCACCCAAGATCGAATCTAATCCCGATAAAGTTGCTAGGCTTAGGTACGGGGCGTAGTCGCTGGGCAATACCAACGGCACAAAGTAAAAGATGAAAAACCCCAGCAACAACGCGATAACCGGTAGCCAGTTCATCGTGCGCTTTTCTCCTCTTCTTTGCCTGCGTTGCTAGCCGTTATACCCACCGGCTTGGCATAGCGAAAAACCAGACTGCCTGTATACGCGGGGATGCGGATCTTGTCCTTCTTGACCACTTTGACCATGTTCGGGTCAATCGCCTGAATATCCGTCAGCACCCCTTGCGGTAGGTTGAGCGCGCTCACTAGCGTATCCGGGTCGCCAATCGCGCTGATGACATACGGCGACGATAACGCGATTCCGTTCACCTGCACCGTGGGTCCCACACAGCGAATGGCGGTGTTGGCGATGATTCTCTGCCCGTTAATCGCTACAGCCTCCGCGCCGGCGGCGTGCAGTTCGTTCACCACCCGCTGGAGGTCCGAATCGTGAATGATATAATTCTCGATGTCTATCGGCGAGTTCGCAGGCGGACGCTTCTTGCTGTCCTGCAACACCACCTCCACGCCGGGTCCCTCCACCTCCGTCAGCCCAGCCAGAAACTTCGCTTCCTGTAAGGCCTCGTTCAGCAGTTTCGTCTTTTCCGAAGCGCTTGCCATCTCGTTCTCGTATTGCGTCGTCCGCTCGCGCAGTTTGCTGATCTCCTCGTTTGCCATCTTGAGCTGTTCCTGCTGGTCGCGGTACGCCGCAGCCAGTCCCGAAAACCGGTTGGATGGCAGAGAGGTCGAACGAATGCTCTGCTGGGTTTTGAGCGACACCGCCAGGAGTGCGCCCAGCACCAGCGCCATCACCGTTACCGGCGTAACCCACGGGTTGTTCCGAATGCTGGAGAGAAACACGTTCAGGCTCATCTACAGGCTACCCCCCTTGCTACGGTCTCGTGGCTTCCAGACCGGTCTGTCCACGCAACTGACGTCCAGATATTCCGCTTGCTGAATAATCTGGGATTGTGTCCACATCTCGGCAGTTCGCATCATTTTTGCGGATAATGCCGTACCGTCCCCGATTCTCACCGGCGGCAGTCCATCTCTCATATTTAAACATAGATTGCCTTCACGGTCAACAGTGATTTGCGCTATCGGCAAAGGATATTCGGGAAGATAACGGGTCAATATCTCCAGCGCACTTTGCACCGACCGGTTCGCTACCACCTGCCCCAGTAGCACGCGAAGGGGCGCAATGACTTGGATGACCGGCAACTCCTCCGCCTGCTTTGTCCTCCAGAATGCAACACCGCGCGCATCCACCCAGTAACTGCCCGACGGCGTAGACAGCAAGGCAACTGGCTGGCGCTCGAAAACGCGGATGTGCACCTTTCCCGGCAGACCACGCGAAACCACCGCCTCGGCAACTGTCGGCAGAAGTTGAAGCCGATGGGCGATTCGGGACGGAGCAAGCATAACCCAACTACTGCCATCGGCAATACGCACCGCCTGAACCACCTGTTCGGGCGCGGTCAGCGCAATGCCTTCCACGGACACCTCCTTGATGCGCAAAGCAGGGCTGTACGCCAGAGACACCCCCACTTCCACCGCGAAAGCCAGCATCAGCACCAACCGAAGCGAACGCCAGCCATTGCGCCTCGGACGACGGATGGCGTCACTTCGGGTGCTCATGCGATTTCCTCCCCCATCGCCAGACGCACGATGTTGCTCACCAAACGCTCGAATCTCCAGCCGTACGCCTCCGCCGAACGTGGCAAGAGACTGGTGGGCGTCATACCCGGAATCGTGTTCACCTCCAGCGTCACAATACGACGCCGATCCCAGATGAAATCCGCACGCGACATCCCCCGGCAACCCAGCGCATGATGCACCAAAACCGCGTAGCGCGCACACTGCTGATGGACCTCATCCGGCACTCGCGCCGGGATAATCTCGTCGGTTACGCCGGGTGTGTACTTCGCGGCGTAGTCATAAAAGCCGCTCGCAGGCACAATCTCGATCATTGGTAACGCGATGGCTTGCCGATTGCCCACCACAGGCACCGTCAACTCCACCCCGTCGATGAGCGGCTCTACCAGCACACACATATCATACTCGAACGCCTCTCTCAACGCGCCAGACAGGTCCTCGGGACGGTACACACGCTGTACCCCGATGGTGGACCCCTGCGTGTTTGGCTTGACGATGACAGGATAACCCAGTTCTTGCTCCACCCTATCGAGAGCGGTATCCACAAACTCATCGCGATAGACCACCACGTCGGGCGCGACGGGAACCCCTGAACTCGCCAGCACCCGCTTGGTCATCACCTTGTCCAGAGCCAGTGCGCTTGCTAGTACCCCTGAACCGGTATAGGGTATTTGAAGCAGGTCCAACACCGCTTGCACGCGCCCATCCTCGCCCGGTGCACCATGCAGGACGACGAACACCACGTCAGGACGATACTCTTCCAGGCGATGGATGAGATCGGCGAGCCCCACCGCACGCGATGGCGTCGCCTCTAGTCCGCGCTCATGTGCCAGAGCAGGGTCAAACACCACATCCATCTCCATCACGCGATAACCCGCCGAGCGCAATCCGTCTGCTACACGCCTCCCGGAAGACAGCGAAACCTCGCGCTCGGTGGAATCGCCACCCATCAGCACCAGTACCTTCTCAGGCAACGCTCTGCCCTCCCAGTTCCTCCAGTAGTCGCTTCGCGGTGCGATCTAGCTCGCCTGCACCCAGGGTCAACACGGTATCTCCATCCTGCACCAGCGGTAAGAGCACCGCTACCGCCTGCTCCGGGGTGTCGGCTAGGGCAACCGGCAGGTCCGGTCTGATGCGCCGCACCTCTTCTGCCAAACGTGCGGAACTAATACCCAGTATGGGTATTTCTCGCGCTGGATAGATCTCCACCAGCACCAGCACGTCAGTGTCTTCCGCCAGCACCTCGGCAAACTGAGTGAGAAAATCGCGCGTGCGACTGTATAGGTGCGGCTGGAACGCTACTACTAGCCTTCTTGCCCCAATGTGCGTGCGCAAAGTGTGTAGCGTCGCTCGAATCTCGGTCGGGTGGTGACCGTAGTCGTCGTATATCTCCACGCCTCCTACCCTTCCGATCAACTCCAGCCTCCTCTGCACGCCTTCAAAGCTCTCCAGCCCTGCGCGCACCGCCTCAAACGAAAACCCCAGCTCCAGTGCCATCCCTGCCGACGCCGCCGCGTTCAAAATGTTGTGCGTTCCGGGCACCTGCAGCCGAACCCTGCCTGCTGTTCTGCCTGCAACCTCCAGCCGAAACATCCTCTCGGCGTCATCGGGCACAGCGCGATAGGTCGCCTCTGTTCCCCTTCCAAAAGTAACGACCTTCGCCCGGGCATCCCTGCACACGTCGACACTGCGCCTGTCGTCTGCCCAAGTTACCACCACCCCATCTGGGTGAACCTGCCAGACAAATCGCCGATAGCTCGCCAGCATCCGCTCTTCTGTCCGATAGTAGTCCAGATGCTCCGCCTCCACGTTGGTAATCACCGCGGCGAAAGGAGAGAGGTCCAGAAAAGAATCGTATGCCTCGCAGGCTTCCACGACCACATAATCTCCCGTGCCCAACCGCACGTTGCCACCATAACGGCGAACCTCGCCGCCGATTAACACCTGAGGGTCTACCCCTGCACACTCCAGAATGGAGGCGAGCATCGCTGTGGTCGTGGTCTTACCGTGCGTGCCTGTTACCGCAATGCCCTTGTGCCCCTCCAGCAACATGCCCAGCGCCTGTGACCGCCTCAGCAAGCGAACGCCACAGCGCCGTGCCTCCATCACTTCGGGATTGTCTTCGTGCACCGCCGCCGTGTACACCAACACATCGCAGTCGTGCACGTGCGCCGGGCTGTGCCCTATCTCTACCGAAATACCCTCCGCCTGCAGAGCATGGACAATGACACCTGGCTTGATATCGCAACCTGTGACCTGCCAGCCGCGCCGGTGCAACACCCGCGCGATCGCGCTCATGCCGATGCCGCCGATGCCTGCAAAGTGTACCCTCTGCCCGCTCATGCCCGCGATGCAACCTCCATGACCTGCTCCACCACCCGTTGGGCGGAGCCCTCCTTTGCCCAGCCGCGATTCGCCTGCCCCATGGCTCTCAGAATGTCGGTGTTCTCCAACAGCTCCACCACCTGCACAAGCAGTCTCTGCGCGTCCAGCTCGCTCTCGCGAAAGACCTTCGCCCCCCCACGCGCCGCCAGCTCCCGTGCGTTATACCACTGATGGTCCGCGTAGGCATAGGGATACGGTATCAGAATCGCTGGCTTGCCAAACAGGGCGATCTCGGTCAGCGTGGATGCTCCTGCCCGCGATACCACCAGGTCCGCCGCCGACAACGCTTGTCCCAGCTCCCGCGCCCCCATGAAACCGAACCAGCGGTAACCCGGCGCTCTCGCAAACGATTCAAACTCGGACGCATTGCGCTCGCCCACCTGATGTATCACCTGTATGCCCCGCGTGCGCAGGTCCGGTAGTATAGCCTGCATCCACCGGTTTAGCGTGCGCGCCCCCTGACTGCCTCCAATGACGAACAGCACCTTTTCACCGGGGTCTAACTCTAATGCACGGCACGCCTCCGAGCGCTCCATCTTTGCCTGAAGCAGTTCCTTACGCACTGGTAGACCTGTATGCACACACGGGCGCGCTTTGAAATAGCGCGATGTGCTCTCAAAAGTGATACATATTCGTCTTGCCCATCGTGCCAGCCAGCGGTTCGTTCGCCCCGGGATGGCGTTCTGCTCGTGGATAACCGTTTTGCCCCGCCGCAGAGCGTGAGCCAACACGACCCCGCCCGCCACATAGCCACCGGTCGCTACCACCACGTCGGGCGCGAACTCGCGCAGGATGCCATACGCAACGCGCACCGTGCGCAACAGCGCGCCCACCGCCGCCGGAGCCATTGAACGCCGCAGGGGCAACGCCTGTATAGCGAAGAACCGCCAGCCCAGCGCGGGCACCACACGACCCTCTAGCCCGCCTTCACGCCCGGCAAACGCGATATCGCTAACGCCCGCATCACGCAACGCCTCGGCGATACTCACGGCGGGAAACAGATGTCCCCCCGTTCCCCCGCCCACTAGAAGCACGCGCATGAGCTTCTCCTGTAACGCGTTCGGACATCGGGTTGCGTGCAATCTTTTGCACTAAACCTATATTGAATAACACACTCACCAGCGATGACCCGCCGTAGCTAATGAACGGCAAAGGCACGCCCGTTGTGGGCACGGCTCCCGTCACCACATACAGATTCAGTAATGCCTGTAGGGCGATCATGATGCCGATACCGATTGCCAAAAGCATCGGATACATCGCCTGCGTTCGATAGGCGATCAGCACGATTCGCCACGTCACCACCATTAACAGGAAGATGATAGCCCCACTGCCCCAGATGCCAGTCTCTTCGGCAACGGTCGTGAACACGAAGTCGGTGTCCGCTGCGGGCAAAAACTCCTTGGCACGCCCCAACCCTAACCCGGCTCCCCATACTCCACCTGTGCCGATGCCCATCAGCGAATGCGCCAGTTGGTAACCCGTCGTGTTGATATACGCAAACGGGTTGACGAAGGCAACGACCCGCTGTCTGCGATAGTCCTTCTGCAAGATGAAAAAGGAACCCATCACGCCGATCAGGGCCAGCAGTAGCAGTACTCGCCGTACCGGCAGACCTCCCGCAAACAGCATTCCGAGACCGATGCCCAGAAAGACCAGTGCAGAACCCAGGTCCTCCTGCGCCACCACCACAACGCCTGCAAAGGCGAAGATGGTCAGTATTGCCAACAGGGGCCAGCGTCTCTCACGGATCTCCGCGCAAGCGCCTACCAGAGAAGAACCACACAACAGCCTTGCCAGCAGAAAGATGAGCGCCAGTTTGCCAAACTCCGCCGGTTGAACGGTGATGTCGACGGGACCAACCTGTCCTAACCGAAACCAGCGGAACGCTCCGCCACGCTCCTCGCCGATGTCGGGCAGACGCACCGCCAACATCATCGCAACCGCTACCACCGCCAGCCACGGCGCGAGCCGATGGAATATACGCGGGTTGAGCCGTTTGCCCACCATGTAAGCCATCAAGCCGACAACCGCCCACACGGTCTGCTTCGCAAGATGCCAGACACCGGTTTTCGGAAAACTGGCATCGTAGACGATGACCAGCCCCGCGAGTGTCAGCCCGACTACCCCCCACGTCAGCCATCTGTCGTCGCCGGTTTTGGTGTGTTCACTCATCGCCCTGCTCCAGCCGATGCACGATATCGCGAAATATCCTGCCCCGTTCCTGAAAGTCCGTGAACATATCGAAACTCGCACACCCCGGCGACAGCATCACCCAATCGCCTCTGCGCGCCATCTTCGCCGCCTGCCGCACAGCGTCGTCTAAACTGTCACTGCGGATGATATGCTCCCAGCCCACCCTGCGCAACTGCTGTTCGATACGCTCCGCATCCGCGCCGATGAGCACCACACCCCGCGCCTTTTCTCGCAGGAGCGGGACTAGCATCTCAAACGGGCTTTGGCTCTTGTCTACCCCACCGATGATAAACACCGCAGAGGTCGGGACGGCTTTGATACTCTCCTGTAATGCATGCAAGTTTGTGCACATCGAGTTATTCACATATTGCACGCCGTCGATCTCTGCCACCCATTCCATGCGATGCGGTAGCGGCTGAAAGGTAGCTATCGCCTCCTCGATCTGCTTGCCGGTGACGCGCCACGCGAAACAGACGGCGATTGCGGCCGCCAGGTTCCGCCGGTTGTGCTCGCCCAGCAGGCGAAACGCTTTCAGGGATGCCACCTGCGAAATGCCCGTTCCTTCTCTCAAGTATACCCCATCCGCCAGACCGCACACGCACGGAACATCATTTGTGTTTAGGTTTTGATGCGAAAAATAGATACGCTTGGCTCTGGTGTTCACCAGGCTCAGAATGAAGGCGTCATCGCCAGGCAGAACCGCGTAGTCTTGCTCCGTCTGCTGTCGGAAAAGCCTTGCCTTGGTCTCTCCGTATTCCTGCATCGAGCGGTGACGGTTCAGGTGGTCCGCGGAAAGCGTGGTCCATACCCCGACGTGCGGACGGAACGCATGCACCCACTCCAGCTGGAAACTACTGACCTCAGCCACCAGGATGTCTTCCGGCTGGGCGTATGCCGCCGCGTCGGTCAGAGTTCGTTCCAGCCCTTCTCCCGCGATATTACCGCACAACACGGCACGATAGCCGGCGGTGTTCAGAATGTGTGCCGTCAACGCGGCGGTTGTGCTCTTGCCGTTCGTGCCGGTGACGGCAACAATGGGCGCACGGGACAGACGGTACGCTAGCTCCACTTCCGACCAGACGGGGATCCCCCGTGCTACTGCCTCCTGCAATACGGGGCCTTCGGGGGGAACGCCCGGGCTGGTCACAACGATATCAAAAGCTTCGTTCGGCAACCCTGCCTTCCATTCCGTCAACACCCGTACCCCCATCACCGACAGGTCGTACGCCAGAGCAGGCGTGCCGGCATCGCAAGCGGTCACCTGTGCTCCTCGTTCGTGAAGCACCCGAGCGACGTCGTAACCGCTTCGCCCGATACCCACTACCAGTATCCTTTTGTCCTGCCAGTCAAAGTCGCTCATGAGACCATCCAGGCGATCGCGAAGCCCATCGCTCCGCTGACGATACCGGCAATCCAGAACAGCAAGACCACGCGCACCTCGTGCATGCCGAGCAGTTCAAAATGGTGATGCAGGGGCGACATGCGAAATATCCGCCTGCCCGTCGTTTGAAAAGCGATCACCTGCAGAACCACCGACAACATCTCTACCCAGAAGACCAGGAAGACCACCAGCGCGATTAGCTCCAGCTTCGCGAAGATGGCTAACAGCGCAAGCGACACACCCAGCGCCAGCGAGCCGGTATCTCCCATAAATACCCGCGCCGGATAGCGGTTAAAGTTCAGGAAGCCAGCGCATGCCCCGCCAAGCGCCCCCGCCCCAGGGATGACCCAAGAGGCGTCGCCCCTACCCGCGATACTGCCTAGCGCGCAAGCGGCGATCAACGACAGCCCCGCAGCCAGCCCATCCAGTCCATCAGCCAGGTTGACCGCGTTAGAGAGACCCACCACAAACAGCACCGCCAGCGGATAATACCAGCCGTGCAGGTCCCAGCGCTGTTCCCCTAGCTTCAGCACTGTGGTCTCGCCGATCCCCGCGTTCAGATATAGATAACCGGCGAAGGCCATCGCTACCGCGAACTGCATTAGCAGTTTCTGGCGTGCTTTCAAGCCCAGATTCTTGCCGCGCCGGATAATCAGGTAATCGTCCAGCAAGCCGATGCCCGCAAAAGCCAGCACTGTCGTGCAGAAGACGGCAGGGTCCCACGCCCGGACGAGAGACGTCTGCGCCAGAGCGGCCTGTGCTGTCACGGAGAGCAATATCCCCAGCACTAGCCCGGTCACAATCAACACACCGCCCATGGTTGGCGTACCCGCCTTCTGCTGATGGCGCTGGGGAGCATCCTCCCGGATAACCTGCCCCGCCTTCACCGCTGACAGAACGCGCAGGGCGGGCTCGCCCATCGCCAGCACCACGACTAACGCTATAACGAACGCCACCCAGAACCAGAGCATGTCAGCAGTCCTCGAAGATGGCTTTGACTACCAGCTCCATCTGCAGACCGCGCGACCCTTTCACGAGCACCATATCGCCCTGCTGAAGCCAGTGATGCACACTCTGCGCGGCGGCATGGCTATCGGCAAAGGTCAGGCAAAGCGGTGGGTTCTTGCTCTCGCGTGCACCGCGGGTAACCTCTTCTGCCAACTCACCTACCGCGATTAAAACCTGCGCGCCGATTCGTGCTACCTCGCGCCCTATCTCGCGATGCCATCGCGGCGCCTCGTCGCCCAACTCCAGCATGTCCCCAAGCACCACCACCCGCCGACAGCCGTTTGCCATGCGCTCCAGCGTTTGCAAAGCTGCGTTCACGGACGCAGGGTTCGCGTTGTAGGTGTCGTCCAGCACCGTGATCCGCTTCGGGGTTCGGTAGACCTGCATCCGCTTGTCCAGCGCCGGCATCTGTTGAAGCTTCTCCACTGCCTCAGCGAGGGGAACATCTAGCACCACCGCCACTGCAAGCGCGGCGAGCGCGTTGCTCAAATGGTGCAAACCGGGCACCGGTACGTGCAGAGACGCCTGCTCTCGTCCATAGCGTAGCACGCACCGCACCCTGCCGTCTTCCTCCACATGCACCCTCGTCGCGCGCACCATCGCGGAACGACGATATCCAAAGGAGACCACCCGACAGTGCGCCTGGCGACGACAGAAGTCAAAGTAGTCATCGTCGGCATTCAGCACAGCCACGCCACCCTCCGGCAGGCGGTATAGCAGTTCGCTCTTCGCTAGAGCGATATTATCGCGCGAGCCAAGCAGTCCCAGATGCGCCCAGCCAATATTGGTAATGACGCCGATGCGAGGACGCGCAATGTACGCCAGCCAGTCTATCTGCCCCCGTCCACGCATCGCCATCTCCAGCACCGCGACCTCGTGGTGTGCCTCGATCTGAGCGATCGCCAACGGCAAGCCGATCTCGGTGTTCAGGTTTTGCGGTGATTTCAATACCGTATACCGCGCGCTCAGGGCGGCTGCGGTCATCTCTTTGGTCGTGGTCTTGCCCGCGCTTCCGGTAATGCCCACGACGGGGATATCGAAGAGGCTTCGATACCATCGGGCGAAACATCCCAGCGCCCACACGGTATCCGCCACATAGATTAGGGGGAAGCCCTCCGGCGCATCCACCGGTCGCGACACCACCGCCCCCGCTGCGCCACGCTCGGCACACATGCGCACATACCGATGCCCGTCGGTGTGCTCGCCGGAGATCGCAAAGAACACCTGCCCGGCACCAATCGTTCGGCTGTCCGTGCCGATCCCGGTTACTGGGCGCGCTCGCTCGCCTATCAACACGCCCCCGATGGCTTTCGCAATGTCATCCAGCGTAACGGTTATCATGGTGCCAAACCTTCCAGTATCTCACGTGCAACGGCTCTATCATCGAACGGGATTCGCTCGTCCCCAACGATCTGTACGGTTTCATGCCCCTTGCCGGCGATCACCACCATGTCGCCGGGCTGTGCGCTGTGTATCGCTAGCGCGATCGCCTTTCGCCGATCCTGTTCCACCAACACGCTGTCCCGCCGGGTGATACCCTGCAGAATCTCTTCGATGATCGCCTCAGGCGGTTCGTAGCGCGGATTGTCCGAGGTTACCACGCAGAGGTCTGCTAGTTCCGAAGCGATCGCCCCCATCTTGGGACGTTTGGAGCGGTCACGATTGCCACCGCATCCAAATACAGTAATTAGACGTCGAGGCTGTAATGCCCTTGCCGAGCGCAGGAGATTTTCCAGCCCGTCTGGCGTGTGCGCGTAATCCACGATGACCGTGATACCGTGCCGGTTGGGTACGACTTCGAACCGTCCGGGCACCTGAGGAGCGGTGCCAAGCGCGTTCAGCACGATGTCCACCGGAAGCGATAGCGCCAACGAAGCCGTCAACGCCGCCAGAATGTTGTACACTTGAAAGCCCCCACCCAGCGGAACAGACACTTCATGTTCGCCTGCCTGAGTAACCACACGCATCTGCACCCCATCAGGAAGCAAGCGCACTTGAGACGCCCTCACGTCGGCATCGGCACTGTGCACGCCATAGCCCCATCGAGAATAGGGGCTTTCGGCATACCATCTTCTGCCAGTCTGGTCATCCAGGTTGAAAACCGCCCGGAACGCCTTCTTGCTTCGAGCGGGATACTCGGTGAAGAGTTTGCGCTTGCTTGCCGCGTAGGCTTCCATCGTCTGGTGATAGTCCAAATGGTCCTGGGTGAGGTTGGTAAATACCGCCAGGTCAAACTCCAGCCCGAGTGTCCGGTGCTGGTCCAACGCGTGCGAGGAGACCTCCATCGCTACCGCCTGTATCCCGTTCTGCACAGCGGTATACAGCACCCCCTGGATGTCGGGTGCTTCGGGGGTGGTGTACGCAATCGGCACCTCCCCAATCCCATCCAGCATCGCCCCCAGCGTGCCGATGGTGCCCGTACGAAAACCGCTTGCCCGAAGCAGATGGGCGATCAGGTGGGTGGTGGTGGTCTTTCCGTTGGTGCCTGTGACCCCAACCAGCAACAGTGAGCGTGAGGGTGAACCGTAGAATCTGTCCGCAAGCAGAGCCAGCGCCTCTCGCGCACAAGGCACCCGGATAACGGGCACGCCCCCTGCCTCCACCGGACGCTCTACCACCAGCGCAACCGCTCCACGCGAGAGAGCGTCCTGTGCGAAATCATGCCCGTCGTACCTCTGCCCCGGCACCGCCACGAACAACGCGCCGGGCTGGACCTTGCGCGAGTCGTAGGCGATACCCGTTACCCATACTTCAGGAATACGGGAACCGCCAATCACGCCCGCCTCAGGAACAGCGGCTATTAGGTCCGATAAAAGTATGTGCGGCACCGTCGTTCACCTCAGGCTCATTTTGCTAAAAACTAGGTTGATTATATCCCTATCTCTGTGTGCTCAGATGCGCCACCCGCTCCTCCTCATCGGGCTGAGCCGGTATGCCCAAATACGCCAATACCCGCTCGGTGATTCGCGCAAACGCGGGCGCAGCGACAACGCCTCCGAAATAGCCGTTGTGCGGCTCATCCACTACCACCAGCACCACGATGCGCGGGTCATCGGCAGGCGCGAATCCTACGAAAGAGGAGACGTATTTGCCCAATGCATAACCGCGCCTGCCGGGTATAGCCTTTTGGGCAGTGCCCGTTTTGCCTGCTACCTTGTAGCCGTGAACCACCGCCAGTTTGCCCGTGCCTTCATCGACCACCGCCTCCAGGTACTCTCGTAGTTTGCTGGCAACCTCGGGCGAGAGCACGGGATGGGTCTCCATTGGCTCGCTCAGCAGGAGGCGAGGTTTCACATAGTTACCCCCGTTGGCAATGACCGCATAAGCCGCCGCTAGCCCTATCGGCGTCACTTGAATGCCCTGCCCAAACGCCACATTTGCCGTGCGAACCGCCTGCCACCGGTCAGGTGGTGATAGCCTGCCAGCCAGACTGCCAGCTACGGGTGCGCGCAAAAAGCCGAATCGTTGTACAGCGTCGTACAGCGCACGCGGACCAAGCTTCAAGCCCATCATCGCCGTTGCGATGTTACAGGAATGGGCAACAACCTCCTTCAGCTTCTGCCTACCGTGCGCCCGGGAGCCTCCGTGCCAGGCACAATGGATGGTATGCTTGCCGATCTTCTTGGAACCGGTGCAGTAGAAAAGACTTCCGTCCCGAACGATGCCAGCCTCCATGGCAGCAGCCACCGTGATGGGCTTAAACGTCGACCCCGGTTCGAATAGGAACATCCCTGCCATGTTGCGCATGACGCCCAGCCCGCGCTCTTGCAGTTCCTTCTCCCGCCGGTTCAGATCGATATGAGGCGCGTTTGCAACGGCGAGTAAGTCACCATTACGGGCGTCCATCACCACTGCACAAGCACCTGCCGGATGGTGCTTCTGTATCACCTCCTGCAAGCACTCCTCCGCGATGCTCTGGATATTGACGTCGATGGTTAACTGCACATCGCGCCCGTTGCGCGCCTCGCCCCGCACTACACGGGTGCCAGCTAATATCTGCCCATTCGCGCCAACCACTCCCTTCACGTCCGCGCGGCTGGCACTTAGCATTTCGTTGTACAGCCACTCTACCCCCGATAGCCCTCGCTCGTCCCGGTCGGTAAAGCCGATCAGCGTGGAGGCGATGGAACCATAGGGGTACCAGCGGCGCGGTTCCTCTACAATGTCCACGCCGTCCAACCACGATGTCAAAGAGGTGCCCGCTTTGGCAGATCGACGTGCCTCCTGTTTGAGGCGTTCTTTTTCCCGGGCGACGCACTCCCGAAGGCGTGCCGCTTTTTCACCCACCAGCTCGCGCTTCAGGAAAAACGCTGTGCGAACGTTGGCTTTCTGCCCCTCGCGGATGCGATTCTCGATGGCGGCAGAAGGAACGCCTACCACAGGCGCCAGGGTCTGGGCAACCCGCGCAGGCTCGGTTACCGCTTTCGGACGGATATAGATGGAAAGCGAGGTCACATCCATTGCCAGAACATTGCCTTGACGATCCTTAATGAAACCACGCGTCCCGTAAACCGTCCACCGGTGCTCGCGTAAGCCGCCGTACCTTGCCGATGCCAGACGCAACTCTTGTGCTCGAACGGTCTGCAGGTAAAGCAGACGTCCCAGCACACCACCAAAAAGCAGGGTGAACAACCATCCCAGGCACAACAACCTGCTTCGGGTGTTCTGGACGGTGAACGCCGCGGGCTTTTTCTGACGCATAGCCATTGCGCGCTCTGAATGCTAGTTTCGCTGTGCCAGTATCACGGCACCGGGAACCGCTTCTGGCTTGGTCAGTCGCACCATGCCGTACGCCGTCGCTCGGCTTTGCACGCGCAGGGGATTACGCAACGATTCACACGCACTACGCAACAGAAGGTATTCCCTGCGCAGCTCATTTCTCTGCACTATCAGTCGGTGCCGCTCGCGCGAGAGACTGTACACGTAGCCACAAACTGCGATATACGCGACCACACATGCCACGGAGAAAGCGGTCCACACATAAACACTAGAAAGCACCCGATGCCGGGCAACTACCCTGGCGCGTACTCGTACCCCCGTGCGAACCACATTTGGAAAAACCATCTCACCCTCCTGCCTTCCGTTTATTCCGTTTCTCTTAACCGCTCCCCCGCACGGCATTGCGCACTGCGAGAGCGCGGATTGTACGCCACCTCTTCCGCGTTCGGTTTAAGCGCATGTGGCGTGAGCACGACGATCAATCGCTCCGCCCCACACCGACAGGTTGGCACGTGCGGCGGACAGATGCACCTACCGCCCAGCTTCTGGAAAGCACGCTTCACCGCCCGCGCCTCCAGCGAGTGGTAGGTCAACACCACAATGCGCCCGCCCGGTCTCAAACACCGAATCGCCTGCTCGATCGCTTCCTGAAGCCCCTCCAATTCACGGTTGACCGCGATGCGTAACGCCTGGAAAGTGCGCGTTGCCGGATGGATGCGCCCACCACGCCGCCCCACTGCTCTGGCAACAATCGTGGCGAGCTGTTGGGTGCTGAGGATGGGACGGTTCTGCACAATCGCTCGGGCGACGCGCGCCGCCGCAGGCTCTTCCCCATACTCCGCGATAATCCGGCGCAGGTCGGTCTCACCCCAGCGGTTCACGATATCTGCCGCGGTGATGCCGGGCTGGCTCGTGTCCATGCGCATGTCCAGCGGCGCGTCGAACCGGAAGCTGAAGCCTCTGTCCGCACTGTCCAACTGCATAGAGCTCACGCCCAGGTCGTACAAAATACCGTCCACTCCCTTGACGCCTCGCTCCTTCAGTACCTGGGGCAGTTCGCGAAAATCAGCATGCACCAGCGTCACCCGCATCGCTCCGCTGAAATGCGACAACCGCCGTGCCGCTACGTCCAGTGCCTTCGGGTCGCGGTCAATGCCGATGAGCCACCCTCCGGGTATCAGCGCGCTGGCTATCTCCACCGCGTGCCCACCCAACCCCACCGTGGCATCCACCACGATCTCCCCCGGCTGTGGGCGAAGCAACTGCATCACTTCGCGCACCATCACCGGCGTATGGCTGTCCATGGTCATCATGTCACAGCTCCAGTTTCACATTCAGAGTTGCCGCTGCCTCAAAGACAGCATGGTCCTCAATCTCGGCGTTCGTCTCCTTCCACACCTGCTTGCTCCAGATCTCTAACCGATAGGGCGCACCGATAACGACCACAATGCTCTGCGTCTCGGCGGTCGGCAGCCGGATGTCTGCCAGGTCGCGCAGGTGGGAGGGTATAGCCAGACGCCCCTGCGAGTCGATGTCCACCTCGCTCGCCACGCTGACGAAAAACCTCTGCAGGAGAACCGCATCCTTATTGGTGAATGATAACTGTGACAACTGCGATTTGATGCGTTGCCAGGTGTTGAGATGGAAAACGAACAGGCTACGGTTCCACCCGCGCGTGATCACACACGAGCGACCGAACAGGTCCCGGAAGCGCTGGGGCATGATGAGACGCCCCTTATCGTCTACCGAGTGCTCCGAGTAGCCCTGCAACATGGCGAGCGGGTCGGGCTCGGTGACTGCGCCAGTCGCCTCCACCAGATATTCGCCGATTTGGCTGTTGGGAGCCTGTTCCTCCACCTTTTCACCACCTGACATCCACTTAACATCCACTGGACTTGAGCATATTGTAAAAGATAGGGGGCAGGCTTGTCAACGGTTTTGAGGGCTTTTTCTCAATATTTTGAGAAATTTTTTTTGCGCACCCCTATATGTAGACATTTATGCGTGGAGTCTTACTACGCCCGACAGAAGCACGATAGCCCCTACGTGCAAATCCGGTGGGTGCTGAGTGGAGAAACCTACAGCACGAAGTGGAAGAAAACGTAGCCCGCTACAGGGCGAGAGGATATCTCCAGTCCGATATGCAAGGGGGACAAAGGACGGAGCCCTACCAGCAGCGAAAGATTACGGGGAGACATCTGAATCGCCACTCCCGCCTTGCCCTCACGCTCCCAGTGCCACACGTCCACCGCTGCGCTTACCCGCGCTCCCCATACCCCACTATAAAGCAAGCCGATACGTAGGGTTGGTGCGTGGAGCGTAGCCGGCAGAACAAAGGGCGTGGAGCTATCCTGAAGCCTTGCGCTGAGAAAACGTCCAACCAGATCGAACAGGGCGGGGCGTACCAACGCGGGACCATAGTGTCCCGTGTTCAACCACAGGATCGGTCCTTCCCCCAGCGCGCGCCGCAACGCAAGGGCATCCTCGCGGGGTATCACCAGGTCATATCTGCCGTTGATCATCAGCACCCTGTCGCCGTATTGCCCATGCAGGAAATTGAGCGGCTCGACCGGGGCGAGCTGTTCCCGGAGGCTGTCATAACCAATCCCTTTGCCGCGCAGTTCACCGCGCACCCCCAGCGTCAGCGGACTGCGCCACAGCACGTGCGCCAGATTCGCCCCTCTCAGCACAAGCACACCCGCGGACAGTCGGTCCTCTACCCCCAGAACCAGCGCGCTCACAATGGCTCCCAAACTGATACCCACAATGCCCAGACGGTCTGCAGTGACTTGGGGCTGAGATTGTAACCAGTCTATCAATCGCATGGTATCGAGAGCCGCTTGACGCAGGGTCTCGCGCATTCGCTGGGCGTCGGGCACGATCATCCGCTCACCGCTGAGATAACCGCTGGGTGTACGCTGGATATGATAGGGCAGAGTCATCACCGCCGTGACGAAACCGCGTTGTGCCAGGGTGCGCGCCAGCGAAAGCTCGATCTCGGGCTTCTGCACTCCCCACTAATGCAAGAGCACCACCGCGGGCATCTTCTGGTTGTGATGCGGCATGAAGACCTCTGCGTACACCGTCTGGTTTTGCGGGTAGCCGGGTGTTCGTACCAGACTGGGAAACCTCACGAGCAGATGCGTCCTGTCTACGGAGGTGTCCAGCGTGATGACCTCCGCCTGCACCGCCTGTCGGGGATAGCGATACCAAACATCCTGTGCGGGTTGGGCGCAAGCCTGCACGACCCAGAGCGTCCAGCATAGCACTCCGACAAGGACCTCATCCCCTCACCTCACCCGTTCCATTTTTCGGCTGTGCCCAACGTCGGCTTGAGGCGCATGCAGGCGCGAATGGGGCTCAAAAGCATTTCCAGATATGCTTCGTCTCTTTCCATACGCCGCTCAACGGTATTATACGCAATCCCAGCCAAACAGGCAACCGCAGACCTTGACGACGCAAACAAAAACGGTTATACTGTAGAAGTGTTTTGCTGTACTAATAAAGCGGTCTGATGTAACCGGTGTGCAACAAAACGCAACGACATCCCAATGAGGAGGTTTTCCATGCAACGAAGCAGAGGCTTCACCCTTATCGAACTGCTGGTGGTGATCGCGATTATCGCGATACTGGCAGCGATCCTGTTCCCCGTTTTTGCGCAGGCAAGGGAGAGCGCTCGGCAAACCAGTTGCACCAGCAACCAGAAGCAGTTGGCGCTTGGCGTGCTGATGTACGCGCAGGACTACGATGAGACCTTTCCGATGAGCGCATACCTGGCAAACCCCACCACGGTCATCGCCGTGTACGACATGGTTGCCCCCTATCTGAAGAACACGCAAATCTTCGTGTGCCCCAGTTACAACCCGGGGGTCGACTGGCGATCCCGCCTTGCCGGGCTGGGGCTAACATATGGCGGCACGTTCCGGTACACGGGTTACATCCCTAACCTTGGCTTGTTCGGCGAGAGTTTTTGCCCTTACCTGCCGAAGCGCACGCCCGTTACCAGCCTTGGGGGACTGCCCCTGCCTGCCGAAACCATCATGTTCTTCGACGGCTACTTGAAACAACTGAGCTCGGTGGCGCAGATGGAGTTCTACAGCTTCCTCGGCTTCGCCCGGCACAAGGAAGGGCTGGTGCTGAACTTCGCAGATGGCCACGCCAAGTGGTTCCGCTATAGTGGGATTCCCACCGGCGGCGCCACTCCTGCCGGCTCACTGCGCCCCACTTACTACAGCTGGCGCACCACAGAGCCACTGCGCAACAGCGAGGCAACCCTGGAAGCCGCACCAAGCACCCGCCCGGACCCGTATAACGACCTGCACGGCGTGCCCGGAACAGGCATCACCGACTCGGAAGACACGGGCTGTTAAGCGCCTCCACATAAGGGCGTTCCCACTTCGTGAGAACGCCCGCCTTCGATACCTTGACACCTCCCGAAAATGCGGTATAATAGAATCGCGATACGGCGGCGTAGCTCAGTCGGTCAGAGCACACGGCTCATACCCGTGGAGTCGGCGGTTCGAGTCCGCCCGCCGCTACCATTTTGTCCAGCGACACCCGCACGTTCGCGGTGTCGCTGTTTTGTTGCGGAGGAGAGTATGCGATATCAACGCCCGCGCGGCACCAACGACATCCTGCCCGAAGACACGCCCCTCTGGAACCGTGTGGAGGATACCTTCCGCACGTTGTGCAAACGCTACGGCTATCACGAAATCCGCACCCCCATCTTCGAGGAGACCGACCTGTTCACCCGTAGTATGGGCGAACACACCGACGTGGTCAGCAAGGAGATGTATACTTTCACCGACCGCGGCGGACGTAGCGTCACCCTGAAACCGGAGGGCACTGCCCCTGTCGTCCGCGCTTATGTGGAGAACAATCTCGCCGCGCAGGGCGGCGTGTGCAAGCTCTACTACATCACCTCCATCTTCCGCTACGAGCGACCACAGGCAGGACGCTACCGTCAGGCGCACCAGCTGGGCGTAGAAGCCATCGGCTCCCAACAACCCTCGCTGGACGCTGAAATCATCGCGCTGGCAATGCACTTCTACCGCCAACTGGGCATCACGCGCCTGTCGCTGGTACTGAACTCGGTGGGATGCCCAGTGTGCCGACCCGTCTACCGCGAGCGATTGCGCGAGTTCGCGCGCCCGTTCGTGCACGAACTGTGCGAGGCGTGTCAGACCCGCTACGAGCTGAACCCCCTGCGTATGCTGGACTGCAAACGCGAGAAGTGCCGAACGCTCCTGCACGACGCCCCCGACATCATCGACAGCCTGTGCGAGGAGTGTCGAACACACTTCGACGCCCTGCGCGCTTATCTAGACGCGCTGGATATCGCCTACGTGGTGGATAAGCACCTGGTGCGCGGGTTCGACTACTACACCAAGACCGCCTTCGAAATCGTCAGCGATGCACTGGGCGCGCAAAACGCACTGGGAGGTGGCGGACGCTACGATGGCCTCGTGGAAGAGATCGGTGGACCTCCAATGCCCGGTATCGGCTTCGCGCTGGGCATCGAGCGTGCCATTATTGTGCTCAAGGAGCTGGGGCTGGCAACCGCAAAACGCGAAACGGTCGAGGCGTTCGTCGCTTCATTGGGCGAGGAAGCGGTAATCCCCGCGCTGAAGCTTCTACAAGCACTGCGCGAAGCCGGCATCTCCGCCGAAACCGACTACCAGCGGCGCAGTCTCAAAGCGCAGATGAAGATCGCCGACCGGCTAGGCTGTCGGGTAGTGCTCCTACTTGGAGAAGACGAGATGGCGCAAGGGGTGGTGACCCTGCGCGACATGGTCACCAAAGAACAGCGAACCGTGCCCGCCCAAGCGTGTGTGGACGAGGTCCTGCGAACGCTTCACAACGCCAGCGCCATGCAAACGTAAGCTGGGGGCGAACCTCCTGGGGACTCGCGAGGAGATTCGCCATCTATCTCCCTACGCCGCACAGCGCGGAGCGACCAGAACCACCTGATTGCGCCCGTTCCGCTTGGCTGCCATCGCCGCGTCCTCCGCGGAGGTCAGCAGGTGCCCCACCGGCACCGCACTCTCCGGGTAGCTCGCCACGCCAATGCTCACGCTCAACCCACCGACGGGTTCCCAGCACTCCTGCGCGATCAGGTCACGCACCGCCTGCATCTGCACCTGTGCCTCGCGCAGACCCACGCCCGGCAGGAGCGCCACGAACTCATCGCCGGCGTATCGCGCCAGCAGAGCGCGATGGTTTACGCTCTTCTGCAAAGCCTGCGCTACCGCTGTCAGAGCACGGTCACCCGTGCGGTAGCCATACGTGTCGTTGATATATTTCAAATGGTCCAGATACACCACCGCCACACTGAGCAGCGACTGTCTCTGCATGGCGCAATAGGCGTGCTCCTCTAGCAGAGACTCTATGTGATAGCGGTTGAACAGTCCCGTCAGCCCATCGGTAATCGCCATCCGGTCGATGTAGTGTCGGTAGTGGAGCAGAGACAGCGCCATGCCACATGCCTGTGCGATGCTTTGTGCGAAGGCGATGTCGCTACTGGCGTGCGGCTTGCCCGGCTTGTTCACCACATGCAAGACCCCGCGCACGTGTTTCTCGTCCCGAATCGGAAGCGTCAGAAGGCGAGTGAGACGCAGGTCGCGCCGCAGCTTCGCCGTCAGCAACTCCTCCTCGTCCGTCTGGTCGCTGATGTAGGGCTGGTCGTGCACAAAGGCGTGGTCGCTCGCCGCACACATTCCCGCAGGCAGGTGGATGTGCGACAGGGTGTTGTCATCGATACCGTAGCCTGAGGGCATCCCCACGAAGGCGTGCTCACTGTCGGAATACCATAGCACGAACACCGCTTGTGCTCTCAAGCCCTCGCCAACGGCGGTGCAGGCGCGCTCAACCACACGGTGCACTTGCGACGCAGAGTATATCGCTGGCAGGGCAACGGGCAGTATCTCGAGGAGGCGCGATGCCCCTTCCTCCCCGTTCGGATGCTTTCGTGTTGCAGACATCGGACACACCTCTCCCGGCAGAAAGGATTTTTCGGGCTCCTTGCTACTATCATCGGAGGAACGCGGGACATCCCGCACCGGGAAAAGTGCCATATTCTATCCCTATCGCGCTTCCACTCAACAAAACCCCGCAAATTGCCGATAACGATAAAGGAATCTCACCGGCAGGAGCAGGAAGATGCGGGCACCATGGGCTATTCGCACCGAAGAGCTGACCAAAGTATACACAGCGCACAAACAGGCTTACACGGCTGTACATGGGCTGAATCTGCACATCGCTGACGGCGAAACGGTGGGATTTCTGGGCGCGAACGGCGCAGGTAAGACCACGACCATTAAGATGCTTCTGCACTTCATCACGCCGACCCGGGGACGCGCCTGGCTGTACGACATCCCCTGCTCGGAGCCTCGTGCCCGGCAGGCAGTGGGCTATATGCCCGAACAGCCATACTTCCCCCGATATTTGACTCCCAGAGAACTGCTTCACGCACACGCCGTGCTGGCAGGCGTCCCCTCGCGCGAAGTCAAGCACCGGGTGGAAGTCGCCCTCGAGCTGGCGCGCGCCGAAGGTTTCGCCCATCGCCCCATCGGTAAGCTGTCCAAAGGGATGACCCAGCGCGTGGCGCTCGCGCAGGCACTGGTGGGCAACCCGCAGCTATTGATTCTGGATGAGCCAGCTTCCGGGTTGGACCCTGTGTCGCGTGTGGAGATGCGTAATGTCCTGCAGGCTCTGAAGGAACACGGCAAGACCATTTTCCTCAGCTCGCATCATCTCAGCGAGGTTGAGCGCATCTGCGACCGGGTGGCGATCATTCACCAGGGCAGGCTCCTCGCTTTGGGCACACCCGATGAATTGACCCGGCAAACCGACCGCTATGTGCTGGTGGCGGAGAGGGTTACCCCAGGAGTGGAGCGGATGGTGCGGAGTCTATGCGCCTCCACCCAGCGCGATGGCACGCAGATAACCGCCGTTACCGATGGCGTACGCGTGTACGAGGTACTCGCCTTGCTGAGGGAGGCAGGCGCCACTCTGGTCAGTGTAGCGCAACAGCGCGAGACACTGGAGGAGGCGTTCCTGCGCATCGTGCAAAACGCGCCCGCTTGCACTCCTGTCGAGAAAGCCGCGTAGGAGGATGAACCGATGCCCAGAGCGTTCTTTGCCCTTGTGAGACTGAGCTTTCTGGAGGCGGTGCGCCGCCAAGTATTGCACGTGATGGTACTGCTCTCGCTGGTGGTCATCGCCGTCGCGGGAACGGTTTCTTTCTTCGACCTGGGGGTGCAGGTCAAAATCGTGAAGGACACGGGCATGGTGATGATTTTGCTGGCAGGTTCGCTGAGCGCGGTGTTTCTGCTCAGTGGGGCACTCTTTCACGATGTGGAACAGCGCCTGCTCTACCCCGTGCTCGCACGCCCCATCCCACGCGGGCTCTATCTGGTAGCACGCTACTTCGGCGCGCTGGGAGCGGTCTATCTGGGCATGACGCTCATGTCCGTCACCCTGATAGCACTATTGTGGGTGCATCTGCACTACCTCTCCACGCTGGCAATCGTGGCGGTCGCGTTCACTTACCTCGAGGTGGCGCTGGTCGCCGCACTGACCCTGCTCATTTCCACCTTCTTCACGCCAGCCATGACCGCCACCCTGACGCTGTTTCTCTACCTGCTCGGCAGTCTGAAGATGGGCTACCTGCACCATCTGGCGGAGCGCAACTCCGGTTTCACCAAGTGGGCGATTACCGCCGTCAGCGCCGTTCTGCCCAACATAGAGGCGTTCCGCTTCAAGGATGCCCTCGTGCACGACCTGACTGTTCCCGCCAACTACCTGATCCTGGTCGCGGTGTATGGGGCATGTTACACGGCAATGTGTGTGGCGCTGTCCATCTGGAGATTCCAACGGCGTGAGGTGTAGCATGAAGTGGCTCATTATCACCCTGATAGCAACGGTGGCTCTGCTCCCATCCGTTTTCGCCGAAGAGGAGCATGGTCACCACCATGAGCCAAAGCACTGGCAAAACGCGGCGGTGCGTCATGAACTGCTGACGCAACTAGGAGCTATCGGCACCGCCGGTGCTATCGCTGGAGGGTATCTGCTGATTCGCCGGAGGGTGCACCCATGAATCGCCTGCTCGCGTTGCTTGTCGCTCTGGTGATGGGTTGCGTGCTGGCGGAGGGATGGCTGTCAGCCAACACCCCGAAGATGGAAAACGCCTCGGTGGACAACACAGCACTGCGCACTGTGCTGGCGATGGCGGGGCAGTTCCGCATCGTGTTCGCCAACCTGCTGTGGATCAAAGTAGACCAGTACCACCACGAATATATCGAGCACCATGGCGACTGGGCGCAGGACACCGACCTGCTTCCGCTCCTGCGGTCGATCACCTGGCTGGACCCCCATTTCGTGCAGGCATATCAGGTAGCGGGGTTCATGCTCTCGGCACGCCTACACCGCTTCGAACACGCCCGCCAGATACTGGAGGAGGGTATCCGCAATAACCCCAAATCCTCCGAGCTGTACGAAGAGATGGGCATGGCGATCCTTCGCGCAAAACGCAACTACCGCGAGGCGTACCCCTACCTGAGCAAGGCGCTCTCGCTGGCTCAGGACGAGTTTGACCGCCAGAGGCTCCAGCGCTTCTGCCAGACGCTGAGACGCAAGATCGCAGAGGAAAACTCCGCCCCCTCCACGAATTGAACCACAAGGTTACCGATGCGCGCTTCTGCGTCATTCTGAGTCTCTCTCTTGTCATTCTGAGCGAAGCGAAGAATCTCAAAACATTGAACGACGAGATGCTTCGCTGACGCTCAGCATAACAATGGGGTTGGCGCCCAGCACGACAATGGAGTTGACACTCGGCATGACGCGATGAAGGACATCCTATGGGGGCAAGGCAATGAGCATCTCTCCGGATGAGATACTGCAGATATTTCGTGACTGCGGTGCGATACTGCAGGGACACTTTCGGCTCAGCTCGGGAAAGCACAGCAACACCTACTTCGAAAAGTTCCGCATCCTGCAGTACCCGCGTCACGTCCAACGATTGTGCGGCGAGCTGGCGAATCGGTTCCGCTCCGAGCCGATAGACGTGGTGGTCGGTCCCACCACGGGAGGGGTCATCATCGCCTACGAAGTCGCGCGCCAGCTGGACACACGTGCCGTCTACGCCGAGCGCGAGGGAGAGAAGCGCGTCCTGCGGCGCGGATTTACCCTTCAGCCGGGTGAACGCGTGCTGGTAGTAGACGACATCCTGACCACCGGCGGCTCGGTGCGCGAGGTGCTGGAGATGTTAGAACCTTATCAGGTGCAGGTGGTAGGAGTGGGTATCCTGGTAGACCGCACCGGCGGGCAGGCACAGATAGGAACGCGCCTGGAGGCACTACTACGGCTGAGTGTGGAAGCCTGGGAGGCGGAGCAGTGCCCCCTCTGCCAGCGTGGCGAGCCGATCAGCGAGCCGGGCAGTCGGTTCCTGCAAACGCGCTAAGCGGCTTCCGCGTGCACTCGGTAACCGTACTCCACTAGCAGATGGCGCCATGCGCTGAAGAATCGGCTTGTGTCAAACAGCTTTGCCCGCTCGATACAGCGAAGGGGGTCATAGTCCGAGGGATGGTATCGAAGCAGGGCTTCCATCAGCGATTCAGGCTCCTGGCGGTCAAAAAACATGCCCGTTTCCCCCTGTATCACCGTCTCCGTCGCCCCGCCTGCCCGGTAGGCAATGACAGGCGTCCCCGACGCCATCGCTTCCACCGGCGTCAGTCCGAAGTCCTCTTCGGCGGTCAGAATCAGCGCACGCGCCCGCGCTAGCAATCGGATAGCCTCCTCGTCGGCTACTCTGCCCGCAAAGTGCACCGTCGGACCAGCTAGGCGGCGCAGGCGAGGGGCATCTCGCCCCTCACCCGCCACAACCAGCGGCAGATGCAGGCGATTACATGCCTCGATCGCCACGTCGATGCGCTTGTAAGGAAGCAGTCGGCTTAACACCAGGTAGTAATCCCCCTTCTCCTCGGGAGGCACCGGGCGGTAAATCGGCGTGTCGACCGGCGGGTAGATGATGCGCGACTCGCGCCCATAAAACTGGCGGATACGTTCCTGCACCGTGCGGGAGATGGCGACGAACTCGGTGACCCTCTGCGAGGAACGAATATCCCACTCCCGAAAGCGCACCATCAACAGGCGAACCACCGCCTTCGTGGCGGACGAAACCTGCTCGTAACGCATGTAACCGTCTAGATTCCAGGCGAAGCGCATGGGTGTTTGGCAGTAGCATAAATGAGCGACACCCTCCGGCGCGCGTACCCCCTTCGCAAAGGCACTAGATATGCTGACCACCAGATCGTGCTCGCGCAGGTTCATCCACTCAAAGGCCACAGGGAGCAAAGGCAGATAGAGGCGCGTGTGCGTCACCGCCAGCGGCAGACGTTGAAGGAAGCTCGGCTTGACGGATACCGCGGGAGGCACGCAAGCGCGAACCACATCATGCCTTGCAACCGAGGTATACACCGTAGCAGAAGGAGCGATACGCAGAAAAACGTTCAGCGTCTTCTCTGCCCCACCCAGCTGGTTCAGGTAATCGTGAATGACGGCAAGAGGCATTCTACCCTCGCAAGTTTAACGGTTGCGCAATGCGTGCTATATTTCCGCATCGCACCACACGATTCCTGCTCACCACCCACCGGGTTAAATCGGCGGCGTGTCGGGCGGGAAGGAGACCCCTTCTACTTCCAGTGTGGTGGCAGTGCTCTGCGATTTGACCCCGAACACGTCTTCGGCGTTGACCACGAAACTGTAGCGCTGGGTGCTTGCGCTGACATTGGGCGGCAGGCTCACCGTCGCCCGGTAGGTATCCGCTCCGGCGGGCTCCATAGTCACCGTGGTAGTTGAGCCATCAGGGTTCTGTATCGCCAGCGTCACCGCGCGGACGCCATCGGCGTCGCGTACTTCCGCCATCAGTATCACCTGCCCGCCGGAAAACCGCAGGCGCGTCGGCTGTATCTGCACATTACTGATGGCGGGTGGGGTAAGTGGCTGTGCGCCCGACAGGAACATCCCACATCCTGCCAGCGCGACCGCTGTCCCCACCGCCGAGAGAACCAGCACGATATACCGCGTCATCCGCCTCCCCTCCTAGGGCAGGAGTAGTTCACACTCCACGTTAGCCTTGAGCCAGCGGCAACAGCGGCAGGGAGATGAGGCTTAAGCCCGCTGGGAAGGCGCTAGTCAACCGAAGCGGAGCCACCTCCACGTTCTGCAGGAGGGTGTTGTCGTACTCGTTCATCTCCTCGATGGCGTTATCGGGGTCTACCACCACGGTGATGTCGCGCGTGAGCAGACCACGATGCGCATCCCAAAGCAGGCTGACCTGTTGCTCCTGGTGCGGCGGCAGAGACGCGATGGTCATCTCGCCGATGTTCTGCGAGCCGTACATCAGGCGCACCAGGACGTTTTCCGCTGGCTCCTCACCCGCGTTGCGCACCACCGCCCGCAGAGTGCGGATACCGTTGTTGCCCTCGTCACTCTCGCCCACCTCGTCCAAGTTATCCACCTGCGCGCCGATGGTCTGACCGGTGCCGCCGCGCACCTCCAAGGGGAGGCGACCTCTACGCTCGCGCCAGCGGACAGCCCACCGTTCACCCACGCGCTAGCGTTGACGAGCATGGGGTTACCCGTTACCCCCTGCTGTAGAAGCACGCGGAAGTTGCCGAGGGTGTCCGCGCCGTTATTGGTTACCGTCACCACCGCCTGAGCGGTCTGCCCATCCACTAGACCCGAATCGGGCTGGATGCGGATACCGCTGACCACCAGGTCAGGCGCGGGCACGGGCGCGAACTCAAGCAGGTAGCTGTTGTTAGCCTCGTTGAACTCTGAAATCCAATTATCGTAGTCCACCACCACCCGGAGGCGCGAGCCGTTGCCGCGCAGGAGCACGGGCAGAGCGATCTCGGTGACAGCGCCCCCTCCCAGGCTGGGCATATCTTGATAACTGACCCCACCGCTCGTTCGCACCCCCTGCCGAAGCCAGCAGAACCACCCGGAACGATTGCGACGCGGCGTCTATGCCATCGTTTCGGATGCGCACGTTGGCAGTGACCACCTGTCCATCCTTCAGGTTTTCGGGCGGGTTCAGGGAGACCTGCGCCACCTGCAGGTCGCGGTCAGGCACGACGGTGATGACGGCGCTGTCGATGTCTTCTCGCCCGCGGTTATCGCGCACGCGCACTGAGATGAGAAACTGCCCCAGCGTATCCCAACGGTAGGGCACCTGCGCACCGGTCGCATCATCAAACTGCCCGTCGTTGTCCAAGTCCCACTCATAAGAGACAATCTGGTCCACGGAGTTGGAAGCAGAAAGGTCGCCAATATTCCACTGCAATCCCACGCCGGCATCCGCCGTGCCGCTGGCGGGGTAACGAGTTTCGTTGTTCAGATCTCCGTCCGTCCAGTCGTTATTAATCATGTAACTCTAGTTCCCAACCCCGTGCCGGGTGGGGAAGGGATACTGCCTGTAAACCCTACCCGATAATAGCTGTCATCGTTCATGAACACGGAGTCGGAGGCGGGGTTATACCAGGCGTAATCGCCCGATGCCCCCGCGATGTCGAAATCGATCACCTGGAAGAAGCGCACATCCCGTAGAGGCTGTGAGCCGGTGTTGGTTAGCACGTAGGTGATGTTAAACTGCCTCGACGCGCCGGGGTAGAACTGCACGCGGCGCACAATGCGCAGGGACTGGTTATTGGCAGAGTAAGACAGAATAGCCTCAGCAAGGCGGTCAGGCTGAATCTCCCGAAAAACCCTGCTCCACCGTCATATCATCCGACCGCACGCCACCGCTCCAGCCGGGGGTCCACACCACATAGCGCTCGAGATACACCGCGTCTGCACTCCGTTCCTGCGCATAACGGAAAATCCATTGGGTACTCGTTCGCGGTCCGACACGGATGTCCAGAAAATCATTTTGCACCACGAAGTCCTGTCCATCCACCCCGCGCGTGTCGAGGTTCGGCTTCTCCTGCGCCCACAACGTCACGTGAAGCACCACCCCACAAACGACAACAATCCCGGTAAGCACAATGGCTCTCATCTCGTGGACCTCCCGAACGAGAAAGATGGTTAACGCTTCAGCACGATGGGAACAACCGCGCGGGTACGCTCCAGTTCCTCCGTGACTGCGCTGACCTCCAGCAGGTACGCCCCAGCGGGCAGTGCGACCCCACCTGCGTCGCGCCCGTCCCACTGCACCGTCTGCAACCCTGCGCTACGGGTCGTTGCGCTCTCCACTTCGCGTAGAACCTTGCCCCCGGCGGAAAGCACCTGCACCCGTACCGAAGCGGGCTTGCTCAGGGCGAACTGCACGGTGATGCCACTACCACGTGTCTGCTGTGCCTTCAGGCTCGTGATGCGCAGAGGCATATGCGTATCCATGTCCATCTCGATGGCGAATTGCCTCCGTGTGGTGCCCTGCCCACTGCGGAAGGTAAACGCAGGCGCAGTGCGCATCCAGATACGCCTGCCCGTCTCCACGTCCACCAGGCGCAGGTTCACTCCGCGCGGAACACCAGCGACATTGCCCCAGCGCAAAGTCACCTCTGCATCGGGGACATCTGTCTCCACGGTGAACTCCCCGCGCGTGCGCGACCGGCTGAGCGCACGTACATCCACCGAGCCACCATACGCAAAAACCAGACGTACCCGCGACGCGCTACCGGGAGCGGGGGGAGGGGCTACGAAGGCGCGGGAGATCTTACTCTGCCCGAAGAGGTTGTTGTCGTCGCGGTACTCCCCAACCTAAACGCTGAGGCGCACCGACCACGGACGCAACGCACTGTCCGTGCTTTGAGCCCATATCGCTCCACAGAGCAGGGCCACCAAACATGCCAGCAATCCCTTTGTCATGGCAGTTACCTCCGTAATCACGCGAGGATAGCAGTCCAGACACATTATCGGTTTGATATTCTAATTGATATTCTAAATGTTCAGGTCGCGGATTCCTGCTGGCGAGAATCTTTTTCCGTAAAAACTAGTATTATTTCCTGCTTGGAAATCTAAATTACTTTTTCAAGCCTCCGGCACTAACAACACCTTAATGGATTCCCGTCCCTCATGCACCATTTCAATGCCGCGCCGGAACTCGGACAGTGGCAGGCGATGCGTGACGATGCCGTCTGTCTTCAGCAGTCCCCGCGATAGATAGTCGATCACCTTCGGGTAGCAATAGGGTCCCAGGTGAGAACCGTATACGTTCAGCTCCTTCACATCGCCCAGAATCGTCCAATCTACGGTGACCGGCTCCTGCAGGACGCTGAACACCACGAAGTTGCCCGCTTTGCGAATAATGTCCAGCCCCAGCAAGATGCCCTGCGGATGTCCGGTAGCTTCGATGTATACATCACAGCCGTAGCCGTCAGTCAGGCGTTTGATCGCGCCACGCACATCGTCACGGGAGGGGTTCAACACCATATCCGCGCCCAGTCGTTTCGCCACTTCCAGGCGGTGGTCGCGCAGGTCTAGTGCTATTAGCCATCCGGGGTTCTTCAACCGGGCACAAGCCACCATGCCCAGCCCCAGCGGTCCCATACCCGCGATGACCACTACGTCCCCGAACTGAATCTGTGCTCTGTCCACGGCGTGCATGGAACACGCCAGCGGCTCCACCAGCGCCGCCTGCTCCAGCGGCAGATTGTCGGGGACGCGGTACACCCGGGCATTAGCAGGGTAGCGCATGTACTGTGCCCATCCGCCCTGCGCCTTCTCGCGGAACCCGAAAATCTCGCGATGCCTGCAGAGCCAGTACATGCCCCGGTCGCACATCCGGCAATGACCACAGGGCACAATCTGCTCGGCGACGGCGCGGTCACCGCGTTTCAACCCGAAGCGTTCCCCCGCGCCTTCACCCAGTGCCACCACTCGCCCCACGAACTCGTGCCCGGGCACAACGGGCGGCTGCACATAGCGCGGGCGAGTGGCATCACCCCAGATAGATGGATTCCCATAGAAGCATTTCACATCACTCGCGCAGATACCGCACGCCTCTACCTGCACAATCACCTCGCCCGGACCAGGCTCGGGTACCGGTATCTGCTCTAACCGGTAATCCTCGGGCGCGTAACAGCGCACCGCCTGCATGTTCTCCTTAGTGCGGCTCATGCTACCCTCCCTTGCCATGAACATAGAAATCTGTTCCTGACACCCGCCCGTTACCGAGCGGGGGCGCCAGTCTTACACGC
>PSLZ01000073.1:0-6015 GCA_040289885.1 Armatimonadota bacterium | reverse complement strand
TTCGTTCAGGGTGACACCCCCTCTTGTCATGCTGAGCAACAGCGAAGCATCTCGTCGTTGAACGGGGTTGGGATTCTTCGCTTCGCTCAGAAGGACATTATGGTTGTCATGCTGAACGCAGTTCTGCATCTCGTCGTTCAATGATTGGGATTCTTCGCTTCGCTCAGAAGGACAAGAGAGAAGATCAGAACGACAAGCAAGGGGCTCAGAAGGACAATAGAACGTCATGCATGGCTTTGCTCAGAATGAAAAAAATATCGTTCAGGGCAACGCCACAGCACAACTTTGAGCCTTATAACAACCCCAGACTCTTCAGTCCCGTTACCGCCTCCTCCACTGACTCGGCGAACACGTTGACGGCGGTATCGACCTGCTCCGCCGAGACGATCAGCGGTGGCTCGAAGCGGATCACGCGCGGGTTGTTCAACGTGTAGGCAGCGATGACCCCACGGCGCGTCATGCCCGCAATCACCAGCTTCGCCACGTCCTCGATGGCGAATTCGACGCCCACCATCAGCCCTTTGCCCCGCACCTGGGTAACCACATCGGGATATTTCTGCTGTACGGCGCTCAACGCACCCAATAACTGCTCCCCGCGCTCCCTGGCACGGGCGGGCAGGTTCTCCTCCTGCAAGACCTGCAGGGTCGCGATGCCTGCCGCACACGCCAGCGGATTACCCCCGAAGGTGCTGGTGTGTATCAGCGGGTTATCGCCAAACGCCTTCTGCCAGATGTCGGGGGTGGAGGAGAACGCACCTGATGGCACCACTCCCCCGCCCAACGCCTTCGCCAGAGTAATGATGTCGGGCTGGACTCCCCAGTGCTCCACTGCGAACATTTTGCCGGTGCGTCCTAATCCCGTTTGCACTTCGTCCACAATCAGCAGAGCGTGATGTCGGGTGCAAATCTCGCACAGTTGGGGCAGATAGTGCTCGTCGGGCAGGAAGATACCGCCTTCGCCTTGGATCGGCTCCACGATCACGCCTGCGGTGTCCTCGTCCATCTGCCGAGCAACGGCGTCCGCGTCGCCAAAAGGCACGTGCACGAAACCCGGCACCAGCGGATAGAACGGCTGACGATACTGCTCGCGTCCCGTCGCGCTGAGAGAGCCCATGCTCTTGCCGTGGTAGCCCCCAACCGTCGCGATGAACTTGTGCTTGCCGGTAACCTTGCGAGCGATCTTGAGCGCGCCCTCCACCGCTTCCGTGCCGCTGTTGCACAGGAAGCTGTACTGCAGGTCGCCGGGCAGAACCTGCGCCAGCGCCTCACAAAAATCCGCCACCAGCGCACTGAAAAACACCTTGCTGGAGAGCGGCATCCGCTCCAGCTGCGCTTTCACCGCCTCCACCACTTTGGGATGCCGATGTCCCAGCGCAAACGTGCCGTAGCCCCCCAGAAAGTCCAGATAGGCGCGACCGGTATGGTCATATACATACATGCCCTCCGCGCGAACTTCCACCCCGAAGTCGGCAAACTTCATCAACTGCGCCAGTCCGGGGTTCACATACTGCAGGTACTTGCCGTATGTCTGCTCTAACAGGTCGCTCATGTGCGTACCCCCCTTCAGTACACCGATTGGTCCACGATTCGCCGCCCGTCATATGCCGGGCGAATGCGCTTGTGCTTCAGAATGTACTCCGACACCAGGTCCAGCCGTTTCCTGCCCGTATCCTCGTAGGCGATGCCCATTGGCTGGAGGTAGCGCTGGGCGAAGTAACTGTTGGTGGACAGCAAATACTGTCGTTCGTCTTGCAGAGGCTGACTGTTTACCGCCACTTCCAGCAGACGACCACCTTGGTAGCGGTAGCGGATGCCCGAGACCGCCGGGCGCGTGCGTCGGAGTAGCTCGCGCAATTGCGCTCCCGTCACACGGAACTTGACCATCGTGTTGCCGAACGGCAGAGCCTTCACGAGATCATACCGGGTGATCACGCCGCGTAAAATGGGCGCACGCACCCCTCCCATGTTCTCCAAGTCCGCCTCGGTGCCGAGCATCTCGCGCAGAGCGTCCGCTACCAGATTGTATTCCGCGTCGTCTGCACCTCGGTGGGTGAAATCGTCCTCTGCCTCACCTAGAACCACGCCGTAGTAGCCTTTGATCGGTTTCCAGTAGCGTTCCACCACCGCCTTCACCGTGCGGTCTTCGGGAATATGGGGCGTAACGAGGACGAGCTCGCCGCGATAGCTCATGAGCGTCCATCGTCCGCGGGCGTCGCGCCGCAGAATCAGCTCCAGTTTGCCCAGCTCCCCACCCCACTGGAACGCCTGCACAATCACCGTCCCGTTCTTCTGAAACGCGCTGTCAAGGTGCCCACGAGGCACAAACAGGGGCTTGGCGAGGCGTGTGTGCGAGTGGCCGCCAACGATCACGTCGATACCGGGCACTTCGCGCGCCAGTCGTTCGTCCTCCTCCACGCCAAGGTGCGAGAGCAGAACCACCACATCTGCCTGCTGGCGCAGTTTGGGCACCAGTTCGCGCGCCACTGAAATAGCATCCAGAATCTCCACCCCTTCGCGCGTGGCTGGATACCCGCGCGTGCTCTCCGTCACCAGTCCGAAAACGGCTATCCGCGCTCCCTCTGCCTCCAGTATCTCGTAGGGCTTCAGCAGGGACTGTTTGGTTTTGGCGTCCACCACGTTAGCACACACCAGACGGTACCGTGCCATCTGCACCAGTTTCTGCCACTGCGCACGCGAGTTGTTGAACTCGTGGTTGCCGTGCGTGCCGATGGTATAGCCCAGCGCGTTCATCGCGGCGACATCCGCCTCGCCACGATACTCTACTGAAAACGCCGTGCCGTCCATGAAATCGCCTACGTCCACCACCCACGTGGTGCCAAACCCCTGTTGGAACTGCTTGACCAGTGTCGCGCGCCGCGCGATGCCACCGATGTTTCGCCTCAGTGCCAGCTGGGCTTCTTGGCTGTTGGGGTGCGGTGGGTCGGCATAGTTGAACGGGAACAGGTTACCATGCGTGTCATTGGTATGCAGGATGGTCAGCTTCCAGTAGCGGGGAGGCACCTCCGCCAGCGCCGCCACACCAGCCACCATCCACACGAGCACCACGCCAGCGGTCAACAGACATCTCAAACGCATCTGCTCCTCCTTTTCCTATGCTGGGAACTCCATCAGATGCTTGGGCGAATGCGTTAGCACCTCCGCTCCTGCTTCGGTGACCAGCACATCGTCCTCAATCCGCACGCCGCCAAAGCCCTCAATGTAGATTCCCGGCTCCACGGTAAACACCATGCCCGGCTCCAGCACCACTTCCGACTTCTGCCCGAGCCCCGGTCCGTCGTGCACGCTCAAGCCCAAACTGTGTCCCAGCGAATGGGTGAAGTAGTCGCCATATCCCGCGTCGGTAATCACCTGCCGGGCAATGGCGTCGACATCTGCACCTTTCACTCCGGGCTTGATGGCGTCGATGGCACGCAATTGCGCCTCCAGAACCACCTCGTACAGGCGTCGCTGTTCGGGCGTTGCCTTGCCGATCACCACCGTGCGGGTGATGTCCGAGCAGTAACCGTTCACTTCCGCCCCGAAGTCCAGCGTCACGAAATCGCCCGGCTGGAACCGACGCTCTGAAACCTCGGCGTGAGGCATGGCAGAGTGCTCGCCCGATGCGACGATGCTCTCGAAGGCGGGGCGGCGCGCTCCCTGCCGGCGCATGTAAAACTCCAGCTCCATCGCCACGTCCAGCTCCACCGCTTCGGGTTGTAGGAACAGCTGGATGTGCCGGAACGCCGCGTCAGCAATACCACAGGCTTCACGGATGCTGGCGACCTCCTGAGCGTCCTTAACCATTCGCAGTTCTTCCACCACCCCGTTGGTGGGGACCCACTCGATCCCCAGTTCGCCGTACTTCTCCTGCCATCCCTCCAGCGTTTTGACGGTGATGTGGTTGGCTTCGAAGCCTATCTTGCGCAGGCCGCGAGATTCCATCTGGGTTTTCAGAACGTCGTCATCGGGGTTCTCCGGCACGACGACCTCAAAGCCGGGTGCCTCACTGCGGGCACGCAGTGTGTAACGTTTGTCGGTGAGCAGGACGGCGAACTCCTTCCCCACTAACAACGAGCCAGCACTGCCAGTGAAACCGCTCAGGTAGCGCACATTGGGGCGAGAGGTGATCAACAGCGATTCGACCGAGCGCTCATCTATCCGCGTACGGAGCCGTTCCACGCGATGCGCGAACCGCAGGCTCATCGCCGGCTCTCCTCCAGAATGAACTTCACCGCATCCAGCGCCATCAGGTAGCTCATCACGCCGAACCCCGAGATGATGCCGTGCACCACCGGCGCAGTCACCGAATGGCGTCGGAACTCTTCACGCGCGTGGATATTGGAGAGATGCACCTCCACGGTGGGCAGGCGCACCGCCGTGATGGCATCGCGAATGGCGATGCTGTAGTGGGTGTACGCGCCGGGGTTGATGATCATGGCGTCCGCCCACTGCAGTGCCTCGTGAATGGCTTCGATGATCTCGCCTTCGTGGTTGGACTGCGTGATGCGCACCTCCAGTCCTAACGCCTTTGCCTTCTCGAGGATGCGCTGATTGATTTGCTCTAGGCTGAGGTGGCCGTATACCTCTGTCTCCCGGATGCCCAGCATGTTCAGGTTCGGTCCGTGGATCACTGCAACTCGTGGCATGGGGTGCTGCTTACTCCTCCCTTGGTGATGAGGTCTCTTCTTCTACTAGCAGTTCGATGATACCGTCACGGATGGGATAGTGACGGTGGCACTTATCGCAGACAAGGCTCTCTTCGCTTTCCTGCCTCAGCGGCGGTCGGTCATCGCACGCGGGGCACGCAAGGATGCTCAACAGTTCCTCGCTGAGTGGCATAGCCACACCTCCTGATTGAGTCGCTCGCCTGTAATTTTAGCATACCTACCGCCCGCAGGTCTACAGGGTGTAGAAACGGAAACTGCCTCGTGTTCTCGAGGCAGTCTCCGGCTAGCGGTCAGAGGAAGATCACCAGACGCCTGACTACGGCATCTTGGGGTCGTACCAGTCCACAGTAGGCGGGGAGCCAGGCGTCTGCTGCCACGTCTGCTCGAAGCGATGCCACTTGGCGTGCCCGTCCACGAACACATAGTTGGCACCACCCAGATGCCGCCGAATGGCTACACTGCGAGGCTCCCAACGCGCATCGTCCCATTCCGCCTCGTGCTCCTCGGAACCGGGACCGAACTCCGGCACTTTGGTAGGGTTCCCCCACGCCGCCGCCACGAAATGGTCATCTGGCACCTGGTCCGCTAGCTCCGCCACGATGACGCATCGCGCAGGGTTTACCACACCACCAAGCGTCACCCCCCAGTAAGGCGGATGGTCTGGTGGGAAGTAGGCGTTTAACCCATAGGACGCCACGCGCGTCTTGGGGTCGCCGTCGTTCCACAGCGGACTGCTGTCCGAGGGGCACCGGTGCAGTAACTGAGTCTTCACGTAAGGCTGGCAGCTCTTCAGCCAACCCGGTCCCACTGGTGCATGTGCTCCACCGTACTCGTGGGGCTCTGTGAGAGGGAACCCCTCGTCCCAGTCCTGCACGTACATGGCGATGGCGATACCCATCTGCCTACAGTTGGACAGGCAGGAGATGGAACGCGCCTTTTCACGGGCTTGTGAGAACACCGGGAACAGGATCGCCGCCAGTATCGCGATGATCGCGATGACGACGAGCAGTTCGATGAGCGTAAATCCACCCGATGTTCGCCATTTTTTGAAAATCGTGCTACGCACTGCTCCCAAAAATAAGCCGCCCTCGGCGCAGAACATCGTTCGCGGTTTGCCTTGTGAGTTCTCCATCGGTTGGTCTCCTTCTCTGTCAAGTGTTGTCTGATTTTGTTGTCATGCTGAGCGCCAGCTCTGCATGTTGTCTTTTGTTGCCATGCTGAGCGCCAGCGAAGCATCTCGCCCTTGACACCCTTCGCGTCCGCTCAGGGTGACGAGAAAACGAGACCCTTCACTTCGTTCAGGGTGACACCCCCTCTTGTCATGCTGAGCAACAGCGAAGCATCTCGT
>PSLZ01000002.1:0-184077 GCA_040289885.1 Armatimonadota bacterium | reverse complement strand
GGAGGAGGATGTGGAACGGGATAGCCTTTCGTGACAGTGTTTTGCGTGTTCGTTTGATGGCAAGAGTATACCCCAAAACCCGTTCTTTACCGAACACCCTCAGCAGCGTGAAGCAGGCGAACGGAAAATCCATCGCTAATCGGGAACGTGATGCGCTAAGACCCAGATGGAGACGTAACAGGGTTTGGCGGATGTATCGTGTTCAAAACTGCTGTTGCGCACGAGGTTGGGATTGACAGCAAACGGCTAATCCTGCACTTTGCGGGCGGTGCGGCAGTTCAGAGGGGGCAACCCGTGCGGGTTGCCCCCTGAATCGGCTCTCCTAGAACGGCGGGCCGGGAGGTGGCACGCGGATCTCCGCGCTTTCCGCTGTGTTGCCGTTGCGGTCCACTGCCCTCACCGTCAAGCGAACGGTGTCAGCGGGCAGTGTCGCCTGGTACTGCTCGGTCTGTCTCGGCACCAACTGCAGGGACACGGGGACGCGTGTGGGATCCAAGCCGACCGCCAGCGCCGTGGCCTGTGCTACCCCACTACCCACGTCAAACACCTGTACCTGCACCAGCACGTTCTGAGTGCCGGCTTCGCGGGTGACCGCGGGCGTGCCGATGACGGGCGGCGTGGGGTCCGAAATCGCCTTTTCCCCACCCCCACCACAGCCCACCAGCAGGGCTATTGTGAGTGCTCCCAGAGCGATGGTTATCTTCTTCATCGTGCTCCTCCTCTTACCGTGTCAGTGTGATGGGCACGACACTGCGTACCACCTGTCCGTCCACACTGACCGCTTTGATCTCCACCAGATAACCGCCGGCGGGTAGGGCGATGCCATCCCCATCGCGCCCATCCCAGGTGACCTGCTGGATACCGGCGGAACGAGTGGAACCACTCTCCAGGCGACGCACCAGCTTGCCGCCGGCGTAGACGCTCGCAGACACCTGTGCGCCGGTGTTCAGGTTGAACGAGATGGTGTAGCGTCCGCCAGTAAAGCGTCCGCCGTTCACCCGCACCTGTGTCAGGCGAAGCAGTCCGCTCTGCGGTAGCATCTCGATGCGGAAGCGGTACACGCCGCCCTGCGGGTTCACCGCAAAGGTGTGCGAGCTGGTTGTGCGCAGGAACCGTCGCGCGCCTGTCTGCAGGTCCACTAGCACGGGGTTCACCGCGCGAGGTGCCTTCTGCGCGCCCTGCCAGTAGAGCGTGGCGGTACTACCGCTTCCTGCGGGCACATGCACCTCTACCTCCCACGGTGTGCTGGCACGGCTCTCGGCGCGCACGTCTACCGCAAGGGGCTGCCCCTGGCGCACGAGAAGCACCTTCGGCGCAGGGGAAGCGGCGGGCGGGTCAGGTGGTAACCCGATGGCGATGTCTTCCGCCGAGCGGTTTGCACCGAAGACCGCCTCCGCACTGCCGGAGCTGGTCTGTGCCACCAGGCGCACCGCCCATACCTCCGCGCTTTCCGAGCCCGCGCGGGTGGCGCTTGGGATGATGCCGTCGGAGGCTTGCAGGAGCAGTCCGCACTCCTCGTGCGCGTACACCCAGTAGCCACGCCATGGCTCGATACTGCTCACCGCGCCGGGTATCAGTCGGGAGTCGTATACCAGCGCGTAGCGGCCGGTCATCGGGTTTGCGCCATCCTGTAGCCAGCCCCAGGCGTGGTCTTCTATCCAGCCCGCCTGTCGCGCCTCACGCAGGGTGACTGTCTGCCCCAGCCGACGCACTTTGATGGCGTTCACGTCCCACGTGATGGGGTCGGCGGAGGTGCTGGCGATGAAGTTCCAGCCCCGCTTGAGCGCGAGTGGGAAGGAGATAGGCAGAGCATTGCCCGCAAGGCGCAGGGGCACCGGTTGCGTCGCCGCGTACCAGTAGCCAGCGCCCACGAGCAGGTTACTCGGCGCGTCCACGTAGGACTGCCTGCTGGCATCCCATATCTTCATGGGCATCGTCCCCGCGCCGATGGCATCCTTGCTGGTGTCTGGCAGGGCGAGGCTGACCGCGAAGGTGCCGATGCCCACCAGGCTTGCAGGCACTTTGGCGGATACTTTGAACGAGCGGCTTCCAGCACTGCTCCACTGCTGTCCGTCGCTGGCGTATGCCTCCAGCTGGTAGGTGCCCGCGCTCAGCGTGTTGCTGGCAGGCACGCGGAACACCGCCTCTTCGCCGCTGGCGTAGCTGGGCTTGCTCCAACCCGTGATGCTGACCGTCTGGTCGTAGACGGCTATCTGCTGTCCACCGCGCGAGAGCACCAGCTTGTAGCGCAGACCGTCGGACAGGTCGGTATCAGTGGAGCGCAGGCGGAACTCTGGCGTAGAGGAGGTGACGGTACCCGCACCGGGTGTGATGATCTCGGGCGCTTCGGGAGCCTGGTCCACGGTGAAACTGCGCTCCCAGCTGCCGTTCCCCCACTGCCTGCCGTCGTAGGCGAACGCCTGCCATTGGTACGCGCCGGTTGCCAGCTCGGCGTCCTGCGCTACGGTGAACACCGCCTCTTCGCCGCTGGCATAGCTGGGCTTGCTCCAGCCCGTGGTGGAGACACTTTGGTCAAAGGTGGCGATAACCTGTCCCGCCTGCTTCACCACGATCTTGTACTGCAGGTTATCGCCGTTGGCGTCGCTGGCTCGCAGGCGGAAGGTAGGCGTATGGGATACGAAACTACCGCCTGCCGGCTCAAGGAGGTCGGGAGCCGAGGGCGCGGAGTTGACAATGATGGTTCGGCTTTCGCTACCTTCGCTCCACTGCTTGCCATCGTACACGAACGCCTGCCATTGATAGGTGCCGGGCACCAGCGCACGGGCGGAGGGCACGGTCAGCGTAGCGTCCTCGCCGCTGGCGTAGCTAGGCTTGCTCCAGCCGGTGGAGTCTACCGTCTGGTCAAAGGTTGCTACTGTCGTGTTGCCGCGCGTGAAGACGATTTTGTACTTCAGCGTGTCACCCCTATCGACGTCGGAGGCGTGAACGGTCAGCGTCGGCGTGCCCAGCACGATGGCGTTCGCTGTCGGGCTGACGAGCGTGGGCGCGGTGGGCATTCGGTTGACCACCATACCGCGTTTACTGCTTCCTTCGCTCCAGCGGGTGCCGTCGTAGGCAAAGGCTTGCCACCGCAGGCTACCCGCCGGCAGGGCGCGCGCCGAAGGAACCGTCAACACCGCCTCTTCGCCGCTGGCGTAGTCGGGTTTGCTCCAGCCGGTGGGGTCGGTGGTCTGGTCAAACACCGCTATCTCCGTATCGCCCTGATAAATGACCACCTTATACTTCATCCTTGAGCCCGGCGAGGAGGTCGCCTTCATGCGGAAGGTAGGTGTTGGTGGTACGACTGCGTTCGGCGCGGGTTGCAGAAGCACCGGAATAGGCGAGATGAACTCGTAGACCGCCACCAGGTTGTGGTCGGTGTCCATTGTAAGGTTGAGGGTGCGATTGGTGGAGAAATCCACACCGTTGCGCACCCATTTGATGAAGACGTTATCGTTGGGCGCGACGGCGGAGGCGGTCAACGTAACCTGTGTGCCGCCATCGTATACCCGGCTGAAGGGGGTCAAGCCGTCGCCCTGTGCGTTGATGTCGGCAGGGGTGACCGTGATGGCGACGCCGCTATCGGGGTCGGATGAGCCGACCTGCAGGGTGTGCGTCACCGCGCCGGTAACGATCATGGAGTATGCCTGCCTGCCGACGGGGCGGAGGACGCCCTTGTGGGTGACCGTAATCGTGTACACCCCTGCCTGCGGATTGGGCACCACGACCTGCTCCACGTTGTCCACCGTGTTATCGCCGGTGGTTGCAGGGGCAGATGGGTTCATCGGATTGAGCACCCATGGCATATAGGTGGTAGAGCCGTTGGTGACCCGCAGGTCGAGGTCGTTGACCAGCATCCGGTCCGGCGGATCGAGCGAGACCGGGGGAGGTGTTCCGGGCGGGTCGGCCCACACGATGGTTACCTTCAGCGGCCGAGTGCCATCGCAGACCACGCGGATAGTGTGCGTCTCGCCGTTGCGCAGGGTTTTCTCCTGGATGGTGTAGGGGTTTCGCACGCTCTCGGAGATGACCTGCGCGGCGGTTTTGGCGTTCAGGATACCCCAGCCGAACATGTAGTCGGGGCCGGGGGCGGGTCCGCATTCGTCGGCGGTGTGGATCGCCAGCGCCTTGAGGGTGGCAGAGCGCATGTTCGTCCCGCCGTGCGTCTGGCGATAGTGCTGGATGAGCAGCCCCAAGGCGCCCGCTACACTGGGCGATGCCATCGAGGTGCCGCTGTAGACATCGTACCCGCCGATAACGGTGGAGAAGACGTCCACGCCGATGCCTACCAGATCCGGCTTGATGCGCCCGTCATCGGTGGGTCCCCATGCGCTGAACTCGCTCATGCGCACACTGCCGGTCCCGTTGTAACCGCCGGGTACCGGATAGGCCGCCCCGACGGTAAGGGTGTTTTTAGCGGTAGCACTTGCCGGAATGCAGTCAAATCCGGTGGCGCCGCCGTCGAGGTCGTGGGTGTCATTGTACAGCCTGCCGTCGAGATGATAGTGCTGGACAGGCTGGGTGGCAGGTCCCTCTCCGCGGTCGTTGCCTGCCGCGCGCACAATCAGGTAATACGGTGCGTTGTAGGCGAGTTCGTCCCACTCCCGGTCCCAGTCGCTATAGAAACCGAACTTCCAGTCCTCGCGCTGACTGATGGTGGTATCGCCTACCCACAGGAAGTCCCAAACCCATCCGGCAGTGATGCCGTAGGAATGGTTCGATATCAGCAATCCAGCCTGCGCGGCGGTTGCCATTTCTGCGGTGTCACTGTCCCAGTCGTAGCTGTCCAGCGTCGCCGCGAAAGACATCCCTTTCGCGTTGGGGTTAATCCCCGCTGCCGCCATGATGCCGCCAACGTGCGTGGCATGATCGGCCGCCTCTGCACCATCGCGGATACGCAGACGCCCGCTGAACTCAGGATGCGTAGGGTCCACGGCGCCGCCATCCCAGATGCCCAGCGTGACGCCAGCGCCCGTCAGGTTCAAGCCGGTGGAGCCTCCGGGCCACAGTTCATCCGCGCTCAGCGAATCGGCGGCTTCTAGCCCCTGGGTGGTGTAATAGATGGGGACGCCATTGCGTATTGCCATAATCTCGATAATCGCCCCGTTGGGGAGCTTTCGTCGCACTGGCAGTCCGTGCTGTCTTGCCCATGCTTCCGCTTGCCGTTTCTCGACGACCGCTCGCAGGGAGGCTCGTGCTGCCAGTGAGGTGAGTGCGGGGATATTGGTCTCTTCCTGCGCCCATACAAACGGCACCAAGAGCAAACTGACCCACAGTACTCCAAGAACACACGCGAACCGTTTGCTCGTCGTCATCGCACCCTCCTTGCTTGCTCGATATGCGCCTACAACGCGTAGGCGTTCACCATTGACCGTGCGAGCCAAGCAAATATAACAGATATTCCGCAAACTTGTCAACAGCAAAGAGGGGACCCGAGCTATTGACAGCGTTCTTTTCGATGGGTTAAACTTCTATCAACCTGTGCGGTCACAGAGAGGAGGTACCGGGTGAATGGACAACGAGCGTGAGAAGATGCCACAGGACACCCCCGAGGAGGTAGACGCTTCCCGCCGCAAATTCCTACGCAATCTGGGCATGAGCGCGGCGATCGCGGGACTGCTTTCCTCTGGTGCCATTCTGGAGGAGCGACGGGCAAAGCGTGCGGAAGCCGAGCCTCTGCCAACACCGCCGGCGGGGGTGCAAGCGTTGCGCGGAACGGTGCGTATCACCCTGCAGGTGAACGGCACTGCCCACCAGCTGGAGGTGGAACCGCGTGTCACCCTGCTGGATGCTTTGCGGGAGGGCTTGGGGCTTACCGGAACGAAGCGCGTGTGCGACCGGGGCAGTTGCGGGGCATGCACTGTGCTGATGGATGGCAAGCCTGTCTACTCCTGCTCGGTGCTGGCGGTGGACGCGCAGGGCAAGCGGATTGAAACGGTGGAGAGTCTGGCGCAGGGCGAGCAGATGCACCCGCTCCAGCAGGCGTTTGTGGAGCACGACGCGCTGATGTGCGGCTTTTGCACGCCGGGCTTCATCATGTCGCTCAAGGCTCTACTGGACAAGGTGCCCCAGCCAACGGAGAGCCAGATACGCTCTGCCTGCGCGGGCAACATCTGCCGTTGTGGAACCTACAACCGCATCTTTGAGGCGGCGCTGGATGCTTCTCAGCGAATGAGAAAGGGGGGCTAAGCCATGCCACAACAGAAGATGAAGCGTGTGAAGACCACCATCACCGTCAACGGCGAGACGCGTGAAGTAGAGATCGAGGTGCCAGACATCGAAGCCCAATGGGGTGACCCCAAGAACATGCGCTGGCTGGGCAAGCGAATTGTTCGCATAGACGGAGCCGACAAGGTCACCGGCAGGGCAAAGTACACCTATGACATCCGTCTGCCCGGCATGTTGTATGCCAGCATCTTGCGTTCTCCCTATCCGCATGCTCGCATTCGCTCGATAGACACCTCACAGGCGGAGAAGCTGCCCGGCGTGAAGGCGGTCATCGCCGACCTGACGCGGAAGGTCAACTACGTTGGCGAGGAAGTGGCGGCGGTGGCAGCCGTGAGTGAACAGGTCGCTCGCGATGCCCTGCGGTTAATCAAAGTAGAGTATGAACCGCTTCCTTTCGTGGTGGACCCCGAGACCGCCCGTGAGCCTAGCGCTCCCCGGGTCACGCCACAGGGCAACGTGCGCGGCGACAACCCGCGCGAGCGTGGGGATGTGGACTCCGCGTTTTCGCGCAACGACGTGGTGGTGCACTCTGCGACCTACAGTGTGCCGGCACGGTCGCACTGTTGCCTAGAGCCGCACGGGCTGGTCTGCCAGTGGCAGGGCGATAAGCTCATCGCGTGGGCGTCCACGCAAGGCATCTTTTCGGTGCGAGACGAGCTGGCGGGCGCGCTGGGCATCCCAGCCAGCAGTGTGCGCGTCATCTGCGAGCACATGGGCGGCGGGTTCGGCAGTAAGTTCGGTGCGCGAGTGGAGGGGGTCATCTGTGCCCGACTAGCGAAGATGGCGGGCGCACCGGTGAAGCTGATGCTGGACCGGGACGAGGAGCAGTTGGCAACGGGCTACGGACCGGGCGTGACGGCAAAGGTGAAGATCGCCGCCACGCGAGCCGGGCGGTTGATCGCCTGGGAGAGCGAGACCTACGGCACCGGCGGGGTGTGGGGCGGGGCAGGGGTGCCTCTGCCGTACATCTACCCCGTGCCCAACGTGCGTACACGGCACTTTGACATCTCCACGAACATCGGCGCTTCCACCGCTTTACGCGCTCCCGGTCACCCGCAGGCTTCGTTCATCATGGAGTCGGCGATGGATGACCTCGCGTACAAGCTAGGCGTAGACCCGCTGGAGTTCCGCATGAAGAACGACCCCAACCCCGTCCGGCAAGCGGAGTATCGTTTGGGCGCGGAGCGCATCGGCTGGGAGCGGCGCAACCGAACGCCGGGAGCGGGTAGCGGAACCATACGGCGCGGCATCGGCATGGCAAGCGCAGTATGGGGTGGTGGAGGCGGTGCGGGAAGCCGTCCCACGGTGCGTATCGGCTCCGATGGCAGTGTGGAGGTGCGTCTGGGCACTCAAGACCTGGGCACCGGCACGCGCACCTATGTGGCCGCGATCGTGGCGGAGGAACTGGGACTGGACATCAAGCAGGTAAAGGCACTGATAGGCGATACCGACTACGGCTACTCGGGCGCCAGCGGGGGAAGCACCACCACCGCTTCGGTGGCGCCTGCGGTAAAGATGGCGGCGATGGGCGCGAAGGAGCGACTGCTGGCAGCGGTATCCCAACGCCTGCAGGTCAACCCTGCGGACCTCCTGCTGGCGGATGGCAGAGTGTTCGCCCGCAACGGGAGCGAGAAGTCACTGACCTGGAAGCAGGCTTGTGCTCTGCTGGGCAAGGAGGGCATCGAGGTACAGGGCGAGTGGAACCCCAACCTGCAGGGCAGTGGTGTGGCGGGATGCCAGTTCGCCGAGGTAGAGGTAGACACCGAAACGGGCAAGGTGCGCGTGGTGCGGATTGTCGCCATTCAGGACTGTGGGCAAGTGATGAACCGGCTCGCGGTGGAGAGCCAGATTTACGGCGGCGTCATTCAGGGGTTGGCGATGGCACTGCACGAACAGCGGCTGTACGACCAGCAAACGGGACGGATGCTCAACGCCAATCTGGAGGAGTATAAACTGCCCGGCCCGCTGGATATACCCGATATCGAAGCCATCGTATACGACAACCCCACGGGCAAGGTATCGGGTATGGGCGAACCGCCTGTAATTCCCACCGCCGCAGCCATCGGCAACGCGGTGTTCAACGCGATCGGCAAGCGCATCCATTCCCTGCCGATAACGCCTGCGAAAGTGCTGGAAGCGCTGGGGAAAGTGTAGGAGGAAACCGAAGATGAAGGCATTTGTGTATCACCAACCGAAGACGGTCGCCGACGCGGTGCGCCTGTTGGCTCAACCGGGCACGCTGGCGATAGCTGGTGGGCAGGACCTGCTGGGCGCGATGAAGGATGGGCTTTTTGAGCCCGCTCACGTGGTCAACCTGAAAAGCCTGCCTGGACTAAGCGAGATTCGGGAGACATCGGGCGGCTTGCAGATCGGGGCGCTGATAACGCTTGCTGAGATCGCCGAGCACCCCGTGATTCGGCGCGATTACACGGCGCTGGCGGAGGCGGCGGAGTCGGTTGCCACGCCACAGATCCGCAACGTGGGCACGATAGGGGGCAACCTATGTCAGCGTCCACGCTGTTGGTACTTCCGCGATCCCCACGTGCACTGCCTCAAGAAGGGTGGCGACCAGTGCTATGCGGTGCGCGGCGACAACCGTTACCACGCCATCATCAGCCCCGGTCCTTGCTACATCGTGCATCCCAGCGACTGTGCACCGGCGCTGGTCGCTCTGGGCGCGAAAGTGACCATAGCGGGCGCAAAGGGCACGCGCACCCTCGCGCTGAAGGACTTCTTCCAGATGCCGGACAAGAACCTCAAGGGAGAGAACGTCTTGCAGAAAGGCGAGGTGATTACGCACATCCAGATACCCAAGCCACCTGTGGGCACACGCAGCACTTACCTGAAGGTGCGCGAGAAGGACTCGTTTGACTGGGCGCTGGTATCCGCTGCGGTGGCACTGCAGTTACAGGGGGGAGTGTGCCGGCAGGCAGTGGTGGTGCTGGGTGCGGTTGCGCCCATCCCGTATGAGAGCGTGGAATCTGCCAGAGCGCTGGTGGGCAAGGCGATAACCGCGCAGAGCGCCGCCCTCGCGGGCAAGGCAGCCGTCGCGAATGCTACCCCGCTGGAGATGAACGCCTACAAGGTGCCGATGGCGGAGGCGGTGGTCAAACGCGCCGTGCTGGCGGCGGCAGGCATCAGCGGTTAGCGGTTTGTTGCCCGGAGGGCGAGGCAGTAGGGGCGTATCATCGTACGTCCCTACTTACCCTTTCACCACGCCGATCGGGCGCAGACGGGCAACCTTGCGCGAGATGCCCACACCTTCGCACACATCGACCACGTTCGCCACATCCTTATAGGCGTAGGGTGCCTCCTCCGCCAATGTGGCTTTGTTCTGGGCGCGCACGTAGATGCCTTTCTCCGCCAGTTCCTGTGCGATGTTGCGCCCCTCGGCTTCACGCATGGCTCCTTTGCGGCTCATCATGCGCCCCGCGCCGTGACAGGTGGAGCCAAAGGTCTCGCGCATGGCGGTAGCCGTGCCCACCAGGATGAACGAGTAGCGTCCCATATCGCCCGGGATCAGCACGGGCTGACCCACTTCCCGGTAGCACTCTGGCACCGCTGGATGCCCCGGACCGAAGGCGCGGGTCGCTCCCTTGCGGTGCACGCATACGGTGCGCGGCTTGCCGTCGATGAGGTGCTCCTCGATCTTGGCGATGTTGTGCGCGACGTCGTATATCTGGTGCATGCCCAGGTTTTGCGGTTTGGTGCCGAACACCTTTGCGAACGCTTGCCGCACCCAGTGCGCGATCGCCTGGCGGTTCGCCCACGCGAAGTTGGCCGCGCACGCCATTGCCGTCAGATAGTCCTCGCCCTCCTCGGAGGTGATAGGCGCACAGGCGAGCTGGCGGTCAGGCAGTTCGATGCCGTACTTCTTCTGCGCTTTCTGCATCACGTCCAGGTAGTCGTCACAGGTCTGATGCCCGAAGCCGCGGGAGCCGGTGTGAATCATCACCGTGATCTGCCCCACCTGCGTGATGCCGAACACCTCTGCGACCTTCTGGTCGTATATCTCGTCCACTACCTGCACTTCCAGGAAGTGATTCCCGCCACCTAGCGTGCCCAACTGCGTTTTGCCCCGCTCGATGGCGCGGTTGGAGATGTTGGAAGGCTCCGGCGGCAGAAGACCGGTTAGCGTGGTGCTCTGCTCACTGCGTTCGAGGTCCTCTTCCCAGCCGTAGCCGTGTTCGATCATCCACCTCGCGCCCTTGCGCATCACCTCACGCAGTTCCTGGGCATTGACGGTAATCAGTCCCTCGCCCTTCAGACCGGCAGGCACGTCTCGGAAAATCTGGTCTACTAGCTCCTTGATTTTGGGTTGGACCTCCTCGATGGTCAGGTCCGTCCGGAGCATACGAACTCCACAGTTGATGTCAAAGCCAACGCCTCCGGGGGACACTACACCCTCTTTGATGTCCATGGCTGCCACCCCGCCGATTGGAAAGCCATAGCCCCAGTGGATGTCTGGCATGGCAATCGAGTATTCCTGAATGCCCGGCAGAGTAGCAACATTGGCAACCTGCTCCGGCGACTGGTCCTGGACGATGTGTTCGATCATCTGCGCGCTGGCGTAGATAATGCCGTCTACCCGCATTCCCTTCTTGTAGTGCTTGGGGATTCGCCAGCGGTAGGTGCCGATGCGTTCCAGTTTGCCCTCCCACTTCTCGCTCATCGCCTTCACCTCCCAAAGGATATTATACTCCAGACGGCATCCAGCGGTATACGTGAGCAAGCGCCTTCAAAGTGAGCGAACAAGGTATGGAGGGAAAGGGGAGGGCTTGACCTGGGTTGCCGAGGTCTCACCCTCCGATGAGTTCACTGCACGATGGGTTCCGGGCTAGAGCCGACCTCGGTGATGACCCACTCTCCGCCGATGCGCTCCAGCGTGTAGCTGATATACGTGGTGCGCAGTTGTCCCTCTTCGTCCTCGTATACGTGCTGACCGTGTAGCACGTAGGCGTCGTTCGTGCGCCGGCGGATTTCATCGAAGGCGAAGCGCACTGTGCGCGTGTTGCGCATGGCGTCCACCGTCATGGTGAAGTAGTCTTCGGCGGGGATGGAGTAGGCGTACTTCCCGCGCAGGTACACCGCCACGAACATGTCGAATCGCAGGTGACGCCGGATGAGGTCGGGGCTGTTGTAGCGCCAGGCACGCTGGATATCGCCGATGGTCACATCCAGCCGGCTGGGCAGATTGCGCTCCAGGTAGTAGCTGTCGCGGTAGACGAACACGGGAACCTCCACAAACACCGGGCGCTCTACCACCACAATCCGCTCGGTCGAGATATATGCAGGCATCGTGGGATAGAACACGTAGACCGATGGGCAAACGCGGTAGGGCTCATAGACGCGCACGTAGAAGCCGTAAGCCAAGCCCCGCAGATAGTGGCGGCGGTAGGTATCGTTCACCGGCGGGAAGTATATCTTCGGTTGCCACTCCCCTGTTCGGCGCGCCAGGTTGATCATGCCGTTGCTCGACGGGCGTGGGCGGTTACCGAAGGGGGTCTCTACCTCCGGCGGGTACACCCAGTATTCGCCGGGACCGACCGGTGGCAGGTTGCGTTCGCTGGGCTGTGGGCGATTGCCGGACGGACGCGGTGTGACCGATGGCTGGCGCGTGGGTATTGGAGCGGGCGAGCGGTCTCCCCTCTTGCGGAACAGGTCGTTATCATCTGTGCTGTTATCGTTCTTGTTGGGCGAGACTGACGGCGCGCTCCGCCCGTCGCTCTTGGAGCGGTCGTCGGATTTGCTTTTGCCGCTCTCGGTTTTCTTGAACAGCTTGCCCAGGTCGTCTGCCGAAGATGGCACAGTGAGTGCTACACCGATGGCGAGCAGACCTGCTAAAAACAGCAACTTCCAGCGAGAGATGAGAGTTTTCATTTCGGAATGCCCTCCCTTCGTTCGCTTACACTATTTAGACTGTTTCATGAAAAGCAAAGTTACGGCACCTCCTACTTCTCAGGGGGCGTGATGTAGCCGTAGTATCTGCCCATCCAGTAGGGAAGGAGCCAGAAGACCCCGTCGCTTTCGGTGTGTCCGCCATCGCCCTGAACTGCCCGCCAGGGGTTATCGTCCAATCGCATCACCCCACGTTCGCTTGGGGGCGGCAGGCGGTCGGTCTGCGAGCTTTCCAGCTCCGGGTGGCGCACCCGCTTCAGGTCCTCGCGTCGGGTGTTGTCTACCGTCCAGCGCACCAAATCGAGCGGTGCATCACGTAGGAACATGAGCGAGTCATCCATCTCAGGCGACGTGCCCGTCAGGGAGGCGTACAGGAAGTGGAACCAGGGGTTCTGGTCGTTTTTCACGCCCTTGTACCAGGTGTCCAGTGCCTGCCGATACAACCGCTTGAGCTCGGGGTCGGTTTCATAGAGCAGGAGAGCCGGGAACGCCAGGGCGAGCAGTTCATCGTCGATGTGAGTGCGCCAGGCGGGGTTGAAGGTCTTCGCCCGCAGAACGTTCTCGCGATAGCCGTGTTCGTCCAGCAGTTTGCGGTATTCCCGTTCGTACTTGGGGTCGCCCGTGATATGGTAGGTGGCTTTCAGAAAGGAGAGTATCTCCACCGAGTTGATGCCGCGTTCGGGCGCCCAGTTGGGGCCGCCGTTCAGTTTCTGGGGACTCCAGACTGCCCAGCGTGTCTGCGTGCCGTCGATATCCTTCAGCACGTATCCGCATTCGATGATATAGTCCATCACCCGGCGTACATGCTCGCGCACGCGCTGTTTGTCCTGCTCGTCGGCAACAAGGTCATAGAAGTGCAGGTAGCCGTAGAAATGCCCGGTGATTTCGTCACTGCTGGTGTCGCCTTTCCACAGCCACTTGCCGTCCGCGCTGAGCCGCCAGCGCTCATGCACCCGTTTGTGGCGAGGGTCGCGCACGTGCTCATCTGCCCATTCGGCATCGGTATACACGCGATTGGGGTCGTTGAGGGGTTGCCAGTTGGAGGGGATGACCGTGCGCGCCACAAAACCTTGCGTGCCGGTTACTGCCTGCAGGAACTGCAGTGCCTCAAACGCCTTACGAGCGTTGGCGCGGGCGGAGGGATCACGGGTGACGGCGTAGCGGAAGCATTCCATAGCGAGGTATATGCTGGTGTATTCGCCGTCGTTATCGTCGTCGCGCGGCTTCCAGGTGCTGACGTCGCCCGGAGTCTGCAGAAGACACTTTTCCACCAGCCCGGGCTCGCGCACGTGGCGGGCGAGGCAGATACTCAGGTAATGCTCCGCCTTTTCGGCAAGGGTCATGCGATGCCGGCGGATCGCGCTTACGCCGCCCGCAGTGGCAACCCACGCGGTGCCATCGGCGTCAAAAGCCACATCGCGCACGTCGTCATCGGGAAGCCAGCGTAGGCTATGGCGCAGTGACCAGCTCTTGCCATCGCCACGAGTGACGCCCACCGATGTGCCGACCCACATCCTGCCATCGGGCGCGCGGCGAACGCACTGTACCTCCACGCTGGGCAGTCCGTCGGCGGTGGTTAACTGCCCGATGCGCTGGCGACCTCGGTATATAGTAATTCCACCTAGCCCACCAACCCACAAACTGCCATCCAGTGCAAACGCCAGTCCGCGCACCGACGCGCTGAGCAGGTGCTCCTCGTCCCACCACCAGGTCGTGCCAGAGTTGGAATGGTGAAAAAGCCCGACGTCCGTGCCGATCCAGATGCCCCCCTCGCCATCAGGAAGCACACTACGCACGCTACTGGCACAGGGCAGGGGGTATGCCCTCACGCGGTCGTCCTGCACGCGCCACATGCCATCGGGTCCAAAGGCTATCAGAACCTGTCCAACCTCACACACAGCGGAGACCGGCTGGGTGATGCCGTCTACTTTAGGCACACTACCGTCTGTGACGCGATACAAACCGTTCCACGCCCCAAGCCACACGCGCCCTCCAGAGTCGGAAAAGGCGGTGAAGGCGGGAGCGGTATCTGCCTGCACTCGCTCCCAGCGGTTTTGTGCCCTGCGCCAGCGGAATAATCCAGCGCGTGTGGCGGTCCAAACATCACCTCCAGGGGCGACCGTGATGGCGCGAACGTCGTTGGCTTCTGGCGAGCCGAGATCGTAACGCTCCGCGGTTTCCTGCAGGAAGGGAGTATCCTTCACCTGTTGTGCTGTCACCAGGGAGACAAGCGCCGCTGTGAACAGCAATATTGCGCCTGCCGACCAGAAAGGGAGTGCGGGGGAGCCCATCGGTGTTTACCTCCAATATGCGTGGTGTTTGCACAGATATGCGCATGGTATCATATCTGTGCCGTATCGGGCGAGGTTGTGAAATCGATGCCTTCATATATCTGTGCGATGGGCAGTTCGATACCCACGCTTTCTAATCGTACAACCCCGTCAGGCTGAGTGTAGTCGTAGATCATCCACTGCCCGTCGGGCTGGCGCAGGTATCGCTCCACGCGCACCTTGTGCTGGGATACCAGCAGATACTCCCTCAGCGAAGGGATGTGCCGGTAATAGAAGCTTTTCTCACCCCGGTCAAAGCTTTCGGTAGACGGCGAGAGCACCTCTACGATCAGCACTGGGTTGAGCAGGGTGTCTTGCTGTTCGTCTAGAAACTGTGGCTGACCGCAGACCACCACGTCGGGGTAGAAGTAGGCATTCACCTCCGCAACCCGCACGCGCATGTCGCTGGCGTAAGCTTCGCACGCTTTGTCGCGCACTGCATTGTACAACAAGCCGCTGATCCAGTTGCCACGAACGTACCGCCACTGCCCTCACCTCCTGCTCATCAATGGTATCAGTTATGACGCGCGAAGTCAAATCGGCTTTCACGTACTCTGCACAGTGTAAAACTTTCACGTACTCTGCACAGTGTAAAAGCAGTGGGGATGTGATATAATCAAGAAAGGGTAGTGCCCCGCCGATCTAATCAGCAGGATTGAGTGGACGATGCACAACATTCATGACCTTTTGGAGTATGCTATCTCCAAGCGCGCTTCGGATGTCATCCTCAAGGCTGGCAGTCCTCCGGTGTTGCGGATTGATGGCAGAGTGGTTGTCAGCGATTTACCGCCGATTACTCCGCTGGACTGTCACGAGCTGGCTTACAGCATTCTTTACAGCGCCGCTCGCGATGCCCTTTTGACGTCGGCGCATCCTCGCGAAAGCGTGGAGCCTCTGGACGTGGACGAAAAGATACAGCAGTTAGAGTCACACGCGGAGATCGACACAGTGTTCACTATCGGTGGGATGGCGCGCGTGCGTTGCAACCTGTTTCTCCAGCGCGGCAGTATCAGCGCAGCATTGCGAATCATCCCCCTGCAGCCGCCCACTATTGAGGAAGCAAATCTGCCTGCGGTGTTTAAGGAGTTCGCTGGGCAACAGCAGGGACTGATCCTCATCACCGGACCGACGGGCAGTGGCAAGTCCACTACCATGGCCGCCCTTATCGAGGAGATTAATCGCACGCGCACGGCGAACATCGTGACCATCGAGGAGCCAATCGAGTATGTGTTTGAGGACAAGCAGAGCGTGATTCTTCAACGCGAGGTGGGCACAGACACCGCCTCTTTCGCCACCGCCCTGCGCAGTGTGTTGCGGCAGAACCCAGATGTGATCGCCATTGGCGAGATGCGCGATGTGGAGACGATGCGCGTGGCGCTGACCGCCGCCGAGCTGGGGCACTTGGTCATTGCCACCCTGCACACGATGTCTGCGCCTTCCACCATCACCCGCATCCTGAGCAGCTTCCCACCAGAGGAGCGTGTGCCCCTGCGGGTGCAGTTAGCAAACACTCTGATATGTGCTGTGGCGCAGAGGCTCGTGCTACGCGCAGATGGGCAAGGTAGACTGCCTGCCGTGGAGGTACTGGTCGGGTCGCCCACGGTGCGTAAGCTGATCGAGGAGGGCAAGACTGATGACCTATATGCCGCCATGCGGGAGGGCGAGCACTACGGGATGAACACGCTCAACCAGGCGTTGGAACGGTTGTACACTGCACAGTTGATCACCTACGAAGAGGCGCTGGCGCATGCAACCAACGTCACCGAGCTCAAGCAGATGCTTCGTCACAGGTAGTTTGAGTACCTGTTTTGAGACCTTTGCCCGACAGCCTTTGACATGCCGAACACCCCGATTGTCATGCTGACACGACGCGGCTGTCATGTTGATGACCAGCGGAGCGTGCTATTCGTCATGCTGAACGCAGTGAAGCACCCTATTGGTCATGCTGAGCGCCAGCGAAGCATCTCGTTGTTAAAAGGGATGAGATTCTTCGCTTCGTTCAGAATGACAAGAGAGAGGCTCAGAAGGACAAGCAGGGGCGGCTCAGAAGGACGACAGGACGCATGCTGATGTAACGGGGAGACATCACCGAGCACCCCTCAGAAGGCGGTTCAGGGGCGGCAGGGCGCCCAGGGTGGTACGGTGCTGTTATATCAAATCCGCCGCCGTAATGATGCTCTCAGCGATCTCACGCATCTTCTTGTTCTGATTCCGCGCCTGGAAGTGGATGCGCTTGAACGCCTCCTCCTCCGTGAGCCCAAGGCGCTGCATCAGGATGCCTTTCGCCCGCTCGATCAGCTTGCGGGTTTCAAGGGCTTCCTTGAGCTCTTCGACTTCGCGGTTGCGCGCCTGCAGTTCCCGGAAGCGAAGCATCGCGATCTCGATAGCAGGACCGAGGTCCTCCTTGCGGAACGGCTTCACCAGGTAACCGAACGCGCCTGCTTCGCTAGCGGCTTCCACCAGTTCCTGTTCGCTGTAGGCGGTCAGGAACACGATGACACAGGGGCGCTCTTGAATGATGGCGCGCGCCGCATCGATGCCGTCCATCTCGGGCATGCGGATGTCCATAATGATTAAATCGGGCTCGTGCACACGCGCTGCTTGCACCGCCTGCACGCCGTTTTCCACCTCCGCTACCACCTGGTGCCCGATTTTCTCCAGCCGTGCCCTCAACATCATGCGAGTCAACGGTTCATCCTCCGCAATGAGGATGCGGTAACTTTCCATCTCGTCCCTCCGCTATGCCGTTGTTGTTCAATGGTTCCCCTGTTAATCCCGAATGAACGCCGGGAACGCATACACCGTTCCGTTCATTGACCCAATCACAAACCGCTCCCCGTCGCTGGCGGGCACGCAAAACACATGCCCCTCTGCCAGCTGGTATCGTTGCACCACTCGTCCGCTACGCTTCTCTATCCAGTATACCACACCGTCGACGGAAGCGGTGAAAAGGGCATCCTGGGCAGACGCACATCCAGAATCATACATCATCCGTCCTGTTTCTGCAACCCAGCGCACTTGTCCTGTTCGCACCTCCACCGCGTATACCAGCCCACGAGCACCAAGCGCTCCGCAGTATACTACGCCGTCCTCAATCAGGGGGGACGGATAACCGAAACTGTTGCCCTGTGCCGAGGATAGCTCCCACAACACCTCTCCTGTAAGGGCGCGCATCGCGTGAAGCACGCCGTCGTTGGAGGGGATCACAATCCGCACACCGTCGGTAGCAGGCGAGCCAATGGCGGGAGCATAGTAGAAGGAGCGCCCGAACCTCTGCTTCCACCGCAGAGCGCCGCTTCGGGCGTCGAGGGCGTATACCTGGTTATCCCAGCAACCTGCGACGAACATCCCCTGCAAAGGCACAATGCGCGATTGCACGAACATGCCGGTCTGAAAGTCCCATAACCGACTGCCGTCCTGCAGGGACAGTGCGTAAATCTTGCCGTCGCCGGCGGCGGTACATACCACGTCTTCAACGATGCCTGCAGAGGCAAACACGGGAGGAGGAAGCGGTGTCCTCCATATCACCCTGCCGTCTCTGCGGCGCAGACAGGCTACCGTCCCTGATGTACTCCCAACAACCACCACCTCCTCTGTGACCGCCGGCGCAGAAACCAGCGTGCCCCCGATGAAGGTCTTCCATCGCACTTTGCCTGAATCGGCGTCCAGCGCGTAGAGCGTGCCGTCGAAACTGCTGACGTACACGCTTCCGTTATAGACCACCGGCTGAGCTTTCACGGACCCCCCTGTCCGGAACGTCCACAGCGGGCGGACGGCTCCCTTCACCTCCACCTGGGTGGATGTCTCGTAGGACTCCTCGGCGGACACGGCGCGGATGGTTACCCGGTGGGTGCCTGGGATTGGCTCGCTGAGAGGTATCTTCAGGGTAAAAATGTGTCCATGACGTTCGGCGGGTATGGACTGCCATGCGCCCGCGCCGAGGCGAACCTCCCAACGGTCGGGGAGCCCGTTGTCTGGTGAGCGCCACTCTACGAGGGCGAGCAGGCTGTCGGGCTGAACCCGCAGTTTCCGCAGGCGCAGTTGCGGTACGGGCTGGGGCGCACGAGATAGCTCCGCCAGCAGGATGGGCTGGGGGGCTTGCCGGGTCACACGCCAGATGCGTATCCGCGAGTCGTCCACCTCCACCTGATGATAGCTCCCCTGATAGAGCCCGCGTGCCATCAGGAACAACACACCGTTGCGCCACCAGGTCATGTCCTTATGTCCATGCCCCACGAACACCGCCTTCACGTTGTATGGGACGATAGCGTCCAGCAATCGCTGTTCGTTATCCACCATCTTCTCGCCGGTGGCAATCCAGTGGTGGAAGAAGAGGAACACCGGCGCGCCCTTTGGGAGCCGGCGTAGACGGCTCTCCAACCAGCGAATGTCTGCCTCTTCGAAGTGTCCGTGATGTTCCAGCAGGGCGGTGCTGTCCAGTGCGAAGAAATGACAGCCTCCGCGCTGCCAGTGCATTCGTAAGGGACCCAGCCATTTGGCGAAGCCCTCTTTGCCGATGGCGCTCCAGCGCACGTCGTGGTTGCCGGGCACGTTGATCAGCGGAACGCGCAGGTCACCCATGATCTCGCGATAGCGCTTGTACTCTTCGGTGGAACCGAGCTCGGTGCAGTCGCCTGTATTGACGATAAAGGCGGGAGGCGGCGACAGGGTGTTGAACGTCTGAACGTACTCGCGGGTTTCCTGGTGGTGTGCGGTGACCCCGATGTGTGTATCGGTGATATGCAGGAAGCGGAACGGCTCCCCTGCCATCGCTGGGGAGACACATAGCGATATCCACACTATCCACCCGATTGCTCGTCTCAACGCCTGTGTGTGCTCCTTCTTGTTGGGGTGGTTTTATTTTCGGTGCTAGTGGCAGGGTTTCCTGTGATCGAGCGGACGACGGCTCTGGTGTATAATGAGCATAAGAACCGTTGCCGGAGGATGCGATGGCACTGGACCAGTTTCTGTTGATGCTGATCTTGATACTCTTCTTCGCGCGCGTGATGGCGCAGATAGCGGAGCGGGTGAAACAGCCACCGGTGCTTGGGGAACTGCTTGCTGGCGTGCTATTGGGGGCGAGCGTGCTAGGCTGGGTGCAGGAGAGGGAGATACTGCACCTTCTGGCCGAAGTGGGCGTGATGCTTCTGCTGTTCGAAATCGGTCTGGAGACCGACCTGGGGGCACTACTCCGTGTAGGTGTGAAGTCGTTGGTAGTTGCCTGTCTGGGGATTGCGCTTCCGTTCGTGGGTGGGTATCTGGTTTCAGTGGCTTTGGGGGTGACGGGCCCCGCGGCGATCCTGTTTGGAGCCGCCTTTTGCGCTACCAGCATCGGCATTACGGCGCGCGTGCTGTCGGATCTGGGAGTGCTCAACAGCACCGAGGGACGTATCGTGCTGGGTGCAGCGGTACTGGACGACGTGCTGGGGCTGGTGATCCTGGCGGTGGTGTCCGCCATCGTGAGCAAAGGCAGTGTGACCCCGCTGTTTGTGGTGCAGACGACCGCGGTTGCGCTGGTGTTTGTGGCGATGGCGCTGATAGTAGGCAGGCTTCTGGCGCCATCTATTTTGCGCTTGGTGGACAGGATGACGGTGCGTGGCGCGCTGGTTACCTCGGCGCTGGTGATGGCGTTTGCCTTTGCATTGGCGGCGAAGCAAGTGGGTTCAGCGGCGATAGTAGGATCATTCGCGGCGGGGCTAGTGCTGTCGTCCATTGGGCGAACCAAGCAGATCGAGCACGAGCTGAAGCCGATTGCGGACTTCTTCACGCCCATATTCTTTGTCAGCGTGGGTGTGGCGGTGAACGTGCGCCTGTTCAATCCCTTGGATTCGGCCAATCGTGGCACGGTTCTACTGGCTTTGCTGGGCACTGTGGTGGCGTTTGTAGGCAAGTTCCTTGCCGGATGGGGCGCATGGGGCAAAGGCGTGAACCGCGCTCTGATTGGAGCAGGCATGGTGCCTCGCGGTGAGGTGGGTTTGATTTTCGCCACGGTAGGCAAGCAAAACGGCGTGCTGAACGATGCCCACTACGCAGCACTGCTGGCGGTGATATTCCTCACCACGTTCGCGGCGCCTATCCTGCTGGCATACCTCGCTGGTAAAAGGGTGGTACACACCGCCCAGTTGTAGAGGGCGAGGCAGATGCTGGGGGTAACGGCTCATCCATCGGATAGACCCAGCATGCTCTGGGCTTCAACCGCCTAAGCCGTTCGCCTGCCCGACCTCAATAATCACCGCGATCTCCTGGCAGTCGTAGAACTTGGGGCAGTGCACGCACTCGGTCCACACCTTGCGAGGAAGCTCCGCGCGGTCACAGATGCGGAAGCCCAGCTTTTCAAAGAAGGCGGGTTTGTAGGTCAGCGCGAACACCTTTTCCACGCCTAGGCAGGGCGCCTCGCGCAGGCATTCCAGCACCAACCGCTTGCCGTAGCCTTTGCCTTGTGCCTCTTCCGCCACGGCAAGGGACTTGATCTCAGCGAGGTCACGCCACACCACATGCAGAGCAACACATCCCACCACCTCACCGTTCTCCTCTGCCACGAAGAAGTCGCGCAGGTTCTCGTAGAACTGCGCCAGCGAGCGGTGAAGCATCTCGCCGCGGTCGGCGAAGAAGTTAACAAGGCGCTGCATCGCCGGCACATCCGACGTGCGCGCCTTCCGAATAGTGGCACTCATGCTTTTTTGTTTATCCCTACTGCGGCATCTTCCCTGCCATCAGGCGAACGAGGTCGTTCGCCGTGACCAGCACGAGGATAGACAGCAAGATCGCCAGCCCCACCATCTGCACTGCCATCTGTTGTTTGGCGGTCAGCCGTCGCCCACCGCGTAGCCACTCGATGAAGTAGAGCACGAGATGACCGCCGTCCAGAATCGGGATGGGAAACAGGTTCAGGATGCCGAGACTGATACTCAACGCCGCCATGAAGCTCAGCACGCGATGGAACCCCTCTTCGGCGGCGGTGTGGGTCATGTACACGATAGCCACCGGACCACCGACACTGTCCTTGACCTTTTTGGTGAACAGATGTTCAGGGATAGAGCGGATCAGGTTGATGGTGATGCGCGTACCTGCCACTAGCGACTGCCAGGGGGAGAGCCGTTTGGTTTCAAAGCTGGGGTAGAAGCCGAGCCGTCCCTGCTTTTTCACCACCTTCTTGCCGTCTTTGACCTCTTCGACATCGTACGCCTTGGGCACACCGCTGAGCAGTATCAGCTGATTGTCTCGCTTGACACGGATGAACAGACGCTTGTCCGGGCTGTTGTGGATGACCTGCATCATGTGCTCGCCGTCGCGGATGGGCTCTTTGTTGATCTCCACGATCACGTCGCCCATCTTCAGTCCCATCCGTTCTGCCTCCGAGCCGTGGATGACCTGCCCCACGCGATTGAGCGGCTTGCCGATCTCCAGCCCGGTGGTCATACCCATGATGGAGAAGATCACGTAGCCTAAGAGCAGGCTCATGATGGGACCGGCAAGCACGACGGCGTTGCGCTGCCAGATCGGCTTCGAGAAGAACGTGCCGGGTGGAGGGTTCTCGTCATCGTGCGATTCCATGCCCGCGATACGCACGAAGCCGCCAAGTGGGAAGGGACGGATGGTATACTCGGTGTCACCTCTGCGTGCCAGCACGAGCCACTTCGGACCGAAGCCGAACGCGAACTCTTCCACGCGCATTCCGCACCACTTGGCAACGATGAAATGCCCGAACTCATGCGCCACCACCAGCACGCCGATGGTGAGCAGAAAATAAAACAGGGTTTGCAACGATTCCAAAGCAAAACCTCCTCGTGAACAGACAGGATACCGCGAACGGGGTTCTTATATCCTTTACGATAATTATACCTGCTGTGTGTTTCCGGTGCGCTATGAAAAACACCAGTTTATGGACGTTTCCACGCGCGCGCTTGTTCCCGCGCCCAGGAATCCACCGCCTGCACCGCCTCTATAGTAGCAGGTTGCGGCTGATGCCTATCCATCACCTCTCGCACACAACGGATGATGTCGGTGAAGCGGATCTCACCCTGTAGAAACCGGGCGACAGCTACCTCGTTGGCAGCGTTCATCGCAGCGGGCATGGTTCCACCGACAGCGAGGGCATCACGCGCCACTTGCAGGGCGGGGTACCGCCGCGGGTCGGGTTCGGAAAAGGTGAGCGAGCCTACCCGAGTCAGGTCTAAGCGGGGCAGGGCGGTATCCACCCGTTCAGGGTAGAGCAGGGCGTATTGGATCGGCAGGCGCATATCGGGCAAGCCCAACTGTGCCAGTACCGAGCCGTCTTTCATCTCCACCAGCGCGTGAACGATGCTTTGAGGATGCAGAACCACCTGCACACGCTTGGCAGGCACCCCGAACAACCAGTGTGCTTCGATGATCTCCAGCCCCTTGTTCATCAGCGTGGCGCTGTCGATAGTGATCTTCGCGCCCATGCGCCAGGTAGGATGCTGTAGGGCACGCTCGGGGGTGACGTCGGGCAGCTGGTCAAGAGGCACGTCGCGCAGGGCACCACCTGAGGCGGTCAGCAGGATGCGGTGCACGTCTTCGGGCTTTTCGCCTTGGAGGCACTGAAAGATGGCGGAATGCTCGCTGTCGATGGGCGTGATGAGCCGTCCGTGCTCCTTTGCCAGCGCCATCACGGTCTCTCCGGCAGCGACCAGCACCTCTTTGCTTGCCAATGCGATGTGCTTCCCAGCCTTCAATGCCGAGACGGTTGCGGACAGTCCACACACGCCGGCGACACCTACTACCACCATGTCCACTTCGGGCAGGGTGGCGATGGTTTGCAATCCCTCACCTCCCACGTAGACGTGCCAGCTGGGTTCGCGTTCGCACAGCGCGGAGGCGGAGGCGGGGTCCACCAGCGCCACCTGCGTCACGCCGAACCGATGAGCCTGCTCGCGCAGTTTCGCGTGCTCCCGGTGCGCGGCGAGGGCAACCACCCGAATGCGGTCGGGGAGGCGTTCTGCCACGTCCAGGCATTGCGTGCCGATGGAGCCGGTACTTCCCAGAACGGCTATGCGCTTCATTCCTCGTCCTGAATGCCGCCAAACTTGCGCACCCTTTGCTGGTAGCTGAGGATGGCTTCAATCAGGTGCTCGGTGCGGAAGTCGGGCCAGAGCGTGGGCGTGACCCACAGTTCCGAATAGGCGGTTTGCCACACTAGAAAGTTACTGACGCGCATCTCGCCGGCGGTGCGGATAAGCAGGTCGGGGTCGGGCATGTCCGGGGCGTAGAGATGCGCACGGATGGTGGATTCGTCGATCTCTTCCGGCTGAAGTTCGCCCTGTTTGACGCGCTGGGCGATGGTGCGCATGGCGTCCACAATCTCCGCCCGTCCGCCGTAGTTGATGGCGAGGTTGAGCACGAGGCGGTTGTTGCGGGCGGTGATTTCCATTCCACGCCGCAGTTCCTCCTGCAAACTGGCGGGCAGTTCGTGCATTCGCCCGATGACGTGTACCTGGATGCCGTTGATGTACATCTGACGCAGTTCCTGGCGTGCCGCTTCCTCGATCAGCGCCATCAACCCACTGGTCTCATCGGGAGGGCGGCGCCAGTTCTCGGTGCTGAAGGTGTATAGTGTCACCATTTTCACGCCCAGGTCGGCGCAGTCTTTGACCACGCGGCGCACCGTGCGGTAGCCCTGGCGGTGTCCGACGAGGCGGGGTAGCCCGCGCTGAATTGCCCACCGCCCATTGCCGTCCATGATGATGGCAATGTGTTGAGGCAGGCGTGAGAAGTCCACACCCGCCTCTCGCGCCTTCACCACCGCCTGCGTCGTCTGGTCGGCTTGCGTTTGTGGGGAGAGGGTTTCCATAGGTCTCACCGGAGCTTCGCTCCGCTACACTTCCATCAGCTCTTCTTCTTTCGCCTTCTGCAGGCGGTCGATCTCGGCGATATATTTATCTGTGAGTTTCTGTACCTGCTGTTCCGCACGCTTCACGTCATCCTCCGAGAGTTCCCCTTTCTTTTCGGCGGCTTTGAGATGTTCGTTCACTTCGCGGCGCACGTTGCGTATCGCTACGCGCTCCTCTTCTGCCTTCTTGTGCAGGAGTTTGATGAGCTCCTTGCGTCGCTCCTCGGTCAGCTCGGGGATACGGATACGGATCACCTGTCCATCGTTGTTGGGTACGAGATTCAGGTCGGATTTCAGGATGGCTTTTTCAATCCACGCCAGACTTTGCCTGTCGTAGGGTTGAATCATCAGCAGGCGCGGTTCTGGCACGGTGATGCTGGCGATATGGTTGATGGGGGCGGGGGTGCCGTAGTAATCCACCATCACATGCTCCAGAATCGCCGGGTTGGCGCGCCCGGTGCGCAGGGTGGCGAATTCGTGCGCCGCCTTCTCTACCGTCTTTTCCATCTTGTGTTCGGCTTCTTTCAGTAGCTCTTCGATGACGATCATTTTCCCTCTCCTCCTACCAGAGTGCCGATGTCTTCGCCGAGAATAGCCCGCACTACGTTACCGGGACGGGCGATGTTAAATACCATAATTGGCAGACGATGCTCCATACACAAAGTGAGTGCGGTTAAGTCCATCACACGCAACTGCAGGGCGAGTGCCTCTTCATAAGTAATATACGAGAATCGCTTTGCGTTTGGATCGATTTTGGGGTCGGCATCATAGACGCCGTCCACGTTGGTTGCTTTCAAAAACGCCTGTGCACGGATTTCCAGAGCGCGCAGGGCGGCAGCGGTATCGGTGGTGAAGTAGGGGTTACCCGTTCCCGCGGCGAGGATGACCACACGCCCCTTTTCCAGATGGCGGATAGCGCGGCGGCGGATGAAAGGCTCGGCGACCTGAAACATCTGGATGGCGGTCTGCACGCGCGTGGGCACGCCCAGCTGTTCGATAGCATCCTGCAAGGCGAGCGCGTTGATGACGGTCGCCAGCATGCCCATATAGTCGGCAGTAGCGCGGTCGATGCCCGCCTGTGCGGCGTACTGTCCCCGGATGATGTTGCCACCACCAATGACCACCGCGATCTCCACGCCCAGCTGATAGGCGTCTACAATCTGCTGGGCAAGGGAGCTGATGACCGCGTAGTCCAGTCCGGTTTTACGCTCTCCGGCGAATGCCTCGCCGGAGAGTTTAAGCAGTACCCGCTGCCAGCGGGGTTGTGGCGTGATGGTGTCGCTCATGGTTTACGAACCGCTACCTTCGCCTACCCGGAAGCGCACGAAACGCTGGACCGTGAGAGGCTCGCCTACCGTTTTGGAGAACTCTTCGATGACCTGCTTGACCGATTTTTTCTCATCGCGGATGTAGCCCTGGTCCAACAGGCAGATCTGCTCGAAGAACTTGCTCAGTCGCCCTTCGACGATTTTGTTCAGCGCCTGAGCCGGCTTGCCTTCGTTGATCGCCCGCTGGCGCTGAACCTCGCGCTCTTCGTCTATCAGCTGTTGGGGCACCTGGTCACGGCTCAGGTAGCCCGGGTTACCGAAGGCGATTTGCATTCCCAGCTCGCGCGCCAGTCGCCGGGTTTCGGGGTGCTGGGCGCCTGCTTCGGTTTGGGCTTTGAGTTCTACCATCACCCCGATCTTGCCGCCGAGGTGGATATAGGTATCCACACAGCCCGTGCTGTCGGTGCTGAAGGTGGCGATTCGCCCGATGACGATCTTTTCGCGGATTCGCGCCACCAGGTCCTCTACGCGCTGGCGCACGGTACGGTCGGGCACAGCCTGACTGGGCTGGTTGAGGAACTCTTCCAGCGTGCCTTCAAAGCCGGTGTCCACCAGTTGCTGTACTAGCTCCTTTGCCAGCGACTGGAACTCGTCGTTGCGGGCGACGAAATCGGTTTCGGCGTTGAGCTCCAGAAGCGCGGCGCGACGGTGGTCCGGGGTAAGGGCAGAGACCACTATCCCTTCCGAAGCCTGCCGCGATTCTCGCTTGACCGCCGCGGCTGCACCCTTTTCGCGCAGGATGAGCCGTGCACGTTCCATATCACCCTGCGCTTCAATCAGTGCCTGTTTACATTCCATCATGCCTGCGCCCGTCTGGTCGCGTAGCGATTTGACCATCTGTGCTGTGATTTCCACCGATACCTAGTCCTCCTGTGTCCGTCGTGCGCGTTGGCGCTCTATCTCTTCTTCTTCGTACTCACTATATTGTTGGTACATTCTGGAGTATTCGTCTTCCACGCCTGGGCGTACCAGAATATCTGAGGAGGCCTCCTCTTCTGCCTCAGGCATCTCTTCTACTGCTTCCGCGCCTTCCACTTCGCCTTCCTCCTCGGGCTTCTCCGCGCCTTCCGGCTCCTCTTCGGCAACCACTTCCGCGCCCTGCCACTCCACCTGCTTCACCTCGATGATGGCGTCGGCGATGCGGTTACACAGCAGTTTGATAGCGCGAATGGCGTCGTCGTTGCCTGGGATGACGTAATCCACCTCGTCGGGGTCGCAGTTGGTGTCCACGATGGCGATGATGGGGATTTCCAAGCGGCGTGCTTCCTGCACAGCGATGTGCTCTTTCTTTAGGTCCACAATGAACACCGCATGTGGCAGACCCGGCATCTCCTTGATGCCTGCTAGCACGGCGTTCAACTTCTCTTTCTCCTCGCGCAGTTTAGCCGCCTCCTTCTTGGTCAGACGGTCTAAAGAGCCATCAGTCTCCATCTTTTCCAGCTCTTTGAGCCGCTTGATGCGTTCCTGAATGGTCTTCCAGTTGGTCAGCATTCCGCCCAGCCAGCGCTTGTTCACATAGAACTGCCGACTGCGCTCGGCGGCCTCCTTGACCGCTTCCTGCGCCTGCTTTTTGGTGCCGGTGAACAGGATGTGCCCGCCGTTTTGCACCACCTCCTGCACGAACGCCTGCGCCTGCTCGAACAGCTGAAGCGTCTGGTGCAGGTCGATGATGTAGATGCCGTTGCGCGCGCCATAGATATAGCGCTTCATTTTGGGATTCCATCGGCGGGTGTGGTGACCGAAATGCACTCCTGCTTCCAGGAGCTCTTTCATGGTGACCGTTGCCAAGGCGATGTCTCCTCCTTCATGTTCCGGTTATGCCTCCCGCTCCTTCGTCCCCGCGTGCCATCCCTGGCGGGACACCCGCACGCGAGTCCGGAGCGGTGTGTGATAAAGTCATGCGACGCAGAGCCAGTTTACCATAATTCGTGGTAAGAATCAATATCTGCGGATCAAGGTTTTGATGGCGGTTCGCAGAAATCCTTTTGGGGCAAGTCCAACATCCAGAGGAGGCACTATCATGGGCAGTCGGGCGAGAGTGTTCACCGTGACCGGCGAAGTCTCTGCCACCGAGCTAGGCGTCGTTCTTGCGCATGAGCACGTGATGGTGGATTTTATCGGCGCGCATCAGGTGGGCAGGCATCGCTACAACCCCGATGGGGTGTTTGAGGTGGTTCTGCCCTACGCGCGTAGGAAGGGTGTATCATGAGGGCAAAGGGGGGTGATAGCGGGGGTAAGCAAGCGAAAAAGGGTGTAGATTTTCGACTGAATTGTTGAATTTAGTGCATTTTGCGGCGTTAAACCCGCCATTAGGGGCGGTTGATGATTGAAACGAGTGAAGTTTTGTCATGCTGAGTGACGGTTTGTCATGCTGAGCGCCAGCGAAGCATCTTGTCTTTGTTGTCATGCTGAACGCAGTGAAGCATCTCAGAGATTCTTCGCTTCGATCAGAATGACATTTTGAGACCCTTCGCGTGCGCTCAGGGTGATGGGAAACTGGAGGGCGAGGCTCCCGCCGAGCCGAACAACCCCTCCCCGCCCGCGGGGGAACGGCTCACGAGGACGTTCGCCCTCCAGTAGCTGCGGGGGGGTTGGGGTGAGGATAAAACGGCTCACCAGGCGGTTCGCCCCCAGAGGGATGCGGTCTGTTCCCGAATGGCGACGCCGGGTGCTCTTTGCGTTACCGCTCGATATAGGTCGTTACGTGTGGAAGGTGTCCCATCAGCGAGTCGCGGATGCCTTTCACATAAGGCTTGATGAGCTCCACGTCGCGCTGGAAGTAGAGGGTGATCCAGGGTACGTCCTCCTGTACCGCGATGCGCTCCGCCTGTCGATAGAGTTGGATGCGCTTTTGCTCGTTCTGTTCGCGGTCTGCTTGGTCGCAGAGGGCATCGAAGCGCGGGTTGCTGTAGCCCACCACGTTCTCGGGTGCGCCCGTGCGAAGCATCACCGACAGGAAGTTCTGGGCGTCCAGGTAGTCTGCCGCCCAGCGCAGATGGACAAACGGCAGTTCCTTGCGGTCCAGTGCATCCAGAAACGCGCCCCATTCCATCTCGCGTAGTTCCACGTTAATGCCCAGCTCCTTGCGGTACTGCTCCTTGATCATCTCGGCGGCGCGACGCAGGTCGGGCGTCTTTTCGCGGAAGGTCAGGGTCAGCGTGGGAAAGCCTTTACCGCCCGGATAGCCCGCTTGTGCCAACAGTTGACGCGCTTTGTCGGGATTGTAGGGGATGCCTTTGAAGTTGGGGTCATGTCCCAGCACACCGGGCGGGATGATACCGTTCGCCTTCTGGGGCACGCCCATCAACGCCACCTTGACGATGGCCTCTTTATCCGTCGCGTAAGCCAGTGCCTGGCGCACTCGTCGGTCGCGGAAGGGCGGGAAGACGTTCTGGTTCAGCCCCAGGTAGAACACCGCCGCGCGGTCAAAGGTGCGCAGTTGTTTGCTCAGCACGGGGTCCTGCTGGTCGCGCAGGAGGTCGCCTTTTTGCACGTCCACCATGTCCAGGTCGCCCCGCTCGTACATGGCGTGTCGGGTGCTGGCGTCTAACACGATAGGACGCTCGATGCCGTCCAGCCTGGGCACGCCACCGTGGTACGCTTTGTTGGCGGACAGCACGACCTGCGAGCCGGGCAGGAACTGTTGAATCTGAAAAGGTCCCGTGCCGATGGCACAGCGTTCGTTGATGCGCAGTCGGCGTCCGCCCACCTCGTCGCCGTTCTGTTCGATCGCCTCTTTGCATACCACGTAGGCGGTGGGATAGGTCAACTTCGCCAGGAAGTAGGCTTTCGGGTGGTCAATGGTCATGCGCAGGGTGTATTTGTCCACTATCTGTACGCCTTTGACCTCGTTTGCCCGGCGGTTCAGCTTGTCCAGCGCACCGACGATGTCGTTCAAGTAGGTGGGCGACACCGGGGATGCCAGTGCGGGATCACAGGCGCGTTCGATAGAGTATTTGAAATCCTGTGCGGTCACCTCACGCCCATTGTGGAACTTCACGCCGCGCTTCAGGAAGAAGGTGTAGGTTCTGCCGTCTGGACTAATCTCCCATCGCTCGGCAAGATTGGGCACGAGGCGGTTATGCTCGTCCCACTGCACAAGCCCTTCGAAGACCTGAAACAGCAGGTCGATGGTGGGTCCGTCGCGCACAAGGGCGGGGTCGAAGGTGGTCGGCTCGGCGGTCAGGGCATAGCGAAGCACGTTTTGCGACGACGGAACGGTTGCCTGACGCTTGCCACACCCTGCCAAAACGGCAAGGAGAAGAATGAATATGATGCAAACAGGATGCTTTTTCACGGTGTGGTGGTACCTCCTGGTCCTGTCACTTTGGTTGCTACTCGTCTATTGCCGTTACACTGAGTCTTCCTCTTGTCATTCTGATCTGCTTCTTCCCATCATTCTGCGCCGCTTCTTCTTGATGTCATTCTGAGCCTCTCTCTTGTCATTCTGAGCGAAGCGAAGAATCCCGACCCAGATGCTTCACTTCGTTCAGCATGACAAACAGTACCGAGACGCAGAACTGCGTTCAGCATGACGGTACCCAGAAGCAATTCGGCTTTATGTTTCACCGCGCCGGCGCAGATTCCTGCGAACACAGGACGGGTATAATGAAGGTGGTTCTACAGGCTTTCGTAAAGGAGCGAAGATGTCCGACAATCAGGAGATCCATCTGCAGATCGAGGGGATGACCTGCGCGGCGTGTGTGGCGCGGGTGGAGCGTGCGCTCAAACGGGTGGCAGGCGTACAGGAGGCGGTAGTCAATCTTGCCACCGAGAGCGCGACCGTTCGCGTGGAGCCTGCCGTGCCGATTGAGCAGTTGCTGTCGGCGGTGGACATGGCAGGTTACCGTGCGCAGGTGGTTTCAGAGGAGGCGCCTTCCGCTTTACCATCGGAGCGCAGTGCGGAGGAACTGCGTGAAGCGCGCCGACGCCTGCTGGTCAGTGTGTTGTTGACAGTGCCTGTGTTCGTGATGAGTATGATGTTTCATCATCCCTCACGGCAGGTGCAGATATTGATGCTGGCGCTGACGACGCCCGTGCAGTTCATTGTGGGTGCGCCGTTCTACGTCAAGGCGTGGCACGCGCTTCGGGCACGTACCGCTACCATGGAGACGCTGATTGTATTGGGTACGTCGGCGGCGTATTTCTACAGCGTGGCGGCTACCTTCTGGCTTGGTGGGGCGGTGTACTACGAGACGGCAGCGGTCATCATCACCCTGATCACCTTCGGCAAGTATCTGGAGGCGCGGGCGAAGGGGCGTGCTCGACAAGCCATCGAGCGACTGATGCGCCTGGCACCGCAGGTTACGACCCGTCTGAAGGACGGCGAGGAACAGCAGGTGCCGGCATCTGCCGTACAGGTGGGCGACCTTCTGCTGGTGCGAAGCGGGGAAGGGATACCGGTAGACGGTGTGGTGGTGCAGGGTAGTGCTCGCGTGGACGAGAGCATGTTGACGGGCGAGAGCATGCCGGTGGAGAAGCGCGAGGGGGATACAGTTTCCGCGGGCACGCTGAACACGGACGGCGTGCTGGTGATGCGGGCGGTGCGTGTCGGGGCAGATACCACGCTGGCGCAGATCGTGCGAGCGGTGGAGCGCGCGCAGGCGGGGAAGGCACCGGTACAGCGGTTGGCAGACGCTGTGGCGGCGGTGTTTGTGCCGGTGATCCTGCTCATTGCGCTGGGCACGTTTGGGGTGTGGCTGGTGGTGCTGAAAGCAGGGTTCACGATCGCCATGATTCACGCGGTCGGTGTGCTGGTCATCGCATGTCCGTGCGCTCTGGGGTTGGCGACGCCAACTGCCGTTCTCGTGGCTACGGGTAGGGGGGCGGAACTGGGCGTGTTGGTAAAGGATGCTGAGACCCTAGAGCGGGCGAGGCAGATAGATACAGTCGTTCTGGACAAGACCGGCACATTGACCATCGGCAAGCCCGTGGTGCGAGAGGTACAGGTGCTGAAACACATGACAGAACAAGAGCTGTTGCGTCTTGCTGGGGCGGCGGAGGCAGGTTCCACGCATCCGCTCGGTACGGCGATGGTACGCTTCGCACAGGAGAAGGGGGTCTCCGTTCCTCTGCCCGAACAGTTCCGCGCGGTGGCGGGTGGAGGCGTACTGGCGCAGGTGGAAGGGCATCCGGTGGTGGTGGGCACCTCTCGCCTGCTGGAGGAGACGGGCATTTTGCTGTCGGAGGAGGTCTATCGCTTGCTTCGGGAGTGGCAGTCGCGCGGGTACACCTCGGTGCTGGTGGCGGTGGACGGCGAGCCGGCGGGCCTTTTCGCTTTGCGTGATGAGCCACATCCTTCCAGTTTGCCGGCGGTGCGCCGTCTGCAGGAGATGGGGCTGGAGGTGTGGATGGTGACCGGTGACCAGCGTGCGGTGGCGGAAGCGATCGCGCAGGAGGTAGGCATCCCGGCTCGGCATGTGCTGGCGGAGGTGTTGCCTGAACAGAAGGCGGAGCAGGTGGCGCGCTTGCAGGCGGAGGGACATCATGTGGCGTTCGTGGGCGACGGTATCAACGATGCACCTGCGCTGGCGCAGGCGGATGTGGGCATCGCGATGGGTGGGGGCGCGGACGTCGCCCTCGAAAGCGCGGATATTGCTCTGCTGAAAAGCGACCTGAACGGCGTGGTCACCGCGTTGAATCTGTCTCATGCCACCGTGCGCACGATCCGTCAGAACCTCTTTTTCGCCTTTGTGTATAATGTACTGGGTATCCCTCTAGCCGCGATGGGCTATCTCAGCCCGATGCTGGCGGCGTTAGCGATGAGCCTCAGTTCGGTGTCCGTTGTGACCAATGCGTTACGTCTGCGACGCGCGGTGTAGTGCATCGCGTCATCTTGTGCGAAGGAGGTGATGCGAGTTGGCGATATCCGTGACCTATCACCATGGCTTGACCAAGGGACAGCGTAAGGAGTGGCGGCGCAAGGGGTTCGCGACCGCCGTGCTGTACGGCAAAGGGATAGAGACGAGGCAATTGCTGGTGCCGGTGCGTGAGGTGATACACCGCATCGTGGAGCAGGGAGGCAAGCAGAAGGCGGTGCTGGAGCTTACCGATGGCTCCGGGCAACCGCTGAGGGTGCGGGTCAAGGAGATTCAGCGTCATCTTACCACTCAGGAACCGATCCATTTTGATTTCGCGGTGGTGTCCTAATTGGAGGGCAAACGTCCTCGTGAGCCGATACCCCGCGGGCGGGGAGGGGGTATTCGGTTCGGCGTCCGCCTCGCCGTCCAAAGGGGTACGATATGCAGGGGCAACCCTTGGGGGTTGCCCCTGTTTCAGGAAAGCCCCTCTCCGGGTGGAGAGGGGCTGGAGGATAAGAGAGGCTGACAGTGTTAAGCCTTGCGGCGCAGGCGCAGTGCGACCGGTGCCAATCCGCTGACCATCAGTAGCCACGTGCCCGGCTCAGGGATGACAGGTGGTTGGCGCAGGTTGACCAGCTTCGTCAGCATGCCCTCCATAGCCTGTCCCTGGTTCAGAAAGGCTCTCCCCTGGAAGACGTTGGTTATGTCACCCGGACCGAACGGCAAGCCCATGTTAGACACGTGGAAAGGGAAAGAGATGCGGGATTACCAGCCCGCGGCGTGCCCATCACAGCGGGGGTCAGAGCCTGCCAACAACGCCTTGCTTTCGGGATGTACGGCGATGACCTGCACCGCGCCCGATTGACCCCAGTCGGGCAAGAGTAGGACGCGATGTCCCTTGCGTTCTAGCGCCTGCAGGATCGCCATCGGCACCCGCTGTTCGATCTTCAAGCCCTCGGCGTCGTGTTGCCAGCGCGGAGCTTCTACGGCCTCCTGAGGGTTCATCCCGAAGTCGATGAGATTGCACAGGATTTGCGTGTTGCTCTGTACCTGCACATCGCCGCCCGGCGTGCCGCCCACAAAAGCCAGTTCACCGTCGCGCGTCACTAGCCAGGCGTTCAGGGTATGAGCCGTGCGCTTGCCGGGCTGGAGGAAATTGGGACTGTTGGGGTGCAGTGAGAAGCCCGTCATGCGGTTGTTGAACAGGATGCCGGTGCCTTCCGCCACTTCCGCACAGCCGAAGGAGTGAAAGATGCTCTGGATGAAGGAGATGGCGTTGCCATAGCGGTCGACCACGCAGAAGTAGGTGGTGTCGTGTTCCAGCGCTCCTGCGGTGACGGATGAGGCAGCGTTGTGGAGGTCTATCTGCTGGCGTCGGCGTTCGGCGTAGGACTTGCTGAGCAGTTTGTCCATCGGCACGTTGACGAAGCGCGGGTCGCCCAGATAGGCGTAGCGGTCGGCGAAGGCGAGTTTCTTGGCTTCCACCTGCAGGTGGATGACATCCGCGCTGAGCGCGCCCATCGAGCGGAGGTCGTAGCCCTCCAGGATGTTCATCATCTGCGCCAGGATGTGTCCCTGCGACACGGGCGGCTGGGCGAACAGGCTGTAATCGCGGTACGGTACATGGAGCGGTTGGAGCCATGCAGCGGGCGGCTGGGCGAGGTCGGCTTCGGTAAACAGTCCACCATGATGCTGGCAATGGCGCACGATTCGCTCGGCGATGGCGCCGCGATAGAAGTCCATCGGTCCCGCCGAAGCGATACGGCTCAGCGTCCAGCCCAGCTGTGGCTGGGTGAACATTTTGCCCGGATAGGGCAGTTCGCCGTCGGGAACGAGCTCGCGCCAGGTGATGGGGAACGACCTCAGCAGGTCGGCGTGGGCACGAAACACCTGAGTGTATCGGTAGCCCGCTGGGAAACCCTGCTGGGCGTAGCGGATGGCAGGCTGTAGCAGGTCAGAGAGTTCGCGGGTGGCATATCGCTCGTGGAGCAGTGCCCATGCCGACACGAGCCCGGGCACGGATGCACTCTGTATGCCGCGCAGAGGGATGCCCTCGTGAAACCGTTCGGGTGTGGCGGCGAGGGGAGCGGGGCCCGAGGCGTTCAGCGCGTGTACCTGACGGTGATTGGCGTCGTACAGGATGATGAAAGCGTCACCGCCCAGATGGCTGTTGTAGGGCTCGATGACGGCAAGCGTCGCGCTGATAGCCAACGCGCAGTCCACAAAGTTGCCACCCTCCTGCAACACGTGTAGCCCTACCGCCGTTGCCAGAGGTTGGGAGGTTGCGACCGCTCCGTTTCGAGCGACAACCACTCCGCGATAGGTCATCGCACGGTTCTCCTCATTCGGCTGTGGTGTTCAGTGCTCCGACGAATTGCTGTTCCCCTTCAATCGCTTCAGTTCCTCTTCCAGCTCGCGCAGGCGCGCTTCGGCTTGTGCCCGGGCGCGTGCTTCTTCTTCAGCTCGGCGTGCTTCCTCCTCGGCTCGGCGTGCTTCCTCTTGTGCCCGACGGGCTTCTTCTTCCAGCGTTGGCAGGTAGCGGCTCGCCGCCGGGTCATACAGGCGCACCCGGTAACGTTCATCCTCCCAGCGCACGCAGACATAGAGCCCCAACTGCTCGCTGTACACCCGCCACTCGCGTTCGGTGACCTCTGGCAGGACCCGCACGTACTCCTTGCCCTGTAAGCGGTACAGCACCACCGGCTCCACCAGATACTCACGGGTGACGTCGATGAGGAAATACTCCTTCACCCCCAGCCGCTGGTACAGCGCGTACTTCCTGCCGAGGTCCTCGGGTGCGGTGGAACGCGAGGTGACCTCCATGATCACATCGGGGGCTTTGCCCACTTCCCACACCTTCCACGTGGGAAGCAGAGGCGTTTTGGGCACGCCAAACGCCACATACACATCGGGCGCGACGCGCTGTTTGGGGTTGCCCTCGACCCAGTATAGGAACTGATTGCCGGCGACGTACACATCCGGTCGCTGAGCGAAGTATGCCTGCAGGGCGGCGATGAGGTACAGCATCGCCTCCAGATGATAGGGGGTCTCCGCCATGGGTTTACCGTCCGATTCTGGGTAGTGCACCGCGTGTGTTTTGGGCTGAGGCAGTGCCATGCTCCATCACCTCGTCTGCATTATACCAGACCTATAGGTGCTCAAGATGCAGGTGCGCCAGCATCGCCAGCGATTCCGCGCTCTGTGCTACCCCTTCGAACTCGCCTACCGCGATCGCCTGCTTGGGGAACAGCGCGCCACCAACGCCCACCATATCCGCGCCCGCGTGCAAGTATTCGGCGGCGTTATGCGCGTTTAACCCGCCCACCGCCATCAGCCGTATTTGAGGCAGAGGTGCTTTCAGCTCGCGGAAGAACTGCGTGCCCAGCGTTGCCGCGGGAAACACCTTCACGATCGATGCACCCATTCGCCAGGCGCGATATGCCTCCGTGGGGCTGAAGACGCCCGGAACAGGTGGGATACCGTGTTTGAGAGCGGTCTGCACCATCCCCTCGTCCAGTATCGGCGAGACCACGAACTGCGCGCCCGCGTCGATCGCCTGCTGTGCCTCTTCGGCGGTGAGCACCGTACCCGCGCCGACCAGCGCTTTGCCGTCCCAGCGTCTGCGCGCTTCCTGCAGAATCGACAGAGCGCCCGGAGTGGTCATGGTCACTTCCACCGCCCGCAAGCCGTGTTCGATAGCCACTTCCAGCGCGCGCAGGGCATGGTGCGGTTCCGGCAATCGCAGGATGCCAACCACCCGCCCCGCCAGCAGTTGTTCGATGGTATTTGAAGAGTTCATCGCGATCACCTCACGTAAACCTTTCGACACAGGGCTCATTTGACCTGCTCCATGATAGGCGACTCTTTTTCCCGTGCTGGAGCGTATTTATTCAGCTCATCCACAAAGATAATCACCTTTTCCAGCAGGTCCTCCCGCTCGCTTCCTTCCTCAGCGTAGAGGGCGTAGATGGTGCGCAGGATGTCGCCAAAGACCAGGGTCTGTTCGTCATCGGCGAGGCGGGCGAGGTCGACCACGATGGTCTCCCCACCCTTGATCTTGGCGATCTCCTGGCTAGTGTTCAGGGCGCGCGGGGTTCGCTGGGAAACGAAGATGCCTGTCTGCCGGGTCTGAACGATTCGGCGCAAAAGCCGCCGAAACCGCCCGACCGACACCGCACGAACATCGCTGTTCTCCTTTAGGGTGAAACACCCATGTTCGGATTGTCTGCATCCCTCGCCCAGTTGGCAGGATTATCGAGGATGTATTGGCGGATACGTCGCAATTCGTCTTCGGTACGGATGATGTGTTCGTAATAATTGCGTTGCCATAACCGTTGGTCAAAGGGACGCCATCCCCGTTCCTTAACACCACGAATGTATTCGTTGGTCGTCATTGTTTTGAACCATTGTACGATTTGCGGTAGGGGCGCACCTGTGTGTGCGCCCGCACCGGGGGGGAGTGCGCCCATGTTAGGGGGGCAACAATGACGATAATGCCGTGGATGTGGTTGGGCATCACCACGAAGGCGCCGGTTCGCACGGTGGGGAATTTGCGGTTCAATTCCTGCCACCATCGTTCCACCATCCGCCCTGCATCGATGGGCCGCATCTAGGCATTTACCACCTCGCCAAACAGGCAGGCGCGCTCATGCGTCACAATGGTGACAAAATATGCCCCCGCCTGGGCGTAATCGTATCCCTTCAGGCGGATGGAGCGGCGGTGATGACGCTCGGGGTCGTATCTCATCCCTGTTCCTCCAGTGCTTCCTCCTCCAGCTCGCGCAGGCTTGCCTGAATATCCCGCAGTTCTGCTTCGCTTAAGCCCCATAATTGTGCGGATACACGTGCGGCACAGCCGCCTTTCCGTCTTTGGTGCCCACCACCGCCGCTTCGATCTGGGCCAACCGCGTCCACACCACCTTCCACGGGGCGAAGGTGTAGTCGCCGACAGCGAACATCGTATAGAACGGAGCGCCCTTCTTGAGCATGTCTGAAATCCCGCGTGATGCCCGTTCGCGCAGCACCTTCTCAAAGCGCTTCAGATGTCCCCGGGCGTTCATACTCGATGACAAAGCGGTTGAAAACGGCATCGGCGCGGCCAGGCGCCAAGAAGTACTCCATATGGGGCAGCGGGTTTGAGCCGGCTTCGGTGCAAAACTGTTGGAGCAGGGTATCCACGCGCTGACGGAAGTCTGCCTCGTTGGGGTTCTGAGGCAGGAGTTCGTGGAGCAGGCTGTCCAGCTTCTCGGCGTATTGTTTCACCAGATTTTGCATAAGCACCTCCTGTAGCCATGCCCCGCTGGTCTCTCGCGCTCGATACGGTTAGCGCGTTCCCGCCCGGCTGCGGGCATCGCTTGATAGCCGGTTTTAGCAGTGAAAGACACCAAATGTCAGTTTCGCGAACTCAGGCGGGGTCTCCTGCATCTAAAAATCTGTTATAATAATGCGTGATGAGAGACATCGCGCGAGAGGTACTTCGTATCGAGGCGCAGAGTATCCTGCGACTCATTGACCGCCTAGACGAGCGCTTTGAACGGGCGGTGCAGATGATCCTATCCTGCAAGGGCAGGGTGGTCACCACCGGCATGGGCAAGTCGGGGGCGATTGCCCGCAAGGTCGCTGCGACCTTCGCTAGCACGGGCACGCCAGCCTTCTTCCTGCATCCCGCCGAGGGAGTGCATGGTGACCTAGGCATGGTCACCGGCGAGGATGTGGTGCTTGCCTTGTCCACCAGCGGGGAGACGGATGAACTGCTGGCGATCCTGCCTGCGCTCAAGCGCATCGGCGTCCAGCTCATCGCCATGGTGGGGCGCACCGAGTCCACCCTCGCGCAGGCGGCGGATGTGGTGCTGGATGTGTCGGTCGAGCGGGAGGCGTGTCCTTACAACCTCGCCCCCACCGCCAGTACCACCGCCATGCTGGCGATGGGGGATGCGCTGGCGATTACCGTCATGCAGGAGCGGCGCTTCACCCCTGAGGACTTCGCCGTGTTCCATCCCGCGGGCACGCTGGGCAGAAGGCTGTTACTGCGGGTGCACGATGTGATGCGCACGGGCGACAGTGTGGCGGTGGTGCATCAAGCCCGTCCCCTGCGCGAGGTGCTGTTCGCCATCACTCGAGCCAACGCGGGCGCAGCCTGTATCGTGAACGACGAGGGCGTGCTGGTGGGCATCATCACCGATGGCGACATCCGACGCCACCTCCTGCGCGACGTGGCGAACCTGGACCGCCCCGCCGAGGAGCTCATGACCCGCACGCCCTATGTGGTGCGCGGCAACCCCCTGGCGATTGAGGCTCTGCACCTGTTCGAGAGCCTGCCTGTCAAGATCGGGGAGATGCCTGTGCTAGACGACAGCGGAAAGCCTGTCGGGATGCTGATGCTGAAAGACCTTCTGCGTACGGGGATCGTGTAAGGATGCTAGAGTACCCGGTGACGGATGAGCGGTTGAAAGCGGTGAAGGCGGTGCTGCTGGACGTGGACGGCGTGCTGACCGACGGGGGCATCTACTATGACCCCACCGGGCGCGAGATCAAGCGGTTTCATGTCGCCGACGGGCTGGGCATCGAACTGCTGAGGCACGCCGGCATCCGCGTGGGGATCCTGTCCGGGCGTGCGTCCGAGGCGCTCACCCGTCGGGCGGCGGAGCTGAAGATTCTGGAGTGCTACCAGGGCGTACGCGACAAGAAGGCTCAGATAGAACGCCTGCGCCAGCAGTGGCAGATGAAGCGGGAAGAACTGCTCTACGTGGGAGATGACCTGAACGATCTGCCCGCGTTCGAGGCGGTGGGGGTGCGCGTGGCGGTAGCGAACGCTGCGCCGGAGCTGCGGGCACGCGCCGACTTCGTTACCCGTGCGCCGGGTGGCAATGGGGCGGTGCGCGAGGTTTGCGAATGGCTGTTGAAGGCGCAGGGGGTGTGGGAGCAGGCGTTTGAGGCGTATCTGCAGGGCAGGCGCGAGGCGGGTAGCGAGGCGTGAGCGACCTAGTCATCCTGCACACCAACGACATGCACCACCGCCTGCGCGAGGAGAAGGCAGAACGCCTGCAACACATCGCCGAGCAAGAGCGTGCAAGGTCTGTCTGCCTTTTGCTGGACGCGGGGGATGCCGTCGGCGCGGGCAACGTGACCTTTCACCCCGCAGGCGAGCCCATCCTGGAGCGCATGTCCGCTATCGGCTACGACGCGATGACCGTAGGCAACCGCGAGTTCCACTTCACCGAGATAGGCTTCCATGCCAAGCTGAGCCGAGCGCGCTTTCCCGTGCTCTGCGCTAACGTGCGCCCGCGTGGGGAAGCTTCCCTGCCCGTTCAGCCGTATCTGATACTAACCGCGGGTGGTGTGCGCGTCGGCATTATCGGTCTCACGGTACCCATGATCACCGAAAGGATGCTTAGCCAGCACGTCAGTGCCTATGTGTTCGGCGACCCCGTCCGACGCGGATGCGAGCTGGCGGAGGAACTACGTCCACAGGTAGACCTTCTGATTGCGCTCACGCACATCGGGCTGAAGCGCGATATCGAGCTGGCACGGGCGACGGATCGGTTCGCTCTGATCATCGGGGGGCACAGCCACTCTGTGCTCGAACAGCCCCTGCGCGAAGGCAAAACCGCCATCGTTCAGGCGGGGAGCTATGCACGCTACGTGGGGCGCGTCTGCGTTGAATTGGATGACCCGGTGAACATCGAGGGCGATTTGCTAGCCCTCACCTGATGCCCTTCCAGATGGTGGCGGAACGGGCAGGCACGGTGAGGACGTCGCTTCGTCCGGCAGTGACGGTGCAGAGCGTGCCCGTGTGAACCCCCTGCAAGGCATGCACACGAGGCAGAACGCGCTTGCGGAAGGGGAGTGTGCCCTGCCAGCGTTTGGTGTCGTTGTTGACCACCACCACCCAGAATGCCTCGTCCTGCCAGCGGGCGTACGCCAGCAGTTGCCCCTCGGCGTGAAGGACAGCCAGCTCACCCGTGCGCCATGCGGTGCTGGAACGACGGAGGGCGATCAGCGCACGCACGTGCTGGTGCAAGCGACGGTTCCACCGGCGTCGGTGCCATTCAAAGCAGGCTCTGCAATGGGGGTCGCCGTCGCCCATCATACCGATCTCATCCCCATAATAGACGCAAGGCGCGCCCGGCAGAGTGAACAGCAGGGTGTATCCCAGCATCGCCCGGCGCAGGTCGCCGTCGCAAACGGTTAGCCAGCGCGGGGTGTCGTGGCTTCCCAGCAGGTTCAGCAGGGCGTAGGTTGCCTCGCGCGGATAGCGACGGAACAGACGCCAAAGCCGCTCTGCAAACTCTGGGGCATCACAAGCTCCTTTGGCGATGAAGTCCATCAGCAGGTCGCGCAGAGGATAGTTCATCACGCCGTCGAACTGGTCGCCTCTGAGCCATCGCCGGGCATCCTTCCAGATTTCACCGACGATGTACGCCTCCGGGTTCGCGCCCTTCACCGTCTGACGAAACGCCTGCCAGAAGGTATCATCGTCGATTTCGTTGGGCACATCCAGCCTCCAGCCATCTGCCCCCTGCTCGATCCAGTAGCGCGCCACACTCAGTAGGAATTGCCGTACCTGCGGGTTGTCAGTGTTGAACTTGGGCAGAGAGCGAACCCCCCACCAGCAGGCGTAGTTTGCCCGCTTGCGCCCATCGTAGGGATGGATGGGGAACTTCGCGATGTGGAACCACCCAACGTAAGCAGAGTGTGAGCCGTTTTCGATGACGTCATGGAAGGGGAAGAAGCCTCGCCCGCAGTGGTTGAACACCCCGTCCAGTATCAGGCGCATCTCTCGCTCGTGCAGGGCGGAGCACAGGCGGTGAAAATCGTCCATCGTGCCCAGCTTCGGGTCAATGCGAAAGTAGTCGTAGGTGTTATAGCGGTGGTTGGAGGTGGACTGGAAGATAGGGTTCAGATAGAGCGCGGTGACGCCCAGCTCCTGCAGGTAGGGCAGTTTCTGGCGGATGCCTTCCAGGTCGCCACCCATGAAATGATGGGGCGTGGGAGGGGTTCCCCAGGGTTGCACGTTGACAGGGTCGTTGGAGGGGTCACCGTTGGCGAAACGGTCGGGAAAGATCTGATAGAAGACGGCGTGTTTCACCCAGTCAGGTGTGTGCAACTCCGGTGCGTGTTGTGGCATCTCTTTGGTAACTGTCCTCCTGCGATTCACTGTTCACCTGCCTGTTCAGAACGTTCCGCGTTCGGTATCACCTTGGGCTCTATCGCTATTATAGCATAGGGTGCAGGGAGTGTGGCGGGGCGCGGTGAATCTGCAGAGCATGAAACTGACCAAACGGTGTGCTGGAGTGCTTCTGCATCCTACCTCTCTACCCGGAGCGTTCGGTATCGGGGAGCTGGGCAAGGAGGCGTGTCGTTTTGTGGACTGGCTGGCGCTGGCACAGCAGAGGGTGTGGCAGGTGTTGCCGCTGGGACCCACCGGCTTTGCCGATTCGCCCTACGCCGCCTTCTCCGCCTTTGCGGGCAACCCTTTGCTGATCTGCCTCCAGCGCTTGCAGGACGAGGGCTTGCTGGGTTGGGAAGATTTTGTGGACTATCCCTTCCTGCCCGAGGAGCGCGTGGACTACGGCGCGGTGATCCCGGCGAAGATGGATGTCCTGCGCCGTGCTTACGAGCGATGGAAGGCGCGGGGTGATGCGCAAACAAGGCAGGCTCTGGAGGCTTTTCGAGCGGAGCATGCGTTCTGGCTGGAGGATTTCGCCCTGTTTATGGCGCTGAAGCGGGCGTATGGCGGGCGAGCATGGGTGGAATGGGACGCCGACCTCGCCAGCCGAAGGGGCGATGCGTTGAAGCGCGCGCGAGAGGATCTCGTCGATGAAGTGGAGTTTCAGGTCTTTTTACAGTTCTGCTTTGTGACGCAGTGGATGGACTTGAAGCGCGGCGCCAACGCGCAGGGCATTCTTATCATGGGCGATATGCCCATCTTTGTGGCACATGACAGCGCGGATGTGTGGGCGCACCCTGAGATGTTTCACCTGGACGACACGGGACATCCACGGTTTGTGGCGGGTGTTCCGCCGGACTATTTCAGCCCAACGGGTCAGCGGTGGGGGAACCCGGTGTATCGCTGGGAGGTGATGCGCAGGCAGGGATATCGCTGGTGGGTAGAGCGTTTTCGTTGGATATTGCAGATGGTGGACATGGTTCGGGTAGACCATTTCCGCGGCTTCTGCGCCTACTGGCAGGTTCCCGCCTCCGAGCCAACGGCGGTGCGGGGCAAGTGGGTAAGGGTACCTGGCAGGCATCTGTTTCGCACGCTTCAGCGGGAACTGGGCGAACTGCCCATCGTGGCGGAAGACTTGGGCACCATTACGCCCGACGTCGTGCGGTTGCGCAAGGAGCTGGGTTTTCCCGGCATGCGCGTGTTACAATTTGCCTTTGACGGCGACCCCAACAACCTCTACCTGCCCTACAATTACGAGGTGGACACGGTGGTCTACACGGGCACGCACGACAATGATACTCTGGTGGGCTGGTTTACTAACCTGGGCGAGGAAGAGAAACGGCGCGTGTTCGATTATATCGGGCGCGAGCACATCAGTGTGCACTGGGAGATGATACAGCTGGCTTATGCTTCGGTCGCGCGCCTGGCGATTATCCCTTTGCAGGACTGGTTGGGGCTAGGCAGTGAAGCGCGCATGAATCACCCGGGGCGCGAGTCGGGCAACTGGCAGTGGCGCTGTCGGAGCGAGCATCTCAGTGAGGCACTGGCGCACGCCATCGGCAAAATGTGTATGGTTTACGGACGCAAAGTGTATTGACAACCCTGCGGCGGATGTTGTAATATAAAAGCAGGGTGAAGCCACCCGGAAAAGGACGGAAAGGGGGTAATACTCTCAGTGTCCAGTTGGAAACAGAAGCAGGTGTCGCCGGTGGTGGCGTGGGTCATCATCCTTGTGGTGGTGGTGATCGCAGCGGCGGCTATCTGGCGATACACGAGCGGACCGGGGCGTTCACGTGGATTAACGGAGGAGCAGAGGAAGCAGTTGGAGCAGATGTTCGGTGGCGGTAAAGCCCCGGGACCAGGTGCTGCACCGACGCAGGGCGCTCCAGCCCCGAGTGCCCCTGCCCCGCGATAGGGGCGTTTTGCCAACAAAAACATTCTGAAGGAGGGATATTTCATGAAGCGCAACGGTTTCACACTCATCGAGCTGCTCGTCGTGATCGCAATCATCGCGATACTGGCAGCGATCTTGTTCCCCGTTTTCGCGCAGGCAAGAGCGACAGCGCGCAAGACCGTCTGTCTGTCCAACATGAAGCAGCTGACCATGGGCATGCTACAGTACCTGCAGGACTACGATGAGAAGTTCCCGAGCTGGAACTGGGGGTTCTTCTGCAACGGCGGGAACAACGGCTTGCCCCGCGATTCGGCGGCGTTCTGGACGATGGCTATCTACCCCTATGTCAAGAACGATGGCGTCTACCAATGCCAGGACGACCCCTTGCAGTGGAATGACGCCTGGGCGAGCTGCAGTGACGACGGCGGGCGCAACGACCGCTTCGCTCCCATCAACCCCAATACCGGACAGCCCTGTAACTTCTGGGAGTCGTGCAACCCCAGATTCGTATCCTACGGCCTGAACGAGACGCTGGCAGGAGGCTTCCCAAGCAACAAGCTGGGTGGCGTTTCCACGCCTGCCAACTGGGCGATGTTCTTCGACAGCTCAGCACAGCTGGTGGACATCTGGGTGTGGCAGCAACCCAACGCGGACAACTTCAACTGGATCGCCGCGCGCACTGCGTTCGCAACCGAGGGGTGCTGTAAGATCTGGACCTGCTGTCGCACGGCGAGTTCGTGGATACAGGAGTTCGGACAGGGCGCTCTGGATAGGCTACCGCGCCATGCCGGCGGTTCGAACGTGAGCTTCGTGGACGGTCACGCCAAGTTCTTCCGCTGGACGCAGCTGACATGGGGCAACATGACCACAGGTAGCCTGTAGCGCATAGCGCGCCAGTGAACGCGAAGGGCGAGTAGGGAATACTCGCCCTTTCGTTTTGTCCTTTAGCGGTGGAACGGAGGGGAGCAGAACGATGCGCTTTGTCAAATCAGGTATACTGATTCCCACATTGTTTGTACTGTTAGCTCATCCGATGGCACTGGGAGGCAAAATGCCTGAGATCGTGAACGATTTGTCCTATCTGCAGGCTTGCAACGTGGTGTGGGATACTCCGTCAACGGACAGCTCCGGCTCCATGCCGCTGGGCAACGGCGACATCGGGCTGAACCTATGGGTCGAGCCCAACGGTGACCTGGTGTTCTACCTGAGCAAAACCGACGCCTGGAGCGCGAACAACCGCCTGCTAAAGGTGGGCAGGGTGCGCATCACGCTGGAACCTCCTCTACAGAGTGGAGGCGACTTCTTCCGCCAGGAACTGCGCCTAACGAACGGCGATATCGTGGTGCAGGCGGGGAGTGGTCAAAAACCCGTTCAGTTGCGTGTGTGGGTAGATGCCAACCGCCCTGTGGTATGGGTGGACCTCGAAAGCCCTCACCCCGTGCAGGTGCGGGTGGCTCTAGAACTCTGGCGGCAACGTAACCGCAAACTGGAGGGCAAAGAGCTGTTCAGCGCATATGGGATGATGGGTTCGCCTGACCCGGTGGTGGAACATGCGGATACCGTGCTGGAAGCAGACCGAGACTGTATCATCTGGTATCACCGCAACCCGACCTCCATTTTCGAACTGACCCTGCGCCATCAGGGGCTGGAAAGCCTGATTGGCAAACTGCCTGACCCCTTGCAGAACCGCACCTTTGGTGGGATGATTCGCGGAGCGGGGTTGGTGCGTGCCGACAGGTACACCCTGCGCAGTACCGCTCCTGCTAGGCAGTTTTCCATCGCCGTGCACGTGCTGATCGGGCAGACCGAGACGGCAGAAGAGTGGGTGAGCCGACTGCGGGCACAGGCAAAGCGGGTGGAAGCGGTGGGACGTGCCCAAGCGCGCGCCGCCCATCAGCGATGGTGGCTGAACTTCTGGCGGCGCAGTTGGATTGTGGTCAGCGGCGGTGCCGAGGCAGAGGTCATCACGCGCGGGTATGCCCTTCAGCGTTTCATGAACGCCTGTGCCGGGCGGGGTGCGTATCCCATTAAGTTCAACGGTTCCATCTTCACAGTGGATTCGCGCGAGCCGGACGAGCACTTCGACGCTGACTATCGCCGCTGGGGTGGCGAATACTGGTTCCAGAACACGCGCCTGCCTTACTGGGCTCTGCTGTGTGCTGGCGACTATGACCTGCTCCGTCCGCTTTTTGAGATGTACCTGAAGGCTCTTCCCCTGGCGAAGGAACGTACGAAACGCTACTTCGGACACGAGGGAGCCTATTTCCCCGAAACCATCACCTCGTGGGGAACCTATGCCAACGTCAACTACGGCTGGAACCGCGAGGGCAAGCCGGTCTCGTATATCGATAACCCCTACATCCGTTACTACTATTCCTGTAACCTCGAACTGCTGGCACTGGCGCTGGAGTACTTTTCCCATACCGCCGACAAACGGTTTCTGAATGAGACCCTTCTGCCTCTCGCCGATGCGGTGATCGCCTTCTACGACCGCCACTTTGCCCGCGACAGCGAAGGCAAACTGCTTCTGAAACCCTCGCAGTCTCTAGAGACCTACCCCGACACGGTGAACCCACTGCCCGATATTGCCGGGCTACGCTGGGTGTTGGAAGGGCTTCTTCGGCTGCCGGTGGGCAAAGACAGCGTAGCCCGACGTCACCTGTGGCGGCGGCTGATAGGGCAACTTCCGCCTCTGCCGATGAAGACCGAAGAGGGGCAGACCTTCCTCCTGCCAGCGCAGGAGATACTCGCCCCGCCCATCAACTCGGAGGACCCCGAACTGTATGCGGTGTTCCCCTATCGGCTGTATGGGGTGGGCAAACCCGATCTGGAGGTCGCTCGCAACACCTACGCGCGACGACCCTACAAGGGCAATGAAGGCTGGCGACAGGACCCCATCTGGGCGGCTCTGCTGGGGCTGGCGGAGGAGGCGAGCGCGATGGTCGCTCAGCGGTTCGCCACCAAGCATCCGGGCAGCCGGTTCCCCGCCTTCTGGGGACCCAACTACGACTGGATACCCGACCAGGACCATGGCTGTGTGGGCATGCTCGCCTTGCAGATGATGCTGATGCAGACCGACGGCGACCGGATACTGCTTCTGCCTGCGTGGCGCAAGGAGTGGGATGTGTCCTTCCGTTTGCACGCCCCTGGCAGGACGATGGTAGGGGGCGTCTGGCGAGGTGGCAAAATGCGATCGCTGAAGGTAACGCCCAGCTGGAGGGAGAAAGATGTTACGGTCGTTGCCAAGTAGCAGGCACAGTTCATTGTAAGGAGCAAACCATTGCCACGGGCGGTTGTGACAGGTGGAGCGGGGTTTCTGGGGTCGCATCTGGTCGATAGGCTTCTGGCGGAAGGCTATGAGGTTATCGTGCTGGATAACCTCATTACCGGCAGGGTAGAGAATATCGCGCACCTGGCGGGTAACGAGCGGTTTCGGTTCATCAAGCAGGATGTCACCGAGTATCTGTACATCGACGGGCAGGTGGACATCGTGTTCCACTTTGCTTCCCCTGCCAGTCCGGTGGACTTCGCCACCAAGCCCATCCAGATCCTGAAGGTGAACGCGCTGGGCACGCATAAGACGCTGGGGTTGGCGAAGGCGAAGGGGGCGCGTTACGTGCTGGCATCCACTTCCGAGGTATATGGCGACCCGCTGGTGCACCCGCAAACGGAAGACTACACGGGCAATGTGAACCCGGTGGGCGTTCGCGGGGCGTACGATGAGGGCAAACGCTTCGCCGAGGCGATCGCGATGGCATATCACCGCTACCATGGACTGGACACACGCATCGTGCGCATCTTCAACACCTTCGGCGAGCGGCTGCGTCTCGATGACGGCAGGATGATGCCTAACTTCATCGGGCAGGCACTGCGCGGTGAACCCATCACAGTATACGGCGATGGACAACAGACGCGCAGTTTTTGCTACGTTTCCGACCTGATAGAGGGCATCTGGAGGCTAACCCACGTGCCCAACTATCACGAACCGGTGAATATCGGCAACCCGGATGAGCGCACGGTGCTGGAGGTCGCTCAGCTGATCAAGGAGCTGTCCGGCAGTGCCAGCGAGATCGTGTTTCGTCCGCTGTTTTCGCCGGATGAGCCGCGCCGGCGCAAGCCCGACATCACGCGGGCACGCCATCTACTGGGCTGGGAGCCACAGGTCAGCCTGGAAGAAGGGCTGAGGCGCACCATCGAGTATTTCCGCCAGAGGGTGGCGTGTTCCTAACCCGCTCTGGCTTTCCAGATGGGCACGTCGCGTTTTAAGGATTCCAGCAGGAACTGACACCCGGCGAAGGCTTCGGCGCGGTGGGGGGCATGAACTCCGATGATCACCGCGATCTCGCCTACCGGAACCCTGCCCAGCCGATGGCGAAAGTACACCCGGCTCAGCCCAAACTGCTCGCGCGCCTGCTGAATGTAACGCTCCAACATCTGTTCTGCCATCGGCTCGTAGGCTTCGTAATCCAGATACTGGATGGGAACACCGTTTTCCAGCCGGCGCACCACACCCAGGAACTCCACCGACGCCCCCGAGTGCTCACTCATCGCTTCACGGTGCCATTCCTCGGGCGAAAGGGGTTCACGGGTCAAATAGCGCATCGCTTTAACCTCCGCTCACAGGGGGTATCAGGGCGACCTCATCGCCATCGCGCATTACAGTGTCGAGTTCCACGTACTCGCAGTTGACTGCCACGCGCGTGGATTTGATCCACTGCACCAGCCCGGGGTAGGTCTCCTGAAGGCGGTTTATCAGGTCGCGGACGGTCACACCGTCGGGCAGGCTGAGGCGCAGGGTGTCTTCGCCGAGTACCGTTTTGAGATGCGCGAACGCCAGCACGGTGACGGTCATACGCAAACCTCCAGCGCCGAGATAGGCAATACGTTCACCAGAGTGCCTGCGGGATATTCGGCTTGACCCGAAAGGAGGTACACGAAAGCGTTTGCCTGAGCCAGACTGCCCAGCAGAGAGGAGCCCTGTGCCGGCGTGGGAACGACGCTCAGGGTGCCATCCGACAGCACGCTCAGCTGAGCGGTCTGGAACTCAGCACGCGGCTCCTTTTTGTGCACAGGTGTGCTCAGGCGCGCCACAAGATAACGTGGCGCAGGGTGCGAGTCGCCTTCCAGCGCGGCCAGATAGGGTTTTACGAAGACCAGTAGTCCCACCACCACCGCCAGCGGGTTGCCCGGCAAACCGAAGATGGCTTGCGCACCGCGCCTCGCGAACAGGATGGGCTTACCCGGTTTCATGTTCACGCGCCAGAAGACGGTGTCCACGCCGAGCTCCTGCAGGGCGGGCTTTACCAGGTCCCGCTCTCCCACCGAGACGCCACCGGTCAGGATCACGACCTCTGCCTCTTGCAGTGCCCGCCCCAGCTGGCGCACCAGCGTAGGGAGTTCGTCGGGAACGGTGCCGATAAAATGGCACGGGATGCCGCCTGCTTCCAGCCAGAGGCGCACCACGAGGCTGTTGGAGTCGCGAATGGCATCCGGTTTCAGCGGGGCGTTGTATGGGAGCAGTTCACTGCCTGTCACCAGAAGCGCCGCGCGCGGGCGCCGGTATACCTGCAGAGGAGATAACCCCAACCCAGCGAGCAGTCCCATGTGCTGCAGTTGCAGGCGTGTACCTGCCTCCAGCAGGGGAGTGCCCTCCGATACGTCTAGCCCTTTCGGGCGGATGTGCATGCCCGCTTTGATGGGGGTATCGACGCGCAGATAGCCAGCCTCCACCTGCGCCTGTTCTAGGGGCAGGACGGTGTTCGCCCCGGCAGGCACGGGCGCACCGGTATTGATGACCACTGCCTCCATCGGTTGGAGCGGAATGGGATAGCCCCGTCCTGCGGTGGATTCCCCAACGATCTTCAGCCGCACCGGCGAGTCGGGCGATGCGGCGGCGGTATCCTCGGCACGCAGGGCATAGCCGTCCATCGCCGAGTTGTCAAAGGGTGGCAGGTCATGTGGCGCAGACAGGTTTTGCGCAAGCACCCGTCCCACGCCCGCGGAGAGGTCTACAACCTCCACCCCCAGCGGGGCAACGCCGTCCAGCACTTTCGCCTGTGCTTCCTCAACGGTGATCATTGTTTCCGCCATCGAACCTCTCACACCCCCTCAGCGAAGCATCAAAGCCAGCTTCCCGCAAGCGATGAGCAGTACCACCGCCAGCACCCGGTTTAGGGTGGCGGGTAGAAGACGTCTTGCACCGGCATACGAGCCGACCAATCCGCCTGCTATTGCAACCGCCATTGGTAGCCAGAGCGCACCTACGATCAGTTTGCCTGACAATGCGCGCGCCAGCAGTCCCGCCAGCGAGTTGAGCAAAACGAACGATGCAGCTACGCCCGCCGTATGGCGTGGTGTCGCCCAGCGCAGAAGGATCAGCAAAGGACTGAGAAAGACACCCCCTCCGATGCCTACAATGCCCGAAATCAGCCCAACGATCGCTCCCACGCTCATCGATACCCTTAGGGGGGGCGGATGAACGCCCTCGCCTTTGCCCGTGCCGTCACCTGTCACGCCAGAGTGTAGTAACAGCAGGCGCAAGGCTGCCATCGCCAAGCCGATAAGCAGTAATAGTTGGAACAGCCACAAAGGCACCTTCATCAACCCACCGAGGAACGCGCACGGGATAGAGGTCACGAGAAAGGAAACCGCCAGCCGGGTGGGAAAGTAGCCCGCGCTTGCGAACTGCGCAAGCGCCAGCCCCGATACGACCGTGTTCAGCACTAAGGCGGTTGTGGAGGCTTCTTGCGACGAGAGCGAGCCTGCCAGCAGGGTCAGTAGAGCCAGGTATCCGGTTGCGCCCCCGTGCCCGACCGAGGCGTAGAGCAGAGCGACCACGAAGAAACCGACGAGCAGAAGAGAGGATTCAGCCATTGCCTGCCCCCTCGTGCGAATGTCCTCCACCTTGAACCATCCGTATGGCGTGAGGCAGGAGCGGAAGCAGAGCGATGAGGTGCTCCTGCACAGCGCGCGGGCTACCGGGCAAATTGATCACCAGCGTTCGTCCGCGCACGCCTGCGGTGGCTCGTGATAGGTAGGCGAGAGGGGTCAACCGTCCCGTTTGCAGGCGGAGCCAGTCGGTGATGCTGTCCACTTCGCGCTCCACTACCGCCCGGGTGGCTTCTGGGGTGACGTCGCGCGGGGAGGGGCCCGTGCCGCCCGTGGTGAGAATCAGGTCGGGCTGGAGGATGTCCGCGAGGCGCACCAGTTCCGTACGAATTTGCTCTGGGTCGTCGGGCACTAGCGCATACGAGACCACTTCGGCGCCCTGTTCTTTCAGCCAGCGCTGAATGAGTGTGCCGCTCTCGTCGCTGTAAATCCTCTGACTGGCACGGTCGCTGATGGTCAACACGGCGGAGCGAACAGTTTGCAGTGGGGGCGGTTCCAGTGTCTCGGCGCGGGGTTCCCGTTCCCAAACCCCTGACTTACCGCCCGACTTGCGAATCAGGCGCACAGAGAACTCCATCGTCGGATCGTGTGCCTTTGCCCAGTCGTAGAGGGTCAGGGCAGTCACACTGGCGGCTGTCAGGGCTTCCATCTCCACCCCGGTGCGGTCATGGGTGCGCGCGTATGCCCGGATGACGATCCGGTCGTTTTCCAGATTCAGGTGTACTTCAACGCTGTCCAGGCGGATAGGATGGCACATCGGCAGGAGGTCCGGTGTGCGCTTGGCGGCGAGCACCCCGGCGACTTGAGCGGAAGGCACCGCTTCACCTTTGGGCAGTTTGCCCTCCCACAGCGCGCGCAGGACGAGTGGGTCACCGCACAGGACAGCCTCTGCTTCCGCTTCACGTCGTGTTTCTGCTTTGTCGCCTACGTCGATCATGCGCACGTCACGCATCCGCTCATCCCCCGATTGCCCGCATCGTGCGGAAGGTGGCATGTGGTGTAACGGTGATGAACTGGTGTCCTTCGGGTTTGCAGAGCAGGGCTTGCTCTACGCGCTCCATAATCGCCTCTTCGCGCTGGTCGGGCGGTAGTGCCAGCGCAGGCTTCAGGTCCACGTGTATCCCGTGCCCGAGGCAGGGATAGAGCAGACCGTCGGAACTGAGCCGCATCCGGTTACAGCGGTGGCAGAAGTTGGCGGTGCACGCGCCGATAAAGCCAAGCGTGCCCTGTGCATTGGGCAAGCGGAAGACGTCGGCAGGCCCTGCGCCGACCGCCTCTCCCTGGGTCACCGGTATCAGCTCACCCAACTGCGCACACCGCGCCTTCGCCTCGCCGATGGGAAACAGGTGCCCTTGCCGATAGAACCCTATATTGCCGATAGGCATCAGTTCGATGAAGCGCACATGTAGAGGTTGGTGCAGGGTAAGCCTGGCGAAGTCTAGTATCTCATCGTCGTTGACGCCTTTCATCAGCACGCAGTTCATCTTCACAGGTATCAGTCCTACCGCGAGCGCGGTCTGGATGCCTTCCCACACCTCTTCCCATCGTCCGGCGGGCGAAATCCTGCGGAACTTGTGGGGTTGGAGGGTGTCCAGGGAGATATTCACGCGCTTCAGCCCGTTGCGCTTGAGGGCGCTGGCATAGCGGGGTAGCAGAATGCCGTTGGTGCTGAGGGAGATGTCGGTGATGCCCGGAATCTGTGCCAGCATGGCAACCAGTTCGGCGACCTGTGGGCGTACCAGCGGCTCGCCTCCGGTGATGCGCACCCGGCGCAGTCCGTGTCGTGCCAGCGCGCGCACCACATCGGTGATCTCCTCGAAGGTGAGCAGGTGCTGGCGCGGTTCATAGGAGCGGGCATCGGGCGCAACACAGTAGACACAGCTCATGTTGCACCGCTCTGTGACCGAGAGCCGTAGGTACTCTATTACTCTCCCGAACCGGTCTCGGAGAAGCATTTTCTACCCCGCTTTCGTCGGCAGTTTGTGGCGTCAGTCTGTGCCTGCGTCGGCTGCAATTTCCACTTGCTAGATAGGATACCCGATTCGGCGCGAAAAATCGAGGGAGCACTGTTTCAGCGAATCGACTCCTCTTCCTCCGCCAGCGCATCGAGGAAGGCATCGACGCCCGCTTGCGCAACGATCCGGTCCTGTTCAATCGTTCCGGAGCTGACTCCTACGGCACCGATGAGCTGACCGTTGACGATAATGGGCAGTCCGCCACCAAAAATCATGAATCGCCCTTGGTTGCTGACATGGATGCCAAATGCTGCGCCGCCCTGCGGGGAGGCGATGGTGGCGTACTCATGCGTGCCGCGTCGGGTACCGGCCGCGGTAAACGCCTTGTTGATGGCGATGTCAATGCTGGTGATGCGGGCGTTATCCATGCGGGAGAAAGCGATGAGGTTGCCTCCGTCGTCGACCACGGCGATGTCCATATCCTGTCCCAGCTCGCGTGATTTGGCTTCGCACGCCTGGATGATCAGCTTTGCGCCTTCTAATGTCAGTTTAATCCGGTTCCTTTGCACCAGCGCCATATGCTCATGCCTCCGTTGAAGAAAGAATGTCCATTGACAGTCGGTGTGCTCAGTATACCATTTATATTCGCGCAGGGCAATCTACATCTATGCAGGAACTCCTGTGCGGGGAGCGAAACTCAACGTGAGAGATGAAACGTCTCGCGTTGATGCTTGTGTGGGTGATACTGTTCGCGGCGCGAGGGCAGTGCGAGCCAAACGATTGGCGAACACCTCTGCCTGTGCGCAACGCCGAACCGCTCAACATGCTTTTCCTGCAGGCTCCTCCGGTATCGGCTTGCTTGCTTCCCCCTCGTCAGGTGCGCGTCAGCGTTGAGATGGATGTGGTCAACCATCTGTTGTTCGACAGGGCGGATGGGAGCCTCTTCGAGCAAGACTTCGAGGTTCAGCGCGTGACGATAGGATACGCCGTTGGTGTAGGAGGCGGCTGGGAGGTCGCGGTGTCTCTGCCCGTGCTGGCGCGCGACGGCGGTTTTCTGGATGAGGCGATCAACGTTTGGCATCGGTTGTTTGGTTTCTGGGGCGGGGGTAGGGCCACCCATCGCAACTATCAGGGACACGAGCGCATCGTACATGATGGGCAAACGCTCGTCTCGTTGGACGAACCTGCGCTGGGTGTGGGCGATGCGACCGTTGAGGCACGCCGCTTGCTGGGGAGGTCTGGGCGCAGTTTCTGGTTAGCACGCGCTATGCTGAAACTGCCAACAGGTAGCCCCTCCCAGCAGTTTGGCAGTGGAGCGGTGGACGCCGGGCTGGGGATAGCGCTCAGTTATCAGAGCAGTAAGAATCTCGTCTGGCACCTGAACCTCAGCCAGGTGTGGGTGGGCAAGCCGGCGAATCTGAGCGCGCGGGATATGGTGCAATGGGTCGTGGCTGTGGAGTATATGCCCGATGCCCGCACGTCGCTGGTGGTGCAGGTGGACGATAACCGCACGCCTGTGGTGGTTGGAGCGCCTTATGCGGACGGTGCGCGTCGCTCGCTGACGGTGGGCGTTGCGCGGGAGATACGTCCCGGACTGCGTGCCGAACTGTCTGTCACCGAGAACCAATTCGGTTGGCTGGCGCGGATCGCTCCCGATTTCCATCTCCATGTCGGTCTGGTCTGGGAGTATCGGCGTTTAAAACGCCCTTAACAATCGCGCGTTATAATTCACTTGAAAATCTTTACACGGAGGTCGGTCATGAGTCGTCAGTTTATTCTGGCGGGAGTGCTGATGGTAGTGGGCGCACTCGCCATCAGTGCCTGGGCGCCGAAGCGAACGCAGGCCACGACAGGTGGTGGAGCAGGGAAGGTTCAGATTACAGGTGCAGGTTCCACGTTTGTCTATCCCATCATGTCGAGGTGGTCCGCGGAGTACGAGAAGTTGACCGGGGTGCAGGTCAACTATCAGAGCATCGGTAGCGGTGGCGGCATTCAGCAGTTTAAGGAGGGTACCATTGACTTCGGAGCGACGGACGTCGCGGTTTCCGAGGAGGAGGAGAAGAGGTTCACCCGCCCGTTTGTGCAGTTCCCGGTGGTAGCGGGCACGGTGGCGGTGGTGTACAATCTGCCTGGCGTCACCGGAAATCTGAAACTGACCCCCTCGGTGTTGGCGGACATCTTTCTGGGCAAGATCAAGAAGTGGAACGACCCGCGCATTGCGAGCCTGAATCCGGGTGTCAACCTTCTGTCCATGGACATCATCGTGGTGCATCGCTCGGATGGGAGCGGCACGACCTATATTTTCACCGACTACCTTTCTACTGTTAGCCCCGAATGGGAGAGCAAGGTAGGGCGAGGCAAGTCGGTGAGCTGGCCTGTTGGCGTCGGTGGCAAGGGCAACGAAGGGGTGACGGGCCAAGTCAAACAGTTGCCGGGTGCGATCGGGTATGTGGAGCTCAGCTATGCCCGGCAGAACAACCTGACTTTCGCGGCGATGCAGAACCCTTCGGGCAAGTTCGTGCTACCGGGGCGGGACACTGGCGAAGCGGCGACCCGCGCGGCTCTGAAGCGCCTCAAGCAGGATATTCGCAGTAGCGCCGTGAATATGCGGGGGAAGAACAGCTACCCGATCACGGGCTTTGTGTACGTGCTGGTGGACAAACAGCCCAAAGACCTCGCCAAGTCGGCGGAGATTAAGAAGTTCTTCGAATGGATACTGAAGGACGGGCAGAAGATGGCAACGGAACTGGACTATGTGCCGCTCGCTGATAAAGTGGTGCAGATGTCCCTCCAGAAGCTTGCTGAGGTGCCTTAAGCGGGATGGGCAAAGCAACAACAGCAGAACCTGCCGCACCGAAGGCACAGCTACGCCAAAGAGCGGGAACGTTCTGGTCGGACCGCCTGTTTCGGGCGGTAGCTATGATATGTGCTTCGGTGCTCATCGTTTTGCTGTTGTTCTTTGCCCATGAATTGTGGCAATCCTCGGCGCTAAGCATCCGCAAGTTTGGGTGGCGGTTCTGGGTATCGCGCGACTGGGACCCGGTGCGTGAGCAGTTCGGTGCCCTGCCCTTTATCTGGGGAACGCTAGTAACATCCATTGCCGCGTTGCTCATTGCCGTGCCGCTCAGTCTGGGCACAGCCATCTTTACCGCAGAGGTTGCCCCACGCTGGCTGAGACAGCCGGTCTCGTTTGCGGTGGAACTACTGGCGGCGATCCCGTCGGTGGTGTACGGTTTGTGGGGTGTATTTGTGATGGTGCCCTGGCTTCGTGAGCACGTTCAGGTTCCGCTGGCTCAACGCTTCGGGCATACTCCCCTGTTCGAAGGTCCCCCGGTTGGTGTCAGCATGATGGCGGCGATCCTCGTTCTGGCGGTGATGATTATTCCCTATATCACCGCTGTGTCGCGGGAGGTCATTCTGGCAGTGCCGCAGGCACAGCGGGAGGCTTCTTACGGGCTTGGCGCGACACAGTGGGAGACCGTTCGATGGGTCGTTCTGCGCTATGCGCGCGTGGGCATTCTGGGCGCGATTATTCTGGGCTACGGACGTGCGGTAGGTGAGACGATGGCGGTGACCATGGTCATCGGCAACCGCCCCGAGATCACCTTTTCTCTGCTTCAGCCCGGCTACACGATGGCGAGCGTTATCGCCAACGAGTTCACCGAGGCGACCTCGCCGCTGTACCTATCCGCGCTAACGGAACTGGGTCTGCTGTTGTTCGTCATCACCCTGTTCATCAATGCGCTGGCGCGCCTGCTGGTATGGCAGGTCACGCGAGGGGAGGTGCGGCGCTGATGCGTATGCTAGGCATCTATGAACGGTGGCGCCGGTTTTGGAACCTGAGCACCTTAACGCTCACGGGCATTTGCGCCGTGGCGGTGATGGCGCCGGTGTTCATTATCCTCGCCTATCTGATCGCCAACGGCATCCGCTCCGTGAACCTGGAGTTTCTCACCTCTTTGCCCAAACCTCCGGGGGAGCCAGGCGGAGGGATGGCGAACGCCATCGTGGGCAGTTTCTACATGGTTGGACTGGCGCTGATACTATCATTGCCGATAGGCGTTGGGGCGGGGATGTATCTGGCGGAGTTTGGGCAGAGCCGATATGCGAACCTAGTGCGTTTCGTGGCGGATGTGCTCAACGGCGTGCCCAGCATCGTCATCGGGGTCTCGGTGTGGGCACTGCTGGTGGTGCCGATGCGTTCCTTTTCCGCGCTGGCGGGAGGGGTCGCGCTGGCGTTCATCATGATACCGATGATCACGCGCACCACCGAGGAGATGGTGCGCGCCGTACCTAACGCTCTGCGCGAAGCCTCGCTGGGTTTAGGGGCGACCTACGCCCGCACGATGTGGAGCGTGGTTCTGCCGGCGGCGCGAGGTGGCATCGTCACGGGGGTGATGCTGGCGCTGGCGCGCGTGTTCGGCGAGGCAGCGCCCTTGCTGTTCACTGCGCTGGGTAATCGCTTCTGGAATCTGTATCTAGACCGCCCCATGGCTAACCTGCCCACGCAGATTTACGAATACGCCAAGTCCCCTTACGAAAGCTGGCATCAGCAGGCATGGGCGGCGGCGCTGGTGCTGATTCTTGTGGTGCTGGTGTTAAACGTTGTTGCGCGCGTGTCCACCCGTGAACGGTTCCGTGCGTTGAGGTGAAGCACATGGAGGAAGGTTTTTCCGGTCTGGCTGTCCAACCTGAAGTGTCGATGCAGGAGGATGCATCCATGGCGACCGTGGTATTCCCGCGGCGGGAGGAGGTGACTACTCCCACCCAGCCGAAAATCAGCACGCGCAATCTTAATGTCTACTACGGCAGTTTCCACGCGATTAAGGATGTGAACCTGGACATCCTGCCCAACCGCATCACTGCGCTCATCGGTCCCTCGGGCTGTGGCAAGTCCACCTTCCTGCGCTGTCTGAACCGCATGAACGATTTGATTGAAGGGGTGCGTGTGGAAGGCTCGGTGACGTTGGACGGTGAAGAGATCAACTCTGCCCGTACCGATGTGGTGGCTTTACGGCGTCGGGTGGGGATGGTGTTTCAACGCCCAAACCCGTTTCCGATGTCCATCTACGATAACGTCGCGTATGGACCGCGCATCCACGGCATTCGGCGTCGCACGGTGCTCAATGAGATTGTAGAGCGCAGTTTGCGGCAGGCAGCTTTGTGGGACGAGGTGAAGGATAAGCTGAGGCAGTCCGCACTGGCGTTGTCGGGCGGACAACAACAGCGTCTGTGCATCGCGCGCGTGCTGGCGGTGGAACCTGAGGTATTGCTGATGGACGAGCCAGCTTCCGCACTAGACCCGACCGCCACCTTCCGCATCGAGGAGTTAATGCAGGAGCTGAAAAGCCGTTATACGATCGTCATCGTGACGCACAACATGCAGCAGGCAGCGCGAGTCAGTCAGTTCACGGGCTTTTTCTATAAGGGCGAGCTGTACGAGTTTGGGGGGACCGCCAAGATATTTACCAATCCCGACCGGCGCGAGACGGAAGACTACATCCGCGGGCGTTTCGGGTAAACCACTTGTGGGGTAGATTGTGCAACTTTGGGAGCTCCTGTACCTGGATGGAATAATAATAATGTATAATGATACTAAACCCAGAGGGTCAGGAAGGAGAATCCTGTCTGCAATGTCTGTCGTGCGCCATGCTTTCGATGAAGAGCTGCAGCTTCTGCAGAACGAACTGCTGGCTATGGGCAGTTACGTAGAGCAGATGCTGGATCACGCCGTGCAGTCACTGTGCAATCGCGACGAGGAGCTTGCCAAAGAGATCGTGCGTCGGGATGACGACGTCGATGAGATGGACGTCAACATCGAGATGCATTGTCTGCGCTTGCTGGCTCTTCAGCAACCGATGGCGCGCGACCTGCGCCTGATCGGCACCGTGCTCAAGACCATCACTGACCTCGAACGCATCGGGGATCACTCGGTGGACATCGCCAAAGCAGCGGTGCATCTCAAAGACTACCCGAACGTGATCACGCTGGTGGACGTGCCCCTGATGAAGGAGAAGGTCTGTGCGATGATTCGGGGAAGCCTCGATTCGTTCACCCAGCACGACCTGGAGATGGCGTATGACGTGTGCGAGATGGACAACGAGGTAGACAAGCTCTACCGGCGGATGCGGCGAGCCATCATCTCCGCGATGCAGATCAGCCCCACCAATCTGGAAGCCTGTACACTGATGCTTCTGGTCATCTACTATCTGGAGCGGTGTGCGGACCATGCGGTCAACGTTGCCGAACGGGTGGTGTTTGTGGAGACGGGTGTGCTGAGGCAGCTCGCTGCCAGCCATAGCGGCACCTGGACTCCCGAAGAAAACGGCGATAACGGCTCCTGAGCCATGACGGTGGATATCGCGCGCAACGTAGCGGAAGTGCGTGAGCGGACCGCACAGGCGTGTGCCCGCGTTGGGCGCAAACCGGAAGAGGTCATTCTCATTGCCGTCTCGAAAAGCGTGGACGTGGCGCGCATCGAGCAGGCGATCTCGGCAGGAATCCGCCATTTTGGAGAGAACTACTATCAAGAAGCGCGTGCGAAAATCCCTGCCGTTCAGGCTCCGGTGCAGTGGCATTTCATTGGACACCTGCAGAAGAACAAAGTGCGAGGAGTCGTCCCTCTTTTCGAGTGGATACACACCGTTGACGACCTGGAGCTGGCTCAGGAGATTAACCGACGAGCGCAGGCAGTGGGAAAGCGACAGCGTGTGTTGATTGAGGTGAACATCGCCCGTGAGCCGCAGAAATATGGGGTGGCCCCCGAATCCGCGTTGTTGCTGGCGGAGCAGATAGCGCGGCTGCCGAATGTGCGGTTGGAAGGTTTCATGGGTATGGCGCCGATCGTAGAGCGGGCGGAAGAGGCGCGTCCATACTTTGCCGAACTGCGTCGACTGTTTGACCAACTGCCTGCCGACCATCGGGGGCACTTGTCGATGGGCATGACGCAGGATTTTGAGGTGGCTATCGAAGAGGGCGCGACGATGGTACGAATCGGCACGGCGATTTTCGGACCGCGCCTGTGAAGGAGGGTGAGAGGGTGCAGGAACCGCTTGAGCAAGAAGAGGGTCGCTCGTGGTGGGCGCGACTGCGCGAGCGGCTGTTCGGGACAGGTGAGGACGAGGAGGAGGACGGAGCAACGGTCATCCGCCTGCACGCCCGGGCGGCTCAGCGGGTGAACGTGGTGTATGCGCGAACGATGGAAGATGCCCGGCGTGCCGCGGACGGTCTGAAAGCGGGACATCAGCAGTTGGTGAACTTTCAGTATGCGGATGCTCGCTTGCGCGAGCGGGTGGTGGACTTTCTAGGGGGCGTAGTGTATGCGCTGGAGGGCACGGTGGAGCGCGTGCATGAGCAGGTGTTCCTGTTCGCCCCCGCCAACGTGCAGGTAGAGACGACCAACGTCGAGGACTTCCACAACGGGTCTTGGAGTGAGCGCGAACGGTGAGCTTGCAGGGGAAAACCATAGCCGTTATCGGCACGGGCGCGATGGGTTCGGCGACATGTCGCGGTCTGCTGAAGGCGGGGGCAGTGGAGCCGACACAGATCGTCGCAACCGACGTGCATCACGAGAAGGTGGAGGCGCTGGTGAAGGCGCTGGGCATCCGCTCGGCGGGGTCGAATGTAGAGGCGGCGCGTCAGGCGGACATCGTGATGCTGTGTGTGAAGCCGTATCTGATTCACGACGTGGTCGAGCAGATCGCGGAGGTGATCACGCCCGAGAAACTGGTCATCTCCATTGCCGCAGGGGTTCCCATCGCCCGTATTGAGGACCTACTGCCTCCCGGCACACCGGTGATTCGCGCCATGCCCAACACCTGCGCGATTGTGGGCGCAGGAGCAGCTGCTTACTCGCGAGGGCGCTACGCCACCGAAGAGCATGCCGCCGCCGCGCACGAGATATTTACCTCGTTTGGCGAGGCGGTGGAGGTGGAGGAACACCTGCTGAACGCGGTAACCGCCATCAGCGGCAGCGGTCCCGCCTACGCTTATCTGATGATCGAAGCGCTGTCGGATGGGGGAGTACGAGCAGGACTACCGCGCGACATCGCCACCTTCCTGGCGGCGCAGACCCTGCTGGGTGCGGCGAAAATGGTGCTGGAGACGGGCATGCATCCAGCGCAGTTGAAGGACATGGTCACCACCCCTGCAGGCACCACCATCGCCGCGCTGGTAGTGATGGAACGCGCTGGGGTGCGTTCTGCGCTCATCGAAGCGGTCGCTGCCGCGATTGAACGGGCAAACGAGCTCTCCTAGTGAAGCGGTGGCAGTGCACTTGCCTCGTCCAGTATCGCCTTCTCCTCCGCGGGCAGGGGGCCGCACCAGTTGTTCAGCATCAGGTTAAGCTGGTCCATGTTGCGCGCCCCGATGATGGCACACGTCACCGCAGGGTTGCTAATGGTCCAGGCGATCGCCGTTTGCACCACGGGGCGGTCGAAGCGTTTCATGACCTCCACGATGCGTTGTGCCCGTTCGATGTTATGCGGCTGGGCGCGTCGCTCGGCGAACCATTTGTTCTCAGCGGCGCGGGTGCCAGGCGGGGGTGGCTCACCCGGACGATACTTGCCGGTGAGGATGCCTCCCGCAAGCGGGCTGTAGACCATCACGCCCACCCCTTCCGCAGTGCACAGCGGCAGGAGCTCCAGTTCGATTACGCGGTCGATCAGGTTGTAACGGGGCTGGATGCTGTCGAAGCGTGCCCAATCGTGCTTGTCGCTGAGCCACAGCGCCTTACACAACTGCCAGGCGGCGAAGTTGGAACAGCCGATATAACGCACTTTGCCCTGGCGCACCAGGTCGTTCAGCGTGCTCAGCGTCTCGTCCAGCGGGGTGTTCTCGTCCCACGAGTGCACTTGGTAGAGGTCGATGACATCCGTCTTCAGCCGGCGCAGGCTGTTTTCTACCTCCCGCATGATGTGGTAGCGCGATAGCCCTTCGCCGTTGGCACCTTCCGCCACACGAGCGCGCACCTTGGTGGCAAGCACCACCTGGTCGCGGTGCGGTTTCAACGCTTTGCCCAAAATCTCTTCCGAACGCCCGCCGGTGTAGACGTTAGCGGTGTCGAAGAAGTTGATGCCTGCCTCCAGGCATCGCTCCACCATGGCGATGGAGGTGGCTTCATCCGCTTCCCCGCCGAAGGTCATACAGCCCATACACAGTTCCGATACCCACAGACCGGTTCTGCCGAGACGTTTGAAGTTCATCCGGAACCCTCCTCAGGTGAAATTGGGGCAAACACCACCACCTTGTCAGTTCTGTTATGGTGTGCGCTTGTCCTTTCAAGGGTGCGGCTGGTGCTGAGTTCCAACGCTGTGCTAACTGCTCGCGTACGACCGATCTCCGTGTGCCAGCCACTGCACCTGTTCAGGGGTGAGGGCGATCTCGGCGGAGCGCATGCATTCCCGCAGATGTTCCAGGTTGGTGGTACCAAAGATAGGGATGGTGACTGGCTTCTGATGCAGTAGCCACGCCAGCGCAACCTGCGTTGCAGTAACCCCTAGTTGCTGTGCCAGATGGATAGCACGTTCACGCCTTTGAGCGTTTACCGGGTTGTGAAACGATTGTTCCCCTTTGGCACTGCCAGCGAAGTAACCCAGCGCGGTTGCAGTGTAGGCGCAGATGGGGATGGCGTGTCGGGCGTACCAGTCGGCATCTTCTTCGGTGACGTAGCGCGTGGTGGGGTCGGCGGTCACCTGCCAGTTCGGGATGGCGAGGCTCCATTGCACCTGCGAGATGACGAATCCGCGCAAGCCGTGCTCGCTAGCGTAGCGGTTCGCCTGCTCGATACGCGCGGTGCTCCAGTTGCTGGCACCGATGGCGCGAACCCATCCCGCCCGAATATGCCCGTTCAGAGCGTCGATTATCTCATCGATGGGTACACGAGGGTCATCCCGATGCAGGTAATAGAGGTCAACCGTCTCCATTTCCAGCCTTTCCAGGCTCTCCATCAGGTCACGTGTTACCAGTTCTGGCTCCATGTAGCGGTCTGGGCGCGGATAAGCCGCCCCACCCGAAGGATGTCCACCCTTGGTGGCGATGACCAGTTGGTCGCGGACACCGAGCGTGCGGACGACTCTGCCCAGCTCGCGCTCGCTACAGCCAGCCCCAGCCGGTAGCCAGAAGGCGTAGCAGTGGGCGGTATCCACGAAGTTGCCTCCGAGTTTCAGGAACTCCTCCAAAAGGCGTTCGGAATCCCTGCCCGTAAGCCACGCCCCTAGCTCTCCGGTGCCCAGACATAACGCCGAAACGTGCAGGCGGGTGTTCGGTAAAGTGACGGTCCGCATCTCTCACTCCTGATAGAAGATTTTGGTCACACTATGTATTCGCCAGGTGCACGAAAGATCCCTATCGCCGGTTTTTGAGATGGTTTCGGCAAAATCCGCCAGTATTTTTAATGTGCTTGCGGTATATCGCCACGTGTCGGGCGTTCTGAAAGTACAGATGGATGACGGCACGGAGCTGGAGTGTCGCCCGGGCGATGTCTCGCTGATCCCCGCCGGGCATGATGCCTAGGTGGTAGGCGACGAGCCGGTGGTGGTTGTCGACTTCTATGGCGTGATGCTCGCCGCGGCGGGGAAATAACCCCCGACGAGTGCAAGGGGTGTTTCCTCCACGCCGACCGGCGCGGTGGTTATACCCCTCACTCGGGGCACTGACGCTCGGAGAACTCGATGGCGTCCAGCAGGGCACGCAGGCTGGCTCCCAACTGCTCCACGCGACAGGCGGCCTGATGGATTACCGCTCCGTAGCGGTCCAGCCCGAACAAACAGAGATCGCTCTGAGAGTGGCATTCATATCGCCGAAACACCTGTCCGTCACGGTCTACCAGCACCAGAGGCACCGCGGGAGCGTCCGTTATCGGTTCGCGGGTAACCAACAGGACGGCGGCGCCGGCGTCGAGGAACCCGGGTAGTAGGGCTTCGACCTGTGCGAGGACAAGAGGCCCATGCGCCGACCACGGCACAAACAGCAGAGCAACCGGCTGACGCTGGCGGAAGGAGTAGAGGGATACCGGCTTGCCGTCGTGAGCCGATGGCAGGGTAAACGAAGGCGCGATCGTCTCTTCGATGAAACCGATGGTTTGCACTCGATAGGTCATGGTTCGCTGGAACCTCGCTCTCCGACCTGCACGGTGAGCCGGAGGCGGTTGGTTGCGCGCAGAACTTCTATCTCCGCTCGTTGACCAGGCTTCATGCGTCGCAGGATGAGGCTCACGTCACTCGCGCGGCGCACCGGTAGCCGATTGATGGCGACGATTACATCGCCTAGCCGGATGCCTGCACGGGCGGCAGGACTGTTGGGCACAACCCGCACCACCTCGGCACCTTCGCCGCCGTCGCGGTCAGCAGGCATGATGCCAAGAAACGCACGGCGTAGTTTGCCCGCACGCATGTCGTCCAGCACTGCTCGCACGTCGTTAATGGGAACCGCCAGCGCTCCTCCTGCCGAGCCGAACAGCGACATCTCCAACGACGTGCCCAAACTGGGCGGGGAGGTGCTTGCCTCTCCACTCGGCGGCTGGAGCGCGATGCCCGGCGCGATGGTGGCAATGATAATACCCACCACTTCGCCCCGTGTGTTGACCACCGGAGCACCGCTACCCCCTGCGCCTACCGACCCGCTGACCTGCAGCAGATTGGATAGAAACTGCCGCTGTCCCAGCACCCCCGTGCGCTCCTTGCCAGATACCAGCCCCAGCGTCACCGAGCGTTCGTAGCCGCCGAGAGTGCCCACGCACAGCACCAAATTGCCGACGTCCACCTTGTCGGAATCGCCCAGCGGTAGCGGCTGAGGCGTGGGAGCGGAGCATTTCACTAGGGCGAGGTTGGTCACCTCGTCGATACTGACGACGCGGGCTTTCAGCCGCTGTCCATCGGCGAGCCGTACGGTGCAGGTTTCCGCCCCGCGCACGATGTCGGCGCTGGTCAATACCCACCCGTCGCGGTCAATGATGAAACCGCTTCCCTTGCGGGACACGGGGCTGGGCAAGTTCAGCAAACGCATGGCTTCCAGCCAGCGACGGGCGGCTTCGCTCTGTGGTGGTACCGCGCGAACGGTCGGCGGTGCGTTGGGGACGACCAGTGCGCCCCCTTCTACGGAGACCACTCCAGCCTGAACCTTTCGCGCCAACGCGGTGATCTCACGCTCCAGCGACTCCAGCGTTCCTTGCGCGTTTGCCGACAGGGCTAACCCTACGATACACCAGAGGGTGATGAGGATACGCATAGGCGTTCGCCTCCTACTCGATGGCGCCGGTCGTCGCAGGACGGGCAGACTCCATCACGTAGCCTTCCGGGATAGGAGCGGATGCCACCGGGTGCGCTTCCACCACCACCGGCTGAACGGGCACCGGCGGTTCCAGCGACGGCTCTTCAGTCGCCTGCTCGCCTGCAGGAGCGGCAGCTGATGGCGCTGGTTGAACAGCGACCAAGACGCGCTTTGGCGGGCGTCGCCCAGCAGGCGGGGGCGTGTACTGAGGTGAGCGATTGGGTTTGGGCGTCGCGGGTGGGACGATGCGCCTGACGGGCACCGGTTTGGTGCGGTTATCGTTATCGGGCGACGTGAACTGCGGCTTTTTATCCAGCAGGGCGGAAGGCGACTTCGGCTGAGGAACCCCCTGCGCCATCTGGGGCGGCGCGTGGACATCGCCTGCGCGTGGAGAGATGCTGTGCCATAGCGCCCATCCTCCCACTAGCGCCAGCAGCACCAGCAGAGCGGGTGCCAGCGCAACCTGTAGGGGAAACGCGCTCCGCCTGGCGTGCTCGCGCACCTGCAGTGGACGCCATCCGGTTGGTGGTGCGTCGGGCAAGCGGCTTGCATACTGGCGCATGGTCTGGCTGGTGCGCTGGTACGCCTGCAGTTCCGCCTGACAGTGCGCGCACACGTGCAGGTGTCGCCTTACCCAGCCGGGCAAGCCGTTCCCTATGTCGTCCTCGCACAGCGCGAGGTAGTATCCCGCCAATCGACACAGTAGCCGCTTCATCACAATCCCTCCAAAAGCACTTCCAGCCGCTGTTTAAGCAGGCGGCGCGCCCGGAACAGCCGCAGTTTCACACTGCCGACACTGCATCCCAGCGCTTGTGCCATCTCCGAGTAGTCCATCCCTTCGATGTCGCGAAGCACAATCACCGCCCGATGATGCGCGGGCAGAGCATCTATCGCTTTGCGCACTGTTTCGCGCAGTTCGTTACGCTCGGCTGCGGTATGTGGGTCAATGTCTGCATGTGCCCCGCCGACGTCCCAATCGAGGGACACCTCGGGGTGCGCCTTTTTGCGCTTCACGTGGTCAATCGCCAGGTGCACGCCGATACGGATGAGCCAAGTGCGCAGTTGAGCCTCTCCGCGAAAGCTACCCAGTGCCCGATAGGCACGCAAAAAGGCATCCTGCGTCAGGTCTTCGGCGTCCTGGGGGTTGCCTACGATACCCAGGATACTACGGAACACGGCGGAGCGGTGTTCCTGCCACAGGACGCCGAAAGCCTCCATGTCGCCCGCGCGGCAACGCTCTATGAGCTGCTGTTCGCTGTCTTGCCCGGGGTGCTCTCCAGCTGTCACGCGCCACTCCCAAACTTGCGCATCCATTGCGTCGCTCCCTTATCTATTCGGTGCGAGCACCGTAGGCTCCCCCCTAGTGCCAACCCACACTGCGGAGAGACAGCAGGTGCGCGCGCCGACGATGTTCTACCTGGCGGGCAACATCCCTCCGCAAGTCCTCCTTACCTTATCCAAAATAATAGACGCCGAGCACGCGTTTTTGTTATCATGGTAACTATGAACAGCGTTATCACCCTGCTAACCGATTTCGGCACGCAAGATACCTACGTGGGAGTGATGAAAGGGGTTATCGCCTCTATTTGTCCGCAAGCAGTAGTGATTGACCTCACACACGAGGTGCCTCCACAGGATGTGATGACAGGGGCGTTTCTGCTGGACGTCTCGGTGGACTACTTCCCACCGAGGACAGTGCATGTAGCGGTGGTGGACCCGGGAGTGGGCACGCAGAGAAAACCCCTCGCCATCCAAACCGACCGAGCGGTGTTCGTAGGTCCCGATAACGGCATCTTCACCCTGGTATTACAGCGATACAGAGCGATCATGGCGGTACAGTTGGACAATTCGAAGTACCATCTGCCTGAGAAAAGCGCGACCTTCCACGGCAGGGATATTTTCGCGCCCGTTGCGGCACACCTTGCCAATGGGGTGGGTCTGGAAGAGTTGGGCACACCGGTGACCCACTTGAACCGCCTGCGCCTGCCTCGCGTGCGGGTGGATTGGCAGGGCATCCGCGCTACCGTCGTGCATCTGGATCGCTTCGGCAACGCCATCACCAACCTGACATATGCCGATTACGAGAAGTGGCGCATTCGGTGGGAGGTGCGGGAGCCGGTGGTCCGCCTGGCAAAAGCGGGGGTATTCCTGCCGGTCTGCCGGACATACGGCGATGTTCCTGACGGACAGCCGTTGGCGTTGTTTGGCAGTAGCGGTCGGCTGGAGGTTGCGGTGAACAAAGGGAGCGCGGCGCGAGCCTTCAACCTACGGCGCGGGGATGTGGTGTGGGTTTTGCGACAGGAGAGTGGTCTTCCACCTCGTGTCCAGAGGTCGCTAAACCTTGCGCCTTAGCCGGGTGGTCTGTGGCACCCATTAGTAAGCATATGTCTGTATCAAGAGGCGCGCGTTTCTGTCGGCACGGATGTGCAGACGAGCCTGTGCGACCGCTGTCGAGATGCGTATCGCCTCGTAAGCAGGAGAGAGTCGGTTCGCCCCTCGAAATGAGAGATGTTCACTCAACAGAGGCAACGGAGGTTGGTATGAGGCGATTGCTATTCCCGTTCGGTGTGCTGGTGGGGATGGGCTTGCTGTTTGCCGCTTGTGCGAAACGGCAGTCGCCATCTAGCACCACCACGCAACCCACCACTCAGATACGTATCGCGGTGGTTCCCAAAGGCACGGCGCACTCGTTCTGGCTAACGGTGAAAGCGGGTGCGGAACAGGCGGGAAAGGAAGAGGGCGTGCAGATACTGTGGAAAGGTCCCGCCGAGGAGACCGACGTGGAAGGACAACAGCGCATTCTGGAGGACTTCATCAACCAGAAGGTGGACGCGATTGTGATGGCGGCGTGCGATGCCGACGGGATGGTGCCTGTGGTGCAACGGGCGATGGACGCGGGCATTCCGGTCATCACTATCGATTCGGGGGTTAACTCCGACCTGCCCCTGAGCTTTGTGGCAACGGATAACGTCGCGGCGGCGGCAAAGGCGGCGGAGGTGCTGTGCCAGCTGGTGGGGGGCAAGGGGAAGGTGGGAATGATCCCCTTCATCAAGGGAGCTGCCTCCTCGGAACAGCGCGAACAGGGCTTTCGGGAGGGCATCAAGAAATGCCCGGGTGTAACGCTGGGACCGGTGCTGTATTCGCAGAGCCAGGTAGAACGCGCCATGCAGGTCACGGAAGATATGCTTACCGCCAACCCCGACCTGGTGGGCATCTTCGCGGCGAACGAGCCGGGTGCGGTTGGCGCAGCGACGATGCTAGAACAGCGCAAGCTGGCGGGCAAGATCAAGCTGGTCGGGTTTGATGCGGCACAGCCCGAGATCGAAGCGCTGAAGCGCGGCACCATTCAGGCGTTGATCGTGCAGAACCCCTTCAAGATGGGCTACGAGGGGGTGAAACTAGCGGTGCGAGCCATCAAAGGCGACCGCGCCAGCATCCCCAAGCGGGTGGATACCGGCGTGACAGTGGTCACGAAAGAGAATCTGGAAACGCCGGAAGTGCAGGAACTGCTCAAGGAGCACCAGTAGCGCGTGGTTATCCCGTTAGACCGAATTGAGGAAGCCCGGCAGGCGGCGCAGGGGATTGTTCAGCATACGCCTCTGTTTCCCGCCCGGATGTTGAGCGATCAGAAAGGGGTGCGGGTGTGGCTGAAGGTAGAGAGCTTTCAACGCACCGGTTCGTTCAAGATTCGGGGGGCATATGAGTTCTTGCGTCGCCTGCCGGAAGAAGTTCGCGCGCGGGGGGTAGTGACCGGTTCGGCGGGCAACCATGCGCAGGGTGTCGCGCTGGCGGCGAAGATGTTCGGTGTGCCGGCAACCATCTTCATGCCTGTGTTCGGTTCCATCGCCAAGATGCAGGCCGCCAAAACCTACGGCGCACGGGTGATTCTGGAAGGCGAGGGATTCGCTGAGGCAGTGGAATCTGCCCAGCGCTTCGCGCGCGAGACAGGCGCAACCTACGTGCCTGCCTACGACCACGATGACATCATCTGTGGGCAGGCTACCTGCGGGCTGGAGGTCCTGGACGACATGCCTGAGGTGGAGCAGATGATCGTGCCCGTTGGGGGAGGGGGACTGTTTGCCGGCATCGCCTCGGCGGTCAAAGCGCGCCATCCCAAAGTCTCTCTGATCGGCGTGCAGTCGGAGGGTGCGGATACAGCGGTCAGATCGTGGCGTGAAGGCAAGTTGGTAGAGAACCCCTCGGTGCGTTACACGCTTGCCGACGGCATCGCCGTCAAATCGCCCTCAGAGCGGACCTTCGAATATATCCGCCGCTACGCCGATGAGATGGTAACGGTGGATGACCGCAGTATCGCGCGGGCGGTGCTATGGTTGCTGGAGCGTAAAAAGATTGTGGCGGAGGGCGCGGGCGCGGCGGGGGTGGCTGCTGTGCAGAGTGGGAAGGTTCGCCTGCGGGGCACCACGGTGATCGTGGTCTCCGGTGGCAACATCGACGCCAAAACCCTTTCCGATCTGATTGAGCGTGAGATGCTTCAGGCGAACCGCTATTACCATTTCTTTACCGCTGTGCCCGACCGCCCGGGTGGCCTTGCGGGTCTACTGAGCCTGATAGCACAGGCACAGGGTAACATCATGACGGTGAACCACAATCGGATCCATCCCTCGGTGCCGCATGGGTGGACGGGGGTAGAACTGTTGGTGGAGGTACGCGACGCCGAGCACATCGCGCAGATAGAGCGGTTGCTACGCTCGAACGGTTACGAGGTGACAGTGCTGACATGAGGCGAGGACACCTGCTCGTTCCGATGTGTGCGCTGGTGAGCGTGCTCACAGGGGCATCCCCTGCCGCGCTGATGAAGCCTGCTGTTGGGGTCACCGACGCATCGCCTGCAGACGCCAGATAGGTGCAGACAGGTTCGCCTGCCTCATGCGCTTGAGCAGTTCCCACTTCGGGCGGTCGCAATAGTCTACCAGTCCGAAGGCAAAATGCTCACCGATGACCAATGTATTGCCTCTACCTGGTCCGCGCCCGGTCAGCGGCTGATCACGATACTGGAACCACATTACGCCGACGCAGGCAGGATGGCGCGCCGCATCGGCAACCCACCGGCGGTACATCTCGCCCGATTCCGCTTCGTCCTTCGTCCACACGGGGTATCTACCGTAGGCGCGTGCCCCATCGTACCATGCTGGGAACGAGAACTCGCCGCACAGAATGGGCTTGTCGATGCCAGCCATCAGGCGTTTCATCCAGTCGTCGGCGAAGTCGGGAGCGTAGCGGTCGTAACCAAGCACGTCGCAATGTCGTGCACTGAGCCTCCAGTCTTCTTCATTCTCCCACCAGCCGGGCACGATCCAGAACCCGAAGTAAAGATGGTGAGGGTCTATCTCCTTCACCGTGCGATAGATCCAGCCATAATAACGGTCCGCGTAGAAGCGGCGTAGGGCTTCGAGGTCGGTATCGGGCGGGGTTAGAGAGGCGGTATAGAGCCTACTGAGGTCGGGTGCATCCGTCTTCCACGCCTGCGCAAGGGCGTTTATCTCGTTTTTGTACAGGTTTTTCAGTGCATAGTCTATCAAAGCGCGTTTGCCCGCTGGTGCTCCTGACAGGCGCAGTATCTGGGTGACCTCATCGCGCGTGATGATTTCATCAAACTCGTTGCCTAGCGACCATCCCAACACCCACGGGCTGTTGCGCAGAGGCTCGATCTGTCGACGCAGGTGCTCGCGAAATTGCGCCTGGATAACGGGGTCAAAGATGTCGGGATGACGCACGAGGTTGGGAACCTCCCAGTGTCCAAGTACCGGCGCGTAGGGCGAGTCGGCGATCTGACCCCACTTGCCTACGCCCGAAAATCCACATCTGTTCAACCTTTGTCTTGCAAGTTCTATACTTTTCTGTTTCCAGTTTTCGCCAAACCGACGCATCAGGTTAACTGCGTGCAGACAGACGTATTCGGTGCCAGCGCGTTCACCCCAGACGTCTTTACGCCACACTTCGGCGGTCTCGCCCTCTTTAGGGGGGAGCCATTCGAAGATGCCCTCGCGCTCGGAAACGGGCGTCATTTCCCAGTTGAGAGCGGGCACGGAGCACACGCCGATATAGAAACAGGGATACCCCTCGGGGGTAATTAGCCACCAGTAACCATCCTTGCGCACCACGCGGTAAAAACCCGTGCCCTGCTCCCGCCAGCCTGCCTTGCGGTAACCGCCGAAGCGGTCGATCACTAAGGGAGTGCCCCACTGTGTCAAAATGCGCTTCTCCTCTTCAAGGCTCCGTTGAAGGTCGACATCCGAGTGTACCTTGTCCGGCGTCTGAACGTAGCGACATTGCCCGAAGCGGTCGATGTAGGGCTGGAATCGCTTCCAATCGGGCAGAGGAGCGAGACGAAAGACCGCTTCGATGATTACGGGCAGTTCCGGTGTGAAGGATGAGCGCACCACGGGGGTAGCCCAGAACGTCTCCGGATTGAATAGACGCACGGCATCGGGGATAGAAGAAGAGGAGGGCGCCAGCAGATGTCGGCGTTTGCCCCGTCCGGTGCGAATGGAGACTCTGCATTCGGCGGTGTAGTAGCTGGTTTGACCGTTCGCCCAGGAGGGTATCGTGCCCACCTCCAGGCTTCCGAGATGCGCCTTAAAACCCCCTTTGCTCTCGCCGAGCGGGTTGTCGTTCAGCCAGAGTGCGGTCTGGCTGTCAGTGATTTCGGCGACGAGGTGGTAGGTTTTATTCCATTCCCATTTGGGGTTGCCCACGATGAATCGCCACGCATTGCCGTCCGCTACACCCAGCGCGATGCGGAGCGTGTGTAGCTGGCAAACCGGCTCGGTGGTCTCGTTCTCGAAGCTCAGATAGAAGCCGCGCTTGGCGTTCCAGTCGTATTGTGCGGCGAAGTAGTAACGGTGCGCGGTCACGGTGATGTCCCCTTTCCCGTAGTTGTACGGGCAAAGTTAGATGCAGTGCTCGCGCTTTCCTGCCGATAATAAGCGGTGAGGAGGTTGGTGGCATGGCGTATCCGGCTCAACGCATTGCGATTACGCGGATAGATGTAGACAGCGTGCAGAAAGACCCATCGTTTGCAACCGCCTATGCCTTTGATATGCAGTTGTCCGAGACGCCTAATGAGGCGTGGACGCTGGCGTTCTCGGAGGAGTGGAAAGCCATCATCGCGGCGCGCAAACTGCAGCTGGACGTGGTGGGCGACCGTTTGCGCTGTATCGTCTCGGAAGGCGATGACCTGCGCCGGGTGGTGCAGTTCGCTTACGAGTTCGTGGAGCGCATCAATCAGCGTGTGCCCTATTACTGTGCCCAGCTGGAAGAGCGAGCGCGGCGCGAAGAGGCGTACCGGCGGGAAATAGAGGAGCGTATCGCCCAGTTGCGGTCGCGCCTGCAGGCTCTCGCCAACGAAATAGAGCACAAGCAAGCGGCGTGATAACCGAAAGGCAGGTGCTAGTGTCGTGGCGACAAGCGGTATTAACTTTTCCGGGCTGATATCCGGCATGGATACCGAGGCTCTCATCCGGCAAATCATTCAGGTGGAAAGCAGACGCAAGACCATCTGGTCCAACCATCAGGCGCAGCTCACCCAGCGGCTGAGCAGTCTTCAAGCACTGCAGGCGCAGTTGATGGGTTTTCAGTCCGCCATCTCGCAGGTAACGGTGCAGACCGCTTTCAAGTCCGCCACGGCCGCCAGCAGTGCCGAGAGCGTTGCACAGGTCGCCGCCACTTCCGACGCCTCGCCCGGCACGTATCTGCTGGAGGCCTCACAGCTCGCTACCAACCACAAAATCGGCACTTCCGCACAAACCTCTGCAGATAACGCGCTCGGGCTGAGTGGCTCGTTTGTGGTCAACGGCAAGCAGGTAACGGTCGTTGCCAGCGATAACCTGCGTGACATCGCGGCACGTATCAACAACGCCAAGGCAGGCGTTACCGCATCAGTGCTCAGTGTCAGCGGTAGTGAGCACTATCTGGTATTGACCGCACAGAACTCGGGTGTCGTAAACGCCATCAGTCTGAACGATTTGGGTGGAGATAGCGTCCTGCAAGCGCTGGGGCTGGTTACTACCTCCACTAGCCTCAAGAACCCCATTACCAACGGGGCACAGTCCGACAGATTCGCCGATACCAGCACCGCCATCGGCACGTTGATGGCTCTGAGCGGCGCACCGTCGGGCACGATACAAATCAACGGGGTGAATATCGCCATCGACCTTGCCACCGACTCGTTGAACTCCCTCGCCAGCAAGATCAACAACGCCGGGGCAGGTGTGACCGCTTCGGTGGTGTCGGTCAACGATAACGGCACCACGCGCTATCGTTTGCAAATCACGGGCGCAAGCACCCCTACCTTTACCGACGACCAGCACATTCTGGAAACGCTGGGCATCCTAAAGGCAGGCTACGGCAACGAGCTGGTGCAGGCGAAAGATGCGCAGTTTAAGATCGACAACATGAGCCTGACCAGCAGTACCAACGTGCTGACAAACCTCATTCAAGGCGTCACCATCACACTCATGGACGCCGACGCTACCAACCCCAAGAGGACCACCATTACCGTGTCACGCGATACGGCGGGCATCAAGGACGCCATCAAGGGGTTCGTGAAAGCATACAACGATACCATTGACCTCATCAAAAAGTACGACTACTTCGACACCGAGACCTACGAGACGGGACCGCTGTTCGGCAACGCGACGGTCAACGCGCTGATGTCCGACCTGATGAGCACAGTTTCCGACGTAGTAGCCGGGCTTCCTTCCGAGATGAGTATGCTGGCGCAGGTGGGGATCAGCCTGGACCCAACGGGTTCGGGCAAGCTGGTGCTCAACGAAGCGAAACTGACGGACGCGCTGAACAACCGGCTGGAAGACGTGGAGAAGCTGTTCCGGGTGACGGGGGCGACCAGCGATCCCCGCCTGACGTACGTGATCGCCACCAACAAGACCAAAGCCACCGGCACGCCGCTGACGGTGCAAATCACGCAGGTAGCCACACAGGCGCAGGCGACGGCGACGGTCGCGCAAACGCAAGCCAGCACCACGGCGGAACGCCTGACTTTCAACGGCGCGCTGTTCAGCAACACTGCGTACAGCATTACCCTCAACGCAGGCAACACCATCGATGACACCATTGCCCAGATCAACGCCGATGCCACTCTGTCGCGCTATCTGGTGGCATCCAAAGACGCCAGCGGGCATTTGGTGCTGACGTCTAAACTGTACGGTTCCAAGTCAGCGTTCACGGTAGTCAGTGACCAGAATGCCGCCAACAACAACAGCGGTATCGGCACCACGCCGATCAGTGTGCAGGGGCAGGACGTCGCGGGCACGATCAACGGAGAGCCTGCCACGGGAGACGGGCAGTTTCTGACCGGCAACTCGGGTAACGCTACCACCGATGGGTTACAACTGCGGGTAACCGCTACCACCCCAGGCATTATCGGCACGGTGACAGTGACCCGAGGCATTGCCGACAGAGTGTTCCAGTTAATCCAGCGGTTTACCGACTCGATCAACGGCGCGCTGACGGATGAGACCAAAAACATCCAACAGCAGATTGACGACATCAAACAGCGCATCTCAGCCTTTGACGAAGCCATGCAGAGGAAGGCGGAGGACCTGCGCGCGCAGTTCACGCGCATGGAGACGGCTTTGAACAAGATGCGCAATGATGCGATGCGATTGACTGCCGTGTTGGGGCGGGGCAATCTCCTCAGCAACCTGGGTGGATAGGAGAGGATAGAGCGGATATGGCGTTGACAAGCCCGTATGATGTGTATCAGCGTACACAGGTAGACACCGCTTCGCCGGTGCGGCTGATTGTGATGCTGTACGATGGGGCGATTCGTTTTCTCAGGCAAGGTCAGTCTGCTATGCAGAGGGGAGACCGTGAGAAGCAAAACGACTATCTGGTGCGTGCTCAGCGTATCCTCGCCGAGTTGACCAGCTCTTTGAACCTGGAAGAGGGCGGCGAGATAGCGGTCAACCTGATGGCGTTGTACCAGTTTATGACCGAGCAGTTGGTACTGGCGAACCTACAGGATGACGTGGGCAAGGTGCAGAAGGTGCGCGAAATGTTGGAGGGCTTGCGAGAGGCGTGGGCGCAGGCGGAGTCCACTGTGCGCGTATCCTCAGCACCGGCGGCTGATGCGAACACGGAGGCGCTCCATGCAATCTGATGCCGATGGCGCCTGGCAGAAATGGCTGTTGAAGCAGGGTAAGCGTATTCGCCTGCTTTGCACCCTGCAAGAGGAAGCCATCCGCGATAACCGCTGGGATGCCCTTTCACAGCTTCAGCAGGAACAGGAGGAGCTGTTGCAAGATCTGTGGCAAGTTCCTCCTTCTCACCTGCCCCCTGAAGTACTGGTTTTTGTGCAGGAGGTCCTGCAGGCGAACCTGCGCCTCCAGCAGATGGTTGAACAGCGTAAGAGCGCGCTTCGGGCGGAGATGGCGGAATTGACTCACTCGCGCAATGCGCTAAACCGCTATCATGCCAACCCCTCTTCCGGTCACCTCGAGGACCGCGCAGCATAGTTTCCCCATAGCAGGAACTTGCTTCCTCTGCGCCGAAAACTCTGGCACGTCTATCTGCGGGAGGTGAAAGATGCCTGGTCTGGTGCAGGGTAAAAACACTGTGGTGCTGGGCGTTGCCAGTGAGCGCAGTATCGCCTGGGCGATTGCGCGGCGGCTGGCGCAAGAGGGAGCGAACCTGGCGTTAACATATCAAAACGAGAGGCTGGAGAAGAACGTACGCCCGCTGGCGGAAACGATACCTGGAACGCTGGTTCTACCCTGTGACGTATCGGATGATGGGCAGATCGAGTCGCTGGTACAGTCGCTTCAGGCGCAGTGGGACAGGGTAGACCTCCTGGTGCACAGCGTGGCGTTTGCCAAAAAGGAGGAGCTGTTCGGGCGATATGTGGACACCTCACGCGATGGGTTCCACCTCGCGATGGATGTCAGCGTCTTCTCGCTGGTCGCGCTGTGCAAGGCGCTGGAGCCGCTGATGGGCGCAGGAAGCAGTGTGGTGACGCTCACCTACATCGGCAGTGAGCGCGTTGTGCCCAACTACAACGTGATGGGCGTTGCCAAAGCTGCGTTGGAGGCGAGCGTGCGCTACCTGGCGTCCGACTTGGGTCCGCAGGGCATCCGAGTGAATGCGGTTTCGGCGGGACCTATCAACACATTCGCAGCACGGGCTATCGCGGGGTTTACCACCATGCTCCAGCGTGTGCGCGAGGTAGCCCCTCTGCGCCGGAACACCGAAGCGGAGGAGGTTGCCGATACCGCGCTCTTCCTGCTGAGCGACCTGGCACGGGGAGTAACGGGCGAAGTTATCTATGTCGACAGCGGCTACCATGCGATGGGCATGGTGTAATATACCAACACAAGGAGGCAGCAGATGAAGAGAACTGTCGTAGTGGCTTTGGGCTTGCTGTTTGGCTGGTTGTGTATGGCTCCCGCCCAGCAGGAGCCAGTAGGTGAGGTGACCATTGGCGGCGAGTTCATCCTGCGCATTCGCTTCAGCGCGGGCGGGATGACCCCCCAACAGCGAGCGGACGCCATCACCGTGCGACTGCGAACCATTCTGCAAGACCCCAATATCCAGCCCTCAGATATAGTGGTAAAGCCCTTTGCAGGGGGTGAGGCGGCGATATATGTGAAAGATCACCTGCTGGTCACGGTGGATAAGGCGCATGCGAACCTGCACAAAACCACACCGCTGAAGCTGGGCGAAATCTGGGCAAAGCACCTGCGTGAGGTGCTTCCGCAAGTGAACGTGAAGCCGATGCGATAAGGTTAGGCATCACCGTTTTTTCAGTCTGGAGGGCAAGGCTCTGTCCGAGCCGAATACTCCCTCCCCGCCCGCGGAGAGGGTTGGGGTGGGGGTAACTCAGAACTCGGAAGCAAACGATAACAGGGAGGTGGAATGTTCAATGTTCTGTTTTTGTCTGGCGCACATCATCGCCAGTCTCCTCGTGGGAATGACATCGCTTCAGGAGGCGCATATGTTTGCAGGTGTCCCCGAAAACGTCTATCGCGCCGAGCTGGTCAGCTACCCTGGCGCATACGGTTTTGAGATCGGCAAGTCAGCCATCATCCTAGTCAGCGATAAAGAGCTGGAGATGCTCGTCGATCCCGACCGCAAACTGAATCTCTCCCTCACCTTTGAGCCACGCGAGCAGAGCTTGCGCGAGGTTTGCGAAAACGCCCAGAAGGCAGGACACCGCACGCTGATCATCGCCTTTGACCACTTCTTTAGCCAGTATCGCCCCGGGCAGGCGGGTCCGCGCCGTTACACCCCCGATACCGATGCGTACATCCAGCGCATTGCGCCCATCGCCAAGTTCGCGCAGATCTACGGACTGGGGCTGGAATTGAACCTGCTGTCGCCGTTGGAGATCGGACCCGGCTACCGCGCCAAAACGGGTGAGACCGGCATGTGGCTTCAGTACCGCAAGGGGCTTCGTGACCCGCAGACGGGAGCGTTCAGCGTGGGGCTGTGGCGACACAAACGCTGGGCGAACAACAAAGGCGTCGTGGAACTGGAGGATGCGGGCGTGCGGGTGTTTGCCTTCCGCGAGCAGGCGATTGGCGGCACGCCCTACCGGGTGGTACCCCCCGACAGCATCGTGGAGATCAGCGAGGTGGCGAAGATGGAGGTCTTCCCCGGAGTGCAGGCGCGGGCAGGCGACTTCACCGCGGAGCGTATCCGCGTCTACGGTGCAGGCAGAACAGACGTCGGTGACCTGAACCGCGTGCTGGTGCTTCAGATGTATCGCTCACCCGAGATGGACTACTTCGGCGACAAAGCCCTGCCTTTCCTGAAGAAGCTGATAGACAAATACGCCAACGCAGGAGTGAAGCTCAACGCCCTTTACTCAGACGAGATGCACATCCAGCAGGACTGGGCGTACTTCAACCACCATGAGCACGGCGAGTTTGCCATGCGTTATTTAACCGACAGCCTCGCCCGTCGCTACGCCCAGCTGTACGGCGAGCAGTATCGGGATTTTGCCAAGTATCTGCTCTATTTTGTGTACGCTCAGGAGGATTTCGCCAGCGACCTGACCGCTCGCCAGCCGGTTCTGCATGTATTTGGTGCCACGCCATCCGCCATTCGCGAGACCGCCCTCTTCCGCGCGCGCTACTATCGGCTTCTGCAGGATGGGGTGGTGGAGCTGTTCACTGCGGCGAAGCGTTACGCCGAGGAGCGCATGGGGCACAAGCTGGGGGCACGCGCTCACGCCACCTGGGCGGAGAGCCCTACTGTGGACTATTGGAACGTGGGGCAGGACAACATGAACCGCCATAAGTACGAGTACACCCCCAACTTCGTCTGGTCGGTCACGGTGCATCAAGCGGCGTCGGCGTGCTATGACTATTTCCGCTGGGGCGACTTTCTGACGGGCAATGGCAACGACCACTCGGAAGGTGGCTGGCTGGACCGGAACTACTACGGGCTGGCGTTGGGGTGCTCCACGGGCATTCTGAATGAAGTACCGTACTCCTACGCCGCTCACTGGGGTTCTCCGCACGAAATCTCCGAGCGACATGGGTGGCTTCAGTGCGCCTTCGGCACCGCGGGAGGCTACCATGGGCGCGTGCAGGGGATGAAGCACCGGGCAGTGGAGGTGCTTCTGCTCTATCCGCTGGACCTGGTGGCGGTGGAGGAGCGTTTCGGTAGCTGGATGACGCAATACGGCTACGCCAACCTGATCACCCAGTGGAAACTGCTGGAGCAGGGCAAGCTGGAAGACGGAGCCGTCCGCATTGGCGACTACCGTTTCACCACGCTAGTGGCGTTGTTCGAGCCGTTTCCTTCGCGCCAGACGCTGGAGCTGATGAAGCGGATGGTGGAGCAGGGTGGGCGGGTCATCTGGTCCGGTCCGCCGCCGGTGCTGACCGCGGAGGGGGAGCCTGCGCTCGCGTTGTGGCAGGAGATTTTCGGCGTGCGCTACACACCGCGACAGATGGAGGGGGTCCCTGCGCCCGGGCGGATGGTCACCTTCACCGGGAGCTTGCAAGGCGTCACACCCCAAATGATCCTGACCGACTTGCTGGTAGACCATATCTACCCCGTTGTGCCGGAGGCAGAAACGGAGGTCGTAGCGCAGGTTGGCGAGCAGGTGGTGGGCACTGTCCGGCGCGGTGCAAATGGAGGGCTTGCCGTTTTTCTGGGCTATCGCCCGCGCGACGACCAGTCTCGCAGTCTGGGATATGATGTGCGCAACTGGTATGAGGTGCTGAGTGCACTGGGAGCCTATCCGCCGACCGGCAGGTTCCCCGACGTCAACGACAACACCGAGCACCTGTCGCGTACGGGGGATTATCTCGTCACGCGTTTCCCGAACGGCGCGGTCTCCATCGCTCCACACACGCGCGAGATCGTGGAGAGCTGGGATGGCGGCTTCGCCCGTAACCGACAGCGAGACGAGCAAGTGCTGAAACAGTTAAAACTGCCTTCTGACCGCGTGCGGGTCAACGGTTTGTGCGTCAACGGACATCGCGTCACCTGCGATGCCCGGGGCACGGTGAGCTTTCGCGTGGACGAACGCGGGGAGCTGGTCGCCTTTTGTGGGTCGGGCATCACCGAGATAGAGATCGACGGCAGGTGTCACCGGTTCGCCGAGCGGATAGGGGAGCACCCGATTGCGCTGGTAGTATGGGCGCCGATAGCCCCCGAGCGGCGCGTGTCCGGCGGCGCGGTGATGGAACTGCAGGTACACGGTGCGGCGCGGTTGATGCTCTCCGAGAGGCTCTTTCCGCGCGCGTTTCGGCTGTATCTGGAGGGTGCAACGCCTGGTAGCGAGGGGCGCGAAGTGCCTTTCCGCCGCGAAGAGGGCAAGGTAGTGATAGACATCCTACCCGAGTTGTCGGGGCGGTGGGTATTTGTGGTGCCCTCTACGGGCCCTTGACGCTGGTGCGGTTTTGGACTATAATAATTAGCGCGAGGTCGGGGTGTAGCTCAGGTTGGTAGAGCGCTTGGTTTGGGACCAAGAGGTCGCTGGTTCGAGCCCAGTCACCCCGACCAGCGCGAGCGGGGGTAGCTCAATGGCAGAGCCCCAGCCTTCCAAGCTGGTGGTGCGGGTTCGATTCCCGTCCCCCGCTCCAGCCCTATATATAGTACCCTGCGCCCTGAAGCGCCACAACATCTTGTGTTCCTGCGCTGTTCCTTTCTCTGACAATTTCGACAAAAGCACAAGCCATGCACAGCGCCAGCTTCACCCTCACTGACACAACCGCACCCTTTACCGTGCTGTCCCGGTGGCTGGCAAATATGCAAGCACGGGTACTGAACGAACCGTGCAAACAGTCTCTGGCACAACGGGTGGCAGATGCTACCCGGTAGATGCCATCCCCAGCCGCCGCTTGCACTCTTCTAGAATCTCTACCGTGCGGGTGGCTCCGACGCGGGTGACCCCGATGGCGCGCACCTCCAGCAAAGCGTCTAACATGCGTATACCGCCTGCCGCCTTGACCTGCACGTGGGGCAGTGAGTGCTGACGAAGCAGTTTCAAGTCCTCAAGGGTCGCACCGCCGGAACCGAAGCCGGTGGAGGTCTTCACAAAATCCGCCCCGACCTCCGCGCAGATTTCGCACAGGCGAATTTTGTGCGCGTCCTGCAGATAGCAGTTCTCGAAGATGACCTTGACGATGCCGCCATGCGCATGGGTAACCTCCACCACCATCCAGATGTCGTTGCGCACGTATTCCCAGTCGCCGCTGAGCGCCTTGCCGATGTTCACCACCATGTCCAGCTCCACACCGCCGTCGTTCAGCGCCTGCAGAGCCTCAGCAACCTTGATGGCGATGGTGTGCCCTCCGTGTGGAAAGCCGATGGTGGTGCTAGGTAACACACCGCTTCCCTGCAGCATCTCTGCGCATCGCTTCAGGTAGTAGGGCTTGATGCACACGCTGGCGACGCGGTACTCCCGCGCGATGCGACAGCCCCGCTCCAACTCCTCGTCCGTCAAGACCGGGTTGAGCAGGGAGTGGTCGATCATTTTGGCGATCTGTTCGTAGGTGTAATCGACGCTCATCTTCCGTCCTCCATGAACTGCCGTAGGTATCGCGCGGACTGGCGCAGTGCCCCTTTGCGACTCTCCAGCGTCTTCTCGTAGGCGCGGTCTTCCACCTCGATGCACACGGCTCCCTGATAGCCCACGTCGCTAAGCACCGAAAAGAACTTTGCCCAGTCTACGTCGCCCAGTCCCGGCAGTTTGGGTGTGTGATACTCCAGGGGGGTAGCTAAAATGCCTACTTCGTCCAGCCGATGCCTATCCACCCGGGCGTCTTTGGCGTGGATGTGGAACAGCTTGTGGCTGAACTCGCGCAGGGGCTTCAGGTAGTCCATCTGTTGCCACACGAAGTGCGAGGGGTCGAAGTTCAGCCCGAAGCGGTCGCTAGGGATGTCGGCAAACATTTTGCGCCAGATGGCGGGTGAGGTAGCAAGGTTCTTGCCGCCGGGCCACTCGTCGCGGGTGAAGAGCATGGGGCAGTTCTCGATGCCGATGCGCACGCCCTGCTCTTCCGCGTAGGCAATCAGCGGTTTCCAGACCTCCAGGAAGCGCGCCCAGTTGTCCTCGACCGAGCGTGTCCAGTCGCGCCCGATGAAGGTATTCACCAGACCGATGCCCAGCTTCGCCGAAGCAGAGATCACCTTCTTCAGATGTTGTAGACAGACGTTTGCCTCCTCGGGGTTAGGCGAGAGCACGTTGGGATAGTAGCCCAGCCCGCTGATGGTGACGCCGGTGTGCTCGCAGAGCGCGCGGATTTGGTCAGCCTTCGCTGCGTCCAGCGTGGCGACGTCGATATGGGTGACTCCGGCGTAGCGTCGTTCGGCTTTGCCAACGGGCCAGCACATCAACTCCACACAGTCAAAGCCCTCATCGGCAGCAAACTGCATAACCTCCTGCAGGGACAGGTCTGGTAATATCGCGCTCACGAAACCCAGCTTCATGTTCATCTTCATCCCTCCTTGCTTATATTCTATTCGCACTTTCAAAGTTCCTGTGGTTGCTTGAGAAGCACGTGCTCGGCTTGACTTTTTTCCCATTCTTTTGTTATAATTATATCAACAATTACCCACTTAGGAAGGAGGCATTCGCCAAATGCGCAAGACCAATCGGCTCCGTGACGGCTTCACGCTGATTGAGCTGCTAGTTGTTATCGCGATTATCGCTATACTAGCAGCCATTCTGTTCCCCGTGTTCGCACAGGCGCGTGAAAAAGCACGACTGGCTACCTGCACCTCCAACATGAAACAGATTAACCTCTCCTTGCTGATGTACATCCAGGACTACGATGAGACCTTCCCCGATGTCGCGAACAACTGGTGGGCGGCTACCGATTGGGGCTCGCCTGGACAGCCCGCTCACTACCTCGGCGTGCCCTGGGATGCTAGCTCCTACGGGGTACAGTGGTGCGGATTTCAGACTCCACGGGTACACATTCTCACCGTTCTTCTGCCTTACAGCAAGAATGAGGGTATCTTCCAGTGCCCCACCATTCGCGCCAAGGAACCCGGCGCACCGCACAACTATTGTTACAAAGACTGGTTGAGCTGGTGGTGCAATGGCGATGGCACCTGGGGCGATGCTCCACAGGTTGTCAAGGATTCCACGCTGGCGGGTTATCCGCTCGCATCGCTATCTGCTCCCGCCATACAGGTTACCTGGTGGGAAGACTGGATGGGGGCGCACTCTGGAGAAAGCAGTGAGTGGGACGTAGATGTCGGATGGGACCCCGACGCACAGACACACCCTGCTGGGCTGAATTTGGCGTTTGCGGACGGGCACGTCAAGTACTACTTTGATTACAGCATCAATCACTACATCCGGCGGTTGTGTCCCCGAACAGCGTCTGATTTCAGCGAGTGCCGCATCTATTAAGGAGGGGCGCGATGAAAGCCAAGAGCGAGGTACCCCTACCGTTGGCGATCCTGATTATCGTGGTCGCCGCGATAGCCCTTATCGGCGGAGCGTGGTTGTGGACCTCATGTTCGCGGGCGGGCGCAGTGACGGCTCCACTCCCTTCTGGGCGTGAGCAGATTCAGGTGACGGAACAGGAGAAAAGGGTTTTGATCGACGCCCTGGCGCGACGCAACCAGCGCATGCGCTCTCTACAAAGCGGAAGCGTTCCTGCTGGTCGGTAAACACCTGCTGGAAATGCGTGGAGGTGGCGTCCTGCCACGTCCCCTTCCGCTATCTCTGTTCCCCATTGCTATAGCCATCCGGGTGGCTACTGTGCCAGCGCCAAGCGGTCTCGATGATGGTGCGCAGGTCGGTGTATTGCGGTTTCCAGCCCAGCTCCTGTTGTGCCCGCTGTGCGCTGGCGACCAGCCGCGCAGGGTCGCCCGGGCGGCGAGGGGCTTCCTCCTGCGGGATAGGATGCCCGACCACCTGCTCGGCGGTGCGGATCACCTCGCGTACCGAATAGCCCAGCCCGTTGCCCAGATTGTAGGCGGTGGTGGGTGCGCCGCGCTTGAGCGACTCGTAAGCCAAGATGTGTGCGTCCGCTAGGTCGGTCACGTGAATATAGTCGCGGATGCAGGTTCCATCGGGTGTGTCGTAGTCGGTGCCGAATATCTTGATGGCCGGTCGCTTGCCCAGCGCGGTCAGCAGAACCAGCGGGATCAGGTGCGTTTCAGGGCGGTGGTCTTCACCGAGCTGTCCATCGGGGTCTGCGCCCGCGGCGTTGAAGTAGCGCAGGCTGATGGAGCGTATGCCGAAGGCAAGGTCGTACCAGCGAAGCATCTGCTCGAAGGCGCGTTTGGTCTCGCCATAGGCGTTGGTGGGTACCTGCGGGTGCTCTTCAGGAATGGGTATCTGTCGAGGCTCGCCGTAGGTGGCGGCGCTGGAGGAAAAGATGAGATAGGGAACGTTGTGCGCACGCATCGCCTCCAACAGAGTATAGCCGCCCACCACGTTCAGCCGATAGAACTTGGCGGGGTCGGTCATGCTTTCCGCCACCGAGGCGTAGGCGGCGAAGTGCATCACGCACTCTACCGGGTAGGTGCGAAACAATTCATCCAGCGTCTGCCGGTGCGTATAGTCGCCCTGCACGAACTCGCCGCCCGGAACCGCCTCGCGGTGTCCCGCCTCCAGGTTATCCAATGTGACCACCGCGTAGCCCTTCTCCAACAGCCTTTTGACGCAGTGTGAGCCGATGTATCCTGCGCCACCGATGACGCAAATCATCCATGCCCTCCGGTTCTGAGAATGCCATGCTACTATACGCCCCCGCGGGATGAGAATCATGCTGGGAGCAATGCAGAGTTTTGGCATACTTTTTTCGCGCCGCCCTCCTCAAACACCTTAATGTTTTTTGTCGGATACTGTATATACTGTGATTAAGCGTGCAGACCACGCAGACGACAGAAGGGAGGTTCATCCAGATGTATTGCAAATCTATCTTTCTCTCCCCCTTACAGCATTGTGTCGGTTACAGGACGTCAGGATTACTAAACGAGGAGGTCAAATGCCATGAAACGTTATACCCTGTTGTCCGTTTTCGTGCCCGTGCTGATACTGGCACCGTTGGGTTTTGCCGACCTGCCGCCAGCGAAAGACCCTCTGCGACAGCCAGCGATTTTACTACCCGATGTGCCAGCCGAGTGGATAACGATGTATCGCACCGCCCAGAAGAACCCTGCAGACCTCTTGCGCTACCTGCAAGAACACGTGGCGTTCATGAGCGAGCGCAAGAAGAAGTCGTTCCTCGTTGGAAGCACGACGCAGTCCGAAAAGGATCAGTTGAGCCGCAGGCTGTACGTGCTGTATTTGCTGGGAGACGTGGCAGGACCTGATGTCATTCCATCCGTCGAGGACTTTATTGCCCGGCGAATGGCGCAGGACGACGCCATGACCCATTACGACGTAGCGATGGCAAAGTTGACCATCGAACGCATTCAGTTGCGAACCCAGGGAAGAGAGGTCTATATCTCCGCGATGCTGGATTAGGTACGCAATGGGGACAAGACCTATTCGGGTGCCATCAGTGACCGTGGGCAAGCTACAGCGGAGGGAAAACAGCGCGTTTTGCAGGGTGCCTGGGCATTAGGACGGTTGAAGGTAGCCGAAGCCAGCTCCGATGCTGGTGGCGAAGAGCCAAGAAGGTCTGTGGGGGACGGCGCTTTTGGGTTTCCCTCTGATTCGCGCGCTGGCACAGATTGGGGACAGAAGCACGATGCGGATCATCGGCAATGCCGCGTCTGATTTTGCAGGCAGTCTTGTCTTTCAGCATGGCTCGCCATCGCCACTGCGCCCGGGTGAAGTCGACCCCGTGTGGGCGTACTGGCAGATGCGCACGCAGGGGATGGATCTGGCGCAGACTATAGAGACGATGCTGGGGGCATTGGGAGGAGACGATCTTCTCGTCGAAGCGCACAGAGTTTTGAAAGCGATGGGGCAAGTCAGTGTCCCTTACCTGGCTGATGCGCTCAAGCATCCCCGGGGCAAGGGCCCCCTGAGTTGCCAGCGAAACGTGGCGTGGATACTGGGAGAGCTCAAGGCTAAAGAGGCGGTCGAACCGCTTCGCGATATGCTCCGGGAGTCGCTCCTGACAGGAAACAGCCAGCTTGGCGAACGTATTGCTTCGGCCCTTGGACAAATTGGGGACCCCTCCGCGCTACCAGAGCTGTTGACCGCCGCCCAGAGCACCGATTTCCTCCTGCAGGTAAGCGCCATCTGTGCGCTAGGGAAACTTGCAGACCCTCGTGCCGAGCATTTACTGCTAGCACTGCTGAGTAACCATCCGGACGCAGTGGTACGCTACAGAGCTGCAGAGGCGTTGCGCACGGCAGGCACGGCGTCCGCCATCCCGGTGCTGGAACAGCGGCTGGAGGTGGAGACGGATAGAGGTACCCGAGCACGGATGCAAACCACTCTGCAAGCCCTGCGTCAGAGGATGCGCTGAAACCACTGCGCTCTGCTCTCGCTTGTAACTTGAAACAGCCTCCCCCTTGCATTCAATTGTTGACTAAGGGTATACTCCTTATCAGGGTTAGCCCTGCTAAAGGAAGAGAACATGAGCGCGTGCGCACACACCGCGGAGCCTACCGGGGCACTCCGGCAGGGAGCCGATATCGAAAGCCTGATTGGCAACACGCCACTCATTCGCCTGCGCCGGGTGACACGTAGTCTGCCACCGAGCGTACAGGTATGTGTGAAAGCCGAGTGGTTCAACCCGGGCGGCTCGGTCAAAGACCGTCCGGCGTGGAACATGATTCGCGTGGCAGAGCAGGATGGACGGCTGACACCCGATAAGATCATCATTGACGCCACTTCGGGCAACACGGGTATCGCCTACGCCATGATCGGTGCCGCGCGAGGATACCGGGTGCAGCTCTGCCTGCCTGCCAACGCCAACCCCGAGCGCAAGCGCATGTTGCGCGCCTTCGGTGCTGAGCTGATTCTGACCGACCCGCGCGAGCAGACCGACGGCGCCATCCGTCGCGTTCAGCAGATTGTGGAGGCGGAGCCAGAGCGCTACTTCTACCCCGACCAGTACAACAACCCTGCAAACTGGCAGGCACACTACCACGGCACTGGCGTGGAAATCTGGGAGCAGACCCAAGGGCAGGTCACCCATTTCGTGGCGGGCATGGGCACGACCGGCACGCTGATGGGCACGGGTAGGCGGTTGAAGGAGTATAACCCGAACGTGCGCCTGATAGCCGTTCAGCCTGACGGACCGTTTCACGGACTGGAAGGCTTGAAGCACCTGAGGACGGCGTTGGTGCCTGGCATCTACGACCCCACCGTGCCCGACGAGCAGATGGAGGTCAGCACCGAATCCGCGAACGCGATGGCGCGTCTGCTGGCACGCGAGGAGGGGCTGTTTGTGGGCATCTCGGCGGCGGGGGCGATCTGGTGTGCCTTGCAGGTGGCGGAGCATCTATCCAGCGGGGTGGTGGTGGCGCTGGCTCCTGATGGGGGCAGTCGCTACATCACCGACCCCTTATGGGAGGAGGAAGGGTGATGCTGTCGCTATCGCCGCAACAGGTGCAGGCGATCCGTCTGCACGCCAAACAGGAGTATCCACACGAGTGCTGTGGGGCGTTTTTAGGGCAGATGATAGGGGACGATGTGCGCTGGGTGGAAGAGGTCCTGCCCCTGCCGAACGAGCAGGAACAAAACCGCGAGCGACGCTTTCTGATCACGCCCCAGCAGATGATGGCGCTGGAACGAACGGCGCGCGAGAAGGGGCTAAAAGTGCTGGGGTTCTACCATTCGCACCCCGACCATCCCGCCCGTCCCAGCGACACCGACCGCGAAAACGCCCTGCCATGGTACTCGTACCTGATTCTCTCCGTGCAGAAAGGCAAGCCCGCGGAGATGCACTGCTGGCGACTACTGGACGACCGCAGTGACTTTGAACGTGAACAGATGCAGATTCGAGGCATGTGAGGTGAACATCATATGGCAATAACCATCTTGGTACCTAGCGCTCTGCAACCCTACGCCGGCAACCAGAGCGAGATCCGGGTGCAGGCAGGCAGTGTGGGAGAAGCTCTGCAGGCACTGGTGGAAGCATATCCCGACCTGCGCAAGCACCTGTATAACGAGCAGGGCAGACTGCGCAGTTTCGTGAACGTCTACCTGGGGGACGAGGACACGCGCTACCTGCAGGGGCTAGATACGCCCGTCAAAGACGGTGACACGCTGATGATCGTGCCTTCGATTGCCGGGGGTACACCCTCGGCGACCGCGCCGAGCCCGGCGGTAACCCTAGACAACGAGGAGATCCTGCGCTACAGCCGCCACCTCATCCTGCCCGACGTGGCGATGGAAGGACAGCTGAAGCTGAAGACCGCGAAGGTGCTGTGTGTGGGCGCGGGGGGGCTGGGAGCGCCGCTTGCGCTCTACCTGGCAGCTGCTGGCGTGGGAACCATCGGGCTGGTGGACTTCGACGTAGTGGACGTGACTAACCTCCAGCGACAGGTACTCTATACCACCGAAGATGTCGGCCGACCGAAACTGCAGGTGGCGAAGGAGCGACTGCAGGCGATGAACCCCCATATCGAGGTGCGCACCTACGAGACGCGCCTCACCCGCGAGAACGCCCTGCAGATTTTCGCCGACTACGACATCATTGTGGACGGCACCGATAACTTCGCCACCCGCTATCTGGTGAACGATGCCTGCGTTCTGCTAGGCAAGCCCAACGTCTACGGTTCTATCTTCCGCTTCGAGGGTCAGGCGTCGGTGTTTTGGGCGAAGGAGGGGCCCTGTTACCGGTGCCTCTACCCCGAGCCGCCTCCGCCCGGTCTTGTGCCCAGTTGTGCCGAAGGGGGCGTGCTAGGCGTTCTACCCGGCATCATCGGCACGATTCAGGCGATGGAGACCATCAAGCTCATTTTGGGCAAGGGCGAGCCCCTGATCGGCAGGCTTCTGCTGTTCAACGCGCTGAAGATGCAGTTTCGCGAGTTGAAACTGCGCAAGAACCCGAACTGTCCTGTGTGCGGGGAGAAGCCTATTATCCGCGAACTGATCGACTATGAAGAGTTCTGTGGGGTGCGTGGGGTAGAGGAAACCCCGAAGGAGGCGGTGGAAGAGATCACGCCTGCCGAGCTCAAGCGCAAACTGGACGCCGGAGAAGAGATTTTCCTGCTGGACGTGCGCGAGCCGGTGGAGTGGCAGATCTGCCACCTGGAGGGTGCAACGCTGATTCCCATGAACAGCGTGCCCGCGCGGATGCACGAGCTGGACTCGGCACGCGAAATGGTGGTGTACTGTCGCTCCGGTAAGCGCAGTGCGCAGGTCGTCGCGTTCCTAAAGTCAGCAGGCTTTCGCAAAGTAAAGAACCTGCAGGGCGGCATCCTGCAGTGGTCGGATGAGGTGGACCCTACCGTGCCGAAGTACTAGTCGGTTCTGGATGGTGAACCTCCTGGTGAGCCGTTCGGGGAGGGGGTATTCGGCTCGGACGGAGCCTCGCCCTCCACTTTTTCGTCACCCTGACCGCAAGCGAAGCATGACGCTCTCTTGTCCTTCTGAGCCCTTTCACTTGTCATTCTGAGCGAAGCGAAGAATCTCAGCCGAGATGCAGAACTGCGTCCAGCATGACAACAACGGCGACGAGATGCTTCGCTGGCGCTCAGCATGACAAGAGGATTGGCGCTCAGCATGACGTGGTGAGCCGAACCCTTTCGCGGGCGATGTTGACGTCCACCATCTTCAGCGCCTGCTCACCCTGAGCGACCAGTTCCTTCGCGCGGGCTTCGGCATCTGCCTTGCGCAGGATGGCTTGTGCTTTCAGCTCCGCCGCTTTCTGCTGTGCCTCGGCGCGCTTGACCTCGGCGTATGCCTGTACCTCCGCTTCTACCTGCCGCTCCTGCTCGATCTGGTAGGTCTGCGCCTCGCGCTGTTTCTCGGCGCGGATTTTGGCAACCTGCGTGGCTTGCTCCGCCTCTGCCTCCGCCTGCTGGCGCTCGAGCTCCAGAACCTCCTTACGGGTCTGCACGTTCTTCAGCGTCATCTCGCGCTGGGCGTCGCGCTCGATGCGGTTGCGCTCGACCAGCGCCGCCTGCGTGATCTCGGTGATCTTCTTCTTGCCCTGCGCGTCGAAGATGTTGTTGTCGGAAAGCAGTTCCTGCGAGGTCTGGTCTAGCTGGGAGATGGTAACCGACTCCAGCGTCAACCCGCTCTGCTGAAGGTCAGTCACCACCAGATTGTGCACTGCGCTAGCGAAGGTGTCGCGCTGAGCGTGGATCTCCACCAGGTCCTTGGTCGCTGCCACACTGCGCAGGGCGGAGACCAGCTTCTCGAAGACCAGCGCGGAGACCGAATGGGCGTCCACCGACTTCTCGCCCAGTGAGCGCGCCGCGTTGAGCACGTCCTCCTTCATCGCGCGCACCTTGATGTAGAACTCCGCTTTCACGTCCACGCGCAGGTTATCGCGGGTGATTAGCGCGTCGGGTCCTTTGCGCTCTACCTCCAGCTTCATGGTCTCTAGGGAGACCGGCACCACCTTGTGCACGACGGGGAACACCAGCGAGCCTCCGTCAATCAGCACGTGCGTGCCGCCCCAGCCCGTGCGCACGTAGGCAAGGTTCGCCGAGGGCTTGAGATAGAACCGCTTGATCGCCAGGGCGAGCGCGGCAAGAACATCACCACCACGCCCACGATGGACGAGACCAGCGTCTGTGTCCACGCCCAGCCCAGATAGATTGGCGCGAAGATGAGTAATGCGCCGATCAACACAAACAGCACGCCGTCATACCTGCACCTCCCGATGGATAGTGTTATCTGCAAACGGGTTCTCCTCCACGAGGTATCTGCCCGTTGCGACCTCGTAGTCTGTGACCACGATGGGCGTGCCGACAACAATAGGGCGCTACCCTCGCGGGTGTGGCAGGTGACGCGATGCACGGTGCCCACCGCATCGTAGACGTCCGCCACACCGCTGGTTTCGTCGATGGTGAACACGGCAACCCCCGTCGCTCCGATGAGCCTCTCGCGCGACATGCTGGCGATCTGTCCCATCTGCAGGTAGCGCGCCACCACTCCCGACGCGCCGCGTGCGATGAGTGATGTGCCCACCAGGCTGATGAGCGCGCTGAGCCAGACGTAGACCGCCGGAAAGCGCAGAACAGGATGCAGTGCCTGATTGCTCGCCAGTCCTAGCACGCCCCGCCCGATGCCGAATGCCTCCAGAATCTGGGTCAACACCGATTCATGGTGGTCGTAATCTCCATGTCCAGCGTCTCTTAGCATAGGAGGCAAGGGAGGGTCAATTTTTCGTGCGGGAGGCTTGCATCTTGCAAAATCTGTGGTATAATATAAGTGGACTTGAGTAAAAGATACTCAAATCAATTGCCTGATAGACACACAGGTCAAGGAGGTGATGAGTATGGCACGCCGTGAACTGACGCTCGCTCGTCGTGAGACCGATGGTGGCATTCGCCGTTGGGACCCGTTTGCGGAGTTCGAGCGACTGCATCGCGAAATGGATCGCTGGTTCGACCGGCTGTTCCCGTTCAGCCCGCTGACCCGCTGGAGCACCGACGGTGAGATGGGCTTCGAGCCGGCGGTGGACATCTACGAGACGAGCGACGAGCTGGTGGTGTTCGCCACTCTGCCGGGCGTGGAGATGAAGGATATTCATGTGGAGGCGACGCCCGACGCGCTGATCATTCGTGGCGAACGCAAGCCGCTCATCAGCGATGAGAACGTGACCGTGCACTATCGCAGTGCGTGGGGCGGGCACGGGACGTTCGAGGCGCGCTACGATTTGCCGGTCGAGATCAACCCGAACAAGGTGAAGGCGACCCTCCGCAACGGGGTGCTGGAGGTGCGTCTGCCCAAAGTGGAGTCGGTGAAAGCGAAGGCGGTGAAGGTTCAGGTTGAATAGCCTGCCCCTCATCTCCATCCGGATGCAAGCGTCCCCGCCAGCCGGCGGGGACGCTTCGTACCGGACATCCGAAAACACATTCGCTACAGAGCGCGTTTCACCTTGCCCGCTTTCAGACAGCGCGTGCACACCTTGATCCGGCGTACGCTACCGTTGATCACCGCACGCACGGGCTGGAGATTGGGATACCACACCCGCTTGGTGCGAGGCGCACGCAGTGCCCACGCGCCCGAGTGCACATGCCGGATATTTTGTCCATGTTGGACGCCTTTACCGCAGATTTCACACACATGAGCCATTGCCGAAAACCTCCAACCAGTAACCGCACGCTATTATACCAGAGCCTGTCCACCTTTCGCAAACCGCTCAGCAGGTAACGCTCATGCTGTATGATGCAACTTCCCTCGGGCAGCTCGCCTACGACGGTTCCTATTGGGTATTCGGACCTGCCAGCGGCGAGGTGTTCCGTGAACAGATTCCCCTGCTGGGACCGGCGCGGCTGGACACTCTGCAGATCCTGTACACTGCGGGCGGTCAAACAGGAAGCACGGTCGATGCCTCTATCACCGTGTACGGTTGCTTCTCCGGCTTCGTTGGGGATGATCCTGTGACCAACGGCTTCCCTGTCATCGCCACGTTCAACGAGACTATCCCCACTGATGGCACATACCTTCTGTCGCTAGACATGGGCGGGGTGGTATACGATGCCGGGCTCGACGCGCAGGGCAGGCAGTATTCACACGACCTGCTGGTGCAGATAGTCTTCGCCGGCACGAACATCCCCGAGCTGTTTATTGCCAATGGCGGCAACTCGCTTGGCTTGCGCAACGATGGGGGTGGGCTGGGGATAACGGCTCTGTACCCGCTGGGCGCAGGTGCCTTCTGGAACGACTGGGGCAACAGGTTGCACATGGAGCGGTATTTCATCGGCACCAGCGATAACGTCTGGAGGCAGGGCACGGGCAACTGGTGGTTTGGAGGAAGCCCGCTTGGCAACTTTTCCATCAGCGTGCAGGGCAGTTATAACTTCGTGGGACAGGTGTCCAACAACGCCGGCGTGGACATGACCGAAGTGAAACTGCAGATAGACGGCCACCCCGTCACCGTGCCTCTGGAGCTGGTGGCGGGCCAAACGCGGATGTTCACCCTGCCCCTTGTTCCCGATGTGGAACATGATGTACGGGTAGTGATGGGACCGCCCTATCTGGTTCGCGCGAAGTCGGTGATGGCTTCCTCACCGGCGGAGCCGGCGTTCGAAGACTTTTTCCTCATCTCGGCGGACCTGGACGGAGATAACGAAGTGACCCTCTTTGACTTCGGCATCCTTGTCCAGAGCTTCGGAGAGATCGGGGACTGAGTTCCAACAAGGCAGGGTGGGGCAGGGCGCACCTGTCCCACCCCGCTGTTTTACACCTTTTCTTCCACCATCGCTTTTGCCTGGCGGAGCAGGTCCTGGGCGTAGGGAACAAGCGAGCTATGCGGGTACTGCTTCAGGAACCTTTGCAGGAGTGTCACTGCCTTGTCTGGTCGGTGCGCGCGCTGAAGAGTGATTCGCGCCGACTGGAGCAGGGCGTTCTCCCCGTCTGGCGTACCCACCGCATCCACGGCAAGCTGTTGCAACACCGGAAGAGCCTCTTGCCAGTAGCCCGCTTGCTCCGCCCGTAATGCCCAGCGCAGGCGCACGTTGGGGGGCAGGGATGCCTGTGCCTCCAGAAAGATTTTGACCCCGTTCTTTACCCTGTTACGCCTCTCGCAGAGCGATAACGCTTGCTGATAGTAGCGCGTGGCTAACTGGTCGTCGCCTACCTGTTGTGCCAGTCGCGCCGCGCTCAGGTGCGCCTGCAATGACCGAGGTTCCGCCTGACACCACCCTTCGGCAAGCCGCAGTGCCTGCAGGATGTCTCCCTGTGCCTGCGCGGTACTTACCAGCTGGCTGAAACCGTCGCGCGCCATCCGAAACAGAAGCGCCAGCACTAGACCAGCGATAAAACCGCCCAGATGCCCCCAGTAGCCCACTGTGCCACCACCCTCTGCCAGCGTGCGCAGAGCACCCACCAGCTGAGGTACTAGCCACAGGGCGATAATCCACAAACCGGGCACGGAGAGCCTGCCGAGCCGAATGTCTTCCGCGAAAAACCGCACGGCGAAAGCCCCTATTACCGCCGACACCATGCCCGATGCGCCCAGGATCGGCGATTGAACGTGTTCGGGTTCGGAGAGGAGAACTACCCCCACCTGTACCAGCGAGGCGGTGATGCCCCCAACGATCAACACCAGCAGATACTGATAGCGAGGTGTCGACCGCTCAACCAGACTGCCGAAGATCAACAACCACAGCAGGTTGCCCGCCAGATGCGCCAGGGAGATGTGCACAAAGCAGGAGGTCAACAACGACCAGGCGGTCAGCCGTTGAGGCACAAGGTACAGCGATTCGAGGGAGACTCCCAGCTGGGATAGCGCATAGCCTGCCACGGTCAGCAGGCATGTCCCAACGGTCACCCAAGCAAACGAGCGGTTCAGCATGTGTGTGTTCATCCGTCCTCTCGGTGGGACGTATTTGGCGGGAGCGATTTTACGCCTCTCTGGGGCCGGAAGCCAGAGGCAAGCGCACCTCACTGCGCTGGCGTACGTGTTCCCGCACCGCGTCGATCACCTGCTCGGGGGTAATGCCCTGCGCCTCCGCCTCGAAGTTCAGCAGGATGCGATGGCGAAGTGCCGGATAGGCGACCGCCTCGATGTCCTCGAACGCCACGTTGTAGCGCCCTTCACTCAGTGCTCGTACCTTCGCCGTCTGCACCAGCGCCTGCGCGCCGCGTGGGCTGGAGCCGAAGCGCACGTAGCGTTTGACCATCTCCGGCGCGGAGTCGACATCGGGGTGCGTGAAATGCACCATCTGCGAGGCGAAATCACGCACCGGCTCCGCCAACGGTACCTGCCGTGCCAGCCTCTGCATCCACAGTACCATCTCGGCGTCGGCTACGGGCTCGGGCTGGGGCACCTCCGCGCCGGTGGTACGGTCGATGATAGCGTTTAACTGCTCTACCGAAGGCGAATGCACCAGCAATTTGAGCATGAAGCGGTCTAACTGCGCTTCGGGTAGGGGGTAGGTGCCCTCCATCTCGATAGGGTTCTGCGTGGCGAGCACAAAGAAGGGTTCGGGCAGTTCGTAGCGCACACCTGCCACCGTGACCGCATGTTCCTGCATCGCCTCCAGCATGGCGGATTGCGTCTTGGGCGTGGCGCGATTGATCTCGTCAGCCAGGATGATGTTGGCGAACACGGGACCCGGCTGAAACTGGAAGCGTCGGCGGCCGCTTTCGTCTTCTGCCAGCAGGTTGGTGCCGGTGATGTCGGCTGGCATCAGGTCGGGTGTGAACTGGATGCGCGAGAAGCGTAGCGACAACACCTGCCCCATGGTGTGCACGAGCAGGGTCTTCCCCAATCCCGGCACTCCCTCCAGCAGGGCATGTCCGCCAGCCAGAGCACACCACAGCGTGCCTTCCACCACCTCCTCATGCCCCACGATCACGCGCCCGATCTGCTGGCGCAGTGCCTGCATGATGTCGCGAAAACGCTGAATCTGCTCCTGTAGCTCCATCAGCGGATATATGAACCTCCGTTCACGTCCAGGGTGATGCCCGTCAGGTAATCGGCGTCCGGTGAGGCGAGGAAACGTACCGCCTTGCCCACATCCAGCGGGTCCGCAACTCGTCCTATGGGGATTTGCGCCACGATGCTGTCTCCGCGTTGTTTCAACGGCTCCGCCGCCATATCGGTAGCCACCCAGCCGGGCGCAACAGCGTAGACCTGTATGTTCTCGCGCGCCAGCTCCACCGCCATGCTCCGCGCCAGCACGATCATCGCACCTTTGGAGGCGGCGTAGTGGCTGTGGTTCGCTTCCCCGCGAATGCCTGCCCGCGAGGCGATGAAAATCACCTTGCCACTACCCTGCCGGCGCATCACCGCAACCGCGTGGTAACTCAAGTTGACTGCGCTGAAGAAGTTGACGGCGAACATCTTCTGCCACGCCTCCTGCCAGCGTGCGTAGCTGGGTTCGCTGAAGGGAAGCGGTTCGTAGATGCCAGCGTTGTTGACCAGGATGTCCAGCCGTCCCGTGCGCTTCACGGTCTGCTCGACCAGTTGAGGGCATACTTCGGGTTCGGACACGTCGCCCTGCAGGAGGAAGTGACCTTCGCCGGGCAAGGCGGCAAGCGTCTTTTGGGCTTCCGTCTCGTTCGAGCGGTAGTGCACGGCGACCAGGGCGCCCCATTCGGCAAGCGCGAGCGCGCATGCCCGCCCGATACCTCGTGATGCGCCGGTAACCAGAGCCACTTTGCCCTCTAGAACGTTGACGCCCATCTTATCTCCTGTCCTGTCCTGTTCTATTGCTCCACGCGGTAGATGCCCACCTCATACGGCGGCAGGTGTACCAGCCCCGCCTGTGGCGCGCTTCCCAACAGGGGTGCCGCTTTCGGGGGCACGGGCACAGCGCGCTCCTCTCCACTCAGGTTCACCAGCAGAAGGTAGCGCGCGCCGTCCTTCTCGCGCCAGCAAGCATCCACCTCCGGCGGTATCCCCTGCAGTCTTTCTACCTGTGTCTCCTCCAGCATTCGCTCTAGAAGGGTATCATACAGCGCAGGCTCGCCGAACGTGCCGAAGGTGTACACCGTGCCCGCGCCGTAGCGGTGGCGGGCGATGGCTGGCTCCCCTGCAAAGATGGGATGGATGTAAACGGCTATTGGTTCCGCCCCCTTCAGAGCCAGCGCATCCGCCCAGACGGAGGTAGTGAACTCTTCGCCGGTGTGCAGGCGCACCCGATTCGCATCGTTGCCCAGAGGGTCGTAGTCGTCCACTTCCACACCGGCGATCTCGCCAAGCAGGGCAGGGAGCGGTTCCGTTCGGCACACGTTACGCTCGTTTTTGACACCTGTGCGCGGGTTCAGCACCAGGGTACCTCCCTGGCGGACGTAATGGGTGAGGCGTTGCGCATCGCTTTCGGTGAGAATATACCAGCTGGGCGCGATCACCAGACGGTAACGGCTCAAATCGGCTTCGATGGGCACAACGTCTACCCCCACGCCCAACCGGCGCAGGGAGTGATAGTAGTGGCGCACCTGGTCCCACCATTTCAGTCCGTCCACTTGTGGCTGTATCTGCAGTGCCCAGTTCTGCTCGTACGAGTTGAGGACAGCCACCTGGTGTCGCAGGGTGGTGCCGTCCAGTTCTGCGCTCAATCGGTTCATCTCTGCACCAAAGCGAGCCACCTCTCGGTAGCGCCGACGGGGAATGCCGTCGTGGTTCAAGATGCCGTGCCAGTACTGCTCGGTGCCATAGAGGCAGGAGCGCCAGCGGAAAAAGATGACGGCATCCGCACCGTGTGCTACCGCCTGCCAAGCCCAGGCACGAATCTGTCCGGGGGCAGGACGTCGCCCGATGCGGTCCCAGCCCGTTATACCGCTCTGCTGCTCCATCACCCAGAAGTTTTTACCCTTGATTCCGCGCATCACATCGTGCGCGAGGTCGGCATGTCCGGCCTCCTTCCAGCTGCCACCGGGGTAGTTGTCCCAAGAGACGAAATCCAGGTCCTGCGCCAGCGCGAAGTAGTCCATGCTATCGTGCAGGCCCATGAAGTTGTGGGTGATGAACTGATGCGGCGCCAGCCGACGGATAACCTCTATCTGCTCTTTCTGGAATCTTACGGTGGATTCGGAGGCGAACCGCCGGTAGTCTAGCCATAGGGACGGGTTATGCGCCTGTCCGCATCGTGCCACCCAGGGCAGGGGAACCTGGCTCCAGTTCGTGTACTCCTGGCTCCAGAAGATAGTGCCCCATGCCTTGTTCAGCGCCTCCAGTGAGCGGTATTTGCGCTGGAGCCACTGGCGGAACAGGTCGGCGCACACGTCGCAGTAGCACAGGTTGGCTTCGAACTCGTTATCCGTTTGCCAGCCAATGACGGCAGGATGCTGAGCGTAGTGTTTGACCATTGCCTCCGTAATCAGGCGCGCGTAGCGGCGCATTACCGGATGGTTCAGACAGCGTTGTAGTCTCGTGCCAAAGCCAAGAGGGTAACGCCTGGCGTCGCGTGGGTAGATGTCGTAACGCTGGTGGAGCCAGGCGGGCGGCGTTGCGGTGGGAGTGCCTAGGATCGCCTGGATGCCTTCGCGATACAGCACCTCCAGCGCGCGGTCCAGCCAACTGAAATCGTATTTGCTCTCCTCCGGCTCCAGTTTGCACCACGAGAACTCCGCCAGACGCACCACGCTGATGCCTACCTCACGCATCAGCCGCGCATCGGTCGGCCAGCGCTCCTCATCCCAGTGTTCGGGGTAATAGTCTACGCCAATGCGCATTGCTCGTTCCTTCCGTTTGGGTCTCCAGAGGGGTTTTCGCGCCGTCCGTGGGAACGTCCTGCTGAAGGTTTCATCTGATGCCAGAGCGAATCAGTGAAAAGCAAAAGTTCGAGGGAGGTGCATGGCATTTGGCGAGCGTTCAAACGGTTGCGGAGGCGAAAACACAGCACACAGCACGGGGCGAGGCGTTACGGTGGACGGCACGAGCGGTTACCTGGCGTTCTCTGCTGGTAGGTACTCTGCTGGTGCCGCTCAATGCCTACTGGGTGGTGCAGATGGAGATTATCCGCTGGTCGGCGCACCCCACCACCATCTCGCTCTTCTTCAATGTGATCTTCATCATCCTTGTGTTATCTCTGCTGAACCTTGTGGTAGCGCGCATCCGCCCGCGCTGGGCGTTAACGCAGGCGGAACTGATGGCGATATACATGATGCTGGCGATCGGTTCCTGTCTGGCTGGGCACGATATGGTGCAGGTGCTTGCGCCCACGCTGGTTTGGCCCTTCCGCTTCGCCAACGAGTCCAACGGGTGGGAAGGTCTGTTCTTCCAGTACCTGCCCAAATGGCTGATGGTTTCCGACCCCAACGTGTACGAAAGCTACTTTCGCGGCAACGATACCTTCTATCGCTTGCCGTACCTGCTCGGCTGGGCGATACCGGTGCTGATGTGGAGCCTATTCTTGAGCGTGGCGCTGTTTGTGATGCTGGGCATCAACGTGATTCTGCGCAAACAGTGGACCCAACGAGAGCGACTGAGCTATCCCGTCATCGCTGTGCCGCTGGTGATAACCGAAGGGGCGGGGGAGGGGCGTGTGCCTGCGTTGTTTCGCAATCGGCTGTTCTGGGTGGGGTTCGTAGGGGCGGGCACGGTGCACGCGCTGAACAACCTACACCTTTGGTTTCCGTCGGTGCCCCGCCTGTTCAGTATCGGGGTGGGTAGTATGAGCTATTTTGATCTCGGTCCGCTGGTCACTCAGAAGCCATGGAACGCCATCGGCTGGACGCCGCTCTCATGGTATCCTTACGTCATCGGCTTTGGCATGTTGTTGCCGGTGGATTTTCTGTTCTCGTCGTGGTTCTTTTACTGGGTGTGGAAGATGGAGCGGGTGCTGGCGGTGGCGATGGCGTGGGATCGCGACCCCCGTTTCCCTTACGACAACAACCAATGCTTCGGCGCGTATGTGATGTTCTTTCTGTACAGTGCGTGGTTAAGCCGAGGCTATCTGTGCGAGGTGTTTCGGCGGGCGCTGGGGGCAGATTCCAGCGTGGACGACTCCGACGAGCCGATTACCTACCGCTGGGCGCTCCTGGGCATCGTGCTGGGCGGCGCGTTTCTGGTCTACTTTGGCACGCTTCTGGGCATGAACTGGGCTTTAGGCATCGCCTTCTTCACCATCTATTTCGTGCTGGCGGTAGCCATCACCCGCATGCGTGCGGAGTTCGGCACGTTGGTGCATGACCTGCACTTTACTGGACCCGATTCGATCCTGCCGGAGGTGTTTGGCACACAACGCTTTAGCCACTCCGACCTGACGGCGATGTCTCTGCTCTACACGGTCAACCGGGCGTATCGGGGGCATCCCATGCCGCACCAGCTGGAGGCGTTCAAGCTGGCGGAGGTCACTCGCTCCAACCTGCGCGGGTGGTACTGGGGCATGGGGTTTGTGGGGGTGATTGGTTCGCTGTCCGCTTTTTGGGCAATGCTCCATCTCAACTACGACTACGGCGCGTTGAGCAAATCGCGGGGAACTTTCGGTGCCGAGTCCTACACCAAGCTGGCGAACTGGCTACAGATGCCAACGGAAGCCAACACCAGCGCTGCGCTGGCTGTGGGGGTGGGGCTGGTGGTCTCCTTTTTCCTGCAGTGGATGCGCACCCAACTGCCCTGGTGGCCCTTCCATCCGCTGGGGTTTGCCGTGAGCGGCAGCTGGCAGATGAATCTGGTGTGGATGCCGTTGATGATTGCCTGGGTGCTCAAAGTGCTCATCCTGCGCTATGGAGGGCTGAAGCTGTATCGGCGCTCCTTGCCGTTTTTCTTCGGATTGATACTGGGTGAGTTTACTGTCGCGGGTGTTGCCAACATTCTGGGCATCCTTTACAATATGCCCACATACCAGTTCCTGGAATAGGAGGAACAGCCGATGTCGCTCGCGCGTTCCCAGCCTACCTTACGCGACTATCTGGGCATCAGCCTGTTCTGGTTCGCCCTCTCCTTCTTCTGGGGAGCGGTGCTGATCCTGGTGCTTCCCGACCGGGTGGAGCAGATCGTCGGGCATCTGGAGAAGGATCGTGCGCTGGCGATAGTCACCAGTATCGGCGCGTTTGTGGCTTCTGCCACACAGATACTGTTCGGCGCAATCAGCGACCGCAGCCGCCACCCGATGGGGCGTCGACGCCCCTATCTGATCGTGGGCACGCTACTGACCACCCTTGCGCTGTTCGCCTTTCCATCGGCGCGAACGCTGTGCACCCTGCTGGGGGTCTACATCTTGATCCAGTTCTTTCTAAATGTCGCCAACGGTCCCTATCAGGCACTGATTCCCGACCGCATCCCCTGGCAGTATCACGGCACCGCTTCGGCATGGATGGGCATCTGCACTTTGCTGGGGCGCATTGGTGGACCCTTCGCCGCCAGCCTGCTTCTGGGCACGGAGCGCGGGCTGTTCTGGTTAATGGTGCTGTTCGCCCTGTTTCTCAACGCCTTTATGCTGGTGAACGTGTGGCTGGTGCGCGAGGAGCCGTACACGGGCAACGCGCCCACGCTATGGCAAGCCATTACCTCCAGCTACCGGGTTCCCCTCAAGCCCTATCCCAGCTTCGTGTGGCTCCTCATCAGCCGGCTTGCCATCATGATGGGCATCTATACGGTCAACTTCTGCCTGCTCTACTACCTGCGCGATACGCTAGGCTACCGTGCAGAAGCGTTTCATCTGATTGCCAACTTCATGATACTTTCCACCATCACAGGCATACTCGCCACGATCCCAGCGGGTAAGCTCAGCGACCGTTACAGCAAGCGGTGGATACTTGCGCTCTCCTGCATCATCTGCCTAGTGGCGGGAATGGGCTTCTTGTTTGCAACCGACCTGCGCGTGGTGTACCTTGCGGTAGGTGTGTTCGGTGCGGGATTTGGGGTATTTCAGGCGGTGGACTGGGCGCTGGCATGTAACCTTCTGCCACAGCAGGAGCCTGCCAAGTATATGGGTGTGTGGGGCATTGCCGACACGCTTCCGCAGGTGGTGGCGCCGCTGATTGCAGGGCCCATTGCTTACACCATCAACACGCGGGTAACAATGGGTGCGGGCTATCGCGCGCTGATGGTGCTGGCGATGGGCTACTGGCTAGTTGGGACGGTGGTCATTCGCTACATTCGTGAACGCCGGGGCGACGAGAGCGATGCGAGCCTTCGCGGGGATTGACCTGGCATGGGGTAGCAGGCGAGGCTCGGGCGTGGCGGTCTTGAGCCTTCTGGGAGACCGTTTGCGAGAGGCTGTGCCTACTCGCGTAGTGCACACAGATGCCGACATCTGCGACTACCTCCGCGCGTTCCGCGAGGCGGAAGTATTGGTAATCGCGGTAGATGCGCCGCTGGTGGTGCCTAATGCCACAGGCGAGCGTCCCGTGGAAAAGCAGATGCGCCAGCGCTTCGCCCGTCAGCACGCGGCCTGTTATCCGGCGAACCGGCGCCTTTTGGGCGACCCACCGCGCGGCGAGCGGCTGTGCTCTCTGCTTCACGAGCAGTTAGGGGTTTCCATTGTGACGGCTCCACCCGTTGGGCAGGCGTGCCGAGTGGTGTTTGAGGTGTATCCCCACGCCGCGCTGGTGCGGTTGTTCGCTCTGCCTCGCATTCTGGAGTATAAGGCAAAGAAGGGGAGGAGCCCAGTGTATCGACGTCAGCAGATGCGGGAGTACATCGCCCTGATTGCCTCGTTGTCGGCGCCGCGCCTGCATATGCCCGACTGGCTGGCGGAGCCACCCACTGCGCTTCTGCCCTTTGAAGACAAAGTAGATGCCTTCTTCTGCGCGTGGTTGTCTGCACGCGCGTGGCTGGTGGGCGGCGAGGTGCTCGGCGACCTCGCGACCGGCAGCATCTGGCTACCCTAGCGGAACTGCAGTAGGAACACAGCGGCTCACTGGCGAACACAGAATGTGAGATGGGCAGGCGGTTTTCGTTTCATCCGATATTGCGTACGCTCGGGCTATTGTGCGTGCTTGGCGTGCTGGTGACCGCTTACACGCCCCTGCCTAACCTCCTCGCGCAGTCTCTAGCGGTTTCCTCTAACGTACGACCGGCAGACGCCATCGTGGTGCTAGGGGCGGGTATCCACCGGGACGGCACGCTGGGCAAGGATTCGCTTCGCCGCGCGGTGCAGGGGATTGTGCTGTATCGTCGCGGACTGGCGCCGGTGATCGTCTTCTCGGGACCTTCTTACGAGGGTTCGCCGGTAGAGGCGGAAGCGCGTGCCGAACTTGCCCGCCAACTGGGTGTGCCAGAAAAAGCCATCCTGTTGGAAGGTCGGGCGGACACCACCGCCGAGGAAGTGGAACACATCACCGCGCAATTGCGCCAGCGGGGAGCAAAGCGCATTCTTCTGGTCACCAGCTCGCTTCACCTGCCGCGGGCGTCCTCCCGCTTCGAGCGGTTGGGGCTAAAGGTGTTCCCGATGCCCGTTGATGACCTGCCGCTTAGCACCGATGGACCCGATGGCAGGCTGGCGCTGATGGTCTACACCGTGCGCGAGGCGTTAGCACAGTGGCTCTACCGGGCTGGAGAGTGAGATGGACAAGCTATATGTGCCCCTGCTGATTGTGTTCACCTCTCTGGCGGGTTACCTATACACCAAGCGCACCCTGCGTTTCGATCGCGGTGACCTGAGGCGAGCGATCAATGGCACACTGGAGTTCATCGGCTGTTGGGTGGTGGTCTACGGCGCGAATATCCTGCTCGGGCTAGCGCTCATCCTGCTGATTCGCCAGCTAACGGGTTTCTTTATCTCGCTCTATGTGCTGAAAGGCGTTCTGCTGGTGCTGTTCACCCTCCTGCAGGCACTGGTGTTATATCACCTGTGGTGCGTACATCGGCGAGAATAGTTCTTTCTCTCTGGCTTGTACCCGGCGGGAACGTGCCGAAGCGCGCCAGCAAAATCCCGGCGTACGCGTTCCAGCAGTGCTTTCGGGTTGTTCTCCATTGCGTACACCTTCAGCCTCCACCGACACTTGGTCACCGGGGCATCGGCAGGTGTCCACGGTGGGTTGTTATGGAGGCAATCATGCCACGCCTGCGCCATCATGGTCGCCGAGTCGTTGGCCAACGCGGCGAGGTACTTCCCATCGCGCGAGACTACCCCGATAATCGGCGTTACATACTGGTCCGGACTGTAGTCTGCCCATGAATCGGGCGACGCCTACGGTAGCGGAAGCCATGCGGCGGCATCCGCCTGTACCCACGGAGGGTTGTTGTAGGGGTCATCCGCAGGGCGAACGGGGATTTTGCGCCGGGTGGTCTGATGCAAAAAGGTTCTGCCTCTTGCCGTGAAGATCAAGCACCGCTTCACGAACTCGGGGTACGGTTCGGGGGCGCTAGCGAACGACGGAGCGCGGCGTACCTGCCAGCACAGGTTCACAAAGAGCGGTTCCGCAGGCATCTTCTGCCGATGTTCTGCGTGCTCAAGATGGGCAGAGAACTCTACCGCGCCCGGTTCTGGGGTGACAACGGTCACGAGCAGTATCTGCGGATGCTTCTTCCAGCGATGGCGTCACTGCAGTTTCCCACCTGGCAGGGCACGAGCATCGATGAAATCCACGTCGCTCTCGTAACACCAGGCATCGCACGTAAAGCCCGGCACATTAGGAAAGGTTGCGGCGACCATCGTCAATTTCCTGCCCGGCGCCAGCTTCTCATCTTCCCATACCGCCAGCGTCGGAAGGCGTTGAGGATTGGGGTTCTCGGCGACAACGCGCATATGTACTCCCTCCTGTTGAGGTTGAATTTGGGCGAACACGCCATGAACAGCAAGGCGATCGACGCGATACACTGCAGGCGCGTCATGGCTAGCGGTACTCCTCCGGGCGCATTATCTCGAAGTCCCGCGGTACGATATTTAAAGCAAGATTCTGCCAGTAGTACTGGATGTCCTTGCGCTTCCAGCCCCGGTAGACCTGTTCCCAACTCAATCGCTCGTAGTGCGGGCGCAGAGAATCTTCCACAATCGGCTGGGATACGCCCTGATAGCGGTAGTCGACCGACACGCGCAATCTGCGCTGGCTCACATTGACCAGGGCGCGATGCACGGTGTAACTGTGGAAGATCAGCGCATCGCCAGCCTGCATGTCCTGTGCCAGCCATGTATCGCCCCAGCGCGAGGTATCCACACTCAGCCCACCCGGACCGCTAGCGGCATGCACCGGCAGTAGCCCCACCCGATGCGAGCCAGGCAGAACCGCCAGTCCCCCCAGCTCCATGGGGCAATCGCACAGTGGTATCCACACCGTATACGTGTCCGGCGTGCCCTGAATGAGCGGATAGTCCTGATGGGGTGGGGTGGTATAGTGGGCGGTGGCTGGAAAGGTGATGCGGGCGATGTTGCGCGGGTGGACCAGCACCGGCTCCTGCACAATGGCTTTGATCACCCGGATGATATCGGGGTGATGCGCCAGGGCGTGAAACTGCTCCAGGCATTGCACGCGGTCATACACCGCCCACCAGCCCTCATGTCCCTCAAGGCGTGGCTCACCCAGCGCGAGGTTTTCGGCGTCTGCCCAGCCCTCCTCTCGGCAGATTCGCAGGATGGCATCGTAGACGGCATTGACCTCGGCTCGGGGTAGCAACGAGGAGATAAACAGGTAGCCGTCTTGCGCCATCCGCTGACGCAGAGCAGAGGGCTGGTTCCGGAACGACCGGGAGTCTGTAAACGCTTCGAATCGCATCGTAACGCCTCCTGTTGGCAGATATCGCTTAGCTTCTCTTGATTCCGCGTGGAAGGACTTATCCCTGCTGGCTTTTGGTGCGGTTTCGACCTTTACATGCGCCTTTCCAGAAGGATATAATGCTATTGGTGGAGTTTCAGCAGCGAAGGAAAGGTCTCATGAACCGAAGACTACCCGAATGGTTGACCATACGCGCCCCGCGACCGGGGCAGATACAGGAAGTGGATAGCCTCATCAAGGGCTTGCAGTTGCACACGGTCTGTGAGAGCGCGCGTTGTCCCAACCTCACCGAATGCTGGAGCAAGCGTACTGCGACCTTTATGATCCTGGGGGATGTGTGCACCCGCGCGTGCGGTTTCTGTGCCATCAAGACCGGGCGCGGCGAATCGGTAGACCTCCTGGAACCCCGTCGCGTGGCGCTAGCGGCAAAGCATCTGGGGTTGAAGCACGTGGTGATCACCTCCGTCGCGCGGGATGACCTCAAGGACGGCGGCGCGGAACAGTTCGCGGCAACCATCCGCGCGGTGCGTTATGAGATCCCGGGCGCAATCGTGGAGGTGCTCACCCCGGATTTCAAGGGCCTCCGCTGGTGCATCAAGACCGTCGCCGACGCGGAACCCGACATCTACAATCATAATGTGGAAACGGTCGAGCGTCTACAGCATCTCGTGCGCCCGCAAGCCAAATACTGGCGGTCGATAGACCTCCTGTACTACGTCAAGCGCACCAACCCGAAGATCTACACCAAGTCGGGGCTGATGGTAGGGCTGGGAGAGACGAAGGAGGAGGTCGTGCAGACCATGCGCGACCTACGGGATGCAGGCGTCGACTGCCTGACCATCGGGCAGTATCTGCGCCCGACCATGAACCATCTGCCGGTGGTGGAGTACGTGCATCCCAGCGTGTTTGCCGAATATCGGCGCATCGGTGAAGAGATGGGCTTCCTGTTTGTGGCGTCTGCGCCCTTTGTGCGCAGTTCGTACAACGCGGAGGCGTTCTCGCGTCGGGTAATGGCAGAACGTCTGGCTCAGCTGGAAGCCATGCAAGGGAGTGCTCCAGTGCGTTGATCGCTCGCCTGCATCCACACCCACATCGCTCGGTGCGCATGATCGCCTGGCTGGTGCTGATCGCACCGCTTCTCTGGGTGTTCTGCGTTTGCGCACTCTATGTGTGGCAGGTGCTTCCGCGCTTTCAGCAGGAAGCTATCGCTGCAGGCATCGCCTGGGCGCAACGGGAATGGCATACGCCTATTCTGGTGGGCGAGGTTTCCGCCGACCTTCTGCGTGGCGAGGTGGTTGCGCGTAACGTCTTTCTGGGTGACCCCTATGCCCCTCAAAAGCCCCTCGTCGCCGCGCGAGAGATAGCGGTCAGCGGAGTATACTCGCGCCAACCGGATATTCGCGTCAGTTATCCCGTGGCGCGGGCGGTGCGTCTGCCCGATGGGCGGTGGAACTTCTCGCCGTTTCTGCCCAAGCGTCGCGCACGGGCGGAGGTCTTTTGGACAGTGCACATCGCCAACGGCACGCTGTACTTCGAGGACCATATCGCCCGCCCAGTACTGCAAGCGACCGTTCACCAAGTAAACGGCGAGATACGCTCCACAGCAGGCATCACCACTTTTCGCTTCACGCATGGGCAGGCGATGCCTCCGTTGAAAGCGGAGGTGGTGGGTTGGCTGGGTAATGAACACCTGCGTCTGCGCGTCTCTGCTTCCGATGTGCCCGTATCCCACCTGCTGGCATATACCAAGATTCGCACGCTGGACGTGGGCAGTGCGCGGGCAACAGGCATCGTGTGGGTGTACACCACCGCGCCAAAACGTTACCGGTATATGGGCAAGGCGGTAGTGGAGGCGGAGGAGGCGCGCTGGAGGTCGCCGCAGGGTGTTCTTGCCCTCCATAACCTGCGCGCCGAAACCGCGTTTCACACAGGCACTGCCACGGGACAAGCGCGTGCCCACGTGGGTTCGGGGCGTGTCTTCGCAGTGGGCACCGTGCAATGGACACCACAGGTTGCTCTGGACATGAGGGTAGACGCTCAAAAAGTGCCCCCGAATGAACTGCATGCCTGGCTACGGCGGTATGCACCGCAGGTGACCTTGAGAGCACCGGTGGACGCTACGTTAGCCCTTCGGGGAACGCTATCCCAACCGCATGTACAGGGGGAGGTGCGCACGGCACGGGCAGAGGTTCAAAAGATTGATATACAGGATATCCGCACAAAAGTTGTACTGAACCCGCACTTTCTCCTTCTGCATGACGCGCGCTTGGAGGTTGCCGACGGCAGGCTACAGGGGCAGGGGATGGCGTGGAAACAGGGCAAGGAGTGGCAGTTTGGTGTGCGGTGGAGCGCTAGAGAGGTAAATCTGGCACGTCTACGACCGCTTCTGCCGGAGGACGTGCGCGGAGTGGTGCATGGCGAAGGGTTGGCGAGCGGTTCCCTGCGAAAGCCATCGGTAGTGATGAACCTGCATGGAGAGCGATTGGCGGGAAAGCTTTGGCGGTGCGAGCACGCACAGGCGCGGATACGCTGGACCCCCGACACCCTACACATTGACGGCGCGATGCTAGAAGATTGGACTGGGGCGGGCTACGTATCGGGTGAGGTCGATCTGAAGCGCGGGCAGATGGCATTGCGTGTGCGTGCAGACGAGCTGCTGCTGGCGCCGTGGGTGGAACGCCTCGCGCCCCGGTTACAGCACGAGGGAGATGTGCCATCGGCGTGGGTATACGCACGCGGAGAGCTCACCGGCACCTTTCGCCAGCCTGTTTTTCGCGGGGTAGTGGAAGCAACGGATTTGCAGTGGCGTCGCTGGATGCTGGACTATCTGGTGGCGCGCGTGGAAGCCTCTCCTGACAAAGTGCAGGTAGCAGACAGCATTGCTCGCCGTCCGCCGATGGAGGTGATGTGGCAGGGCGAACTGCATCTGCCGTTGGAGCCTGAGAAAGCGCAGTTGTGGCTGGATGGCGTGGCAAACAATGTGTCCGCGCAAGAGGTGCTTTCAGCTCTGCGAGAGCCTTCCGAGGGTGAGGAGGCTGTGCCCGTGGAAGCGGTGGGCAGAGCGATCTTCCACGTTGGGGGCAAACTACGCGCCCCGGTTATCGATGTGACGCTGAATGTGCCCACTGCGCAGGTCAGAGAGTGGAACCTCACCGCCCTTCAAGGAGTAGTGCACTACGAGGAAGGCGCGGTCAAAGCGGCCCTTTCCGCGAGGCTGGGCGAGGGCACGGTGAAGGCAGAGGGCGAGCGAGATAGCGCAGGGGCACTGTCGTTCCGCGTGGAGGGCGAGCACCTACCGCTGGCGCAGATACGCTCGCTTCTGCCTGAGGATGCTCCCCAGGACCTCAGCGGAGAGGTGTCGGTGCGGGGCGTGGTATCTGGAACCGAGCGGGAACCGCAGTTTCGTGGCGAGATGCTCGTCCATAGTGCCATGTGGGATGTCCTGCAACTGCACGAGGGCTATGCGCAGGTAGAGTGGCAAAAAGGGGATCTGACCGCTCAGAATATCCATGCTACTGGTCCCGACCTCAGCCTTGCCGTTCCCGCTCTGCGCCTTTCCGATGCCGAGCGCACCATCACCGCCGAGGGCACGCTGTCGGTAGCCTCGCTAGGAGCGCTGAGTGAGCGGGTGATGGACAGTGTATGGCTTCGTCAACGGGTACCCAAGCTGGGTGAGGCACTGCGTGAACTCGGACGCATTTCGGGCACGGCGGCCGTGCCGTTCAGGTTATCGGGTGAGAGCAAAAACCCGGATGCTGTCGTGTTGCTGAATCTGGAAAATCTGGAGATAGACGGTCGCTTGCTGGGCACGCTTCGTGCGAGCATTCGCAGAGATTCTGTAGGCACGTGGCATTTGCAGGACGCCGTGTGGGCGAACGGCGAGCACCGGCTGTTGGCTTCCGGCACCTACGATGCGGAGGGCGTGGTGAACCTCAGTGCCGAGGCGTATAACTTCGACCTCGCATGGTTCCAGAGGTGGCTTCCCCGGGCAACCGAACTGCGAGGCAAGCTGGAGATGGCGACGGTGGAGCTTTCGGGTAAGAGCGATTCGCCCGACGTGGTGCTGGCTCTTGCGCTGAAAGAGCCCCAGTTCGGCGCGGTGCGGGCTGAGCGTGTCTTGAGCGGTAAAGTTCAGATTTCAGAAGGAAAGTTAAATATATCGGACATCGTGCTGGCGCAGAAAGAGGGGCAGGTGCGCATCTGGGGCACGCTACCGTTCCACTGGGAGCCCTTCGGAGTACCTGATAACGAGCCGATGGACATTCGTGTCGAGGCACAGCCCCAGCCGCTCAGTGCCCTGCTGGCATATGTGCCCTCCGTGGGCATTCGCGAGGCAGTGGGGCAATGGTCACTGAAAGCTGTGCTGGCAGGCACTCGCTCGGCGCCGCAGCTGTCAGGAGATCTGCAGTTGAGCGCGGACACTCTGCGGATGGCGCTGTTTCGAACGGGGTTTCGGGACGTGCACACCTCCGTGCAGTTCCAGAACGAGGCGATTCGGCTGACAGAGTTGCGTGCGGTGGGCGACACGCCGCGCGGCGGACGCATTGTGGCTTCAGGCGAAGTGCGCTTCGATGGGGAAGGTCAGGAGCGTATTGACGCAAACCTGCGTCTGGAGCGGTTCTGGTTGGACGAACGCAACCTGTCGGGGCAGTATGGGGAGCAGATACGTGCCTTTCTGGATGGCGAGTTGAAGATTACAGGCAGTGCGGAAAGCCCGCAGATAGCGGGGACGGTGGTTGCCAGTGGAGGGGTGTTTGTCCTGCCTGCCAGCTTCCCCGAGCAGAGAGCGGAGACGCGCCCCCTGCCCGTCAATCCGCGCTTTGACAACGTGGTTCTGCGTGTTGGTGAGGGGATGTGGCTGAACAGTCCCCGCCTCTCCACGCAAGCGGGCGGTGAGATTGTGCTCAGCGGGTCGTTGCAGGAGCCCTTGATTCATGGGCAGTTGGGGTTGGAGCGGGGTTATGTGTACTTCCCCACCGCGCGGTTCCGCCTGGAGCCGGGTGGGTTCATTACATTAGACTATCCGGTGCCCGGCGACAACCCGTTTCGGGTGAATGTGAACGTACAGGCGAACACTAGCCTCAGCATCCCTTCTCCCACTGGCGAGGTACGTCGTTATCGCGTCACGGTGGTGGCGAATGGAGCTATCACTTCGCCGGAGGGGTTACGCACCGAGTTTCGCTCGGACCCGCCTGACCTATCCACTCAGCGAATCGCGCGGGCACTGGGGGTGGGCGCGCTGGAGGAGATCCTAGCGGGGCGCAACATGGAGCAGGTGCTTCAGCGCGAGGTGGTCAACCTGTTCACCTCGTCGTATGTGCCGCAGCTCTTTTCGCCCCTGGAGCGGGGCATCGAGGAGGCGTTGCAACTGCGCGAGTTCCGAATCGAGTACGACAGGAATGAGCCGATCACCGTGACTCTGGTGAAACGACTCTGGGACGGTTTCAGTCTGAGTTACTGGCGAACGGTCTCTGCTCAGCAGGAGAGATACGTCGTCAAGATACTTTACGAGTTACCGAGATGGGCTCGGCTATTGCGCCGCCTGCAGTTGAGTTTCTCGGTGGACGAGAAACAGCAGAGGCTGTGGGGCGTAGAAGGAAGTTTTCGGTTCTAGAGTGAAAGACTACACAACGAGGGCGGCGCACAGTAAGCATGTATCCGCGGGAGAGCCATGGCTTTTTATGAGGACAATGAGGAGCGCCGTCGCCGGTTTGCAGAGGTTGTGGATGCGTACTACGCGCGGATTTATAACCTGTTCTGTCACATGGTGACAGACACGCATCTTGCAGCGGATTTAACGCAGGATACATTTGTGAAGGCGTACGAGGCGTTCGGGCGGTTTCGCGGAGAGGCAAGCGTCTACACCTGGTTGTACCGGATTGCCATCAACGAGTATCGCTCGTATCTGCGACGGCTTCGGCGCGAACAGGAGTTCCTCAGCCGCTCGCTGGACGAGCCTGTGGAAGCAGACGGTGACAGCCTGTACACCGAGTTGCCAGACCCCTCGCCCTCGGCACTGCAGTTGCTGGAAAAAGAGGAGCTGAGGCAAAGGGTGCAGCAAGCCGTGCAATCACTGCCCCCGCGTTACCGCGTCTTCGCCATCCTGCGCGACCTGGAGGGGATGAGCTACGAACAGATTGCGGAGGTGACCGGCTTGCCGCTGGATACGGTGAAGACGCGCATCTCACGTGCGCGAGCGCTTCTGCGCCGAAAACTGGAGCCATACTATCGGGGGTAGGTATTCGTGATGAAGGAGGGAACAACCGGTTCAACCATGAGAGCAGTACGCATAGCATTTGTCATCGCGTTGTGGGCGATTGCTGTCAACGCCCATGCCCAACGCATTGTCGAAGTGGTCATCCGAGGCAACGTCAACGTGCCCCAAGAAGCCATTCTGGCGAAGATCTCGGCAAAGCCCGGCATGGACTTCGACCAGACTTTGCTTAGCAGAGACCGTGCAGCACTGCGCGATATGGGCTTTTTCAGCGATGTGATCCCGCGCACGGAAACCACCCCACAGGGCGTCCGAATCATCTACGAAGTGCAGGAATATCCACGCCTCAGTCAGGTGCGCATTACGGGCAACACGGTCTTCCCCACAGAGGAGATACAGAAGCTTATGCGCACCCAACCGGGTAAACTGCTCAATCACAATGACCTCGCTGCGGATATCGAAGCCATCACCCGTCTCTACATGCAGAAAGGCTATCTGGTGAACGTCGATCCCGAAACGGTAGGGCTTGACCGCAATGACCCCACCGTTCTCAATCTGCCTCTCAAAGAGGTGACCATCGAGGCGGTGCAGGTCAGCGGACTGCGTAAGACCCGCGAGCGCGTGGTACTTCGTGAGATGCGCTATGTGCGCCCAGGGGCGTTGTATAACCTCGAGCAGATCCAGAAGGACCTGCAGAGAGTGTATAACACCGAGCTGTTCGAAGACATCAGCTACAAAGCCGAGATTGGCTCGGATTTAAGCAAAGTGATTATCACCATCAACGTGGTAGAGCGGCGCACCGGACTGTTCTCCATCGGTGCCTCGTATAATAACCGCCAGCAGCTGGTGGGCTTTGTAGAGATGTTCGAAACCAACTTTCGCGGGCTAGGGCAGACGTTAGGGGTGCGTCTGGAGCGCGGCGGACCCGCCAACACCAATAATTATGAGGTCAACTTCACCGAGCCTTGGCTAGACAGGCGCAACACCTCGCTCTCTGTGAACCTGTTTGACAAAACGCTCTACCGGTTCAGCGGAGGGCTGTTCATGTCCAACCCGGGCACCATCGGCGATGAGAACCGCTACGATGAGCGTCGCCGCGGCGGGATCGTGACCCTCAGCCGTCCGCTGTCAGAGACCGTCCGCACCTACGTGAGCCTGCGTTCGGAAACGGTGCGTACCAACAACCCCGCCGTCTTGCCTACAGAGATTTTCATCAAGCAGGACGGCACGGTCAGCGCGTTATCCCTGCGCTTGACGCACAACACACGTGACGTGGATTTCGACCCGGCTTCGGGGGGGTTCGACTCTGTCAGCTTCGAGACCGCTCTGGCGGACCTGAAAGACGTCGGTACTGCCATTGCGGGAGGCTTTGTGGGCAAGGCGACCTTCAACAAGGTTTCGATAGACCTTCGGCGCTACTTTTCCCCGCAGGGGCGGCGGCGCGCTCTGGCGGATAAGCGGCACGTGTTTGCCTTCCGACTGTACGGTGGGCGGGCGTTTGGCAAGCTACCCTTCTTCGAGCAGTTCTTCCTCGGTGGTGCCGAAAGCCTGCGCGGTTATGCCGAGGACCGATTCTGGGGCGAGAACGTGGCGCTGTTCAGCATAGAGTATCGGGCACCGCTGGCGCAGAACCTGGTGGGAGTGCTGTTTGTGGATGTGGGCGACGCCTGGGGTGGGCGCTACGGCACGATCAACAATTTCACCCAGCATTCGAGCTTCAAACCGCAGGTGGGGGTGGGGATCGGCATTCGCGTGCGCACCCCTATCGGTCCCCTGCGCCTGGATTATGGTTTCGGCAGTGAAGGGGCACGCACCCATTTCAGCATCGGCAATGTATTTTGAGGTATCATCACCGACAACAACGAGGAGGAGTATCCCATGAGACAAGCTGTGAGCCTGCTTCTCGCGATAGCGGGCATCCTCAGCCTAACCGCAGGCGCCTGGGCACAGGCGCGTGGCGCAGGTGGGGGATTCGGCATGGTAGACCTGAAGCGTGTCGTCGACGAGTACGAACAGCGCAAGGTGCTGGAAAGCCAGCTTCAACAGATGAGCGACCAGATGCGCGCCAAACTGCAGTGGCGGGCGAACAATCTGCTGCTCGATGAATCGGAAATTGCCGAATACCAAAACCTGGCGAGCCTGTCCAACCCGACGGAACAGCAAAAACAGAGAATGCAGCAGATCGAGCAGAAGTCCCAGCAGCTCAATCAGGAGCTGTCGCAGCTGCGCCAGAAGAACCCCCCTTCCGAGCAGGAAGTCCAGCGCATCAATCAACTGACCGCGATTGAGAACCGAAACAAGGAGGCACTGGCACAGCAACAGGATCAGTTTGAACGCCAACTCAGCGCGCGCCGGGATGAGATGATCAATCAGATGCTACAGGAGATCCGCAAAGCGGTGGCTGCGATCGCTCAGGAAAAGGGGTTGGCGGTGGTCTTCGACAGCACCCAGGTACTCTTTGCCTCCAACGACATCACCAACGATGTCATCAAGCGGCTTAACAAGAAGTAAGAAGGTCGCATTCCCGCTACTGGTAGTGCTGGTGGCTGGGGGCTATCTGGGCGGTTGCGCACGAACGCCACAGCAGAGGGTGGTTTACGTGCAATGGCGGGCCCTGCTGGTATACCATCCGTTGTGGGAAGCGCAAACGCCCATCCATTTCCCCCAGCCGGCTATCCCGGTGGAAGCGAAGGGGGTACCACCGACGCTGTTACTACCCGCGTTGACCATTCAGCCGATTCAGACGGTTGAATCCGAGCGTCGGCGCCAGCGTGTCCTAGAGGCAACCGGACAGCAACAACAGGCGTTAAACGCGCGCCTCCAGCAGATGGAAGCACGCCTCTTGCAGGAAGAACTGGCGCAGATTGACGCGGAGCAGAGGGTGCAAATGGAAACGGCGCGACAAGAGCTTATCCGTCAGGCGGGGCAAGCGGTGGAGGAAGCTCTGCGACAATATCAACCCCAGCAGGCGACAGCCGAGATCAAAAGGCGTGTCATCCAGCGTCTCCTGCGCATCCGACCGGACCAGCGTGACGCTCTGAGCGCACGCCTGAAACAGGCAGAGGCAGACCAGCAAACCCTCTCCGCGGCGCTCGAGCGCAGGCTGGTGCAGATAGAAGAGGAAACGGCGGAGCGCATCCGTGCCCGGGTAAAAGCCATCGAGGAGGAGTACGAGCGGAAGCGTAAGGAACTGCGTGAGCGAAGTGCAAAACGCTTGCAAGCCGAGCAGAGCCGCGCCAGCCTGCAGATACGCGCCTTTGCCAACGGAAAGGAACCGGTGCGCTTCGCCAGCACCACCCTTACTTTGCCTCGCCAGACACGGAACGACGGGCAGTCCTCGCCTCTGCCCACCTCGGCGCGGGAGGACCTGCGTGCTCTCATCGAGCAGGATGTCAGGCAGTGGGTGGAAGCCATCTGTCGCCGCCACCGCTGGCTACCCGTCTGGCAGGCGCGCGCGGGCTTGCCCGATGTGACCGCGCAAATCGCTCGGGAGATGAGGGGAACCATACGATGAGATTCACCGTGCGTGCACTAGCGGAGAGGATAGGAGCACAGGTTGAAGGTGACGCAGAAGTTGCCATTATCGGGGTGTCTTCCATCGAGTTCGCGCAGGAGGGGGACGTGGTCTTCGCCGAGTCGCCGCGCTACCTGCGCCTGGCGGAACGCTGTCCGGCTTCGGCGGTAATCGTGTGGCGAGAGGCTCCGTCCATCGGCAAGCCCTTGTTGCGCGTGGACTCGCCCAGACAGGCTTTCTTGCAGGTGTTGCAACTCTTTGCCCCCAAGCCCCAGCACCCCGAAGGCATCGACCTGAATGCGGTCATCTCGCCCGATGCCGACATCGCCGACGACGTGGCAATCGGGGCTGGCTGTGTGATTGAGGCGGGCGTCAGGATTGGGCGGGGTAGCGTGCTGTATCCGCTGTGTTATATCGGGCGGGAGGTTCAGATCGGTGAGGGGTGCGTCCTCTATCCGAACGTCACCTTGATGCATGGGGTGAAGTTAGGCGACCGGGTGGTAGTACACTCGGGCACGGTCATCGGGGCAGACGGTTTCGGCTACGTCACGGTAGATGGCGTGCACCGCAAAGTACCCCATATCGGTGGTGTGGAGATCGGGGACGATGTGGAGATTGGAGCCAACGTTTGCATTGACCGCGCCAAGACGGGCATGACGCGCATCGGCTCCGGCACGAAGATTGACAATCTGGTGCACGTTGGGCATAATGTGCAGGTTGGGGAGAATTGTCTGCTGGTTGCCCAGGTGGGGATCGCGGGCAGTTCGCGGTTGGGGAAGTACGTGGTGCTGGCGGGGCAGGTTGGCGTAGTCGACCATGTGACCATCGGCGAAGGTGCCATTGTGCTGGCGCAATCCGCGGTAGCGGGCGACCTGGCTGGTGGACAGCGCTACTTTGGCACTCCCGCCCGCGAGCATGGTAAGCAGTTGCGTCTGATGGCTTATGCCAATCGTCTACCCGAGCTGTTCGAGCGGGTAAAGATGCTGGAGCAGAAGCTGAGCACCGGCGAGGCGGAGCGCAAGGGTGAGTAGGCAGTGCACGCTGGCAGATGCGGTAAGCGTGGAGGGGATTGGTGTACACACCGGCAAGCATGCGCGTGTCACGGTGAAACCAGCGGATGCCGGCGCAGGGGTTGTGTTTCACGTCGACGGACAGCGCATCCCCGCGCTGGCGGAGTACGTCATCTCGACCGACCGGTGCACCACGTTGGGCTCTGACGGTGTGCGGGTGATGACAGTGGAGCATCTGCTATCCGCCCTGGCAGGCACAGGCATAGACAACGCTCAGATCGATGTGGAAGGTGAGGAGATACCGGTGCTGGACGGCAGTGCCCTGCCGTGGGTGGAGCGTTTTCTTCATGCGGGCTTGTGCGAGCAGGAGGCGGAGCGTGTGTGTATCCCTCTCACGCGCCCGGTATCGGTGATGGCTGGTGACCGGGGCATCTGGGCGATGCCACATCCCGAGCGACTGCTGATCGCCACGGTGCACTACGAGCATCCGCTGGTGGGCACGCAGGTAGGGTGGTTCCATCTGGATAAAATAAACTATCCGGAGGAGATAGCGCCTGCCCGCACCTTCGGTTTTTGGGAGGAGGTGGAATCACTGCTGGCTCGGGGAAAAGCGTTGGGAGGCAGTGTGGACAACGCGTTGGTGATATTCCCCGACCACTACAGCACACCGCCTCGCTTCCCCGACGAGGTGCTGAGGCACAAGGTGCTGGACCTCATCGGCGACATGGCGCTGGTGGGAGCACAGGTGAGAGCGCTGTTCGTGGCGGTGAAGCCTAGCCACACGTTGAACACCGCCTTTGCCCTCGCACTACGACAGACGATACAGGGGGAATAACACATGATAGGAGCAAACGGCGTTCTGGATGTAGAGGCGGTTCGCGAGATACTGCCACACCGCTACCCGCTACTGCTGGTGGACCGCATTTTGGAACTAGAGCCCGGCAAGCGGGCAGTGGGATTGAAGAACGTCACCATCAACGAGGAGTTCTTTAACGGGCATTTCCCCGGTCAAGCCATCATGCCTGGCGTGCTGGTCATCGAGGCGATGGCGCAAGTGGGAGGCGTGCTACTGCTTTCCCTGCCGGAGCACCGGCGTAAGTTGGCGTATATTGGAGGGATCGACAAAGTGCGCTTCCGCAAGCCGGTGGTGCCGGGCGATACGCTGATTACCGAGGTGGAGGTGCTTCGTTTCCGAGGCAGCACGGGCAAGGTGCGCGTGGTCGGGCGCGTCAACGGGCAGGTAGTCGCAGAAGCCGAGATGATTTTTGCGCTGGTTGAGCGCAGAAAGAACAACAATCACACCCAGGAGCAAATGGCCAACTCCGCGGGCGACGAAGGGAACATTGAGTAAATGGGCATACAGACTATGGCACACTCCAGGATTCATCCGACGGCGATTATCCATCCCACAGCGGAACTGGCTCCGGATGTGGTGATCGGACCATACAGCATCGTCGGCGCGCATGTGTACATCGGGGAAGGTACCATCCTTGAATCGCACGTGGTGGTGGAGAAGTGGACCACCATCGGCGCGGGTTGTCATATCTTCCACAGTGCGATTCTGGGCGGTCCGCCGCAGGACACCAAATTCAAAGGAGAGCGCAGTTACCTGCGAATCGGCAACCGCAACATTATCCGGGAGTTTGTCACCATCCACCGCGCTACCGGCGAAGAAGAGTCCACCATCATCGGCGATGATAACCTGATCATGGGCTATGTGCATATCGGGCACAACTGTAAGCTGGGCAACGGCATCATCATCGCCAACCAGGCGGGCCTCAGCGGACACGTGATTGTAGAGGACCATGTGGTGTTCGGTGGAATGGTCGGCGTGCATCAGTATACCCGGATCGGCAAACTGGCGATGCTGGGCGGGATGTCCAAGGTGGTTCAGGACGTGCCCCCCTTCATGATGGCGGATGGACGCCCTGCCGAGGTGCTAGACCTAAACACGATTGGTCTGCGGAGGCACGGCGTGCCTTCCGCGGTGCGCGCTGGACTGCGACAGGCGTATAAACTGTTGTACCGTTCCAAGCTCAACATGTCACAGGCGATTGAGGCGATCGAAGAAGAGGTAGAACCTAGTGCCGAGCGAGACTATCTGCTGGACTTCTTGCGCAGTATTCGCAAGGGGTTCGGCGGGCGTGCCAACGACCCGCGCGGAATGCGGTGAGCAAGCCAGTTACCATCGTTTGTGTGGCAGGTGAGGCAAGCGGCGACGCCAGCTGTGCCGGGCTGATACAGGCGGTGCGCCAACAAATGCCCGATGTACGGCTGTGGGGCGTCGGCGGGCGATGTATGGCGTCAGCAGGGGTACAATTGCTGTACGATAGCAGTGGCTGGGGCGCGGTGGGCGTGATGGAAGCTCTGCGTGTGGCTCCTGCGCTCTGGGTGGCACAGCAGAACCTGAAACGCAGGCTAGCCCAGGAGCCTCCCGATCTGCTGGTGCTGGTAGATTTCGGCGCGTTCAACGTGCCTCTGGCGAAGTGGGCGAAACGGAAAGGGACGAAGGTGTTCTATTACTTCCCGCCTGGCTCATGGCGCAGGTATCTGCCCCGGCGCAACGACTTACCCTCCTGCACCGACTGCATCATCACGCCCTTTCCCTGGTCCGCCGAGCTGTTGCGTCGGGCGGGAGCCAACGCCCACTTTGTGGGACATCCGTTGCTGGACCGGGTGCGTCCTACGCTCAGCGCCGAGCAGTTCTGCAAGCAACTGGGATTAGACGCGGACGGTCTGCGCATCGGGCTGTTGCCAGGCAGTCGTCGACAGGAGGTGCACGCTCTGCTTCCTGTCATGCGCCGGGCAGGGGAACTGCTTGCAGAGCGTGAGCCACGGGCACAGTTTGTGCTGGCTCTTGCCCCCTCGGTGCCCGAGGAGACGGTACGGCGCGTCTTTAGTGGCACGCGCATCCGATGGCGCATGGTACAAGGGATGACCTACGATGTGATGGCGCACAGTCATCTGCTGTGGTGCTGTTCGGGCACGGCAACACTGGAAGCGGCGATACTGGGCACGCCGATGCTCATCCTGTATCGGGGCTCTTTGCTGATGGAGATAGAGTACTACCTTCGCAAGCGGTCGCTCCACCTCACTTTCATCGGTCTGCCGAACCTGATCGTGGGACGCAGTATCTGCCCGGAACTGCTCCAGCATTCCGCGACGCCCCAAAACATCTCTGCCCTGTCGTTGACGCTTCTGCCCGGTACCGAAGGGCACCGGCAACAACGGGAGGCGTTGCAGGAGGTAAAATCGCTATTAGGGGAGCCGGGTGCAACCGAACGCGCCGCCCGCCTACTTCTGGAGTGCTTGAATGCCAACACGACCCGATAAACAACTGCAGAAGCGGTTATGGCAGGACCTCAAGCCGTATTTCAAATACATCGTGCTGGGCTTGCTCTGCGCGGCCGGAGCACAAGCGATCACCTTGCGCATTTTTGCCCTCACCCGGGACGTGATCAACGCCGCCCAGCACTACCATGACGTCAGCCTGCTCAACCGGGTCAGCCTAGTGGTGATCGGGGCGTTCCTCATCAAGTTCGCTTTCACTTATGGGCAGACGTATTACCTGTTGCTGGCTATCAACCGCTTCACGATGCGTCTGCGCGAGAAGGTATACGAGCACCTGCAGAGCCTCTCGCTTTCCTATTTCACGCATCGACGCACCGGCGTGCTGATGTCGATATTGACCAACGACATTAATGCCATTTCTACCGGCGGCACGTTACTGAAAGACATGGTCTCCGCGCCTATCGGGCTGGTGGGAGGGCTGGTGTGGCTGTTCGTGATCTCGTGGAAGCTGTCGCTCATTGCGGTAGTGGGCGTGCCGCTGATGGCGCTAATCATCCGTGCTATCGGCAAACGCATGCGCGCCATCGGTCAACAAACGCAGCTGCGTCTGGAAGACGTTACCGCTGTGATTCAGGAGACCATCGCGGGCGTGCGCACCATCAAGGCTTTCGCGACCGAGCCGGTAGAGATCAAGCGTTTCAAGGAGCGGAATTACCTCTCGTATCGCGCGATGATGGATGGCGTACGCACCAGCGCAGCGCTTCGTCCCCTGATTGAGCTCATCGGTGCGGGTGGTATCGCCTTCGTGCTGTGGTATGGGGGGCATCAGATTGTGCGCGGCGAGATGGATTTCGGCGGGCTGGGCAGTTTCTTATTAACGCTGAATCTGGTCGCGCAGAGTATGCAGACCTTGGGCAGTATCAACGTGACCCGCCAGCAGGTGCTGGCAGCGGCGGAGCGCGTGTATCGGGAGGTGCTGGATGTTCACCCCGAGGTGCAGGAACTGCCGGATGCGTCCCCGATGCCGCCTATCAAGGGGCATGTGCAGTTCGACCATGTGAGCTTCGCTTACCATCGCGGCGGGAGGCTGGTGCTGGAAGACATCTGCTTCGAGATGAAGCCCGGTACGGTGGTCGCCGTGGTGGGGCACAGTGGGGCGGGTAAAAGCACCCTCGCCGACCTGATCCCGCGGTTTTACGACCCCACCTCGGGGCGGGTGCTCATCGATGGCATTGACATCCGTACGGTGCAGATAGCCTCCCTGCGCAAACAGATCGGCATTGTGCCACAGGAGACCTTGCTGTTTGCCGGCACCATTCGCGATAACATCGCCTACGCTGTGCCCGATGCCACCGACGAGCAGGTGGTTGCGGCGGCAAAAGCAGCGTATGCGCACGAGTTCATTCAGCGTCTGGAGAAAGGCTACGAGACGCTGGTCGGCGAGCGTGGGGTGCGTCTGTCCGGTGGCGAGCGACAGCGCATCGCCATCGCGCGTGCCATCCTGAAGAACCCACGCATCCTGATTCTGGATGAAGCCACTTCCTCGCTGGATACCGCCTCCGAAGCGTTGGTACAACAGGCGCTGGAGGATCTGATGCGGGGGCGTACCACGCTGGTCATCGCGCATCGTCTCAGTACAGTGGTGAACGCCGACCAGATACTGGTACTGGAACACGGACGCGTTGTGGAACAGGGCACGCACCAGCAACTGCTAGCGAAGGGCGGGGTGTATGCCCGGTTGTTCCGCAAGCAGATGGGAGAGCAAGTGACACAGGAGCTGACGACAAGAGGTGAGTAAAGCGCAGGAAAAACCCAGTTGGTGGCAGAGGACGCGCCCGCGATTGCTGGCGTTTCTCGTGTGGCTTATCGCGCGAGCCATCGGCTTAACCCTGCGCCTGAAAGTGCTGAACTTCGAGCAGGTGATCGAGCGGGTGCGGCAGGGGAAGGGGGCGGTGCTGGTCACGTGGCACGGGCGCAGTTTCATTCCCGCCAACGTGTTTCGGGGACTAGGCTTCTGGGCGATGATCTCTCACTCGCGGGACGGCGAGATTCAGAACCATATCTTCCGACGGTTGGGGTTTCGCATCATTCGCGGTTCCACCGGACGAGGAGGTATCCGTGCGGCGCTGGAGGCGGCGCGGCGGGTGTCCGAAGGAGGCATTTTGGCGTTCACTCCCGATGGACCCCGCGGACCCAGCCGGCAGGTGCAACCGGGCGCGCTCTTCATCGCGCAGAAATCGGGCTGTCCCATCATCCCCGCAGGAGTGGCAGCGTATCCCTGTAAACTGCTACCGACCTGGGACCGTTATATGATACCCCTGCCCTTCGCGCGGGCGGTGTTCATCTTTGGCGAGCCTGTAGAGGTGCCGGAGGGTATCAGCGAGACGCAGTTCGAGCAGTTGCGGCAGAGGATAGAAGCGCACATCAATGCGCTGGAGGCGCAGGCGGAACAGATGGTTCGGGCAAAGCGAGTGTAAACTATGTTTTACCTGCTGTACAATCTCTTTCTGGTGCTCGCATCCCCTTTGTTGCTGGTTTACCTCATATGGCGTATCGCGGTTCGGGGTAAATCGCGGGAGGGTTGGAGCCACCGACTGGGGCGACTGCCTCTATCCCCGCAGGGGCGCAAGGTACTTTGGGTGCATGCGGTCTCCGTCGGGGAGGTTATCGCGGCGGTGCCGTTACTGCAAGCGCTGCGGGAAGAGTTCCCCCAGCACCACCTGCTGTTAACCACACTCACCCCCACCGGCAACGCCACAGCCCGACAGCAGTTGGGCAAGTTGGTGGATGCGGTGGGCTATTTGCCGGTCGATTTTGCGTTCGCGGTGAAGCGTGCCCTGAGACGTGTTCGCCCCGACGCACTCATCATCATGGAAACGGAGCTGTGGCCCAACTTGCTGATGCTCGCGTACCGTCAGGGAGTGAAAACGGTTATTGCCAACGGTCGCCTCTCCGATCGCAGTCTACCGGCTTATCGGCGGTTTCGGTGGCTGTTCCGTCGCGTCTTGCAATGCCTAGATACTATCTGTGTGCAGTCTGAGGAGGATGCCAAGCGGTTCTGCGCCATTGGTGCTCCCCCTGACCGCGTGCACGTAACAGGCAACACCAAGTTTGATCAGGCAGCGGTGGGTGCGCAAGATGTAGACCCCATCGCGCTACAGCAGGATTTGGGTCTTCCGGTTGGTGCTCCCGTGCTAGTGGTTGGAAGCAGTCGCGCCCCGGAGGAGGAACGGCTGATCGCCGCAGGTTACCGCAGGTTGCGCGCGGATTTTCCCAACCTGTGCGTGGTTTGGGCGCCGCGTCATGTAGAGCGTGCGGATGCCGTGATAGAACTGCTTCAGCAGGAGGGCTTTCAGCCCTGGCGTCGCACGCAGGGCACTCCGGTTACACCCCAGGAGCAGATCGTGCTGGATACGTTCGGCGAACTGGGCAAGGTATACGCGGTAGCAGACGTGGCGATTATCGGAGGAAGTTTCGTGCCTTTAGGGGGACAGAATCTGCTTCAGCCGCTAGCACACGGCAAGCCCGTGGTGCATGGACCGTACATGCAGAACTTTCGGGATGTGGCTTCCATGGCGCATCAGGCAGGCGTGGCGTGGACAGCCAAAGATGAGGACGAACTGGTAGAGCATGTGTCCCGTTTGCTACGGGACGCACGTTTACGTGAAGAGGTTGCCCGTCGCGCCCAATCTCTGATTGCCGAACAGCGCGGTGCTTCCCGCCGAACGGCGGAACTGGTTGTCGCTCTGCTGTCCTAGGCTTTGGCCTGGCGGGTGGGCTCTATTCCGGACCACAAAACTCCTCAGTTCCGCCGCTTCACGCTGAACCAGCCTGCCCCGATGCAGATCGCCAACAGCAGGGCGACCGACCCCGTGTCGCCCAGCCGCGTATACGGCGTGTGCTCTGAGCGCAGTTCTACTCCGTCCGCTTGCAGATATGTCTCCTCAAACAGCTCTGCTCTCTGCAGGCACTGTCCCCGTGCGTCGAACACCGCCGAAATGCCCGTCGTCGCCGAACGTAAGACCCACCGGCGGCTCTCGGCCGCGCGTAGGGCACAGAACGCCAGGTGCTGTTCTGCCGCCGGTGATCGCCCAAACCATGTGTCGTTGGTTACCACGCATAGCAAGCGCGCCCCCCGCCGCACCATCTCACCCGAAATACGGGGGAAGGTGGACTCGAAGCAGATGGGTGTTCCCACCCGCCACGGCGTTAACAACTCGGGCGCGTCGCCGGGCGATACATCCGCGCTGACCACACCGAAATGTTCCACCCACGGCGTCCACCGGCGTAGGGGCACGTACTCTCCCCAGGGCACCAGATGTTGCTTGCGATAGGTTTGTCTCGTTCCGTTTGGCAGAAAAGCAGTCACGGTGTTATAGGTTTTGTCATCCTCGTCCACAAAGGTGCCAATGAGCACCGTCGTACCGCGTTGGTTCACTTGCGCCACGAGCTCCGAAAAGGGGTAAGCGGTGGCATCCGGCACAAGCGATTCGGAAAACAGCACCAAATCGGCTCGGCGCGCTGTCAGCAAATCCAGGGTGCGTAGGAAACTCGCCTTTACGGCATCCTGCATCGCCTGCGTCCACTGGCGCGTAGTATCGACATTAGGCTGAACAACCAGTGCGCTCAGGCGTTCTGGACAGGCAGGCATCTGCAGGCGCCACCAGCCGAACAGCAGAAGGACGAGGGAAACCTCCGCTGGCACCAGCAGAGGTCTCAGCGATTTGCGGGCAATCGCTTCCGCCACTGCGGTGTTCACCAGCACCAGCCACGCACTGAGCCCCCACGCTCCCAGCAGTTCCGCGCTCTGCAAGGGCAAAAGATTCTGGTGCTGGGTGACTGCCGGTTGCCCCCACAGAAAGCCCCACCACCTTGCGCCGCGAAGCCACTCCAACGCTACCCACAGCGCTGTTGTCCGCGCGATAGGCAAGGCCCTGCCTCTAACCACCGCATTGCCCAGCGCATATCCCCAGCCAAACGCCCCGGCGAACAGCGCCTGCGACAACACCAGCGCGCCCCAAGCGATCAGCCCCAGCCAGAAACTGCCCGTCCATCGCGCTACGAACTCCTGCATCCACCACAGCAAGATGCCGTAGAAGCAGGCTCCCCAAAGCAGACCCATGATACAGCCCTGCCTAGGGCGTGCGACAGGGCGAAGCACGAGCAGAAAGGGCACCAGCGCAACCCACGCCAGCCATCCCCAATCCACCGGAGGGAACGCCAGCCACAGGAGCACCGCACTGAGCACACTGCCCGCTATCAGATGCACCCACTTGCTCACACCGTATGTTTCGCCACGAAGAGCCTCTTGCCTGCGCGGGGCAGTTGACGCTATGCCGTTTCCCGCGTTATACTGAAAACCGTTAACAGGAGGGAAAGCGATGCGGCGTTTCGTGAACCTGAACGGACAGATGGTCTCGCCGGAAGAGGCGAAGATTGACCTGTACGACCACGGCTTTCTGTACGGCGACGGCGTCTTTGAGGGGATTCGCGTCTATCATGGGCGCATCTTCAAACTGCAAGAGCACGTCGATCGCCTGTACCACAGCGCACGCGCCTTGATGATCGGCATCCCTATCTCGAAGGAGGAGATGACCGAGCGTATCAAGCGGGTTGTGCGCGAAAACGGAGAGACGAACTGCTACATTCGCGTGACCGTCTCGCGTGGGGTGGGGCTGGGGTTAGACCCCAAACACATCCGACTGGAACCCACCATCGCCATCTCGACGGCGGACCTTGCGCTCTACCCGCGTGAGATGTATGAAAACGGGTTGCACGTGGTAACCGTCTCCACACGCATCCCGCCGGCGCAGTGTCTGGACCCACGCATCAAATCGCTGGGACGGTACATCAACAATATTCTGGCGAAGATGGAAGCAAACCGCGTGGGGGCGGGTGAGGGGCTGATGCTGAACGTGGAAGGCTATGTGGCGGAGGCGACTGGCGACAACCTGTTCATTGTCAAGAACGGAGTCCTGCATACGCCACCGCCCTCCGCGGGGATTCTGGCGGGGATTACCCGCGCCACCGTGATGATGCTGGCGGAGGAGCTGGGCATACCGGTGCGCGAGACGATGATGACCCTCTACGACGTGTACACTGCCGATGAGGCGTTCCTGACAGGCACCGCCGCGGAAGTGATACCAATGGTCACACTAGACGAGCGACCTATCGGCACGGGCAAGCCGGGTGAGGTCACGCAACGCATCATCTCTGCGTTCCGGGAACACACGCAAACCAGTGGCACGCCTGTCTGAACAACGCTGTGACGTTTGCGGTAGCGTCGCGCTACGGTGGCAGGTGCAGGCTGACGGGCAGGCGCGATGGCTGTGTGCCGAATGCACCCGTCGCTATCTGCTGAGGTACGCTCCGGGTGAGGCGGACGCGGTTGCCGGAGTGCTTCAGCAGGTATCTGCCGCGCCGGCATACCCCGAAGGTGTCGTCACCTGTCCGCGCTGTGGGACAGAACCCGCGATGGTGTCACAGCAGGGGGTGGCGGGCTGTACAGACTGCTACCAGCGGTTCCCGCAGGCGGTGGACAAGTGGCTAGCACGATGGTCACTGCCCACACGGCACAGGGGAGAGCCTCTGCCTGAGGTAGCGCAGATACCTGCCGCCCGTTCATCTTCCATGCAACCCGAAGCCAGCTGGCTGAGCGCCCTGCAACAGCCACAGACCATCATCAGCAGTCGTGCCCGTTACGCGCGCAACTTCGCGTGGGCGCGATTCCCCTGGTGTGCCGACAGTGCGGAGCTGGAAGAGGTTCGCAGGCGGGTCGAACGGTCTGCCCGTTCCAGCAGGTGGCGTTTCAACGTCTTGCCCGCAAGTCGTATCAGACCTTCCGAACGCCAGCGCTGGGTTGACCTTCGCCTGGCAAGCCCGCACCTTTGGGATAGCACCCTGTATGGCTCGCTGATTGTCGACGAGACGCGAACGGTCAGCGTGCTGGTGAACGAGGAAGACCATCTGCGCGTGCAGGCGATACTGCCCGGTCTGCAGGTGCGGGAAAGCATTGCCCTGGCGCACGGTGCGCTGGAGGCGCTGGCACTACGGGAGGAGCTGGCTTTCTCCGACAATTATGGATGGTTAACCGCCTCCATCCTGAATATCGGCTGGGGATTGCGGGTATCGGTGATGATGCACACGCCCGCGCTGGAGTGGAGCGGACAGTTGCAGGCGGTATGGGATGCAGCGATGGAGCTGGGCGGCACGGTGCGTGGGCTGTATGGCGAGGGCACGCCCGTCAGTGCACTGTTCCAGGTCTCTAACGCGCACAGCATCGGGCTGGATGAAGCCACCATCGCGGCGCAGGTTTCAGGGACAGCTCAGTTCATTGCCCGGGCGGAACAGCAGGCGCGGGAACAATTGCTCCGACAGCGCGCCGAACAGTTGCGCAAAGAGGCGGAACAGGTGTATCATAATCTTGGAAAGGAACGCACCTTGAGAGTCGCAGATGCCTTACAGATGCTGTCGGTTATCAGCCTTGCCTGCGCGGCAGGCTGGGGCAATCTGAGCGCGGAAATATGGAAACAGATGCTGATGGCAGTGCGGTGGGAGACACGCCACGATGATGCCGAATGGCGCGCGATCAAGATGCGAACGCTGGTGCGGCAAGTGCGCAACGGATAGTCTTCCCCAGGTAACGCGCTTGCATCTGCGAGGGCAAAACGGGTAATCTATACACAAGCGAGAACCTTTTGGAGCAGAACGGTCGGCTTGCAGGCGTTACTGCAGGGGAGCACCATCCGCAAGCACCGCCGCTGCCGATCAAGGAGGTCCCATGTCAGCAATGTGGCAGCGATTCACTGAGCGTGCTCGCCGTGTGATCTTCTACGCCCAGGAAGAGGCGGGACGTTTGGGTGAAAACTATGTGAGCACCGAGCACCTGCTACTGGGTCTGGTGCGCGAGCCGGACAGCGTCGCCGCGCGAATCCTGGAGCGAATGGGCGTCAGCCTCAGTCGCGTGCGCAGTGAGATCGAGCGACAGCTGTCGCGAGGGGAAGGGAGACTCGGGCAGGAGACGCAGTTGACCCCCCGTGCTAAGCGCGTGATCGACCTCGCCTACGATGAGGCACGCCAACTCAACAACAACTATATCGGCACCGAACATCTCCTGCTGGGCTTAATCCGGGAAGGGGAAGGGCTGGCAGGCAGGGTGCTGGCGAAACTGGGGGTCGACCTCGAACGGGCACGTCGCGAGGTGATGGCGTTGCAATCCAGCGATGCCGGCACTCCAGCGCCTCGTCAGCGTTCGCGCACGCCCACTCTGGATGAGTTCGGCAGAGACCTCACCGAGCTGGCACGACAGGATAAGCTCGACCCCGTCATCGGACGGCACACTGAGATCGAGCGAGTCATCCAGATTCTGTCTCGCCGCACCAAGAACAACCCGGTGCTGATTGGCGAACCCGGCGTCGGCAAGACCGCCATCGCCGAAGGACTGGCACAGCGCATCGTCTCTGGCGACATCCCCGAGGTGCTCAAGGACCGGCGTATCGTGGCTTTAGACCTGGCGGGGCTGGTGGCGGGCACGAAGTACCGCGGCGAGTTCGAGGAACGCATGAAGCGCGTGCTGGAAGAGGTGCGCAAGGCACAAGGTGAGGTCATCCTCTTTATCGACGAACTGCATACGCTGGTCGGTGCTGGCGCGGCGGAGGGCGCAATTGACGCCTCCAACATCATGAAGCCTGCCCTGGCACGCGGCGAACTGCAGTGTATTGGCGCGACGACTCTGGATGAATACCGCAAGTACATCGAGCGGGACGCCGCGCTGGAGCGACGTTTCCAGCCGGTGCAGGTGCGCGAGCCGACCGTAGAGGAAGCCATCGAAATCCTGCGCGGTCTGCGTGACCGTTATGAACAACATCACCGCGTGACCATCGAGGACAATGCCATCATCGCCGCGGTGCGACTGGCTGACCGTTATATCACCGACCGTTACCTGCCCGACAAGGCGATTGACCTCATCGACGAAGCGGCTTCGAGGGTGCGCTTGCAGTACTCTCTGCCGCCGCGTGAACTGCGACAGGCTAAGCAGGAGCTTGCCCGCATCGAGAAAGACCTCGAGCAGGCGCACAAGTCGGGTGACTACTCGCGCGTGCAGGAACTGCGCTCCCAGCGGACCGTTCTGCAGGGCCGCGCCGCCGACCTCGAGCAGGAGTGGAACCTGAAACGCCAGGAGATGCGCAACGTGGTGACCGAGGATGAGGTGGCACACATCGTGCAGTCGTGGACAGGCATCCCGGTTTCGCGCCTAATGGAAGCCGAGACGGTGAAACTGCTGAAGATGGAGGAGGAACTGCACAAGCGCATCATCGGTCAGCACGAAGCGGTGGTGGCGGTCAGCAAGGCGATCCGCCGCGCCCGTTCCGGTCTGAAAGACCCGAAGCGACCGATAGGAACCTTCATCTTCCTCGGTCCCACGGGTGTCGGCAAGACCGAGCTGGCGCGTGCGCTGGCAGCGTTCCTGTTCGACAACGAGAACAATCTCATCCGCCTCGACATGTCGGAGTACATGGAGCGGTTCGCGGTGTCGCGGTTGGTGGGCGCGCCTCCGGGCTACGTCGGCTATGAGGAGGGCGGGCAGCTCACCGAAGCGGTACGTCGTCAGCCCTACTCGGTGGTCCTGCTGGATGAGATTGAGAAGGCGCACCCCGAAGTGTTCAACATCCTCCTGCAGATTTTCGAGGACGGTCGCCTGACCGACTCGCAGGGCAGGGTAGTGGACTTCAAGAACACGGTCATCATCATGACCTCCAACATCGGGGCGCGCTCCATCCAGGGCGATTCAGGCATGGGCTTCCTGAGCAGTAGCAAGCCCAAAGAGGAGACCGAGCGCGAATATGAAAGCATGAAGGGGCGCATCATGGAAGAGCTGAAGCGCACCTTCCGCCCGGAGTTCCTCAACCGCATCGACGAGATCGTGGTGTTCCACGCGCTCACCTTCAACGAAATCCTGCAGATTGTGGACCTGATGGTCGAGCGCGTGGCACAGCAGGCGCGTGCTCAGGGCATCGCTCTGGAGATCACGCAGGAAGTGCGCGAACTGCTGGCACGCGAGGGCTTCGACCCGCAGTTTGGCGCACGTCCGCTGAGGCGTGCCGTCCAACGGTTGATTGAAGACCCGCTGGCGGAGGAGATTCTGCTGGGACGCTTCAGCGAAGGCGATACGGTTGTCGCCTCGCTGGACGAGGACGGCAGGCTGGTATTCCTCAAGAAAGAGACCTTCGAGGCAGAGAACCCTCCGGAGCCTGCAGGAGTAGGCTAAGTTGTGAACGAACCATCCCGCCGGACACCCGGCGGGATTTCTTCTTGGTGCGGAGGTGAACCTTATGGGAAAACTTTGCTTCCCCATCGCTTTGACAATGATCGTCTTCCTCACGGCGAGCGCGGGTACTCAGCCTGTTCGTACGTGGCTGGGCATAGATGTGTTACGCGAAGGTGTGCCTGCCAGCCAAACACGCGTCCAAATCTACGCACAGAACATCGACAAGGTGCGGTGCTCCCTGTATCACATTGCGCCAGAACAGTTCCTGCAATATGTAACGAACCGGCAGTACTACCTAGGATACGCCTTTAGCCATGAAACCAGCCGCCTACGCCGCGCCTTGCCCGAACCGAAAGGCACCCTCGTCAAGGAATGGCAGAGCCAACTGACCGCGCGAGGAGGGCGGGAAGGCAGAGATGCCCACTATTCGCGCGTCGTTTTCCTGCCGGAAGTCCAAAGTGGTATCTACTACCTGCGTGTGTCTGCCGGCGAGAAGTGGCAAGGGCAGTTCGTGATGGTGTCGCGCATGGGATGCGTGGCAAAGTTCGGCGCGGACGGTGTGCTTCTGTATACCTACGACTACGAAAAGGGACAACCCTTGCCGAACGTGCAGTTGACCCTGTTCGACCAGCGGCGCCAGCCGTTTCAAGAAGCGCGCACAGGACATGACGGCATCGCTCGCCTGTCTGCAAGTGAAGTTCGGGGGGCGTCTGCCTTGCTGGCGCGGCGCGGCGAAGATGTCCTGTTTCATTATCTGTCTGATTAGGGGATATTCGTCTGCTTGGTGGACCCGAGCAGGGGCTAGTGCTTCGTACCCCCGACGGACGCGAGGGCGTGGTGCTCCCGTACGAGGGGCGAAACCCTGTGGAGCGGTTACGTTGGGCATATCGCAAGGCGGGTGTGGTGGAGGGGGCGCCAGCGCAAATGTATCGTCTACGCGCGGAGCGATTTGGCGAATGACGGCTCGGCTTGACCTTTCGCCATCGGGTTTGATACAATCTGTGGTGTGTCCTGAGCAGGTATCATCACAAAAGCGACGTGGGTGCGCCGCGGGAAGAAACGAAACCGGGGAAAGAGGTTCTCTCCAAACACCAATGCGTGTGACATTACTGGTTCTGCTCTTGTGTCTGTGCGCCGTGGCAGTGATGGCGCAACAGTCAGGCACTCCTCCGCAAGCTACCATTGTGGTCGTTTCCACCGGTACGGGGGAGGACCATGTGTCCTTTGCCTACAATACCGCGGTGCCTGAGAAGGAAGCGGGCGAGCGATTCCATCGCCTGCTTCGCCACGGTGGCTGGGAAGGCAGGCTCGTGCGCGTGCGCACCGAAAGCCCCCGAAGCATCGCTGGCAACACCTTACCCCCCATTACCGACGTCGCCGGACGCGTGCGAAATGTGGTTGACCAGAGAAGCAGTGGATTGCCGGTCGAACCATTCCTGCGTACCTTCTCGGATCTGGACTATTTCGAGATATACTTTCTGGTGCAGGGAGAGATGCCTTTTCAGGGTTTGCGCGAGTGGAAGACGCGCGACCTGCAGATACAGTTAATCCATACGCCCGGCGTCTACCGATACCAGGTACGCATCCTGAGACACACACCGGATGTCGACCTGCGGGTGCCCTTTCTTCAGCCGGTCGAGGAGCAAAAACCGGCACAGCCCAGGCAAAAGGAAGTGGCTTGGGGATGGCGAATCGCAGGCGTAGCACTGATTTCGGTGGCACTGGGAACCCTGGCATATCTGGTCATGCGCTGGGCGATGCGACATTCGTATCGGCTATCGGCATCCGCGCAACGCCATGAATCCACGAGAGAGGGATAACGTCCATGTTGGAACTGAGCGAATTACTGCGCTACGGTGCGTCGGTCAAAGCATCGGACCTGTTCATTAAGGAAAACACGCCGCCGACTCTGCGCGTGCACGGCAGGGTTCAACCCATGGACCTGCCCCCGCTGTCGGCGGATGACACGCGCAACCTTGCTTATAGCGTGATGACACACGAGCAGATCGGGCGATTCGAGCACCGCCACGAGCTGGACCTGGCGTTCACCATCGAGGGTGTTACCCGCGTGCGCGCCAACATCTATCAACAGCGCGGTAGTATCGCCATGGTCTGCCGTCTCATCCCCCTGAGCATCTACACGCTGGAAGATCTCAAGATGCCTCCGGCGGTGGCGGAACTCGCTAAACAGCGACAGGGGCTGGTGCTGGTCACCGGTCCAACGGGATGCGGGAAGTCCACAACGTTGGCGGCGATGATCGACTTGATCAACAGCACCCGCCGGTGCCACATCGTGACCATCGAAGACCCCATCGAGTTCGTACACCCCGATAAGCAAGCGATCGTCAGCCAGCGCGAGGTGGGTATCGACACCGACAGCTTCAGCGACGCCCTGAAGTATGTGGTGCGCGAGAGCCCAGACGTGATCCTCATCGGAGAGATGCGGGATATCGAGACGATGCACGTTGCCCTGCAGGCAGCGGAAACCGGGCACCTGGTCTTCTCGACGGTGCACACCCCCAGCGCGGCGGAGACGATGGACCGCATCATCAACATGTTCCCGCCCCATGACAAGCCTCAGATTTGTATGCGCCTGTCCAACTCCCTGCGAGGCATCATCTCGCAGAAACTAGTGCCCCTGAAAGACGGCAGTGGGCGCATCGCAGCGGTGGAAGTGATGATTTCCACGCCGACCATTGCCAAGCTGATCGAGGAAGGGCGCGTGGGACAGATCTACAGCGCCATCGAAGAAGGACAGTTCTGGGGCATGCAGACCATGAACCAGTGCCTGTACAAATACTACAAACAGGGGCTGATTACCGAGGAGGACGCGCTGGCGTACGCAGGCAACCTGACCGAACTGCGCCAGATGCTGAGACGATGAACGCTGTGGTTCCTGCAGGCCCGTGCCTGCGCACGCAACTCTTGCTGAATACTGGAGGAAGATACCGCACATGCATATAGACGACCTGTTACGCATGGTGGTCCAGCGCGATGCGTCTGACCTGCACCTGCGCGCGGGCGAACCACCCATCCTGCGTATTCATGGCGACCTGAAGCGCACCGACCTGCCCCGGCTCACCGCCGAGGACGTGAAGAACCTGCTGTACGCCATCCTCAACGAGGAGCGACGGCAGAGATTTGAGCGCGACAAAGAACTGGACCTCTCGTATGAGGTGCCGGGGTTGGCACGCTTCCGCGTCAACATGTTCTGGCAACAGCGGTGCGTGGGAGCAGCTCTGCGCTTGATCCCCTTCCGCATCCGCACCATCGACGAGCTGATGATGCCGCCTGCTGTCAAAGAGCTGTGTATGCGCCCGCGCGGACTTCTGCTCGTGACCGGTCCCACCGGTTCGGGCAAGTCCACCTCACTCGCGGCGATGATCGACCACATCAACACGCACAAACGCTGTCATATTATGACCATCGAGGACCCCATTGAATACATGCATCACGATAAGCTGTCCATCATCAACCAGCGCGAGCTGGGTGTGGACACCCACTCGTTCGCCGATGCCCTGCGCCACGTGATGCGTCAGAACCCCGATGTGATCCTCGTGGGCGAGATGCGCGACTTGGAGACCATCCATCTCGCCATCACCGCAGCCGAAACGGGGCACCTGGTCATGTCTACCGTGCACACCCAAGATGCTCCGCAGACCATTGACCGTATCGTGGACGTGTTCCCGCCCGAGCAACAACAGCAGATACGTATGCAGTTGTCGGTGGTGCTGGTGGGGGTGCTCTCGCAGACGCTGTTGCCCAACGCACAGGGCACGGGGCGCGTCGCCGCCTTCGAACTGATGGTGGCAACGCCGTCGGTACGCAACCTGATCCGCGAAGGCAAGACGCATCAGCTCTATATGGACATCCAGACCGGCGCGGAGTACGGGATGCAGACCCTGGACAGCTGCCTGTTGAACCTCGTGCGCAAGGGGCTGGTGGATTTCGAGGACGCCATCGCCAAATCTTCCAACCCGCGCGACTTCGAACAGCGTGCCCAGCGTATGATGGCTGGTGTTCAGGTATAACATGCCAAGGGGATTGGAGCCAGCATGAGCATCACTGTGCCCAAACATATCCGCCGCGAGTGGGAAGCCAGCGGTCGCCCCGAAACCGACCCCGGCTTGCGCGAGAGGCTGCCACACCTACCGCGTCTGCCACTGGTGCTCGTGTGCAGTTATCTGGACAAGGAGATCAATCACGGCAACATCCTGCGCGTTGCCGAGGCGTTTCGGGTGCAAGAGGTGGTGTTCAGCCGATGCGACGGGCGCGAGAAGAACTATTCGGGCGCGGTGGGCGCAGAGAAATGGCAGCCGCATCGCTGGGCACAGCCGCTGGAGGAGATTCGCGCCCTGCGGGCAAGGGGCTACCGCATCGTGGCACTGCATCTGGATGAACAGGCGGTGCCGCTAGAGCGGATGGAGTGGCGATTCCCCATGGCGCTGGTCATTGGGGAGGAACTGTACGGCGTCCGCCCCGAGGTGCTGACAGAATGTGAACAGCGCGTAGCGATACCGCTCTATGGAGCGACCACCTCGTTGAACGTGGCGGTTGCTACCGGTATCTGCGTCAACGCCATCGCCACCGCCTACCGCCAGCGGGTGAACCCTGCGTTCATCCCGGCGCGAGCGGTTTCACGAAAACTGTTGGGAATCCCAGACACAGAGCAGACTGAGGGAGAGAGACCATGACGGTTACCGTAGACGAACTTCTGACCAAGGTGGTGCAAAAGGATGGTTCTGACCTGCATCTAAAGGCGAATCAATATCCGATGGTACGCATTTACGGCGACCTGTATCCGATGGAGGAGTATGGCAAGCTAAGCCCGCAACAGGTGCGCGATTTGTGCTTCAGCGTGATTTCGCCGGCACAGCGCGAACGCTTCGAAAAGGAGCTGGAGCTGGACTTCGCCTACGAGGTGCCCGGGCTGTCGCGGTTCCGCGGCAATATCTATCAACAGCGCGGCAACGTGCAGGCGGCGTTTCGCGTCATCCCTTATCGCATCCAGACGATGGAGGAACTGAACCTGCCACCCGTCTGTCGGTATTTTGCGGAGCGTCCGCGTGGGCTGGTGCTGGTAACGGGACCCGCCGGTTCGGGCAAGTCTACCACACAGGCAGCCATGCTCCACTACATCAACCAGAACTTCCCGGTACACATTGTCACCGTTGAGGACCCGATAGAGTTTGTGCATGAACCGAAAGCGGCTCTGGTGAACCAGCGCGAGCTGGACACCGATACCCACTCTTTCGCCAACGCGCTCAAGTTCGTCTTGCGCCAGGACCCCGACGTGATCCTGGTGGGCGAAATGCGCGACCTGGAGACCATTCACCTGGCCATCACCGCAGCAGAGACCGGGCACCTGGTGTTCGGCACGCTTCACACTCCCGACGCGGTGCAGACGGTGGACCGCGTGATCGACGTGTTCCCGCTCTACCAGCAACAGCAGATACGCATGCAGTTGTCGGTGAACCTGGTGGGGGTGATTTCGCAGACCCTGTGCAAACGGGCAGACGGCAAGGGGCGTGTGGCGGCGTTCGAGGTGCTGGTGGGAACCTCGGCGGTGCGCAACCTGATCCGCGAGGCGAAGACTTTCCAGCTGACTTCGCTCATCCAGACGGGCACCAAGCAGGGGATGATGACGTTAGACCAGTCGTTGGCATCGTTGGTCAAGCGCGGCATCGTGACCTATGAGGAAGCCCTCGCCAAAGCGAAGGACATCAAAGAGTTCAACGCCCTGCTGGGCATGGACCAGCCGCAGTCTCCGCGCCCTTCGGGTGCACCTAGCGCGGCAGGGGCGCGCGCCGTGGGCAGCTAAGGAGGCGTGTACCATGCGAGGTCAACCTCTGGCAAACCCACCTGGGCGCAGGGTGGCAGTTATCGCCAACGGTTCACAGCCGGAGCCCGAAAAGCTGGCACGGCAGTACTGTCGCGACCGGGCAGTGCCTGAGCAACATCTAATCCTTCTGCGTTGCACCACGTCGGAAACTATCCCTGAGGGTGATTACCTGACCGATATTCAGTCGCCGGTGCGGACCGCCCTGCGTGAGCGCAAGCTTGCCGACAAGATAGACTTCCTGCTGGTCGTGAAAGGGGTGCCCATCAAGACCGCTCAACGGAGCTTCTCGGTGGATAGCCTGCTGATGTGTATGAACCTGTCGGTGCCGGTGCGCAGTCGCAACCCGTACTTCGGCAGGAAGGAGACCTTCTCGTCGACGCGCTATGGGGGATTGTATCTGGTAAGTCGGTTGGATGGTTATACCTTCTCGGATGCGGGCGCATTGGTGGAGCGTGCTCTGAAGGCGCGGCGGGAGGACGGTTTGTTCCTGCTGGACATCAGCCCGTCGCACCGGCGCAGTGCCTACGGCGAGGTGAACGAATCGATGCGCCGTGCCGCCGAGATGCTCAAACGCAAGAAACTGCGCGTCCTGCTGGACGATACCAAAGCGTTTATCGGCAATCAGAAGGGTGTGATGGGCTACTACTCATGGGGGAGCAACGACCCCGAGTACAAAAAGGAGCTTTACCTCAGCAACACCTTTCTTCCCGGCGCGATTGCCGAGACCGCCGTCTCCACCAGTGCACGCACCTTCCTGCCTACCGACAAGGGGCAGTCGCTGATTGCCGACCTGATCAGGGTGGGCGTTACCGGCGTGAAGGGCTACGTCTCCGAGCCGTATGCGGACGCCCTCTGCCGCGCCGACATCCTGTTTGACCGCTATACCGATGGCTACACCCTTGCAGAGAGCTTCTGGATGGCAACGCCGTATCTGTTCTGGAGAGATATGGTGGTCGGTGACCCGTTGTGCGCACCATACGCCTGACCGAATACTGGGCACGCGCGTCGGAAGAATGCGTCATGAGGGCGTTGCGCCCGCCGTAATCCGCAAGCAAAAGCAAATAGCACAGGCGGGACGCCTGTGCCTATCAAAACGCCGCTGGTGCGGCGGACACCAGAGATTGAACGACAGTACCGTGGGAGGAGGATTCTCACTGAAGTTGTTCCATACGTGCCCGTAAGATGCGCAGTCTCTGGCAAAAAGGCGGGCAAAAACTGGTAAGGGTTACAGGTTCCCGTTGGGGTAAGGCTCGCCGTCGTGCACTGGTAGCCCAGTACCCTGCTGGATCACCACGCGACACAGCCCGCGGTACTCACATACCGTGCAGTGCTCGCCAGGGGTTGGGGAGATGTCGCCGGCAAGCAGCTGGTTGAGCAGTTGCTGGATTTTACGGGCGGTGGTCTGCTCGATGGACCGCCATCGCTCCCGGTTCACGCGCTGAACTACGCCGTAATCCTCCTGTGGCAGTCTGTTCAATCGGCGCAGAAGGTCTGCGCCCGCCTGGTCCACGAACAACACCCTGCACCGCTTCCCATCCAACGCGCTGTCCAGAGCCACCGCCGCAGGCTCCAGTTTCCATACCCGCTTCAACGCAGCGGTATACAGCACCGTCTGGAAGTCCTCCCCTGCCTGAATGCTTTGCCACCACCGTGCGGACAGGTTGCGCTTGTAGTCCACTAGCACGGCTGAGCCAGTTTGGGGGCAGATGTCCACGCGATCTATCCTGCCGCAAATCCACAGTTGTCGCTGATCCGGCAGGGTCATACGCAAAGCCGGCTGGGCATCTTCGGCGGGTTCGTCGACTTCATCTTCCGCTGGACCGAACACAGCCTCCGTCAGCACGGTCTGCAAGCCGAACTGCGTGTAGATGGTGTCCTCCCGCTCCAATACCGAGCGCACCATATCCTCTACCTGCTGGATCAGTAACTGTTTCTCGCCCTGCGAACGGTCCACAGGGTTCTGCCGAACCACCTCCTGCACGATCTCCTCGATGGGCTTTTCAGGCTCGCGGCGGCGGCGGTGCAAGATAGCATGTAACCATCTTCCCTGTCCCGCGGTGTAGTGAGTGCGCTCCGGGCGCAATTTCATCTCCCGGCGCACAAAGTGACGGAAGGGACACTGCTGTAGTTCCTCCAGTTCGGTAGCGGAGTAGGCTCGGGTGCCGATTTGGGGTACAGCCGTGCGCAAGCGGGGAAACTCGGGCAGATAGCGCCAGCGCCACCACTGCCGGCATCTGTCCGGGTTCTGCTCCAACCAGTGCTTCACAGTCTCGGCGATCTGCCTGCGCTCCTGCTCGTCTAACGGGCGTCGGGTGTGGGGGTTCCAGTCGAACAGGGTGTCCACCAGCGTGCGCTCGACGTCCGCTTCGTCCAACGTATAGGGTAGCGGTGCGGTGATGTCGTTCAGGCGCAGACTGTGTTGCACAATACCCTCATTTGGGAACAGTTCGCGCAAGGCGTGCAGATAGAACGAGGGTTGCACGTCGCGGTCGGCTTCCGTGCGCGAGTAGGTGAACACGACTCGCTGTCGGGCGCAGGTAGCGGACTGATAGAAGGCAAGTCGCTCCATAGCGGCGGCGTCGGCGGTTAACTGCAGGTGGAAGTTTTCGTGCGTGTTCAGCCAGAGGCGCTCCTCGTCGCGCAAGAACGCATCTTCCGTGATGCGTCTGGGGAACCGTCCTTCCTGCATACCGATCACGAACGCCACACGCGGGCTGAGGGGACGGCTTCGGGTGGCTTCCAGTAGCCATACCGCGTTGCGGAGACCTTGCGCGCGCCGAAGCGGTGTGACCGCCCACGCCTGCGTGACCGCCTCCGCCCACATCGTCGGGGTTCCTCCTTCTTCTCGCGCCAGCAGGAGCACCACCTGCTGTGCGACTTGCATCGCCTGCGACAGCACATTCTGGCTGTCGGGGTCGGCACACGCGGGTGACGTGCCAACTCCCATACGCACCAACCCTCGCTGAAGCTCCTCCAGCCACTGAGGGGGTGTTGCCGACTGAGACAGGTTCTGCGTACACTCGACGAGCGATCTCAGCAGGGGCGCAACTGCACTTCCTTCCTGCTCCATCTCATCGGCGAGACGAAGCCACTCGGATGCACCGCCACGCACGCCCCGACGCACCGCGCGCAAGCGCAGGCGGTCCGCCTCCAGTACTGCCACTGGCAGGTAGCCGCTCTTGAGCCAACGCAGGATACCGTCGCGGGGATAGTCATTGGCGTTTATCTGCAGGAGATCGCCGAGCGCGCGCACCAGCGGATGCTCTGCGAGCACCTGCGTCTCGAAGCTTTGGGTAGGGATGCCAAACTGTCCGAACATCGCCTCGGCGATGGGCAACACGCTGGTGATGTCACGGCACAATACCGCTATCTCGCCCCACGCCATACCGTTGCGGTGGAGGTGTAGGATCTCACGAGCGACCATCTCCATCTCGCCAAGCAGGTGTGGCGCTTCCCAGATTTCGACGGCAGGTACGCCCTGCCCCATCGTTGTAATGGGGGGTGGAGTGCCGAACAGATGCCTGGCGATGTGGGCGATGGCGGGAGATACCGACTCCGCCGGCGGTGCCGAGAGCGGCACCTGCCGAACCTCGAAGTGCTCTCCTAGCCAGTGCAGGGTGGCGGAGGTGCTCTCGAACAGCGCGGGACGCTGTGCGTCCCAGCACAGGGTGATAACCACCTCGCATCCGGCTTCCGCCAGCGCGCGCAGGAAGTCCATCTCGGCTGCGCTGAAGCGAGCGAACCCGTCCAGCAGAACCCGGCGCGGCAGATGAGTGCCGGTTGTGGGCTGGCGCAGGGCACGCGCGGCGAGCAGATACGCGTCCTCTTCTTCGTGCCAGCCGCGCCGGGCAAGTAATTGACGATAGTTGCGCCACACTTTCGCCAGCGCGCCGATCTTCTCGGGCTCCCCGGAATGGCTTGCCAGGCTCTCCAGAATCTGGGGGGAGATAGCTTCGCGAGCCAGTTCGCGCACCCAGGCGGAGAGCAGAGTGAACATCCCCTCGCGCTGGAACGCTCGCTCCAGAAGCGGGTGCGAGGGAGCAGCCTCCCGAACCGCTTCCTGCAGGAGCCGACGGCGCAGATGTGCAGGCACGAGGTGCACCTCTCCTGCGCGGAGGGCGACCTCCAGCGCGAAGGCGTGAAAACTCTGTACTGCCCTGTCCGCCGTGGAGGGAGGCATCCCTTCCGCCATCGGGATGGCGCGTGCCATCTGCGCCTGCAGTTCCGACGGTAAGACGAGGCGCACTTGCTCGCCCTCCTGCAGGCAGGTTTGGATGCACCGGCGGGTCTTTCCACCCAGCGCGGGCGACGTCCATATGGTCAATGGTGGTTTCATGTTTCCCACTGGTTGGGCATGTTGATTTGCGCCCGCCAGAAGCAGTACACTAATAGTATATTCGCGATGCGGGAGCGGTTACCCCCAGCGCGGAGAGGATGCACGAGATGGAACTGACCGTTTTCGATCTTGACGCAACAGCAAACCCAACGCCCCGTATGTCCGAGCAATCCGAGCGTATGCGCCCCGGGCTGGCGTTAGCGATAGTCTGCCTCGTCGGGGGCATCGTGCTCCTGAGCGCGTTCATCTGGCGTGCGAGACGTCCAGAAGCGGGGGTGCTGCAGCAGTCCTATCTGCTTCCCGCGCCTCAGCCGCTGAGCAGTCCACGTGTCTTCGCGCCTGTTGCCATCATCAGCCCATCTCCTGCGCCTCAGGTGGTGCAGATACCGCCCCCGCGCCCATCCCTGTGGGAAATTCGCGCTCAGCTTAAACGGGGGCTGGGGGAGTGGGAGTTTCCACACTATGCGAACGCTCCCGAGTATGGCTCCGGACCGGATAGTTCCGCCCCCAGCCTGCTGAAGCCGCATCTTGCCGTGGCGCCCCTGCGCTAGCCTATCCCTGCGCCAGAATAGGGAACAGCTCCCCCGCCAGTGGCTGACCCGGCGTCAGGTTCAGTCCGTCCGTGACCACGTGCGGCTTGCCGCTGTAGCCCGTGCCGTCCGCCATATAGATGGTGACCATCGCGCGACGGGGGCGGTCGGTGTGGTTTGCCCCGGCGTAGTGGAAGGTCAGCCCATGGTGGAAGGTGCAGCTGCCCGCCTTCATGCGCGCGATGTAGGGCGGTTTGACCTCTTTGTCTGGCACGAGCGCGAAAATATCTTGCGGGGTGACCAAATTAATCGGTTCCAACTCGCCCCACAGGTGCGAGCCCGGGATGAACTGCATACAGCCGTTATGCTCGTCGACGTCATCCAGCGCCATCCAGCAAGAGAGCTGGTCATAGCCGATCATGGGCCAATAGGGGCGGTCTTGGTGCCAGGGTGAGGGTTTGCTGTCACCGGGCATCTTGGTAAGCAGGTGGTCGTGCCATAGGCGGATAGCTCGTGCGCCGATCAGCTGTCGCGCGATTTCAGCGATTTTGGGGCTGAGCACGTATTGACGAATGCCTTCATGCACCCGCCACAGATTCACCTTCTGCACGAACACCTTCTCGTAATCGGGGTTGGCAGCGGAGGTTTCAATCGTTGGGTCGAACCGGCGGCTGAGCACCTCGTCGGCGGCGGCACGCAGAGCCTGCAGTTCCTCCGCTGTCAGCACGTTGTCCAACTGCACGAAGCCGTTCTCGCGGAAGAAAGCCACCTGCTCCGCGCTCAGGGGATACCGCTCCATTTCCGTTAGTCCCTCCTTTTAGCATGGCTAACCATGTTAAGGCAAGTGTACCACTGCTGGTGAAAAGGCGTCAACGCAGGAGTTTGTAAGCCCTCTGGTGAAAACATGGGTATAACGGGAGTGTGACAACACAGGAGGCAACTTTTCATAGATGCAACCGCATTCTGTGGCACCGATAGTGCAGACAACGCGAAGTGCTTACGCTCGCCTGAAGCCTGTTGGTGTGCGAGAGGTGAAGTTAAAGGGTGGGCTGTTGGCGGAGCGCTATCAGACGAATCTGGAGGCAAGCATCCCCTCAGGCTGGCAGCAGTTGTGGGAAAGCCATACCGTGCCCAATTTCTACGTGGTCAGCGGCAGACGGCAGGGGCAGGTAAAGGGTCCCCGTTATATCGACTCCGATGGCTACAAGTGGCTGGAGGGGGCGAGTTGGGCGCTGGCGCACAGCGGGGATAGCCGCCTGCGGGAGTGGGTGGCAGAGTTCACCGATGTCATCGCCGCGGCGCAAGAGCCAGACGGTTATCTGAACACGCAGTTCATGGGCGATCGCGCTAGGTTGCGCTTCACCGACCTGAACCACGCCCACGAGATATACTGCTTCGGACATTTGACGCAGGCGGCAGTGGCACACCATCGGGTTACCGGCGAGCGAACCTTGTTGGAGGTCGCCATCCGTTTTGCGGACCTGCTCTACCGCCTGTTCGGTCCGGAGGGCAGGTGGGGGACCTGCGGGCATCCCGAAGCGGAGATGGCGCTCATCGAGCTCTATCGCGAGACGGGCGAGGTACGCTACCTGCAGCTAGCAATGCGCATGATCGATGCGCGAGGGCGTAAACCACCCGTGCTAGACGGCTTACCCTATCTGCTGGACCATACACCCTTCCGTGAACAGCGGGAGGCGGTTGGTCACGCCGTGCGTGCGTTGTACCTGTACGCCGGAGCGACCGACCTGTATATGGAGACGGGCGAGCCTGCACTGATGGAGACGCTGAAGGCTCTATGGCACGACGTTTTTATGCGCAAGATGTACATCACCGGAGGGTTGGGCGCGCGCTACGACGGTGAGGCTTTCGGCGAGGCGTACGAACTGCCCAACCTGCGTGCCTACGCCGAGACCTGCGCCGCCATCGCAGGGTTCCTGTGGAACTGGCGGATGCTTCAGGTAGAGCCCGACGCTCGTTATGCCGACATGATGGAGCTTGCACTCTACAACGGTATCTTGTCGGGGCTATCGTTGGACGGCGCGCGCTACTTCTACATGAACCCACTAGAGTCGCGCGGCGGTTACGAGCGACAGGCATGGTTCGGCTGTGCCTGTTGCCCGCCCAACATCCATCGCACCTTGGCTTCTCTGCCGGGCTATCTGTATAGCCTGGACGAGGCGACGGTGTACGTGCACTTCTACGCCGCCAGCGAATTGGCGACGCACCTTCCCGATGGACAGCCAGTGCGCCTGCAGGTGCAGACCGATTATCCGTGGTCTGGCGACATTGTGCTACGCCCCTCCACAGGCAGGTATCGTCTGGCGATGCGCGTTCCGGGCTGGGCGTCGGAGGCTGAGGTGCACGTGAACGGACAGCCTGTTCCGGCGGAAGCTGTGCCGGGCAGGTATCTCGTTCTGGAGCGCGAATGGCAGGACGGCGACGAGGTGCAGATGAGTCTGCCCATGCCTGTTCAGCTCATGCGCGCCCACCCGCGCATCGAGGAGGACCGGGCGAGCGGTGCGCTGATGCGCGGACCGGTGGTGTACTGCGTGGAAGAGAGCGATGTGCCCGATGGGAACCTGATGGAGCTGTACCTGCCCGCAAACGCTAGCGAACTGAAGGCGGTGTATGACCCCACGCTGTTGAAGGGGGTGGTGGCGATCAGCGGTAAGGCGGTAATGGACACCGTTGCCCGCGACCAACACCCGCTGTACGTGCCGATGAACCGCTATCAGTATCCACAGTGGCGTGACGTGAAGGTGCGTTGGATACCGTACTACGCTTGGGCGAACCGCGTCGCCGGGGCGATGAAAGTTTGGCTACCGCTGGCATAGGAGAGGCGGGGGCAACCACAAGTTGCCCCCGGATGCTACACTGGTCCTTAACCAAGCAGTTGAGACACCACTATCGTTGTGGGGAGCCCAACGAGCACGCTGAGCACGCCCGGCATCACAAACACTAGCAATAGCAGAAGGATCGGACCGAACCGGAACATCGCCAACTCATAACGATACGCGGTCTCTGCCGGAAGCAGACCCACCAGAATCTTGGAGCCATCCAGCGGTGCGATGGGTATCAGGTTGAAGAACATGAGGGCAATGTTCATGTAGACCATGAAAACCATAAACTGCTCGAGACTCGGCGTCATCGACTGCCCTAGCAGACGCATGGACATCGCTAGCACAACCGCAAACACGAGATTGGAAAACGGTCCCGCTGCTGCTACCAACATCATGTCCCGGCGCGGATGGCGGAAGTTTGCTGGGTTCACCTCTACCGCCTTGCCCCAGCCGATGCCTCGCGCACCGGTGACCACCATCAGGATCACCATCAGCGTGCCGAGCGGGTCTAGGTGGTCCAGCGGGTTTAGTGAGATTCTGCCCTGCCGTTTGGGAGTGGGGTCTCCCAGGCGGTAGGCAGAGATAGCGTGTGCGAATTCGTGCACGGTGATGCACAGCACGAACGCCAGAATCTGCATAAAAACAAAGTTCCAGTCTATCTGCACCATTGGTATGTTTATGCTCCTCGTTGCGCAGTGGGTTAGCGATTTCGAATACGCATGCAATCCTGCGCAAGTTTCCGCTGGCTCCCCCGAGGGCGAAGCAGACGCCGAGCCGAAAAAGGTGAGTGCGCCGACTCGTCAGTGAGTTCCGCCCTGCGGGGGTGAGACACGCTATCCAACGGGCGACGGCTGTTCGGCGAGCAATCGCTCGGGGATGCGGTCGTGCGCCAGCAGGTCATCCAGCGTTTCGCGCTCCACAATCACCTCGGCGTGCCCTTCGTTCACCAGCACCATCGCCGGGCGCGGGAATCGGTTGTAGTTACTGCTCATGGCGTAGTTGTACGCGCCGGTGGATGGAACCGCCAGAATGTCGCCCGGCTCGGGCTGGGCGATGGCAACGTTGCGGATCAGGATGTCGGTTTCACAGTGCTTGCCCGCGATAGTCACTACGGTGTTTGCCGGCTGGTTCGCTTTGTTCGCTACGAGGGCGGTGTATACCGCGTCGTACAACTGCGGGCGCGGGTTGTCCGACATGCCGCCATCCACGGCGACGTAAGTGCGCGTGCCCGGTGGTTGGTGGATAGGAACCTGCTTGATGGCGCCGATGGTGTACAGCGTCACTCCCGCTTCGCCAACCAGCGACCGCCCCGGCTCCTGCAGAAGAGTGGGGTATGGCAGGTTGTGCCGGTCTAACTGTTGGGTGAGCACACGAACCACGCGCTCCGCGTATTCGTCAAAGGTGGGAGGTTGGTGGCTCTCGATGTAGCGGATGCCCAGCCCGCCGCCAATGTTCAGCTCCTCTACAGTATAGCCGACCTGCTTGCGCAGGGTGTGCATGAAGTCCACCATAATCTTCACGGCGCGTTCCTGCGCTTCGGTGTCCAGCAGTTGCGAACCGACATGGCAATGGATACCCTTCAGCACCAGATGCGGCGACGCCAGCGCGCGCCGCACCCCCTCCAGCGCGTAACCGTTGCGAATGTTCAAACCGAACTTGGTATCTGCCTGTCCCGTGCGGATGAAGCGATGGGTATGGGGATCGATGCCGGGGGTGACGCGAATCAGGATGGTTACCTGCTTGCCCGCCTCTTCTGCCACCCGCTCCAGCATTTGCAGTTCCAGCAGGTTGTCCACTACAATGCGCCCCACGCCATGCTGGACCGCCATCTGCAGTTCAAAGAGCGACTTGTTGTTGCCATGGAACACCAGCTTGTGCGGGGGGAAACCTGCTTTCAGCGCGGTGTACAGTTCGCCCGCCGATGCCACATCCAGGTCGTAACCTTCCTGCATCACGATGCGGGCCACCGCCATACACAACAACGCCTTGCCAGCATAGGCGATCTCGTTGCGGGGATAGCGTTTCTCAAAGGCGCGTCGGTAATCGCGCATGTTCTGGCGGAACGCGGCTTCGTCCAGCACATACAGCGGGGTGCCGAACTGCCTTGCCAGCTCCACCGCGTCACAGCCACCGATTTCCAAGTGCCCTCGTGCGTTAATCCGTTGTGTGCCTAGCAGTAACATCCTTTCTCCCGAACCACCTCGAAGTCTGCGTAATCATTGCAAAGGATATCATCTCTTGCCCCTCGAAGTCAAGCGGGAGCCAGACCGCCTGTAATTCCTACGGGGTTTAGGGGTGCGGGGGCTAAAGACCGGTTATTTTGCGGGGAAGAGGCGACACTACAGGTGCGATACCGCCTCCAGCGCGCTTTGCAGGTTGCGGATGCTTTGCTCGGCGATGCGCTCAGCGCCGTCGGAATAGTCGAAGACCTCTACCGAGAGGTAGCCGGCATAGCCAACCGCCCTCAGCGCGCGCAGGATGGGTACAAAGTCCACCTCGCCCATGCCCGGGCCCTTGAGGTTGGGGTCGTTGGCGTGGAAGTGAGCGAACCAGCCGGCGGAATCCCGGATGATTTGCGGGATGGGCTTTGCTTCGGTGCTCATCGCCTTCACGTCCAGTATCATGCGCGCCGAGGGGCTGTCCAGCGCCTGCACGAAACGGATGGCATCCTCAGCACGATTGAGGAAGTCGGTTTCCGCAGGCGAGAGGGGTTCGATACACCAGGTTACCCCGCGCGCTTCCGCCGCTTTGACCGCCGGGCGCAGGGTCTCCAACGCACGCTCCCACGCCTGTTCATAGGTAGAACCTTCGGGAATACTGCGCTGTTTCGGGGAGCCCAGCACCAGTACCTTACCGCCCACATCGGCGCAGAAGTGCACCAGCTCCACCAGATAGTCCGCCGTGCGCCGGCGCACCTGCGCGTCGGGGGTCGTGAGGTGTAATCCCGCCGGCTTGACCAACAGCCAGTGCAGTCCGGCGATCTCGATACCGGCTTCCCGTGCCATCTGGCGAATGGAGCGGCGCTCTTCGGGTGTGATAACAGACACGCTTTCCGCCAGCGTGAACGGCGCCAGCTCCACCGCGTGGTAGCCCAGCCCGGCGCAGAACTGAAATACCCGACGTAGTTCCCAGCCCACAAATAGCTCATTGCAAATAGCGAAACGCATCATAAGACTTCTTACCCCCTGCTTCTCGCGATGGACCCTTTCACATTCATTACGTCTGAGAGAGTGGTAGTCCTGCAAACGGAGGTGAAGAGAATGCGTCGTGTGATGGTTGTGCTGTTGGGTGTGGCTTTGCTGGCTGGGGTGCTGACGCTGGCTTCAGAACGGAGCCAACGGGCGACCCCTCGCAATATCATCCTCATCGGCTGGGACGGGGCACAGCGCGAGCACGTGCGTGAGTGCCTGCAAAGGGGCGAACTGCCCAACCTCGCCCGGCTGGCTTCGGAGGGGAAGCTGGTGGCGATCGACATCCTGCGCACGACCGATACCAAAGCGGGCTGGACGCAAATCCTGACCGGCTATGAACCCGAGAAGACGGGTGTTTTCAGCAACGGACGATACCAGCCGATTCCCAAGGGCTACACCGTCTTCGAACGGCTGGAACAGCATTTCGGAGCCGATCACATCGCTACGGTGGCGGTTATCGGCAAAAAGGGCAACGTCGATGCCGACCCGCCCACGAAGGTGCCAGCTGGTCCGATTGAACAGCGGGTGCGGGCAGGGCGTCCACAGGCACAACAGCGTCTGCGTCAGGGGCGCATCATTGTCGAGAACGGCGTGCGCTACCTAGCGGAGCCCAGTAAGCCCTTCTACAACGCGCGGCAGGCGATGGACGTTTTCATCAACGGGCTAATGCGTGATGACGTGGTGGGTGCAAAGACCTTGGAACTGCTGGAGCGCTACAAGCACAAACGCTTCTTCTTCTTTGTCCACTTCGCGGAGGTAGACCACCAGGGACATCAGTACGGCGAGAACTCAGAGGAATACAACGACGCCCTGATCTCCGGCGACAGGTGGCTGGGGCGAATCGTGCAGAAGCTGAAGGAGCTGAACCTGTACGACAGCACTCTGATCTACGTGACCGCCGACCACGGCTTTGACGAGGGGCTAAAATCGCACAGCGATGCGCCCTACGTGTTCCTCGCCACCAACGATAAGGGCGTTGTGCGCCGGGGGCACTCGCGCCGACATCGCGCCGACCATTCTGGAGCGGTTCGGGGTGGACCTGAAGCGCATCGACCCGCCGCTGGATGGTCATCCGTTGACCAGACCCTACAATCCACCCATCTGGTGAGCCGTCCTGCGGGCGGGGAGGGGGGGGCGGCTCGGCGGGAGCCTCGTCCTCCAGGAGAACAGCCCTATGAGGGCAGTAGTCCGTGTTTGCGGAGAGTCAAGTACGCCAGCATGTAGGAAAGGATGGACTCTGCCCCACCGTTCAGGTTCAAACCATGTGGCGTCAGCGCGTCGTGGCAGAAGCCGGTTTCGGGTTCGTATACGCTCAGCCTGTGGTCGTTTTTGCCCAGATACCACTCGTAGGCGAGCAGGGCGGTGTCGCGGTAGAGCGGCTCGTGCGAGAGCACGTAAGCGGTAGTGCAGGCTTCCACCATCGCGCCAGCGTCCACCGGTTGTTGGTCCCATTGCGCGGGCGGATGTCCCGGTATTAGCCAGCCGTGATTGCCGATGGGGCGGAAATGCCCGTGTGCAGTCGTGTGCTGAATGAGCCAGCGCAGGGTCGCATGAGCCACCTCGATACCGCGGGCATGGTTCAGGTGATAGGCGCAAACGAACAGTGCTTGGGGTAACCTCGCGTTTTCGTAGGTGACGACGGGCTCGAACCACTGCCATTCCTTGCTACTGTAATGCTGATAGCCTACCAGCAGTCGGTCCAGCACGTATCGCCTCAGGTTGGCGTTGTCGGTCTCTAGCGCAGCGAACGCAAGCGCACGGGGCGATTTCACTTCCGTTATGGCACGCTCCATCCGTCGAATCATCTGGCGTGCCGCGTGGTCAGACGGATGGTATTTCACCCATACATATAGTGCCCAGAGTGTGCGCCCCAGGGCGTCGTCACTGCCGACCTTCTCCAGCCACCTGCCCGTGGCGGAGCGGAAGTTTCGCACCCTGCCGTCGGGCAGAAACGCACTGCGGATATAGCGCATACAACGGTCACACAGGGTGCTGTGCAGGGCAGGAGGCATGAGCTCTTTCGCCAGGGTTGCCACGATCAGCGCACGCGCGTTGTCGTCGATGGAATAACCGTGCTCGGGGGCGGGAGTACGCAGGTTCGCGTGCTGCCATACTCCCAGCGGACCGAGCAGATTCTGCAGATAGTCAAACCGCATCGGGCGTCCGCTCCGCCATCAACGTGGACTGCGCGGCGCTGGTCTCTGGCAAGAGCACTGGCGAGAGAGCATACTGCCTGCCGAGCACATTCGCCGAATGATAGGCGAGCGTCTCCCGGCTGAGCCACAGCGCAAACTGTGCCCCGACGGAACGCCAGGTCATATGCCTCGTGTATTGATATGCCTTGTGGCGCAACTGCTGGCGGTAGTTATCATCGCTGAGCAGGCATTTCAGCGCGTCGGCCATCGCCTGCGGATTGCGGAACGGCACCAGCACGCCCCTACCGTCTGCCAGCAGTTCCTGGGCATACAGGTACGGCGTGGAGACCACCGCGCATCCTGCCGCCAGGGCGTAGGTCAACGTGCCGCTGGAGATCTGCCCCGGGTTAGGATAGGGCGTGATGTAGATGTCGGTTGCGCTCAGGTAGCGTAGGAGCAATTCCTGCGACAGGTAGCTGTTCACAAAGCGCACGTTCTCCTGCAGTCCCAGCTGTTCGACCATCGCCATCAGCGACTGGCGGTAGCTCTCACCCTCGTAGGCGCGCACATTGGGATGGGTCTGCCCCAGTACCAGATACAGGGCGTCAGGATGATGTTTGACCACGTCTTGCATGGCGGCAATCACGTCCTCGATGCCTTTACCTCGGCTAATCAGCCCGAAGGTGGAGAGCACCTTCCTCCCCTGCAAGCCCAGTTTGCCTTTGGCGATCTCGGGGTTCGCGAAGGGCACCTCTGGCGCACCGTGCGGAATCATGCGCACATGGTGCGTGGGCACATGGTAGACCTGCTTCAGCAGGTGAATAGCCGTATGCGACATGACCATGACCGCCTGCGCCAGGGGCAGGATCTCGCGCAGGATGCGTTTCATCGCATCGCGCGGTTGGGGCTCCACCGTGTGCAATGTGACGAACAGAGGCACTCTCAGCATGCGCACAAAGCGCAGGATATAGTCGCCCATCTCGCCTCCAAACAGCCCGTACTCGTGCTGAAGGCTGACGGCGGTGGGCTGTAGCGTGTTCAAGAACTGCGCTGCCTGCACATAATCCTGCTCATGGTCCCTGCGAATTCGCCAAATCACACGCTGGTCTGCATAGTCGGTCTGCCCTTTGTCGATGGCAACAACCAGTGGCGTCCAATCATACAGCTCTAGCGCATTTGCCAGGTCACGGGTAAAGGTTGCGATGCCACATTGCGTGGGTGGGTAGGTGCTGACGAACACGACGCTACGACCTTTTGTCAAACGGCTCATTACCTTACACCTCCTTTCCACGTAATGAGTCGCTCGCACGATGGCGTAGGCGCCGCAGAAGGCGCAGGGTCGAACGTATCGCTACAGGTTCGGCGGCAAAAAGTTACACGTTGCTGGCACAAATGATTATACCAGCAAATTGCTGGTTTTGCAAGATTTTGCCAGAAAGCAAAAAGAGCCCCCTTTTACTGGCGAAAGGGGGCTTACCTGAGAGCACTGCTATCGTCCTTGAGAGGGTGCTGTTGGTGTTGAGGGTGATGAAGGCGGGTCCCTCTTCACTGCCTGCGCCTTCGGTGACGAGGAAGGTGGTGCCATCGTCGGTGGGCTTTGGCAAGCCTGCGTCGCGGATGCCGTTGTGCGCGGGCACCGATTCCCACACGCCTTTGAGGGTCACGCCGTTGGGCACGATAAGGTGTCCTCTGAACAGGTAGTTCCCTCGCGGGGCGTAAACTACGCCGCCTCCCGCTTTGCCCGCCTCGTCCAAAGCGCGCTGAAAGGCGGCGGTGTCGTCGGTTTTACCGTCCCCTTTGGCGCCGAAGTCGCGCACGTTATAAACGTCGGTTTGTGCCATCAGCGGAATCCCTCCTGTGAGTAGCAGGAGACACGTCGCCACGATGAACCGCATGTTACTGCCTCCATGGGTAATGTGGATGGAGAGAGATTCGCTGGGATGGCGAGAGATTCCTGCGGTGGTAATTCCCCTTGCTTTTATTCTCCCCGTTGCACTATGATAATAGCATGCGATTCGGGTAGGGTACGATGCTTTCTCCAACGCTTCTGGCGATAGACGCTGGCGGAACCAAGACCGACCTGCTGTGGGCACAGCCGGACGGGCGCATGCTGGCACGTGTGGCGGGGCAGGGGATCAACATCGCCAGCCGACCGCCCGAGCGGTGGCAGGATGTGCTGGAAGAACTGCTGGAGAGGGCGGGCGTGGAACGTGAGACGGTCAGTGTGGTTTGTGCGGGGGTTGCCGGGTATACCTTGCCAGACCGCCGCCAGCTGTTCGAGCAGATACTACAGCGTCTGCTTCCCCGGTCGCGAGTACTGGTTCTGCCGGATTATGCCATCGCGCTAGAAGGTGCTACCGGCGGCGAGGCGGGCGTGCTGGTGATCGCTGGGACAGGCTCCATCGCCTACGGACGCGACCGCGACGGCAAACTGATGCGCGCCGGCGGATGGGGCTACCTGCTGGGCGACGAGGGTAGTGGTTTCTGGATCGGCAGGGAGGCGGTACGGGTAGCGCTCGCCGCTATGGAGGGTTGGGGAGAGTCCACTCGCCTGCGGGAGGTACTGGCGGAGACCTTCGGCACCACGGATTGCGGTGAATGGTTGAGCGTCCTGTATCGCGCCCAGAACCCGCAGACCCTGCTTGCGCAGATGGCTCCGCTGGTCAGCGAAGCGGCGGAGCAGGGCGATGCGCCGGCGCAGGGTATTCTTCTCGCCGCGGGCGACCATCTTGCCGGGCTGGTGGTGCACCTGAGCCGCCTCCTGCACCTGTCGGAGGATTTCCCCGTGTGCACGGTCGGGGGCGTCTGGAAGTCGCAGACGATACTGCTGAAGCGGTTTCGCGAGCAGTTGACGAAGCAACTAGACGGCTGGAGGGGCGAGGTGAAACCGCCGCTGTATTCACCCGTAGAGGGCGCGCTTCTTGTAGCACAGCATATGATGTGGGCTTAGCAGGGTTGAGCGTCGCGTGCGAAACGCTCCAGTAGCAACCGCTTCGCCCCTTCTTTGTCGTGAGGGGCCAGCCTCCCCTCGATCACCTCGTTCTGCAGGAAAGCTTTGCACTCTCCGACCCGCTTGCCCGGCGGGATGGCGAGGATTTGCATGATCTCGTGTCCGCTCAGGGGGCTGTCCAGCGCCTGCACGTCTTCCCGTTCGGTAAGCACGGCAATACGCTGTTCCAGTGCGTCGATATCCGCTTTGGGATAGGCAGGGTTGCTGGCGGCGATGTCGGCGCGCACCAGAGTTAGCAGTTCCTTCAGCCAGCCATCGGCATCGCGGATCAGTCGGCGCACCGCCGAGTCGCTCCACGAATAGTCGTACTCACCAGGGCGCATGTGCATATGAACCAACCGCACGACCGGCTCCACGATCTCGTTGCTATAGCGGAGGCGACGCAGGAGTTCGCGAGCTATCCGCGCGCCTACGTTCTGATGCCCGTAGAAGTGCACCCTGCCGTTATCGTCCACCGTGCGGGTCTCGGGCTTGCCCACATCATGTAGAAGAGTCGCCAGCCGGAGTAGAAGCGAGGCATCTTCCGGCAGATGGGAGAGCGCGACCAGCGTGTGCTCCCACACATCGTACAGGTGAAACTCATTCTGAGTAACCCCTCGCATTCGTACCAGTTCCGGAGCAAACTGCTCCAGCAAGCCCGTCTCCATCAGCAGGCGCAGACCCTTCACCGCGTGGCGCGCCTTCAGCAGTTTGGTGAACTCGTCGCGGATGCGCTCCTTGCTGATGATAGCGAGGCGATGCGCGGTCTTTTTGATGGCGTTGAAGGTGTTCGGCTCGATATCGAAATCCAGCTGGGCAGCGAACCGCACCGCCCGCATCGCACGAAGTGGGTCTTCTTCAAAAGTGAGCATCGGGTCCAGAGGCGTGCGCAGAAGCCCTGCTCGCAAGTCGTTCAAGCCCATGCCGGTCAGATCCAGCAGTTCGCCCGTATGCAGGTTGCGCATGAGGGTGTTCACCGTGAAATCGCGCCGGAAGGCGTCCTCGCGCAGGGTAGCGGGTTGCACCTGCACGGGCTTGCGGCTGAACGCAGAGTAGCTTTCGCGACGGGCGGTAACCAATTCGAACGGGACGCCCCCAATGTGCACCATCGCCGTGCCGAAGCGCGGGTAGGTCACGGGGAGATGGTCGGTGATACCCTGAGCGTGGAGCCAGTGTGCAAGCTGCAGGGCGTCCGACTCGGTCACGATGTCCACGTCGGGAGGCAGAGGGCGCTTCAGCAGTTCATCCCGCACAATGCCGCCCACCAGGTACAGCCGCCCCTCCCACGGCGTGCCGCGGGTGCTCTCGCGCAGGTTATCGATAGCCTTCAGCAGATCGCTCACATGTTCAGTGTACCACAATCGTCAGCGTTTCGCCCCCGCGAAACATCACTGGATAGCCGCGCCTCAGTTCCTCCGCGCTGAGCCTGCGCTCGGCACGCCCGACGCACTGGTAGTTTCCTGCTAGCCCACTCCCGCGAAGGCGCAGGCAATCAGGAAGTAGCTGCCGAATATGCCTTCTGGATGAATCGGTGAAAGGAGGCTGAGGAGCAATTTCAGGCATGGATGTTCTGCTATCTACCGATGTAGGCGCGGAGATGGATGACCAGTGGGCAATTGCGCATCTGACGCTTCACCCGCGAATCAACCTGTTGGGCATTATCACCACGCACACGCCCTATCTCACGGCGGAGCGTTCGGCGGAGATCGCGCGAGAGGTGCTATCGCATCTGCCCGTTGTACAGAAGCCGCCAGTGATACCCGGTTCCAGCACCCCACTGGAAAGCAGGGAGAAGCCGCATAGCAACGCGGGCATCGATTGCATCATCGAGACCGCGAGGCGGTACAGTTCGCATCGTCCGCTGACGTTGCTCACCATCGGTGCGGCGACCGATACCGCCTCCGCCCTACTGCAAGATGCCTCGTTGGCGGAGCGCGTGCGCCTCGTTTCGATGGCGTTCCATAGCGTTGAAAGCGGCGGGCGCGAGTTCAACGTACAGAACGACCCCATAGCGTGGCAGGTGATTCTGGATGCCTCGGTGCCGGTGACCATCGGTCCCGCGATCACCTGTATACGCGACCTAACCATGAGCCTCGACCGAGCGCAATCGCTCCTCTGCGAATGCGGCGAAGCGGGAGAGTATCTGGTAGGGCTTCTGCGCTGGTGGTTGGAAGCTCAGCCCAAGATCGTTGAAGGCGTTACCGGCAGGAGGGACGCCTGGCCCATCTGGGACGAGATCGTGACCGCGCACCTGCTGGGGTTGACCGAGACCGAAACGTTACCCCGACCCTACCTGCTGGATAGCCTCGATTTCGAGTTTGCTCCGCGCGAAGGACACCTTCACCCAACGGTGCAGTGGGTGAAAGCCGTACGTGCCGACGCGCTATGGGAAGACCTGGTTCATTGTTTACGCCATGCTGATGCAAGCGAGCGCGGTCAGCTGGGGGGTTCGCAGTGAGATTCGGTATCGGTCCCGCACTATCTGCACGATAACCGGTAGAATTGCCGGGTGCAGGCGGGCATACTCTGCCAAAAATATCTGATGGTAGCAGGGTGAATATGAGGTTAGCGATGCCCACTCGGAGATGGATACCCTTATTGTTTCCGCGCAGCTGGCAGCTGGTGATCGTAGAGGTGCCAGCAGACCAGCTCGATCACGTCTCGCGCCGGAACCGCCAGATCTGGCGACAGCTTCTGCATGTGGATCCCGAACTGGCGCGAGAGGTAAAGCCATTCCTCAACTTCTGCCTCACCAACGGCAACTCGGACACCCCAAACGTTCACACCACGCTGTAAGGGTCGACGTCCACCTGTAAACTGCCCCCCGGCGGCGGATGGAGACCGTCCAGCGCACCGTGCAGTAAATGGGGCAGTGCCTCCTGCTGATAGCACTTGACCAGACAGTGCCATCGCCATAAACCGCGTAGGCGTGCAATCGGTGCTTGCACGGGTCCCAGTACCTCTGCATCCACCCCCGCGGATTGTATCTGCTGGAGCAGTCGTTGCGCGGACTGTCGACAGAGTTCCTCCGCTTTTGTCTCGTCGGGGTGCGTTGCCAGCACGTTCGCCAGCCGCGAAAAGGGTGGGTAGCGCAGTTCCTCGCGATGCGCGATTTCGCGCTGATAGAACCGCAGATAGTCGTGTGTGGAGGCGGACTGGATGGCTTCGTGCTCGGGGTTGAAGGTCTGCACGATCACCTCGCCGGGGTGGTGTGCCCGTCCCGCCCTGCCCGCGACCTGTGTCAGCAGTTGAAAGGCGCGCTCGGAGGCGCGGAAGTCGGGGATATGCAAGGCGGTGTCTGCGCTCACCACACCCACAAGCGTGACCCTCGGGAAGTCCAGCCCCTTCGCCACCATCTGCGTACCGATTAGCACATCCGCTTCATGCGCCCGAAATCGCGCGAGCAGGACATGGTGTGCTCCCTTGCGGGAGGTGGTATCACGGTCCATGCGAAGCAGTCGCGCTTCGGGGAACAGCCTCTGCATCTCCTCCTCCACGCGCTGTGTGCCTAGCCCGAAGGGGTATATCTGCGCTGTCCCGCACGAGGGGCATCGCACGGGCACGCTTTGGCGGTAGTCGCAATGATGACATCGCAGGGAGTGGTCTACCTTGTGGTAGGAGAGCGACACCTCGCATCGCGAGCACTTCACCACATAGCCGCACCTCCGGCACATCACGAAAGAGGCGTACGCGCGTCGGTTGAGGAAGAGGATGACCTGCTCACCCCGCTTCAGTCGCTCGGCGATCGCATCCGCCAACAGCTGGCTGAAGACTCCACCTTGCGCACGCGGTGTATCGCGCATGTCCACAATCTGCACCGTCGGTAACGGGCGCCCCTCCACGCGCGAGGGCAGTTGCAGGAGGGTGTGTATCCCCTTCTGCGCCTGATAGAAGGTTTCGAGGGATGGCGTTGCGCTACCCATGAGCAGGACCGCCTTTTCGCGCAGGGCGCGTTGAATCGCCACCGTGCGCGCATGGTAGCGAGGGGTGTGCTCCTGCTGTTTGTACGCGCCTTCGTGTTCCTCGTCTATCACGATCAGCCCGAGGTTGTCCAGAGGGGCAAACACCGCCGAACGTGCCCCCACTACTACCCGCGCTCGTTGTTCCCACGCCCGCCGCCACTCGTCGAACCGTTCGCCCGCCGAAAGCGCACTGTGCAAAACGGCGACCAGATTGCCGAACCGTGCCTTGACCGCCTCCACCACCTGCGCCGCCAGCGCGATCTCGGGCACCAGAATCAGCGCACTGCGCCCGCGAGAGAGGGCCATCGCTACCGCACGTAGGTATACCTCAGTCTTGCCGCTACCCGTGACGCCGAACAGCAGGAAGCTGTGGGGCTGGTGCGCCTCAATCGCCTGTCCGATGGCGCTCAGACACCGTTCCTGGTCGGAGGTCATCTGCAGGTCCGCCTCTACCGCCGGCTTGCCCATCTTCCCGAAGGGCGAGCGGTAAACGGGGGCATCTACGAAGTCCACCACACCCCGCGCCTGCAGGCTCTTAAGCGCACTGGCAGATACCGCTGCCTGACGCAGAAGCTCCGCCATCGGCAGCATCTCCTCTTCCGCTACCGCTAGCGCACGAAGCAGTGCCGCCTGTGCCGGGGCACGCCCCGCACAAGCCTCCGCCAGCGAGTGCGCCTGCTCTGGGGAGACATTCAAACGCACATGTTTCAGGGTGCGCACTTTGGCGGAAGCCGACTCCAGCACGTTCTTGCGCTCCACCAGTCCCCGCCGCTGGAGGCGATAGAGAGCGGTATTGAACAGAGTGGCACCAAGCCGGGCTTTCGCGGTGGCTTCGGGTATCTGCCCTCCCGACTCTTGAAGCAGTTCCAGCAGGCGTCGCTCGGGCGCATGGGGCGACAGTTCCCACAGCTCCTGTTGGTGCACGCGCGGCGTCAGGCAAAGCAATTTCTGCACCCGCGCCACCATTTCCGTCGGTGCGAGCAGTCGAACCCCAGCGGACAGCCCGCACTGGTACTCGTGCGCCAGCCACTCTGCTAGCGCGAGGCGGTTTTCGTCAATGGGCAAACTGCCTTCCACCACGTCGGCGACAGGCTTCAGCCGCCCCGTTCCGCGCGCTGGCACCGAATAACGCCGCACCACATAGCCCAGCACCTCCTGCCCACTGAACGGCACCAGCACACAACTGCCCACCTGTACTCTCGCCTCCAGCGTGCGAGGCAGAAGGTAGGTGAACACCTCCTGCAGGGCCGCAGGCAGGTCCACCACCACATCCACCACCAGTTGTTGTACGACGTCTGCGTTCAAGGGGCATCTCCGCGTAGCAAATCGCTCTGGCTTATTGTATCCCATCTCGAACCGGAAGCAAAGAGCTGGTTTGCCCGTAATGCATTTGGCTTCAAAAGCGTCTATAATAGTGGTGGAGGAGTGGAGATGCGGACGAAAGGCTTGCTGATAGGGCTGATACTCGCGACGCTGATGCAATTGCCGTTTGCGGCGGCGCAGACGCCAAGCAACGTGCCTGCGGCGCTGTCAGCGGGGGATTCGTCGCACCTCACCTACACGGACGTCTTCATCGGGCGCAATACGCGCGGTCCCTATCTGCTTTCGTGGAAAGGGGTGCGCGCCCGCAGTGAACGGGTGGTTGTGGACGGGCGGACGCAGAGGCGCGATGAGGAATACACCATAGACTACACAGCGGGCGCGCTGGTGTTCGCACAGCCCCTGCGCAACGGCAGTATGGCGCAGGTGACCTACGAAGTGGACCCCAAAGTCGCCCAGCGCAACCCGCAAACCCTGCAGATGCCGCTGGACATGCAACTGCTGAACGCGGCGCGGGGCAAACTCGCGCTGACGGGTAGTTACACCGCTCCGCTGGGACAAACGGGGAAGGAGACCACCCTGCTAGGGCTAACGGGCGAGCTTCTGCCCGCGGGAAGCACGCAGATCTCCGCCACCTTCCTGACAGACGTGAACGCGCGGGCTCGGCTGGAAGAGAAAAGCGGACTGCGCTTGCAGGCTACCTCCCGAAGCGACCTCGCCGAGTGGACGCTGAGCTACCTGCATACAGGACAGCAGTTCTCGGGAGCGCAGGCGTGGAAGGTGAAGCCGGACACCGATGCCTTCAGCACGGCGTTGAAGGTGATGCTGGGGCAGAGGGTCAACCTGTCGCTGGGGCTTCAGCAGAGTGAAGTGGGTGGCGCCAAAGCGGACAGCACTTCGGCTTCGCTGGCGTACAGCCCATCGGCGGGTATCCGGGCGGTGGTCTCGTACCTCAATCAGGAGAACCCGTTGGTCACCGGCACCACTACAACCGCCGGCGTCACCCTGCAAAGGGGCGCGGTCACTGCAGGGGTGGAGCGGCGCGTGCAGGAACAGGAAGGCATCCTGCAAGGTCGCTCGGAGGTGACGACCGACCGTCTGACCGCGCAGGTGAACCTCACGCCCAACACGCAGGCGCAAGCCCTGCTGGAAAAGCAGAAGTTGGCGGGTACGCAGGGTACTGCCGAGCGGTCTACCGCCTCATTGGGCGTGACTACCTCGCCGCTGAAGTCGGTTCAGCTGAGCACTGGCATCCGCTACGATGAAATCGGGGAGAAACAGCAGACGGAACTGCGCCTGGGGCTGGAAGCGAAGCCATCATCTGCGTACCGTCTGCTGGGCAACTACGTGCAGAGACAGGGTGAACTGGGCGACCGCACCACCGCCACCAACCTGCGGGTGGTGACCGCTCCCAATCAGCTACTGCAAGTAGAGACGGGCGCAACGCTGGAAACAATCGGCGAGCAGACGTCCTTGAAGCAAGATGCGCTGTTGACGCTCCAGCCCTGGCAGGGCATTCGCCTCGAAACCGGCGTGCAGGGGCGATATGCGGGTGAGCGAGAGGATTATGTGCGCACCCTACGCGCCCAGCTGTCGCCGAGTCGCATCTGGAGCCTGGAAGCCAGCCATCGCCTGCGCTTGCAGGAGGGCAATGTTCCTCCAGAGACATGGGGAGTTGCGCTCAGCCTGAACCCCTCGTCCTCCCTGAGCCTAACGGGCAGTTACACCCGCAACCCCGAGGACAATAAGGGCAATATCAAACAGCAGGAGCAGGCAGACCTGAAACTGCAGGCGCAGGTGCATGCGTTGACCTTGCAGGGCAGTGTGGGGGTGCGGCGTGACCTGCTCAGCAACATCAGCCTGACGCTGGCGGATATTATGCTCACCTACCGCTTCTCGCCGCTGATGGAACTGCTCACCGGCTACCGCCTGAACCGCCAGCAAACGACCAGTGAACTCGCTGCGCATACCTATCGGCTGGGCTACCGTTACGCCTTCAGCGATGTGCTGAACATCAGCCTGGAGGGCAGTGTCACCACCTATCAGCGCGACCGCATCTTCCAGCCGAACCAGACCGAATACGAGGCACGCCTGAAGCTCGGTGTCAGGTTCTGACCCTTGGGCGGAACGGGGAATCTGCTCGCCGGCTTTCTTTCTCCCCATAGTGCGCCTCTTCCCACTATTGGGCATTTGGCCTATCAAAAAAACAGGTATTTTTGCGGGTTCCCACTCGCGTGCACCCGTGCTATGCTAAGACAAACCAAACGAAAAGAGGTACGTATTATGAACGCATTTGCACTCGTGCCACGATGCGTGAAGGTAGCAAGCGTGCTGGCAGGAGTAATGCTGTTGCTCCTTCAGCCGGTGCAGGCGATCGTGGTGACACCCGACGCTAACGTCAGCAACCTGGTTTCCGCGCTGGTTTCTGGCGCGGGGATAAGCGTCATCTCGGCGACCTTGTGGTATCAGGATGACGGAACAGGCACTGTCCTTTCCACCGGTACGTTCACCAACCTTAGCGGTACCTACGGCATCCCTGCGGGTATTGTGTTGTCTACGGGCAACGTGGCACATTACTCGGATGGACCGAACACCTTGGGTAATAACGGAACAGCATATGGCGTTCCAGCCACTCCAGCGCAGGAGGCTTTGCTTGATCCCATCACTGGCGGCACCTTTGATCACTGGGATGTGACCCAGCTAGACCTCACGTTTACCACATCCACCGGCTCGGTTTACTTTTGGGCGGTATTCGGCTCGGAAGAGCACCCATAGTTCGTCGGTACTCGTTATGTCGACGGCTTTGGGATGTATCTGGATGGGGTAAACATCGCTCTGGTAGGCGGTCTGCCGGTGAACACCAACCACCCCGCTATGGCACCAATACCCGGAACGGAGCTGGACGGCGTCCTCGCCCCAAGCGGAAATCCCCTACTGTTGTTTGGTGTCAGCGGACTGGATACCTCTACCCCGCACACCCTCACATTCATTCTAGCTGACACCAGTGACAGCAACTTGGACACCACGGTCTACCTCTCCGCGCTGGGTGGGACCATTATCCCTGAGCCTGGCACATGGATGCTGATGCTGAGCGGGCTGGCTCCGGTGGCACTGCGTCTGCGCCGTCGTGCATAGGGGCGAAGCAATTCAGGGGGCGCCTGTGCCAGGTGCCCCCTTTTCTCATTTTTGGTGAACGCGGTGCCGTCTGTGACAAACCCCTCTCCTCCGACACGGGGAACGGTTCGTCCGAAGGCTTTGCTTCCCAAACTGCAAACCGCTCCCGTGCCTGCATCTCGTTGCACTTCGCGGGATTTTGTGATATAATAGATGGCGGTGACGCGGGGTGGAGCAGCGGTCAGCTCGCCGGGCTCATAACCCGGAGGTCGAGGGTTCAAATCCCTCCCCCGCACCCATTTCTTAGATGATGCTATCGATCTGCCTCGCCATCTCGAAATCCTTCTCGGTCAACCCACCTTCCGAGTGAGTTGTCAACGTGAGCACCACGGTCTTGTAGTGAATGGCGATGTAAGGGTGATGGTTCATCTTCTCCGCGAGCAGACCGACATGTACCGCGAACGCCATCGCCTCGCGAAAGTTATTGAAATGGACCGTGCGGGTTATCTCCTTACCTATCCGCTTCCACAGAGGGGTCTTTTGCAACATTTGGGCAATTTGTTCATCGCTGAGCAGTGCCATTGGTAACCTCCTTTTTGATTGTCACACCAGCGGGGCTTCCCTCTCACGCAATCGCTGAAGGAGCAGTGCCTTCAGGCGCAGTTCATACGCTTCGCGCTCGCGTGCGGGCACTTCACCTGTCAGACGCAGGGTGACCGAAGCGGCATCAAACGCGCTCACGCCCACTAGCAGGTTGTCCACCCCCGCTTCGTTTGCAACGGCGCGCAGGAGGTCGGTTATCGCTTGCAGGTCGGCGTTGGGGGCGAGCTTGACCTCTACAGTGATTCGCACCCCTCCCATGCGGGAGTGGTTGATGACCAGGTTCACGTCTCCATTGGCGATCACCACCATGCGTCCCTGCTCGTCGCGCAGGCGGGTGGTGCGCATCCCCACCTCTTCCACCACGCCGGTCACTGCGCCGATCGTGACCACCTCGCCGACCGCGAACTGGTTTTCCGCCAGCAGGAAGAAGCCTGAAATCACGTCGCGCACCAGCCGCTGTGCGCCAAAGCCGATAGCCAGTCCCGCCACCCCCGCCGTTGCCAGCAAGGGAGTGATGTCCATGCCCACGGCCCGCAGTGCCATCAGGATGGCGATGATCAGAAGCGTGTATTCGACGATACTGCGTATCAGGTTGCCCAGGGTGCGGATTCGCGGTTTCTGCGCGGCGATGCGTTCGACGCTTTCCAACCGGTTCACCACGCCGCGCCCGATCCGGGCAATCAAGAACCGCACCAGCAGATAGAGCAGGGCGATTTTCAACAGGTCTACGCCCGCATCTAGACTGCGCTGGAAGTACTCTTCCAGCTTGAACGCTTTCCACCATACTGGCATGATTTCCCCTCTCGCTGATAGAATACAGTACCGCCGTCAACGATGCAAGCCTCTATTTTCGCGGTACAATTAGAAGCGGCAGATTCGTCAACGAGAGAGGCTGATGGAAGCACTAGACGCACTCCGGCGCGTGCTGTTTCTGCGCGATGCCGATGAACAGGTTCTGCGCGGGTTACTTGCCCGTGCCCGAACGGTCAACGCGGGGCGAGGGGAAGTGCTGTTCCTGCGGGGAGAGCCGGGCCGCGGTTTGTACGTGGTCCTGCAAGGGGCGATTCGCCTCTACAACAGTAGTGCCAACGGCAGGGAACAGGTCATCGGAGTGGAGCGCAGTGGTTCCGTGATCGGGGAGCTGCCGCTGTTTGACGGTGGGAACCAGCCCTATTCCGCGGAGGCGATGATGCCCTCGCGATTGGTGTTCATCCCGCGCGAACATTTCCTGTCGGTGCTCCACGCCCATCCCGAGCTGATGCAGGCGGCACTGCGCGCACTGGCGATCCGCATGCGTCGCCTCTTGTATCTGGTGGAGGAGCTCTCCCTGCACGAAGTGCCTGAACGGGTAGCGCGCTACCTCTTGGCGCAGGAGAAGGAAAGAGGCGCGTGCTTCACCCTCGACTACACCCACGCCGAGATCGCCGCTCAGCTGGGCACCGTGCGGGAGGTGATCACGCGCACTCTGAACCGGTTCCGCAAAGCAGGCTGGATCGCCGTGCAGGACGGACAGATTACGGTGTTAGACCGCGACGCCCTGCAGGCGCTTGCCCGAGTGGAAGGCTAACCGCTCACCTGCCCGCTGGCGAACGCCTCGCGGTTGATGCGGATGAAGTGCTTCCACTGGTCGGGCACGTCGGTCTCGGCAAAGATCGCGCTCACAGGGCACTCGGGCTCGCACAGCCCGCAGTCGATGCACTCGTCGGGGTTGATGAACAGCATGTCGTAGCTGGTGCCATCGGCATCGGTGAAGACGCCTTCGTGGATGCAGTCTACCGGGCAAACCGCCACGCACGCCTTGTCCTTCACCCCAATACAGGGCTCCGCAATCACGTATGCCATCGCGTGAACAACCTCCTGGCAATGGATTCGCACGGCGCACTTTGACAAGCCATGCATGTTTATCGTAGCACAGGCAGGAACCCTGTGCCGTGACTAAGGTCACAACAAGCGGACTTTTTCGGAGGCTGAGACCGCTTGACCTTCCGGAAAGACAAATGTTATCATGGAAGAGCGACACAATGACCCGTGTGAAAAAGGAAGGTGGAGCCATGAAAACCTTGACGCTGGCTCTGCTGTGCCTGTGGAGCATCGCGTAGGTACGCTCTGCCGACATCACCGGGCGCGTGCTGGATGCCGATGGTCGCCCCGTGCCCGGCGCAACCGTCTACTGCGCCAGCAACCCCTTCGTGCTCATGGTGGGCACGTCAGTGGAGAAGGTTCCTCATGTTGTGACCGACGCCAGCGGGAACTTCCGCTTTGCGCCGAACACCGTTGACCCCCGGGGACCCGGCGTGTTGGTTGCGTTTCATCCCGCAAAGGGTATCAGCAAGATGCAGACTGTCAAGCGCGAGCCGCGCGACCTTCGCCTAATCCCACTCAAACCGTTCACCGGCAAGGTCACCGATGCGGAGGGCAAAGCGGTTGCAGGCGCGCAAGTTCGCCTCTTGTTCGCCTCCGGTCAGGTGGAGGGTGAAGGTGTCCTTTCTCCTGCAGTGGAGCCGTTTGTGGTCATCACGGACAGCGAGGGCGCATTCACTCTGCCTGTTCCCGAGGGCATGCTCTCTCTCATGGTCTCCTGTAGGGCAACCGGTTACGCCCCGCAGGAGCATTTTGTGAACCCCGGCAAGGATGGGAATCTTTCAGCGGATGCCCTGCAGATCGAGTTGAGCCCGTCCGCGAAGCTCAAAGCACGCTTCGTGCAGGCACGTACCGGTGCCCCTGTTGGCGGCTTGCCGGTGCTGGTGGGTGCCCTGTCAATCACCCAGTTTTTCACCGATGCCGAGGGGCGGCTGAGCATCGATATCCCTCTCAGACCCGTTGAAATAGCGCCCGGCTGGGACACGCTGTCGCCCACCCTTGTTCCCGCAGGCACCTTCCTGCCGGTGCGAGCGCAGGCAAGCCAACCTGGCATCGAAGTTGACCTCGGCACCATCGAAGTGGTCACCACGCCGAACGTCACGATAGAGGTGCGCGAACAGACGGGGAAGGTGGTGCCTTATGCTCTGCTGAGCTTCCGCACCTCGGTCGGTTCAGTCGGCTTTGCGTATGTCACCGATGCCCAGGGGAGGCTCTCCCTGCCTCTGGCGGATGGGACCTATCAGGTGAGCGCGATCTCAACAGGCTGGGAAGAGGAGGAGATGCTGAGTACTCGAGAGGTCTCCCTCGTTGTGCGCGGTGGCAAGCTGACCACATCTCAGCCGGTACTGCTCACCGCTAGCCGTCAGCGCGTCTCGCGCCCGAGGGAGTTGCGCCTGCAGGTGCGCACCTCTCGCAATCAGGTACCGAAAAAACCATGGGCGCTGGTGGCATCGCCTTTCATGCCTGAAACCGACATCTACCGCGTGGAAAAGGACACCGTTATTCTGCGCCCGTATGTAGTGCGGGGAGAGCGTCTGCCTCGGATTGTGGTGATGGATACGGCGTCGGGTGAGGGGGCGGTGCTGAAAAACGTGACGGCGACCAAATCGCCCACACAGGTTCGCCTGAAACCCTTGCCGAGAGTGTACGGGCGGGTGCTGGACAGCGCAGGCAAACCGATCGCCAGGGCAACGGTGCGGCTGATTCTGGTGGGGACGGAAGTGGTAGTCTCCGACGGAAAATCGTTCAGCTTCTGGTCCGAATCCATCACCCCCACGCTGGCGAGTGCCGATCCATCAGGCAGGTTCGCTGTGCCTATCCTGCCTGAGTTCACCTGCTGGGCGCTGGTGCAGGCGCGCGGTTACGCTCCCGGCGTGGTCGCTGTGGCGCGTGGGAAGCTGGTCACCGTGCGCTTGCGCCGGGCAGAGCACCAGTATGCCGGCACGGTGGTCACCCTTTTCGGAGAGCCAGTCGCGGGCGCAAGGGTGCGTGCCGAGCACCTGCCGCCTAGTAGCAGAGACAGCGTGCCTGCTAACGGCGTACCCCGAATGCCCACGCAAGGGGTCCTGCTGAAAGAGGTGCACACCGATGCGCAGGGTCGGTTTTCTTTCAGCGGGATGCCAGAGCGGCTCCGGCTGAGCGTTGGCGGCAACCAGCCGGATATGGGCATCGCCACGCTGATGGTGAAACCCGCGTGCAACCTGCTGGTTGTACTCGCGACGCCTACTTGGGCACGCGCCGGACGAGAGATGGTCGTGCCGAAGGTTGACCTCTTGCTCAAGCGGGTAGAGTGGCTGAACCAGGCGCCGCAGTTGCCGGGCAAAGAGACCCTGCTGGTATTCACGGCGCCTTACCTTGCGCCGAACGAGAGCCTGTTTGAGAGCCTGGGTCGCCTGCCCGCTGAACGCTGGCAGGTGGTCATCGTGTTTGACGCCTACCATCGCCAGGAGGTGGAGCAGTACTGCAAGCGGGTGCCTTCCCCCGGCGTGGTGGGTTACTGGAACCCGCATGCGGCGGAGGCACTGCCCGTGCCGATTCACGAAGCGGTTCCGGGTCTACCCTATCTCGTGGTTCTGGATAGTAGCGGCAAGCCTCAGCGATTTGGGGTGAAGCCTGCCGACCTGTCCCGAACGCTGAGCGCTGTGCCGTGAGGAGGTGTCACGATGCGAATCTGCGTTCTGTTCGCCCTTGCCGCTGGGCTATCAGCAACCGCGATGTGTCAGGAAGAGGTCATCCGCATCCCCGGCGAGGTGCGTTTCGCCTCTGCCATGATGCAGCGGATGGTCTACTACGGTCAACCGTTGACGCTAAGCCAGAAGCCTCCCGCCGGGGTCCAGTTGCCGGAGTGGGTTGGCAAGGGCTGTCGCTTCGGAACCATCAAGCTGGGCAAGCCGGTTCAGCAATGGCACTTCGTCCTGCACCCCGAAGCCTTGCGGGCAGTCGTAGATACCAACCGCAACAACGACCTGACGGATGACGTCGTTCTCGTGGGCATGACGCCCGAGACCTACGCCCAAACTTACGCGCCCGTTCGGCTGACCGTCTCGCTGAACGGCACGCTCTGCTCGCGCTACTTCCGCATCCAGCACAGTGGGGAGCGCGCCTATCTGTTCTCGGAGGACTATCGTGTGTTCAACGGAACGGTCGCAGGACAGCCGTTCCAGATGGCGGCCGTGGATGCCAACGCCGACGGCGCGTTTGATACGCCTTCGCGAACCCGCTGGGATGGCGACCGATGCCTTCTTTCGTCCGTCAGCTGGGAGCAAGACATGCCCATCCCGCGCCTCTACCTGGTGGGTGACCGCTACTATCGGCTGAAGGTTGCGCCGGATGGCTCGGTATGCGAACTGCACCCGTCGGAGATCACGATGGCGACGGTGAAAACAAACTATACCCACGTCAGGCTAACGCTGATGGGCAAGACGGTGGGCTTCTGGGAGGCGCAGACGAGCGACGGCGTTCTGCAGTTGCCCGCCGATGAGTACACCGTATCGGAATACAGCGTTCTCGTGAAGGATGCGAAGGGCGTGGAATGGGACCTGCAGGTCAGCACCCGCGACGAGATGGCGCTGAAGGTAGGCGGTTCAAAGGAGGCGTCTCTAAGTCTGCCCGACGGGCTGGTGGCGTCCCTGAGTTTTGGCTCTCGCGTCAAGCGGGATACGCTGGACATCGCGCTGGTGCTCCAGCCAGTAGGTCAGCGGTTCCAGCAGGTAACCGCGCTCCGCCGCGGCGGCGAGTTGCCTTCTCCACCATCCCTGCGCATCGTGGATCGGCGCGGGCGTACGGTCCGGGTGGAAAAGTTTCACTACGGCTGAGGGTTTACCTGCGCGCTCTCGGTGAGAGTGCCCCGAAACGCTGTGTACCCGCTGAAGTTGATCCCGGAGGTGGACGCAGGACCCTTTAAGGTCAAAGCATCTACGTTCGTGCTGGCTTCGCCGGAGGCACAGCCGAAACGGCTTGCGGCGCGCTGAGTTGCAAACAGCCCCACTGAGGTCAGCGGGGCTGTCCTGTTTTCGGATTATCCCTCCTGTCCGATAGAGAACGCCTCGCGGTTGATACGGATAAAGTGTTTCAGGAGTTTTATGCCAGCCAGCGCACCAGCGCGTTCAGCACCAGCAACAGCGTGAAGGCGATGCCCAGCGGCATCAGCGTTGCGATCCACGCCCACTTCGCGCTCTTGGTCTCGCGCCAGATGGTCAGGATGGTGGTCGAGCAGGGGTTATGCAGGAGCGAGAACAGCATCAGGTTGATGGCGGTGAGCGTGGTCCAGCCGTGTCCTTCTACCAGCAGGCGGCGCAGATCGTTCAGGCTCTCCAGTTCGGTCATCATGCCCGTTCCCATATAGGTCATGATGATGGTGGGCACTACGATTTCGTTGGCGGGGATGGCGATGATATACGCCAGCAGGATCACGCCATCCAGCCCGATCGCGCGCCCGATGGGGTCTAGCCAGCCGGATATCCAGTGCGACAGGCTCTGTCCGCCCGTGTGGACGTTGGCGAGGAGCCAGATAACTCCACCTGCAGGCGCTGCCATCACCACAGCGCGCCACAGCACCAGCAAGGTACGGTCGATAAGCGAGGTATACAGCACCGCCAGCACGTTGGGTTTCCGATACGGAGGCAATTCCAGCGTGAAACTGCTTGCCTCACCTTTCAGAATGGTGCGTGAGAGAACGGCAGAGACGATAAAGGTCATCGTCACCCCGACCAGCATCACGCCCAGCAGTACGCCAGCTGCCACCGCCGCCGCGAACATCGGTGGAAACTTTGCGGCAACGAAAAGGGTGCTCATGGTGATGAGCAGGGGCCACCGCCCGTTGCACGGCATGAAGTTGTTGGTTAGGATGGCGATCAGCCGCTCGCGTGGCGAGTTAATGATGCGCGTCGCCACCACGCCTGCCGCGTTACAGCCCAGCCCCATCGCCATGGTCAGCGCCTGCTTGCCATGTGCGCCCGCTTTCTTAAAGAACCTGTCCATGTTGAACGCCACACGGGGCAGGTAGCCCATATCCTCCAGAATGGTGAAGATGGGGAAGAAGATCGCCATGGGGGGTAGCATCACCGAGACCACCCATGCCAGCCCGCGATACACCCCGTGCCATAGGAACCCCGTCAACCAGCCGGGCGCACCCAAGCGCGCAAACAGCGCACTGCCCTGCGCCTCTACCCAGAACAGCCCGGTAGCCAGCCACTCGGAGATATAGTTCGCGCCCTGAATGGTTATCCAAAGCACGCCCATCAAGAGCAATCCCATGATGGGCAAGCCCCACAAGCGCGATGTAATCAGCTGGTCGATCCTCTGCTCTAGGTCCCAGCGTCGCTCTCCTTCTCGATGCACGACCTTCCGCGCGATGGATTCCGCTTCGGCGTACAGCGACTCCACCACACGGTCGCGGAAGGTGCCTTCGAGGCGTCGCTGAAGCGTCTCGGTGTGCGTGAGAATGTGCCGGGCAAGCGCGCGTGCCTGTTCTATCTCGGTGTCGCTGGCATCCGGGCGCACCAGCTTCAGCAGTTCGCCGCTCTCCAGGGACTGGCGCACGTTGTAGTCACCGTCCAAAAGGCGCATGGCTACCCAGCGCGCATTGGGCAGGTCGGGATAGGCTTGCAGGACAATGGGCACCAGCTCTGCCAGCGCGCGTTCTATCTCCTCATCCACTTTCACACGGCGCGGAGAGGTGCGAATCCTGCCCTGTACCAGCTCCGCAACGGTCTGCACTAGCAGACCCAACGCAACGCCCTCGCGCGCGGCGGTAGGCACGACCGGCACGCCCAGCTCACGCGACAGCGCACGGTAGTCCACCTGAATGCCCTTGCGCTCCGCCTCGTCCATCAGGTTCAGGCACACCACCACGCGGTCGGTGATCTCCAGCACCTGCAGCACCAGATTCAGGTTACGTTCTAGGATGGTAGCATCTACTACCACGATCACGGCGTCCGGTCGGGCAAAGAGCACGAAATCACGCGCCACTTCCTCGTCAACGGAGGCGGAGAGCAGGGAGTAGGTGCCCGGCAGGTCCACGATTTTATACCGTTTGCCGTCAAACTCAAACGCACCCTCCATGCGCGCCACCGTTTTGCCGGTCCAGTTGCCCGTGTGCTGGCGTAAGCCGGTCAGCGCATTGAACACCGTGCTTTTGCCCGTGTTGGGATTGCCCATCAGCGCCAGCACGTAGTCAAACGAGTCCACGCGCACGCCCATTCGCACGAGGCTGTCGCGCAAGGCACATGAATCGCAGTATTTGCTCTCTCCCGAACCCGTCATGCGCTCTTTGCCTCCTCGCGTTGTTGCTCGTCCCGCTGAACCCAAATCCAGTCCGCCTGTTCCCGCCGGAGGGCGATGAGACTGCCGCGCACTCGGTATGCCACCGGGTCGCCAAAAGCCGAGCGCATCACCACTTCGATCTCGGTGCCGGGTGTAATACCCATATCCAGAAACCGCCGGCGCGTGAGCCCCTGGCAGGCGTCGTCGATGCGCAGGACGATGGCTTTCTCGCCGGGCTCCAGCGCGCCCAGCCGTTCGCCGGAAGGGACGCGTACCTCGTGCACTGCCTCGCGCACAGTGAGATTCGCCGCCACCACAGGCGCGAGCACATGCTCTTCGGTGTCGCTCTCCAGCACCACCCGCGTCGGTGAACGCTCTACTACGGTCACCACCATGCCGGGGCGCAGTCCCTCTGCCACGATCTGGGCGTAGACCTGGGACGGTTCGTCCTCTACATGCACGATTTGCGCCGGCTTGCCGATGGGGAACTCTACCAGTGATTGCCCCTCCAGTGCAGGCATCTCGCCGCTGGAGGAGGGGATAGGGTCGCCGTGAGGGTCGGCAAGCGGATGTCCCATATAGGCGTCCAGCTGCTCGACCTGCTGGGGCGTCAGCGAATGCTCTAGACGGTGCGCCAGCTCGTGCACCTCATGCGGTGGCACGGAGGTCTCGTAAGCGAGGTAGCGTTCAAACAAGCGATGCGCCCGAACAACCTGTATCGCCAGACGGTGCCCTTGTGGCGTGAGCGTCAATCCGACTGTGCCCGTTCGCAACAGACCCTGCGCTTCCATCCGTTGCACCAGCTCCAGCGCCAACCGCATGGGAACGTTCAGTGCCCCTGCCAGAGATTCCACCGAAGCCAGTTGCCCGGTGTGCTCCCGTTGGTGGATATGCAGGAGGGCGTCTTCAATGGCGTTGCGCGAGCGGAGCCACTGCCGTTGTTTCCAACGCGCAACAACCCCCCACTGTGGAGCGAATAACAGCAGTGCCACCACTATCAACAGCGGAACCCAAAGCGCGTTTTCAAACAACATACGCCAACGCCTTTCTGAGAATCATTCTCAATTAGATTATACCCGCTTGTGTGTCCGCAATCAATGATTCCCGGTAGCCCCTGCCGCCGCCCTGCCGTCATGCTACCGCGAGCAGAACTAGTGTTTGACCTTGGTCTATCCAAAGAGAAATGGGCTGGGGGCTCACCCCAGCCCACTCTGTTCGGTAACGATGGGATGCTACTGGCGTCGCCGCCGGAGGACGAGCAATCCCACACCGATACCCAGCCCTGCCATCGTTGCAGGCTCCGGCACTACCGGCAGAGCGGTGATCTGCCCGCGGATCTCGCCGCCCGGATGAGCGGTAGTGTGCACGTTGAAGTAGGTTTTGCCGCTTAGCAGGTTGGCTTCTTCCGCCGCGGGGAAGGGTGCGCCAGAGATCACCTTGATCAGCTGGCTACCCAGCACCGCGTAACTGCTACCGCCGCCGATACTGAGGATGACCGGGCCGTTGACTCCGACGGGTGCCCGGTGGATGTGCGAGGCGGTGACATCGCTCTGCGACAGCCCACTGATGGTGATCGCCAAGTTGATGGTCTTAGTGACATCATCGTAGCTGCCGAAGAGCACTCCGCTGGCGCTCGTGGAGACTGGCGGTACCTCTTGCGAGCCGGTTAAGGTCGCCTGCAGATACCACAACCCTGCGCTCGATGGCAGTGCCATCAGGCTGAATAGCGCTACCAGCGCAACGAACCGAATGCCGAGTTTCTTCAAACGAAACCTCCTCCTTTCAGGTGGCAAGTTTTGTGCATACCCTCCGTTTGCTCAGGGGTGTATCCAAACACCGATCACCCCTTCCATATAGATAGAAAAGCCTGCCCGAAATAAAACGCAGGCTGTTCGTGCCAAAAACTAGCGCGCTCGGCGCCGACGCAGGAAAAACAACCCAAGTCCTGTGGATAGACCCAATAGTGTGGCAGGCTCGGGTACCGGAATCAGCTGTCCTCGGATGTCCTTCGTTCCGTTGGGGGTATGGATCTGGAAGTAGGTATTGCCCGCCAGCAGGTCCGACTGGTAGGCTGCGGGGAACAGCCCTCCAACAATAAAGCGGGAGAAGACTACCCCGTTACCCGACCAGGACGCGCCACCGTCCAGGTCGTAGATGACGGGACCGTTCGTGCCCGGCGCCCCTGCGTGAATCATAGCGCCCACTATCTCGCTCTGGCTCAGCCCCACTTCATAGACCGCCAGGTTGAACAGCTTGGACACGTCGTCGTAGCTCATGATGGCCTGCCCGGTTGCGGAGCTACTGGTCGGCGGAACAACCTGACTGCCGGAGAGGTTTGCCGTGAGCACCCAAACGGTCGCGCTCGATGGCAGGACTGCCATCGCCACTAACGCAACGAGCACTCCTACTCTTGTGATGTAACGAACCATATTCGCTCCTCCTTTCATATCGTCATGGATCGTTGAGCAACCACCTCAGGTGCGAACTATTATCCCACCTTTGTTTTTAGTATACACCTTATAGTGAGTGCTGTCAAGCCCACAGCAAAAATTTTTTGAAAAAGTTCTTGTTTCTTGGTCGAACGGGGTACACTATACTATATCAATCTACAAAATCAACTTCTGCGCTGAAGGAGGTGTTCCAATGTCCTTCTACGGGGAGGCTCTGCAGGCGAATGCCCGCTACGCCGCGGGGTTCAAGCATGGCGATTTGCCCGCACCGCCCGCCCGCAAAGCGGTGGTACTGACCTGCATGGACGCTCGCTTGATGCCCGACCAGTTTCTGGGTTTCGGTATCGGTGAGGTGCATGTCATTCGCAACGCAGGCGCGTTGGCAACCGATGACGCTATTCGTTCGTTGGTCATCTCCACCAACCTGCTGGGCACGCGCGAGATCCTGGTCATCGCCCATACGGGCTGTGGGATGCTCACCTTCCGTGATGAGGAGGTGCAGAAGCAACTGCAACAGCAGTACGGCGCCGACGCCAGCCATTTCGCCCTGCACGCTTTTGCCGATCTGCACGAGAGCGTGCGCCAGCAGGTTCAGCGCGTGCGGGAGTGCCCCTTCATCGCGAAGGACATTCCCGTGCACGGGCTGATCTACCATGTGGAGACGGGCAAACTGGAGGAAGTGGCGCACGCCTGATCACCCCTCACGTCCTATCCCCTCTCCCAGCGCCATGGGGGAGGGGGCTTAGATTGGTACATTGGTAACTTGCCTGTCGCTGGCTTGCAAACGCTACTTCGTCCACGCTTAATGGGGCAATCTGCCAACTGAGGTTGAACTCCCTGGCGATTCCAGCGGCTAAAGCTTCCTCTAGGCTATCCTCTGCAATGCCGATTAGCGGAGAGGCTGGGGGGTCAACCCACCCTTGCAGACAGCCGCGCAGGGTGTCGGGCAGTGGTTCGAAGGGCATACTGACCTGTTCCATCACCACCTCTGCGCGCCGGTATTGTGCACCGCCTGCCAGCTTCACCCCATCGGGCGTGGTCAGGTCGCCGGGCAGAGCATAGTGGAAGCAGTTCGGATGGGTGCCCTTTAGCGCGCGGGGAAAGACTTGTGAGACGGGGCGTGTTTCGATGCTCAGCGCTCGGAGCCCGCTCGCCAGTGCCTGCACGATGCGCCGGTGTACCTCTACCACACGGTGGGCGGGGGCGAAACAGCGCAGAGGAGCCACCACACATAGGGTCAGGTCGTGCCCATGCAGCACCGCTTTGCCGCCCGTCAACCGCTGGACCACCGGTATATTCCTATCCTGGCATACGGCGAGGTTCAGGGCTTTTTCCGCCTGCTGGAACCGTCCCAGCGAGACCGACGGGCTAGCCCAGCGGTAGAATCGCACGGTCGGCGGTTGTTCTGCGGCGATTACCGCTTCCAGAATCGCCTCGTCTACCGCCATATTCCATGCAGGGTCGCCCGCGCCGCTCAGTACCAGTCTCCAGCTATCTGCCATCGCCTCATCCGCTCCAGCAGACACACAGTTCCTTCGCCGCTTTGGCCTCGTCGAGCCGGCGGACAGGGGTGTGGTGCGGCGCTTCATGCAGTAGTTCGGGGCTCTCTCGTGCCTCCTCCGCGATACGGTGTAGAGCGTCGATGAAGGCGTCCAACGTTTCGACGCTCTCGGTCTCGGTGGGTTCGATCATCAGCGCCTCGGGCACAATCAGCGGGAAGTACATGGTGGGCGGATGGAAACCGTAATCGATCAGGCGTTTGGCGATGTCTAGGGCGCGCACGCCGTACTCTGTTTTATAGCGCTGGGCGGTCAACACGCACTCGTGCATGCACATGCGCTCGTAGGCGGCGGGAAAGATGTCCTGCAGTTTCACGCGCAGGTAGTTGGCGTTAAGCACCGCGTGTTCGGCGACGGCGCGAAGCCCATCGGGGCCCAGTGTGCGGATATAGGCGTAGGCGCGAACGGCGTTGAGGAAGTTTCCCATGAACGAGTGGATCCGCCCGATGCTCTGCGGACGGTTGTACTCCAGCGCGAAGCTTCCATCAGAGCGGCGGCTCACCACCGGCACGGGCAGATATGGCTCCAGAAAGGCTTTGACCGCGATGGCTCCAGCTCCCGGTCCACCGCCGCCGTGTGGCGTGGAAAAGGTCTTATGCAGGTTGAAGTGTACGGCGTCGAAGCCCATATCGCCAGGGCGGGCAATACCCAGCAGGGCGTTCATGTTCGCGCCATCGCAGTATACTAGTCCGCCTGCGCGGTGGACAGCGTCGCACACCTCGCGCACCTGCGTCTCGAACAAGCCCAGGGTGTTGGGATTGGTCAGCATCAGTCCAACGGTGTCCGCACCCACCGCTTGCTGTAGCGCCTTGAGGTCGATGCATCCCCGCTCGTCGGAGGGCAATGTGCGCACGGTGAATCCGCAGAAAGCGGCAGAGGCAGGGTTGGTTCCGTGCGCCGAGTCGGGCACAAGCACCACTTTGCGCTGTTCGGCCTCGCCTCTGCTGGCGTGGTAGGCTTTGAAGATCATCAGGCTGAGGATTTCGCCATGTGCGCCCGCAGCGGGTTGCAGGGTCACAGCGTCCATCCCCGCGATCTCCCCCAGGTACTGCTGAAGCTCCCATAGCAATTGGAGTGCACCCTGCACGGTCGATTCGGGTTGCAGGGGATGCAGGTGGGCGAAGCCGGGCAGAGAGGCGATCTTCTCGTGCACACGCGGGTTGTACTTCATGGTACACGAGCCAAGCGGATAAAAGCCGGTCTCTATCCCATAATTATGCTGGGAGAGGCGCACATAGTGGCGCATCACGTCCAGCTCACTCACTTCGGGCAGGGGCAGGTCATCGCGGAGGTTGTCTGCTCCCAATAAGTCCGCGATGGGGCGTTCGGGCACATCCGATACCGGCAGGTTCGCCCCGCATCTACCGGGCGAGGAAATCTCGTAGATCAAAGGCTCCATGCTGTCTGCTCCGTCGCTATGCGGTTTGCTATCTCTATGATAGCACAGACTGTGCGTGTGGGCAACTGGGCTTGCCATCAGCCCCTCTTTTCGCTAACATAATAGACGTGCAAAAGCGACAGGAGCGAGGGTTTTACACCTTGAGGATTAGAGGAGACTGGATAGGTCGTTTGCTGGGTATTGCGGTGTTTTTGCTGGGCGTTGGGGTGCTATGGATCGTGTTCCGAGAGGCACACGAACTGTTTACGGCTCCTTTGCCCTCCGCAGAGAAGTCTATGCCCAGACTGGGACAGATCGGCATCGACATTCTGAAGAAGCTGGGTTTGCTGGTCATCATGACGCTGGCGGGGTCGCTGATCGCGAACAAAGGGGTGCAGATGTACTTCGCGGCGCTGGGCGTTGCCCCGACGAAGACGCTGGAAAAGATGGCTACAGAAGCAAGCTCGTCGCCGGAAAGCAAATGAGGGTGACTGGAGCACCCGCGGGTACTCCAGTCGGTGTGTTCAGGCGTTACGCCGTTTGCGCCACAGGATACCTGCAACCCCTATCGCCAGAGCGGTAAGAGAGGTAGGTTCTGGTACCGGCACAAGCTCGAGCTGGAGCGTCGATCCCGCGAGCGTACTGTGTGAATAGCCCGCATAGGTCGCAGCGACCGCGTTATCCGCTGGCGAGACCACCACGCGAATAACCCCTGCGTTGTTCAGTTGCTGGATCAGGTAGCTCTTCGCGCTTGGGGTCAGGGACGGGGTGTAATAAAACACCGTACCGTCTGCGATTGGCGTGTAGGTTCCCGACCCAGATAGTGCCGGGGCATCAACTGCGAACCGAGCCCGTTGGGCAGGTCGGAAGCATCCCACACCAGCGGCGGAGACGTCCGGGATCGATGCTGGTCGTAGTGTCTTCCGTCAGCCAGATGTTGATGCCTCCCGCCGCGCTGAACGACGCACGGTCTTCCGTGAGCACCAGGACGGTGCCCCTGATGTCCGCGACAGGCAGGGTCAGCCCGAAGCTGGAGGCACTGAAGTCCGCCACGCCAAAGCTGGCGAACCGTCCCTTGTCGTTGCCTTCCACGTTGAAGAAGTTCTTGCCGCCTGTGCCTGTGCGCGGTCCCGCCGGCTGGACGGTCGCGTTGTTGAGGGCTTCCGCGCTGACCGTTATCTGCGCGTGTGCACTAGTGACCATTGCCAGCGCTAGCGCGAGGGCAAGCATGATGCGAAGCCGCATTCCAGCGTTCTCCTTTCCTGAATGGATTGACAGCATCATTATATCATCAGGTTCTTAAAAGTAAATTATCTTTCGTCTCCCAGATTGGGGTACACTTGACATAGTAACAGCGACCGTCGCAGGGCAACTGCGAGGGCGGTTCCTGCGTCTTATACATGGTGAAGGAGGGCGGTTCATCGATGCCTGTAGAGCAACAAGAGGCGGTGGAGACCATCCGCGTCCAGCTCAATTTCCCGCTGGAGCGCGTGAAGGAGCCCATCGTGTACCGGCTGGTGAAGGACTTTGACCTCGTCCCCAATATCCGCCGGGCGAACATTGACCCGCACATCGGTGGCTTTGTGTTTCTGGAGCTCACCGGCTCATCGGCGCAACTGCGTCGTGCCATCGAGTTCCTGAAGGAGCAGGGCATCACTGTCAGCACGATCGGCGTCAACGGCGCGGAAGAGTGGGTGGTGGGATGAGCACCGAGTCCGCAGCGTATCTGTTGCCGGTGGAAGAGGACGAAGCGGTCGCCTCGGTAGGCGAGAACATCGTGAAGCACATCTTCACGTTCGCCTCGCCCGAGGAGCCGTTCGTTCTGGAGAACCGACAGACCCTGCCGCGCGTGGACGTGGCATACGAGGTGTACGGCGAGCTGAACGCCGCGCGCGACAACGCCATTCTGGTGCTTCATGGGCTGACGGGCAGTTCGCACGCCGCCGGCAAATACGCGCCTTATAACCGGACCGTGGGCTACTGGGACGGGCTGATCGGTCCCGGTAAGGTGTTCGACACCCAAAAGTACTGCGTGATCGCCCCAAACGTGCTGGGCAGTTGCCGGGGTAGCACCGGTCCTGCTTCTATTGACCCGCGTACGGGCAAGCCCTACGGCCTGCGCTTTCCCATCGTCACCATTCGCGACATGGTGCGGGTGCAGAGGGTTCTGCTAGACCACCTGGGCGTCAGGCGGCTGAAGTTGGTCACCGGCGGATCGATGGGGGGGATGCAGGCGCTGGAGTGGGCGGTGATGTATCCCGACTTCATGGACGCGGTGGCGCCCATCGCCTGCAGTGCACGCCTGTCGGCACAGGCTATCGCCTTCAACGAGGTGGGCAGGCGGGCGATCATGCTCGACCCCAACTGGCGCAAGGGCGCGTACTATGAGGACGGACAGTCGCCGCGCCAGGGACTGGCGCTGGCACGGATGATAGGTACCATCACCTATCTTTCCGATGAGATCATGCAACAGGTGTTCGGGCGCAAGCCTGCCAGCGAGGAAAGCGCATTGGAACACGACCTGCACGCCCGCTTCGACGTCGAGCGCTACCTGCACGAGGAGGGGGAGAAACTGCTCAAGCGGGACTTCGACGCCAACAGCTACCTCTACCTCACCAAGGCGATGGACCTGCACGACGTCAGCCGCGGATACGCCAGCCTGGAGGAGGCGCTGGGCCGCATTCAGGCGCGAGTGCTTCTCATCTCGATACGCTCCGATATCCTCTTCCCACCCTACGTGATGCGCGAGATACACGAGATGCTGAAACGTTTGGGCAAGCGTTCGGAGTATTTCGAGATGGATTCCGCCTACGGGCACGATGCCTTCCTGGTGGAATATCGCAAGATGATACCGCCACTCCGCCATCTCATGCAGAAACTGGAGGAAGGGTGCGGATGACACCCGTGATCGAGGTGGAAGACGTCCACAAGACCTACATTCTGGGCAAGACGCACGTGCACGCCCTGCGCGGTGTGTCGCTGAAGGTATACCCGGGTGAGTTTGTAGCGATTATGGGACCATCGGGGTCGGGCAAGTCTACCTTCATGAACATCATCGGCTGTCTGGACCGCCCGACGCACGGTTCATACCGGCTGGACGGGATCGAGGTCGCCAAACTGAACGACAACCAGCTGGCGGAGATACGCAACCGCAAGATCGGTTTCGTGTTCCAACAGTTCAATCTGTTACCGCGTACCACTGCCCTGCGCAATGTGGAACTCCCACTGCTGTATAACGGTCGGTTTCGCGACCGGCACGAGCGTGCCATGCGCGCTCTGGAGGCGGTAGGATTGGCGCATCGCATCCACTCGCGTCCCAATGAGCTGTCTGGCGGAGAGCAGCAGCGGGTGGCGATTGCCCGCGCGCTGGTGAACGACCCTGCGGTTATCCTGGCGGACGAACCGACGGGAAACCTAGACAGCCGACGGGGCGAGGAGATCATGGCCATCTTTCAGAATCTGAACGATGCGGGCAAGGTCATCGTGCTGGTGACCCACGAGTGGGACATCGCTCGCCATGCGAAGCGCATTGTTCGCTTCCGCGACGGCAAAATTGTAGGAGACGAGCCGGTGACCGAACGCCTCATCGCCGAAGAAATACTGAAGACGCTTCCGGCAGTAGATGACGAAGAGGAGTAGATGGTGACTGCGTAATGGGGCATGGTATCTGAACGACAAGAGCCCCTTCGGGGGCGCAAGAGCTGTCCGTCCACAAGAGGAGCCTTCTAGCGAGCGCGTGCGCGTCTGGAGGCGGGCAGAAGAGATGGTATCCGGGCGAGAGGAGGTGCGCCCTGTGGAAAAAATCGCGATATTCATTGACGGTCCCAACCTGACCTACACCATGCAGCAGCTAGGCTGGGACATCGATTTCGGGAAACTGTTGCGTTACTTCTCGCGAGGAGGCAAGTTACTGCGTGCGTTCTACTATGCGTCGCGTCGGGAAGGCGAGTTCGACCCGATGCTGAGCTTTCTTGACTATCTGGACTACAACGGCTACACAGTGGTGACCAAGCCGCAGAAACGCTATTACAACCCCGCCACCGCGCAGCACGAGATTAAAGGCAACATGGACATCGAACTCGCCATTGACATGCTTTTACTGGCGGACCACATCGACCGCGCGGTGCTGTTCAGCGGCGATGGCGACTTCCGGCGGCTCGTGGAAGCAGTGCAGATGAAAGGCGTGCGCGTGGTGGTGGTGAGTACGATTCGCACGCTCTCGCCGATGATTGCCGACGAACTACGCCGGCAGGCGGACGAGTTTGTGGACCTCGCGGACGAAGAAGTGAAGCGCGAAATCATCCGCGCCTAAGGTGAAAGATGCCTCGTGCCCGGCACTGGCGAAGTCTTTTGCGAGGGGTTCTACTGACCCTCGTGGTGTGGATCTTTTTGTTGTTTGTTCCTCTGCCCATGCTTCCTGCCACCGTGCTAGGCTACCGGCAGGCGCTGGTGGTGTTTGGCGTTGTGGTTGTGCTGGGCAAACTGCTCTACGATACGCTATTTTACGACCATTACTGACCGTGTGATCGCCTTACCGCCAACGCGGTGGGATTTTCCCTTCTCCCGAAGCTCCGGGAGATGAGGACCTACCAGTCATACTCCCAGCCATCTCGTATATCGACGTGTTACTGACCTAGTGATTCGGCGTTAATATTCCTTCTGGTTGCGTCCCATCCACCCCCGCTTGACGCCTGCGCCCGGCTGTTCTATACTGAACCGCAACATACGCTGAAAGGAGCACGCGATGAAGCCCAGAAATCCGCAAATCCCCTACATGCTCAACGCGCTGTTCACGCGTGGCAAGCCGAAGCAGTATCGCGGGCGTCAACTGGACCAGATCGCCTTCCCACTCGGCGGTATTGGCACCGGCAGTATCTCGTTGGGGGGATGGGGGCAACTGCGCGACTTCGAAATCTTCAACCGCCCCAGTAAGGGACTGACTTTTGGCTGTACCTTCTTCACGCTGTGCGCGAAGCCCGCCGGAGGCAAACCGATCACACGCGTTCTGCAGGGTGCTGTCGGCGGCGACAACTTCACCGACGACGGCTCTGGTGCGTCCAAGCGTTGGAGCGGTGCGGGGCTTCCTCACTTCCGCAACGTGGTGTTCGAGGGGGCATTCCCCTTCGCGAGGCTGTATCTGGAAGACCCGCAGATGCCCGTACGCGCCGCGCTGGAAGCGTACAATCCGTTTATCCCGCTCAACCCTGATGATTCAAGCCTGCCCATCGCCATTTTCAACGTCACGGTGACCAATTTGCAGGACGTGCCCATAGAAGTGGTGTTCTATGCGAACATGGAGAACAAAATAGGCTATCCCGACACGGGCGGCAGTGTGATCGAAGTGTTCGATACTGGCGCGGTGCGGGGGCTAAAGATGAGCACGCGCAAACATCCGCCCGGCTCGCCCCGCTATGGCACCCTGGCGCTAGCCACCACGCACCACGATGTACTTTACCAGACGCACTGGTATCGCGGCGGATGGTTCGACCCGTTGGAACGGTTCTGGCATCAGGCGTCGCAAGGAACGCTGGATGAGGAGCGTGAGCCGGCCTATCACGAGGACTCCCCGGACATTGGCACCATTGCCCTGCGTGCCACCCTGCCGCCGCGGGGGAGATTCGCCCGCCAGTGTGGCTCGTGTGGCACATACCCAACTTCGAGATGTACTGGTCGCCCGCACCCACGAAGCCTGTCTGGAAGAACTATTACACCACCCTGTATGCGGATGCGGTCGCCGTAGCGGATTACGTGGCGAAAAACGCCGAGCGGCTGGAGGGCGACACCCGCGCCTTTTCGAACGCCCTGTGGTCATCCACCCTGCCCGAAGCGGTGCTGGATGCGGTCAGCTCCCAGATATCTATCCTGAAGACCCCTACCTGCCTGCGCCTGCCCGACGGCACGTTCTACGCCTTCGAGGGGTGTGCACCCGGTTCGGGCTGTTGCGAGGGGATCTGCACACATGTGTGGAACTACGCGCAGGCTCTGCCGTACCTGTTCCCCTCGCTGGAACGTTCCATCCGCGAAAAGGACTATGCCATCAACCTGCACGCGAGCGGACACATGACCTTCCGCATGCCCCTACCGCTGGGCACGATGCCCGAACCGACTTTCCACGCGGCGGCGGATGGACAGATGGGCGGCATCCTGAAGGTCTACCGCGACTGGCAGATCTGCGGCAACGATGAGTGGCTACGTGCCTTGTGGGACAGGGTGAAGCGTGCGCTGGAGTATGCATGGCGCGAGTGGGATCAAGACCGGGACGGCGTGATGGAAGGCGTCCAGCACAATACCTACGATATCGAGTTGTACGGACCCAACACGATGATGGGCTCGTTCTATTTGGGGGCACTGCGGGCGGCGGAAGAGATGGCACGCTATCTTGGCGAGACCGAGAAGGCGGACGAGTACCGAAAGGTGTACGAGAGCGGTCGAGCGTGGATGGATGAGCACCTGTTCAATGGCGAGTATTACGTCCACGAGGTGCGCCCCGCTTCGCCCGAGATGTCCACCGACCCGCAGAGTTCCAACTTCCCCAAATACCAGCTGGGCAAGGGCTGTCTGTCTGACCAGCTCATCGGGCAGTGGTTCGCGCGGATGGTGCGCCTGGGCGACCTGTTTGCCCCTGAACATGTGTGCCTCGCCCTGCAATCGGTATTCCGTTACAACTGGAAGAGCGACCTCTCCGAGCACGTCAACTGTCAACGTATCTATGCCCTGAACGATGAGGCGGGACTTCTGCTGGCGACATGGCCACATGGTGGGCGACCACTGTTCCCCTTCCCGTATTCGGATGAGGTGTGGACGGGCATCGAATATCAGGTGGCGAGCCATCTCATCTACGAAGGGTTCGTCGAGGAGGGGCTGGCGATTGTGAAGGGGGTGCGTGACCGCTACACAGGTGAGCGACGCAATCCCTGGAACGAGTTCGAGTGCGGCAACCACTATGCCCGGGCGATGGCGTCGTATGCGCTACTGCTGGCGTTGTCGGACTTTTTCTACTCTGCGCCGCGACAGCTTGTGCACTTTGCGCCGCGCATCAGTCCTGAGGACTTCGCCTGCTTCTTCTCGGTCGATTCGGGCTGGGGCATAGTGAAGCAGATGTTCGGCGAGGGCTACAAGCGGGCAGAGGTGCAGGTGATACGCGGTTCTCTGCCGGTCAGCGCGGTGGAAACGGGCTTTCGCGGGGGCAGGGGGCAAGTACATCTTGCCGGCACTCCGCTGACAGCGGAGACATCCACCCTGCCCGACGGGGGCATGCGGGTCTCTCTGAGCGAGCCCATCGCTGCCGGGCAGGGGCAAACGCTGGTGATAGAGGTTCATGGATAGCGAAGGGTTCAGTCATCCACCGGTGAGAAGTAGATGACCGTCACGATTTCCTCCATGGCGAGGGGGCGGTCGTAGATGCGCTCCAGAAGGTCTCGGACGTCTTCTGCCGTGCGGAACTCGGGGTTTTCGCGGCTGATGTCGCGCGGGGTGAGCTCGGCGAGCGGTTTCACCTCCACTCGATCGATGATGGCGGTGAACAGCTTGTGTCTTCGGGCGAAGCGGTTACCCACCGTCACCCACACCAGCTGTCCCGCGCGATATTTGTCCGTTTTGTCACCCAGGCGGATGGTTACCGTCTTGCGGTGACTACGCAACAGGTTTTCGTAGATATCGGGATAGAAGTTTAGGGCGTACATCGCGCTCACAGGCTTCCCTTCCTAGTCCTCACCGATTTGCTGTTGCAGAGTAGAGACAGACAGCGTGAAACGGATGGAATCTTCGACGAATTGGGTAATTAATTCCTCTTCATACAATACGCGCACCTGTTCGCGCAGTTGCTGAATCTGTTCGGGCGACGCGGAAGGGTCCTGCTCCATTCGGCGCAATTTCGCCTCCAGCGCAAGCCGCAGATCGCGCAGAGTGGAAGCGCGCGGCTTGCCGTCCAGAAACTCTTCGATGACCCGTTCCACGTCGTCCATCGATGGCTTTCACTTCAGCAGGTGTGCCTTGTCCGTTTTTTCCCACGGAAAGTCCGGGTTGCCGAAATGCCCGTTTTTCGCCGTTTGCACGTAGCACACGTTCTCCGTGAGCAGGCCTAGGTCGCGGATGATGGAACGTGGGCGGAAATCAAAGATGTCCATGACCCGCTTCAGAATCTGCTCTTCGGGGATGGCGTTCGTGCCGAAGCAGTCGATAGCCAGCGATACCGGCTCCGCTCTTCCGATCGCGTAGGCGATTTGCAGTTCGCACCGCTCTGCCAGTCCAGCAGAAACGATGTTTTTGGCGACATAGCGCATCATATAGGTTGCGGAGCGATCCACCTTGGTTGGGTCTTTGCCAGAGAAGGCGCCGCCCCCGTGCCGAGCCATTCCGCCGTAGGTGTCCACCATGATTTTGCGACCCGTCACGCCGGTGTCTGCCTGGGGACCCCCGATTTCGAACCGCCCGGTGGGGTTGCACAGGAAGCGGAAATCGCCCTTGTTGAAGGGCGCGTGGTATGCCAGCACCGGTTCCAGCACATATTGCCGGACGATTTCCCGCACCTCCGCCTGAGTGAGGCGCGGCTCGTGCTGGGCGGAGATAAGCACGGTATCGATGCGGTAGGGCTTGCCGTCCACATATTCGATGGTCACCTGCGATTTGCCATCGGGGCGCAGTCCGAGGTCGGGATGTGCCTTGCGCACCTCCGCCAGTCGGCGCGTCAAGTAGTGGGCGATGGTGATGGGAAGAGGCATCAATTGCTCGGTCTCAGTGCAGGCGTAGCCGAACATCATGCCCTGGTCGCCTGCCCCGCCGGTGTTCACGCCTTGCGCGATGTCGGGCGATTGCTTCTGGATAGCCACCATCACGCCCGTGGTGTCGCCGTCGAAGCCGTAGTCGGTATGCGTGTAGCCCACCTCGTTGATGGTTTTGCGTACCACGTCGGGGATTTCTACGTAGCCGTGGGTGGTCAGCTCGCCTGCCACCACCGCCAGCCCGCGTGTCAGCAGGGTTTCGATAGCCACCCGCGAGAACTCCTCGATGGGCAGGTTCGCTTCGCGGTCTTGCTTGAGGCATTCGTCCAGAATCGCGTCGCTGATCTGGTCCGCTAGTTTGTCAGGGTGTGCCTCGGTCACACTCTCCGAAGTAAAAAGCATCCTTCTCGCCATATTGCCTTCCATCCTTTTGCCCCTAGTTGTGGAGCGAGAGAAATTGGTATTCGTTGACAAAAGCCACCGCGCATGCGGTAGCTGACTATTTTATAGCACACCTTGTGCCCCGAAGTCAAATCCAAGAGCGCCCCGGGGTGGGGCGCTCTGTCGTCTACTTGGAGCCGCCTTCCGATTCGCCCTGACGCACGTTGGCCAGCCAGTTCTCTAACTCGCGCGCTGCGACCTCGCGTCCGCCAATGCCGAATGCAAGACCCGCTGCCAATGCGATCGCTGCCATCAATAGCCCAAACGCGAGAATGACGATCTCATTGGCAATGCCCATCTGACGCAACGCCATCGCGCCGACAAATACCAGCACGATGGCACGGGTGAGCCCGGCAAGCAATCCTGCCTGTCCAACACCGCTTGCTCGCACCGCATCAGACGCGAGACGGGCGAGATACAGTCCCAGCACGAAGATGGCAATCCCTGCTAGGATGTTGCCTGCATACGAGAGGAAGTTTCGCAGCACGTCCGCCACCATCGTGAGCCCAAGGATGTGCGCGGCTTCCAGCACGGCATAGTACAAGATAGCCAGCCAGGCCAATGAACCCACCAGTTCGGATGGTGTCTTCGCGCCTTCCGGCTGGCGAATGCCAAGCCCTGCAATGAACTGGTCGAAATGTAGACCAGCCAGCAGATTGCTGACCAGTCGCCGTACGAACTGGGCGATGACATTGGCTACCACCAGCACCAGTGCCGCCCCGAAGAAGAGAGGTAGCCCTGCCAGCACGCGGTCGATCATGTGGCTGACGGGACGGGTTAGGGCTTCGAACGCGAGGGCTTGTAGAGTGGCGGTGATGACCACCAGCAGGACCAACGCGTACGTGACCGCACCGAGTACGGCGCTGAGCCGATAACTGCCCAGTAGAGACGCGATGCCCAACCGCTCGCTCCAGGCATCGAGCCCTAAAGACGCCGCGAAGTTGGTGACGATGCGTCGGCTGATGCGTGATGCCACCAATCCCACCACCAGGATAAGCGTCGCCATGAGCAAGTTGGGTAGGGCATTAAGCGCCTTGTCCAGCATCCCCTGCACCGGTTCGAGGATACCGGTCAAGCCCAGCGCACTGAGGATGGCTGGCATGAACAGTACCAACACGCCCCAGTACATCAGGTCCCCAGCGGAACGGCTGACGGGCTGTTGTGCCGAGGGCATTTCGTCCTTTACCCGCTCGTCCAGGCGTGCAACAACCTCCGCCCGCCGCACCAGGGCGCGTGCGATGCGCGCTACCACAATCGCCAGTACCAACAACGCAAAGGCGCCGATCAAACGCGGCACATAGGCGAAAATGTTGGTCAGAAACCGGTTGAGCGGCTCCGCAACCAACGTCAGCCCCAACACCTGCAAGAAGGCGATGAACACCAGCGTCATCAGCACGTAGTACACAAACTTGCCTACCCATGCCGATAGGCTGATCGGGGGCTGACCTTCAGGCTCGGTGCCCATCCAGTCCCGGAAGCGGGTATCGAGGTTCGTCCGCTGTAACAAGCGCCGCACCCCGGCGGACATCACCACTGCGAACAGATAGCCTAGTACCAGTACGGCAATCGCTGCCAACAGCTGGGGTACCTTGCTCACGATAGCCTGTACAACGTCCTGATAGGTGGTCTGTGCACTGTTCAACGTCGAGTACCTCCTCTCCGTAGGATTTTGCCATTCCGTGCTATACCTATTTGGTAAGCAAGCAACGGAACTAGGCTATTTGTCATATAACATATACGAGCGCACTCTGTCAAGACGCTGGGGAGGGTGTTCGAGAAAAAAATTCTTGAACTGCCCACCAGTGACCCATGCCCACCCCCATCGCACACACAACACACAAAAAAACACACCACCATACCCACATTCCACAACAACAACTGAACCCATACACAACGACGTGCCATCCGCTCACTCCGACAACCCAATACCCCACCACCTACCCCCTTCACACTCCCAATCAAAGACTCCACTAAATAACGCATATACCTCACAAAAACGCGCATACATCTCCGGCGCCCACAACCGTAACCCCCAACAAACCCCA
>PSLZ01000027.1:0-49500 GCA_040289885.1 Armatimonadota bacterium | reverse complement strand
GTTTCAGAGGCGGCACAGGAAGCTGTGTCCACCCTCCACTCTGCGCTACCAGTACATGCAGCGCAAGCCACAAGACAATCCGTGATATCCGTCTCATGTTTACAAAAGTTAGAACGCGAAGCGAGGGATTCCTCTTCTCACGCGCAGGGAAAGCATCTCCTGTGTGGAACAGTAAGAGAGCCCTGTTCCGTATCACGAGAAACGGTAATCGTCCAGAGGTGAGAGGCAGGTCTGCTGATGATCTTTTATGACTCCACCGCCAGGCGCAGGCGGCTTTTGAGGCGCATTGGATTGGTGTTCACGGTGCTGTTCGCGGGAACCACCACGCTCTTTGTCCTGAGCCTTCTGCTGGTTCCCGTTGTGTCCCATTTGTCTTCGCACAAGCCGCACCGTCTGTGGCACACACCGGTATTCCACCTGCCGAACCGGCAGTCCCGGTTGAGCCGCCACATATTCATTCAGGCGCGCACGGCACTTTTCCAGGAGGTTGCCGCCGACGAACGGCGAGTGCACCAACGGGTTGGTATCGTGCCTCCTTCACCGATAGTCGCCGCGTTCTACACCACGTGGCAGGAAACTGGACTGCATTCTCTGCGCGCGAACGCCGATAAGCTAACCCATCTCCTGCCCGAATGGCTTCATCTCAATCCGCAAGGAAACGGTATTGACTGGTATGACTGGGACCCCGCCGCCATCCCGCACAACCGCGACGTCCTGCAGATTGCACGCAGGCACGGGTTACAGGTACTGCCTGTGCTCAACAACGCGCAAGAAGGGCGGTTTGACCCCGAACGCGCCCACAAGCTGCTACACGACCCGTTAGCCCAGCAAGCACTAGCGGAGCAGTTGCGAAGCTGGTTGGTCCAGCAGGGGTTCCAAGGGGTCAACGTCGACTTCGAGAACCTTTACCCCCAGGACTATCCGTTCTATGCACGATGGCTTCAGCAGTTGAGACGCTATCTGCATACTGCCGGACTGCAGGTCAGCGCCGATATCGAAGCTGGCGTCGATGGGCGGATATGGCGGGAAATCGCCGAGGCGTGTGACTGGGTCGTGCTGATGGCGTACGACGAGCATTATGCGGGCGGTCCGCCGGGTCCGATTGCGGAGCTATCGTGGACACGACAGGTGTTGGTTCAGGCAGTGCGTGCCATTCCGCCCGAGAAACTGGTGCTGGGCATCGGCAACTACGCTTATGACTGGCGGGAGAACGCTCGCACGGCGGAGTCGCTCACCTACCAGGAGGCCATTCTACGCGCCCGCGACAACCGCCCCGACGAGCCTCCACAACGCATCGTGGATTTTGACCCTCAGGCGTTGAATCCGACCTTCACCTACTATGACGATTCGGGGCGTCTGCATGAGGTATGGTTACTGGATGCGGTCACTGCGGCTAACCAGTGGTTGATGGGCGTACAGATGCGATTACGGGGCTCTGCACTATGGCTTTTAGGCTCCGAAGACCCTTCCATTTGGAACTTCCTGAGGCGGGGACGCATCTACTCCCCTCCAGACATCAACGCCTTGCGCGAGATTACCTATCCCTACGATATCGAGTTTGTCGGGGACGGAGAGGTGCTTTCGGTGGAGCAGATGCCTCAAACGGGCTACCGCCGCATCGAGGTAGACCCATCCAGCGGGTTGTGTACCGATGAAGAATATACCCGTTTCCCCTCCGCCTTCGTTATCAAAAGGACGGGTTATCATCGGAAATGGCTGTGCATTACCTTCGACGACGGACCAAGCGAATACACGGAAAAGGTTCTGGAAGTTCTAAAACGTTTCGGAGTACACGCTACCTTTTTCGTCATCGGTGAGAACGCGGCACACCATCCGGGCATCCTCCGCAAAATCTGGGAGCAAGGGCATGAGATCGGCAGTCACACGTTCACTCATCCGAACATGGGAACCGTCTCGGAACGGCGTGCCCGACTGGAGCTCATCGCGACCCAGCGTGCCATCCAGAGTATTCTAGGACGCTCCACCCTGCTTTTCCGTCCCCCTTACAACGCCGATGCGGAGCCGACCAGCGCGGAAGAGGTACGCCCCATCCTGCTGGCGTCGCAAATGGGCTATCTAACCATTGGAGAGTTCATCGACCCCCAAGACTGGAACCTTCAGGTCAGATTGCCGGGCGGTGGCGTGCATCGGCGCACGGCGCAGGAGATCGCTCGGCAGGTCATCGAGCAGGCTCTGGCAGGTACAGGCAACGTGATTCTTCTGCACGATGGTGGTGGGGATCGCTCGCAGACCGTTGCCGCCCTCGCCATCTTTATCCCGTACCTCCAACAGCGCGGCTATCGGTTCGTGACGGTGTCTCAGCTCCTCGGTAGCGGACGTGATTCCATCATGCCCCCGGTTTCGGCGAGGGATATGGTGCTGGTTGGAGTCGACCGGGTGGTTTTCGAGGTCCGCAACGCAATCGACCTGTTCCTGCGTGTCGCCTTCCTGGGCGCGATTGTGCTGAGCCTGTTGCGGGCAATCAGCATCGTGCCCCTGGCGCTGGCATCGTGGCTCCGAGAGCGCAAAAGTACACCGCCTCCCGAATCCTACCGTCCATCGGTTAGCGTCATTATCGCCGCCTACAACGAGCGCAAAGTGATCGGGCGCACCGTACAGGCTGTGCTCAACAGCCGATACCAGCCTTTGGAGGTCATCGTGGTGGACGATGGCTCGCAAGACGGCACTGCCGACGAGGTTGAGCGGTTATTTGGACACTTGCCCAACGTGCGGGTTCTTCGTCAGACAAACCAGGGCAAGGCGGGGGCGCTCAATCACGCCCTGAAATATGCCTCGGGGGAGGTGCTCGTTGCCCTGGATGCGGATACGCTGTTCCTGCCGGACACTATCGGGGCGCTGGTGCAAGCGTTCGCCGACCCCAGGGTCGGGGCGGTAGCGGGCAACGTCAAGGTAGGCAACCGCGTCAATGTGCTCACGCGATGGCAGGCTATCGAGTACATCACCAACCAGAATATGGATAGGCGTGCCTACGCCTTGCTCAACGGAGTGCCTGTAGTGCCGGGGGCAGCGGGAGCGTGGCGCCGCGAGGCAGTCGCGCAATGCGGTGGTTACCAGTCCGATACAATGGCGGAAGACATGGACCTGACGTGGCGTGTGCGTCGTGCGGGATGGAAGATTGGCACTGTAAACCATGCCATCGCTCTGACGGAGGCACCAGACACCCTGAAAGGACTGTTCCGCCAACGGTTTCGCTGGGCGTACGGCACCTTGCAGTGTCTGTGGAAACACCGTGGCGCGCTGGGCAGGTATGGATGGTTCGGCTGGCTGGTGTTGCCTTCGCTGTGGCTCTTTCAGGTGGTGTTTCAAGTGTTGTCTCCTCTGGTGGATGCGCAGATCGCGTGGACGGTTGCGAACGTGGGGCAAGCGTGGCTCAGCCGAGGGCTCTTGCGTCAGGACTGGCAGCCCCTGCCCCAGGCGATGGAGGCGCTGACCCAGATCGGTTTTCTCTATGCCCTGTTCTTCGCAGTGGAACTTATGGTTAGTTTTGTGGCGTTTCGGTTAGACCGAGAGCGCACACGACTGCTCTGGTGGCTGTTCTGGCAGCGCTTCGTCTATCGTCAAATGATGTGCCTCGTCATGATGAAGTCTGTGCTGACGGCGATACAAGGGGCACGTGCCGGCTGGAGCAAACTGGAACGCCGAGGTAGCGTGCGCGTGCCCCAGTAGCCAAACGCTATGCCTGCTCGCTGTCGGGCGACCCCTGCTGGGCTTGTAGGAGCGTGACAATTCGCTCTAGCAAGCGGTTCTGATATTCAAGATGCTGTGCACCACCTCCACCTCTTGCTCGGCCTTCAGGTTCACTTCGTAATCGTGCTCGGCGCGGAGCTCCGCGTATCGGCTCAACACGTTCTGTCCGACCATGAGCAGAGGCATCAGCAGTATCTGAATCATGTTGGGAATAAACAGCCAGAAGACGAACGCCGGGGGTGGGTCAAAGCGCAAGGGACGTGGTGCCGTTAGGTTCCACAACAGCCAAACGAAGCTCCAGCCGGCTATCAGCAGAAAGAAGCCTATGGTCCCCACCCGCTGGGTAACTGCCAAGGCTATCCGCTCCATGTGTGTCAACTGCTGTTGATGTTGCTCATTGACGTTTCGAAGCGGTTTACGACGCCGCTTCAGCTCGTGCAACGGCAGAGGCACGGGTAACTCATCACTGTGACTGACAGCCACTTCGCTTTCCTCCTTTACACGACGAACTGTAGATGATTGTACCCAGATCAATTCGCGCGCAAACCACTTGACAAAAGGTATCGGGAGTGGTATATTGAATGTGAAAATAGGAACGAATATCGTTCTCATTACGACGAGGTCGACGGATATCCGATGCGCAATACCAAACAGCGACAAGTGGTTCTAGACATCATTCGCAGTACCGACTCCCATCCCACCGCGGACTGGGTGTACGAGCAAGCACGCAAGGTCATCCCGAACATCAGCCTGGGCACCGTATACCGATTGCTTGGGCGGTTGCAGGAAGAAGGGCTGGTTGTTCAGCTGGAGGCTGGCTCGCGCAAGAGCCGTTTCGACGGGCGTCCCGGTCCGCACCAGCACATCATCTGCGAGCGGTGTGGGCGCATCACAGATGTGCCCGATGTGCTCGACGCTTCCGCTACCGAACGCATCCAGCAGGTCACTGGCTACCGTGTGCACGCACACCGTGTAGAGTGGATTGGCCTCTGCCCGCAGTGTCAGGGCGAGCACAACTGAGCCCGGAATCTTTTCTGAATGGAGGAGGACAGATGATGCAGGAGAACCAGAACGTCTACTGCAGTAAGGCAAAGGTGGGCAAACCCGCCCCCGACTTCACGATGTTTACCACTGCCGATAGTGTGGATGAAACCCTGCGCGTGCTAGAGGCATTGCAGACGGGCGGGCTGTGTCCCGCTGACTGGAAGCCGGGTCAGAAGACGCTAGACGCGGGAGGCTAAGGATGCCGCTGCGTACAGGCACTCCGAGGCCCGACCTGCGAGGCGCTACCGAGTGGCTGAACGGCGAACCCGATTGGGACGCTCTCACAGGGCATGTGGTGCTGGTGCATTTCTGGTCGGTGAGCTGCCACCTCTGCCACGAGAGCATGCCGAAGGTCAATCAGTGGCGAGATACCTATGCCCCGGTAGGCCTGAAGGTCGTCGCCATCCACATGCCCCGCGATGAGTGGGAAACGAACGTGGAAACGGTGCGTCAGAAAGCACAGGAGCTGGGTATCACCCGACCTTGCGGCATCGATAACCTACACAAGGTCGCGCAGGCGTTCGAGAATCAGTGGGTTCCCGCATACCATCTCTTTGACCGCGCGGGGAACCTGCGGGGGCGCACTGCCGGCTACGCGGGGCTGTCGCTCCTAGAGAACACCTTGAAACGCCTCATGGAAAGCCAGTAGCATTTCCACACCGCGGGGGCGGCAACGCCCCCGCTCCCTTTGTGATATAATTCCGTTGTGGAAACCATCATGAGCCTCGAACGCGTTTCCATATATGTGCATATTCCTTTCTGCGCCAGGCGTTGCAGATACTGTGACTTCAATACCTACGCCTGGCGTGGCAGTATCGTTCGTGACACACTGGAGGCGATACGGTCTTCTATCGAGCGCACAGAAGAGCCCACGATTATCGTTCCGACCATCTTCTTTGGTGGTGGCACCCCATCCTTTCCGGACCCCGAACTCATCGTGCGCCTCCTGCAAACGATTCGCGCGCGCTTCCGCGTGACACCCGACGCAGAGATCAGCATCGAGGTCAACCCGGGCACCGTGGACAGGGCGCGATATGCCCTTTTGCGACAAGCAGGCTTCAATCGGCTCAGCATGGGCGTTCAAGCCTTCGACGACCAACTGCTGAACAAACTAGGACGCATCCACACCGCCGACGGAGCACTGCGTTCCTATGAAACCGCGCGAGAGGCGGGATTTGAGAACATCAATATCGACCTCATGTTCGCCCTGCCGGACCAGACGCTGAGCCAGTGGCAGAACACCTTACGCACTGCCATCCGCCTCCAGCCCGAGCACATCTCCTGCTACGCCCTAACCATCGAGCCGGGCACGCCCTTCTTCCGGATGCATCAGCAGGGGCTACTGAACCTGCCCGACGAGGATACCGACCTGCGCATGTATCAATACGCCATTCGTGCCCTTGTCCGCGCCGGCTACGAGCACTACGAGATATCCAACTTCGCTCGCCCCGGCTATCGCTGTCGGCATAACATGGTGTACTGGCGCAACGAGGAGTATCTGGGCTTCGGTCCAGGGGCGGTGTCCTACCGGTGGGGCGTGCGCTGGAAGACAATCAGCAACCCGCGCCGTTACGTGCAGGCGGTTCGCAGTTCGGCATCGCTGGTGGAGGAGGAAGAGCGGCTGGATGCCGACGCATCGCTTGGCGAGACCCTTATGCTGATGCTTCGCCTGCGCGATGGTGTAGACGTACGGGCGGTCGAGGAACGCTACGGGGTGAATCTGGCACAGCGCTACGCCCGGCAGATAGACAAACTGCAACGCTTGCGCCTGCTAGAAGTCCATCCCGAACGCTGGCGTATTACCGCAAAGGGGTTACCGATAGCGAACACGGTGTGTGCGGAGTTCCTGACATGAGCGACGAAGGCTACACCGAACTACAGGAAGGACAAGCGCGTTTCATCGTTCCGCGCGACCTTTTCTTCAACCCGCGTGCCCGACTGGCGCGCGACTTCGGGGTGATAGCCCTGCGCGCGGAGGCGGACCTGCAGGAGCGACGACTGCACGTGGTCGACCTGATGGCGGGGGTGGGAACGCGCGGGATTCGCTACGCGCTGGAAGTGCCGGTGGAACGCATCGTGCTGAACGATGGCAATCCGGCGGCAGTGGACGCGATTCGGCAAAACCTTGCGCGCAACGCCATTCCCCCCGAGGTACAGGTAGAGGTCACATGCGAGCAGGTGCACCGCCTATGTTACGCGACCCGCTTGCGCGACGAACGCTTCGATTGGGTGGACCTAGACGCTTTCGGCAGTCCCTCGGTCTACTGGCACGCCGCATCGCTGGTGCCGCGCTGGCACGGTGTACTGTACCTCACGGCTACCGATATGGCGGCGTTGTGCGGCAAATTGCGTGAGCCCGCGATTCGTCATTACGGTGCGGTGACCCGCCCCTGGGAGTGCGGTGATGAGATTGGCGCGCGAGTGTTGCTAGGAGCGCTACAGCAGAGCGCAGGCGAGCGGGGATTATACTGGCAAACGCTCTTTGTGCTGGACGAGGGATACGCGATGCGTATTGCTGTACGCCTGCGTTATGGCTCCGCCGAGTTCCCGGTGCATCAGATCGGCTGGTTGGTAAAGTGCATGGGGTGCTACAGTCAGACTATCCTGCCCCTGCATGTCACGGTAGGCAGATGTCGGATTTGCGGAAGCGAGGACGTGCAGTGGGCAGGTCCGCTATGGACCGGCTCGCTGTACGACGCCGAATTTCTGCACCTGATGAGCGTGGAAGCGCGCAAGGCAGGATACCAGAGCGTTTTGCGCCTACTGCGGTTGATGACCGACGAAGCAGATTCTCCTGCGGGCTACTACGCGATGCCCGAGCTCGGCAAGCGCACGCACCTGAGCCACCTTCCGCCTGTTGACGTCCTGATACAGCGGTTGCGCCAGGCGGGCTACGAGGCGTCCCGCACCCATTTCGAGACCTCCGCGTTGAAGACCAACGCGCCTTACCCGGTGATTCAAGAGATCGCACAGCAGTTACAATAGCAAACCTCTAAAAACCTACAGGTTTTGGCTGGCGATATTGACAACTGTTCTCACTTCGTTTATGATAGACCTGAAAGATCTTCTGGGAGGTGCCCTAATATGCGCAGGAGTTGGCAGTGGTGGATTCTGGTTTTTCTGCTCGTTCTGGCGTCGGTAGCGGGCTCTGCACCTCTGCGGCTTCCCTTCGCTCCGACGGCAAAACAAGCCATACCGCGTCCGGAGTATCGAGAGGGTAAGGTCGTGGTGAAACTGCGCCCGCAAGCGCTACCGTCCAACCTGAACAGTCTTTCCACGGCGAACTCGGCATCGGCGTTGGTCACGGCAACGCAGGCGGTCATCGACAGCCTGCCCGAACTGGCGGGGGCGAAGGTAGAGCGCACGATGGGACGCATCGGCTGGACGGTAGTTCGTCTGCCCAAAGGCGTGTCGGTGTCTCGCGCGGTGGACCTCCTGAAACGCCAGCCACAGGTGTTGTGGGCGGAGCCGGTCTACCTCGTACGTCCCCTGCTTCCGGAGCCAAACGACCCGGCGTTCCACGAATATGATTACGAGCATTCCCTATCCGGCATTGGCTTCCCGTATCTGTGGAACATGCTGATCATTCGGGCGTACGAAGGCTGGCAGGTATATCCCAGTCGCTACTATACATCAGCGACCAAGCCTCGCAACGCCATTCGCATCGCCGTCATCGACAGCGGGATAGACCCCTATCACCCCGATTTTATGAACGCGGGGGGCACCAGCACCGACTCGCGCTATGGTGGGCAGATAGACTGGACGCTCGGCTGCAGTATCTTCGGAGGCGTGTATGGTTCTGATTTCACCGATGAACTCGGACACGGCACGCACGTCGCGGGCATTGCCGCCGCTGCCGCCAACAACGGCGAAGGGGTTTTGGGGGTAGCATACAACGCGCAGATCGTGCCTATCAAGATCATCAACGCGTCGGGTGAAGGCGAAGATACAGACCTGGTGGAAGCTCTCATCTATGCCGCCGACCACGATATCCCCATCATCAACATGAGCCTGGGAACCACGAACTACCCACAGATTCTTGCCGACGCGGTCAACTATGCCTATTACAAAGGATGCCTGCTGATCGCTGCGGCAAACGAGTCGAGCATGGGAGGCGGCAACATCGGCAACATCTATCCCGCGGCGCACAGCAAAGTGCTGGCGGTCTCGCCGACGGGCATCGCCGACGATTTCCCCGACAACCTTTACGCAGGCACGGGCGACTATATCGGCGTCAGCGCACCTGGCGGGAGCGTGGTGTACGTGGTCGACAACGAGGGCATCCTGTGGCCCGAGTTCATCTTCATCTACTCCACAGCACCGACCTATCCGGTGCCCCTGACCGACGCCTTTGGTGAGCAGTTCTACAGGTACGGCTACCAGCTCGGCACTTCCATGGCGACACCGCATGTATCTGGGCTCGCCGCCCTCTACGCGGAACACAAGGGATATACCGTGAACACGCCGGGGGGTAACCTGGCGATATGGCGTGCCATCCAGCGCGGCGCCGATAACGCCCAAGGCAGAGGCGACGGCGGCTGGGACCCACGTTACGGCTTCGGGCGGATCAACGTGCGCAATACCCTGCTGGGGCTGAATGCGCGCAATGCCACCGTGGGTAGCCTGTCGGGGCAGGTCTACTTCAACGGCACGCCGGTGCAGGGAGCGCGGATCGAAGCGCGCGCAATGGGCGGCACCACGCGCAAGGTCACCACCGCTCAGGACTTCGGCTTGTGGCGTATTCCCAACCTGCCGCCCGGCTACTACCGCGTCAAGGCAACCGCCTTCGGCTACAGCAAGGAGTTCGAGTGGGTAGAAGTGGTCGCGGGAGCGGACACACCCGGTGTGGATTTCTGGATCGGCGACCCGACCCGCCAGCCTGACAACACGCCGCCCGAAACCCCGCAGGTGTGGGACGACGGTGCAGTGCAAAGCAGTCTGACCACCCTGCACGCACGCTGGTGGAGCCGTGATCTGGAGACGGGCATCTTCCGGTACGAGGTCGCGGTGGGCACCACGCCCGGCGGAACGGATGTGATGGACTGGACGAGTGTGGGCATTCGCACAGAAGCCACGTTCAATCTCAGCCTGGCGCACGGCAAGGTGTACTACGTTGCGGTTCGTGCCACCAACGGTGTGGGGCTGGTCAGCGCAGTTGGCGTATCCGATGGCATACGGGTGCTCATTCCCGTAAACCCGCCGTCACAGCGTCCCGGAGGCGGAAGTAGGCGCCCCATTAGAACGCACTGAAAGTGTTTGACATCATCGCTCAAAAAAGCGTATACTCTTATAGCATCAACCGGAAGGAGTTTACGGTCCCATGAGAGCACGATTCGTGACTTGCGTGCTGGCAGGAGCTGTACTGCTGGCAAGCGCACCCGGGCACGCCCAGGATGCCCAGGCTATTTTGAACAAGGTAGCCTCTGCCTACAAGAACGCGAAGACCTATCAAGCGCAGGCGTCGATTAACCAGACTATTCAGGTAGGCAATCAACAGCAAAGACAGTCGGGCACAATCATTACCAAGTACAAAGCCCCCAACAAGCTGGTTACCATCGTTCAGGGCATGCAGCAGAATCTGCATATTTACAGCGACGGCAAGACCCTGTATATCTACTCCCCCAAGGAGAACCAGTACATGAAGGGGGCCGCGCCGGCTTCGTTTGCCCAACAGCAGGGCATCGGCGCGGTAGGCGGCGGTGACCCCACGCAGATCGGGCTTCAGCTGCAGTCGATGTTTGGCACAGGAGCAAAGAAGCTCCCCGACCGAAAGGTGGGCGGTAAGCCTGCTTTCGTGATCCAGTCCTCGAAATCGGGTTCTTCGCCCGATGGGCAAGGAACGTTTCAGATGACGGCCACCGCCCTTATCGACAAGGCGAGCTATCTGCTGAAGCAATTGACGCTCAACGGCACACGGACCAGTGGAACGCAAAAGGTAGTTCAGAACGTGACGATCGTCTTCGCTTCCCAGCAGATCAATCCGAATCTGCCCGATTCGGCGTTCGTGTTCAAGCCGCCGGCGGGCGCCAAAGAGCTACAGAGGCAGGGCGCGCCCGGAGCACCATCGCCGCGTTAGCGCAACCGCGACATGTTGTCCCTCACCCCTGACCGAGCCCAACGCAAAGCAATGGTACAGGGGTGAGGCTCTTGATAACTATGCGAGTAGTGTTGTTTTCTAAAGCCGCGATACGCGCAGTCTACCACACGCAATACAAGTATCTTGCTGCACACCCTGCCATCACCGAACTGCTGGTGGCTGTACCCCCGTACTGGCATGAACCGCACGTGGGCAAACTGCCCCTGGAAGCAGTAACCCCGCAGGGCTACCGTTTGGAAATCGTCCCTCTGCGCTGGAACGGACAATATCATCTCTACTACGCCCCGCAGATGGCTCGTCTGCTCCGGCGATTTCGCCCCGACCTGGTTCATATCGACGAGGAGGTATACAACTTTGCGACCTTCCACGCCGCGCTAATGACACGGCGCGTTGGGGTGCGAAGCGTCGCGTTCTGCTGGCAGAACATCTACCGTCGCTATCCGCAGCCGTTCCGATGGTTTGAGCGTGCCCTGGCACGGTGGCTTAGCGGCGTGGTCGCAGGCAACGCGGATGCCCTGCAGGTGCTCCGGCGCAAAGGCTACGACCTCCCCGCCGTCATCATCCCGCAGTACGGCGTGGACACCACATCCTTCAGACCGGGCTCTCCTCCAGCCCTCCCGCCCTTCCGCGTGGGCTACCTGGGGCGGCTGGTGCCTGCAAAGGGCATCGATATCCTGCTGGAGAGCCTGCGCTACTGCCCGCAGGAGATTGAGCTGTGCATCGCCGGCGAAGGCGATGAGGCGCGCTGGAAAGCACTTGCAGAGAGGCTTGGTGTTGCGAGCCGTGTGCACTGGCTAGGGGCGATCGCGTCGAGGCAGGTTGTAGATTACCTGCGTCATCTGCACGCGTTGGTACTGCCCTCGCGCACCACTCCGCGTTGGAAAGAGCAGTTTGGGCGAGTGCTGGTGGAGGCGATGGCTTGCGGTGTGCCGGTCATCGGTTCCGACAGCGGCGAGATACCGCGCGTGATCGGCTCTGCTGGGCTGGTGTTCCCCGAAGGCGACGCGATGCGTCTGGCAGAGTGCATCTGTTCGCTGAGTCAAGACCCCGATGGTTGGCAAGACCTGTCGCGCCGAGCACGGGAACGCGCTGTACAACAGTTCAGCATGGCACAAGTGGCGGCGCAATACGCCGAGTTCTGGAAGTCGCTGGTGCACGACGAGAAGAAGACGCGGTTATTGACCTGAGGGTATCAAAACGGGTACTCTAGACGCACAAACCAATCTTGCCGGAGATAAGCATGATAGAAGCCAGGCTTGTGGATTCACTCCCTGACGTTGCGAACCAAGAGGACCGGCGGCAGGTGCCGATCCCCCGGGTGGGCGTGCGTGGGGTGCAGATTCCTGTGCAGATCGCTGATGGAACCGGCGGCGCGTTCCATACCGTCGCATCGGTGGAGTTTGCCGTGTCCCTTCAGCACGACCGGAAGGGCACGCACATGAGCCGACTGATGCAGATTCTGGACGAGACCGCCCAAAACCCCTTGAACCTACAAGAACTGCAACGCATGCTTGACCGCGCCAGGCACATGTTGGAAGCCGATCGCGCCGAGGTCACTGTGCGGTTCAAATACTTCCTGCGTAAATACGCGCCGATCACAGGCGCTTCTGGCTGGCTGGATACCGATGTGGAATGGATGGTAACGTTAGAAAATGGCACCTGCACTCGCCTGGTCCGGCTGAATATGCCGGTGAAGTCGCTGTGCCCGTGCAGTAAGCAAATCGCACAGTATGGGGCGCACAACCAGCGGGCTTATATCCGGGCGGAGATCGAACTGCTCCCCCTGACGCTCGACATCAAACTGGAATCGCTGTGCAGGCTGTTGGAGGAACAGGCAAGCAGTCCGTTGTATCCTGTACTCAAGCGACCGGATGAGAAGTTCGTCACCGAGTCCGCCTACGACAACGCCAAGTTTGTCGAGGATATGCTGCGCGACTCGGTGCTGGTACTGCGCCAGCTGCCCGGCATCCGGCGATTCAAAGTGGAATGCGAATCAGTCGAGTCGATACACAACCACAACGCTTTCGCCGCTACCGAGGAGTGGTTATCGTCCTTGTAATCGGGCTAGTGGCGGTCGCAGGGGGCAGAGCAGATACGGACACGGAAAACCCTGCTCCCCCTGCAAGGATTACTCTACCGCTCAAGCACTCGGCTTTCGAAGTTCAGGTGCTATCCACCGCGGGGTTTCGCACGGAGGGGGTTCTGCTCACCCCACGCCTTCATCAGCAAGCCGTCGCTCGCACCGACCCCAAGTACGGCTGGCAGTTCAGCATCGCCTGCTATGGCTACTTCCGCAACGAATACCAGATCCAGCCTGAACTGCGTTTTCGGGTTTATGCCCAGGAGATAGAGGACCTACCGCGGGCGCAGAAGGTCTGTCGCCTGCTCCTGCGCCTCCAGCAGATCGCGTGGCAGAGGCTTCGCCTGCAGGTGAACCTGCAGGGCGAGCGCGTGCTCAATGTCTGGCTCTGTCGGCAGGGCAACGCGGGCGGTGAGCAGTGGCGCAATAACCTCTACATCTACTCGATCCAGGGTATGCACCAGCCGATAGAATGGCTTCGCGAGGTAGCGCACGAGTTCTCACATGCCCTGATACCCGGCATCACCGGTTACACCCTGCCCGAGCCGTGGGCAAACGGTTATATGGGCGAACGCCTGTTCTTAACCTGGATTGACCTGCTGGCGAGCAGTGGGCAGATTGCCCCAGAGGACCTATGCGATGCGACGACGCAGGACATCCGCCTTTTCGTTCAGCAACGCTGTGTGCCTCTACGTAGCCGGTGGGCGAAGAACGGTTTCCCCAAAGACGAATTCTCTCGTACGGACGTACTGGGCATGGGCGCGCTTATCGGATTGGTGCTCTACATTGACCACGTTTACGGTAGCGACCTGCTTCGCGCCACCTTCGCCCGGCTAGCAGAGCCTCAGCCCACCGCCCTCTGGAAAGCGTTCACCGAGGCGTTGCGCGAAGCGGACGAGGTTCAAATCTTCCCCTCCGGCGGCAGTATCCAGACTTGGCTTCCGGCGGGACAGTGGCGCGTGCAGGCACAGGACGACAAGGCGGCCCTGCAAAGGAACAAGAATCGCTGGCAGGTAGCTCAGTCCGTTTGGAATCTGCCGTCCGATGGATGGTATCGGCTTACGAGCAGTGCCCCCGTGCGTCTTCTGCGCTCTGTGAACGCCTCTCCGCGCTAGTGCCCCGGCGGCGACGGGTTGATGGATGGCGGCGTAGTGACAGGTGGCGTACTGGTGACGGTCACGCGAACGCTTTTAGTCACGACCTGCCCCGCATCGTTGGTGGCGGTAAGCGTGTAGGTGGTATCCTGAGTGGGTGAGACGGTAGCCTCGCCTTGCGGATTGACCTCGCCAACGCCGTTATCGATCACCACGCGCGAAGCTGCCTGAACACGCCAGCGCAGGGTGACGTTCTCCCCCGCCGCAATCACCGATGGCTTCGCCTTGAACTCTAGTATCTCCAGGGCGTTGGGGTCACGCACCTTCACGGTCACCTTCTTCTCCACCTTTCGCCCCGCCGTATTGATAGCGACCAGGGTGTAGGTGGTGGTGACGGCAGGTGTATCCCGCACCGAGGTGAGCAGTGGGTCCAGCTCCCCAATGGGGCTGAGTAACAGTTTGGTGGCGTTTTGCACCTGCCAGCTGAGGATAACCGGGTCTCCCTTTGTGACCTGAGCGGGTTCCGCCTTGAACGACAGGATCGCGGGAGGCGGTGGCTCGGGGGCTGGCAGAACCGTCAGCACGACCTCTTTTTCCGCAACGCCTCCCCTACCCCGCGCCATCAGGTGATAGGTTGTGGTTTGCATGGGAACGACCTGCCGACTGCCTGCGTTTTCTTTGACCACGCCGATATCGGGCGTGATGCTGATCTCCGAGGCGTTGGCAACATGCCAACGCAGTATCGCCGTGCCACCCTGCTGGATGGTGGACGGTTCGACGGCAAACTCTATCACCTCCACCGGTTTGGGGCGGGTAAACGCCCATGCGCCCAGCAGAACCAGCAACAGACCCAGCGCGCTTAAAGTCGCCGGCGAGACTAGTGGTCGGGTGAGAAGCTGTCCCTGCGTGTGCACTGCCACATAGGCGTTATCCACACAACGCGCGCTAACCGTAAAGGTGGCGATTTGACTGCGCCCGACCATCGCTCGGCGGGACGGCTCTGCACTCATTAGCACCGTCTCGGAGCCCCCTGCCTGCAGGGTGAGCACTTCACGTTCCAGGGTGTACACCCCAACATCGTCGGGATCGTTGGCATACAGGCGCACATCCAAAGGCGTATTGCCCAGATTGTGCACGGTTACCTCGAACTCGGCGACCGGTCGCCAGTAGGTGCATACGCCGCGTCGGGGATACACCTCTACCGAGAGGGCAGCGAAAGGCTCGACGAGCAGGGTTGCAGGCGCTACGGCGGTTGCCCCTGTCTCCAACGAACGCGCCCGTACCACGAAAGGATAAGCCCCTGCCGTGCTCTCACTGCGGCGAGGCACTTTCAGCAATATCTTCTCGCTTCCGCGGGAATGGGCACCGAGGGCGATGGTTGGAACCGGGATCGCCACCCACTCGTAATCGAGCCCCTCCACCTCCAGACCAATGGTGTCGGGTTGGTCGGAAGTGTTTACAAGCTCCACTTGCAGTTGAGCGGTGCCGCCGGGTTCTATTTTGATCTCGTCGTGCGATAACCTGAGCTCTATAGTAGTGCTAGCAGGCATCAAGGGATACCCCTCGTTCTCAGAGATAGACGACAACACAAAAAAGCCCGATATCCGTGCGCCCTCCCTCCCGCAATTATACGGGAGTGCAGGTCAAAAATCAAGCAGGTCAGTACGCCACAGGCAGGGAGAAACCGCCTCCACCCCCTGAGTGGAACAGTGCCTGCACCACCGCATGAAGCGCGCCCGTGCCTACAAACAACAGGACGCCAACCCCGACTCCTATCAGCACGCTCACCGTGTACCAGCCGGTGCCCCCTGCCCGTCTACCGAACCCTGCAGCGGAGAGGGGTGCAAACGGAAAGAAAAGCAGGTAGAAGAATGCGCTCTGCTGGTTTAAAACTTTGAGAGGCAGAGCCAGCAGGTAAATCGGCAGGCAGAAGAGAAACGTCACACCCGCTGTGTACAGCGTCAACAGCAGGGAAGCGACCATTCCTGCCAGCACCGGATGCGATTTGAGGACAGGAAGCGCGCGAACCTGGTCAGGGATGTGAAGCGGTGCCATCTGCGGTTCGATCCCGGAGACCGGTCGCAATCCTCGTCGTGCCAGCTCATCCAAAACTACGCGATACCGCTCCGGATACTGCAGAACGTCGATGTGAAAATACACGTCCTGCAGTTCTTCGTCGCTACATCTGGCGAGCATCTGCCGGTATTCCCACAGAGCACGCCATGACTCTTGCTTGGACAGGCTGGTAAGCGACATGGTACTTTGATTGTACGCCAGAGCCATCTTGCCCGTCAACCCCTTTTCGCCAGCAGGAATCGCGCTTGCCATGCCGAAATCGACCTCTGAAACGTTTAAAAGAAGGACTGAAATGAGCAAACTACTGGCGGCTTTGGGTCTGCTAGTATGCGCTTTGCCCACTGGTTCTGCTCCCAATATGCTTTTGAACGGCAATTTTCGAGCGGGATAGGCTCGGCTGGTCCATACCGGGGGAAGCGCAGATCGTGCGAACAAACGCCAAGGAGGGACAGTCCTGCCTGCAAATTACTGCCCATTCGCCAGGATGGGTGGTCGCGGGACAAGATGTGCTGATTCCGAAAGGGGCGGTACGGGTACGCCTCTCAGGCTGGATGCGCACGCAGAACGTCAAGATGGGCGCGAATCCGTGGGAAAAGGCACGCCTGCAGGTAACCTTTTATAACGCCAACGGAGAGCTGGTGGGCGGTTACCCTCCCGGTTTCGACATCGACGGCACCACCGACTGGACGTTCTACACGCGCGATTACGAGGTGCCTCAGGGAGCGGTGCGTGCCTCGTTGATCGCTGGACTGCACAATGCCACAGGTAGCGTGTGGTATGACGACTTGCGACTGGAGGCGTTTGATATGCAGGGTAATCCTCTTCAGCCCATCACCGAGTCGAGCACAGACACGCGCGGTTGGTACCCGCTGGACACCTCGCCGGACGACTACACCAAGCCCGCCGTGGTAGACCTCTCGCGCTATCTGCACCGTCCGGCAGGCAAGCACGGCTTTGTCACCGTCAAGGACGGCAAGTTTGTCTTCAAAGATGGAACCCCTGTGCGGTTTTGGGGGGTGAACATCGTCGCAGGCAACGTGTTTATGGACAAAACCACCGCTGAGCGTACCGCCGCGCGTCTTGCCAAGTTCGGCTGTAACATGGTGCGACTGCATCATATGGACGCTAGCTGGGCACAGCCAAACATCTTCGGCAACCATCCGACCAGCACGCTCAACCTCTCTCCAGAGATGCTGGACGGGCTAGACTACTTCATCTACCAGTGCAAGAAGCACGGCATCTACATCTACATGGACCTGCTGATGCATCGCAAGTTCCAGCGGGATGACGGCGTGCGCGACTGGCAGACGCTGGAAAACGGCGCCAAAATCGCCGCACACTACAACCGTCGACTCATCGAACTGCAGAAAAAATACGCCCACGACCTGCTAACTCATTACAACCCCTACACCAGGACGCGCTATGTGGATGAGCCGACCATCGCGATGATGGAGATCATCAACGAGAGCACCCTATTCTGGTTAGGGGGCTACAGCGCACTGCCGCCATCCTACATCCAGGAGATCAACGACCTGTTCACGCAGTGGTGCAGTCGGCGCGGCGTCGCTCGCCCGGCGGGAAGTGTGGCGGACCTGCTTCGCGCACGCAACGCCACCGTGGGGCGTTTTCTCTATGAGTTACAGACCTCCACGTTCAAGGAGATTTACGATTACCTGCGTTCCATCGGGGTGAAAGTGCCCATCGCAGGCAGTAACCATTGGGAAAACTGGATTGGTGATGTACTCTCTAACGCCCAGCTAGACTATATCGACCGCCATGCCTACTGGGACCACCCGCAGTGGGACCACCCGTCTCCCCGCTTCAACAACAGCCCGATGGTCAAACAGCCGGCAGGCTCCACCATCACCTGGATGGGACGCCAGCAGATAGAGGGGCTTCCCTTTATCGTCACCGAGTGGAACAACTGTTGGATGAACGAGTGGATCGCTGAGGCGCCCGTCCTGATGGCGGCGTACGGTTCCATGCAGGACTGGGATGGCTTACTGCAGTTTGACTACTCGGGCGGGGACTGGGCGCCGCGCATGGAGGGCAGTTTCAACGTGGGCAACAAACCACACGTGATGGCAGCGCGAGTTCCTGCCGCTCTGGTCTTCCTGCGTAACGACGTTGCACCGACACCCAGTACCTACATCTACTCCTTCAAAGATGCCGACGATTGGCTATTGCGTCCCATGGGCGACACCGTTCCCGGCGGATTAATGCTGGTACAGCGTGTGGCGTGCCAAAAAGACGCCCCTCCGGCTCCAGTGCCCGAGGTGCCCAGCGACAACTTTACCAGCCAGCACCATCTGTTCCAGTGGCGGCGTGAGGGGGTATTCACCGTCAATGCCCCTCGAACGCAGGGAGCGGTCGGGTTCATCGGCGGCAAACCGGCGGAGTGCCAGAACGCGCGCATCGAGGCGCAAACGCCCTTCTGCCAGGTGGTGCTAACCAGCCTGGACGACCAGCCACTCAACCGGTCTCGACGCATCCTGCTCACGGCGGTGGCTCGTGCCGAAAACAGCGGACAGGTGTACAACCCGTCGCGCACGTCCCTGCTGGACGAAGGCAAACCGCCCATCCTGTTGGAACCGGTGCAAGCGACGGTGACGCTCAAGGGCATCAGAGCCTCGAGGGTGCACATTCTTGACCATCACGGCAGGCGCACCGGCAAGACCCTGCCCGTGACGAACGGTAGGTTCACCATCGGCAGCGAGCAGACCTTCTGGTATGAGATAGAAGCCTCCGCACCGGCGCGAGGCAAGTAGTCTCCTCAAAAGGCTCATCTTCCCGGCTGTGGGGGATGAGCCTTTTCTTTCCAGCACTTACCCTGACGGGGCTTCGTTCAGCATGACCTCTTTGCATCACTCTCGCAGCCCCTTCTCGTCATTCTGCACGATTCTTCTTGTTGTTATTCTGAGCACTTCTATTGTCATTCTGAGCGAAGCGAAGAATCTCTGAGATGCTTCACTTCGTTCAGCATGACAACAAAAAACGAGATGCTTCGCCGGTGCTCCGCATGACATCAGCTTGGGCTCGGTGGGACAGCGAAAGGGCGTTCTGTCCTGTTGTGTGGCACCCGACATCAAAGCAGGACATCCTGCCCTTCAGCGCGAAATATGGTCAACGATATTTCGGAAGGAGGCTGTATGGCGCCGACGCCGCAGTCACAACACATCCACATCCGCACACTCTTTCTGGGCGCGGTGCTCTCTGCGCTTGTGGCTTACGTGACGACCTACTCGGACATGGTCGTGAAAGACATGCAATTAGGCGTCCTACAGTTTGCGCCCGGTGCGGTAGGTTCGTTCCTGCTGGTGTACGGCGTCGTGCGGCTGTTCAAGGCTTTGGGCAAACTGCGCTGGATGTCTCCTGCCGACCTGCTCATCCTCTACCTGATGCTGTTTGCTTCTGTGTTCGTGAGCACGCGCGGCTTCACCGAAAAGCTGATGCCTGCGCCTGTCTATCTAAACTACTATGCGGACGCCGTGAACCAATATGCCCAGCGATTTATTCCTTACGTGAAGCCTGCGCTGGTGGCGTTTGACCCGAAGGGTAAGTTGAAACAGCCGGTGGCGGTAGAGTTCTACGAAGGTCTGCGCTCGGGCAATCTGCCCTGGCAAAAGTGGATACGTCCGCTTGCGGCGTGGTTTCTGCTCTATCTTCTGCTGGCATGGTGTCTGTTTTGCATCGGCTCAATCTTGCGTCGGCAATGGGCGGACCACGAGCGGCTGACCTTTCCCCACACCATGTTGCCCACCCGCCTGTTAGACGAGAGCCTGGCGAGGCAGTTTTTGCGCTCGCCGCTGACGTGGATGGGCTTTACCCTCGCCTTCGTGCCCTTTTTGATCAACGGCATCCACCTCGCGGTGCCCTCTTTTCCCGAAATCCCCCTGCTCTTCTGGAACGTGCAGAACCTGTTCCCCACGCCGCCGTGGAACCAGATGTTTAGCACGAGCATCTTCATCTCATTCGCGGCGATGGGCTTCGCCTACTTCCTGCCCAATGACCTTCTGTTCAGCCTGTGGTTCTTCTTTGCGCTGACACGACTGGCGGACGTTGTGGCGGGCTCGTACGGCATCGAACTACAGAACATGCCCTCTTACCCCACGCGCCACTACATCGGCTATCAGGTGGCGGGTGCGTATGTGGTGATCGCGCTCGTGTTCGTGCGCAGCGGTTGGGGATACTACAAACAGGTGGTGCAAAGTGCTTTCGGGCGAGAGCAGATGCCCAGCAGAGGCGAGGCGTTAAGCAGTCGGTGGGCGGTGTGGGGACTGCTGGTCGGTTTTGCGGGTATTCTGTTATGGTGCTTGTGGGCAGGCATCAGCCTGTGGCTGGCGGTGGCGCTGTGGGCGATTTTCATCTTCGTGACCTGCACTGTTATGGCGCGCAGTGTGGTGGAAGCGGGCTTTCTGATGACCGAGACCTCTTTCAAGCCCAGCGATATCGTAGGCATCTTCAGCGTGAAGCAGTTGTGGGGGAACCTCAACTGGACGCATATCGCTTTCCTGGACGCCATCTTCTTCCGCGACCTACGGGGCATGCTTCTATCGCTCTTTCTGGACAGCCAGCAGATGGCTCCACGCCACGGACTGCGCCGTGCCTTGCTCCCTCTCATCTTCGGTGTGGCTATCGTTGTGGGCTTTATCTCCGCAGCCGCAACCGAATTGTGGCTACACTACGGACGCGGCGGTGTGAACCTCTACGGCTATCCCAATGCCAACGTGTCGTGGGCGTTCACCGACGCTTCCAACGCGCTCGCTGGCGCGGATAAGCTCACGCCGCCGTCGCCGCTGTGGTTCAGTGTGGGCATTGCGGTGACCGGCCTGCTGTATTATCTGCGCAACACCTTCGTGGGCTTTCCTCTGCACCCACTGGGCTACGCGCTGTGCCCCTCATGGACGATGTACGTCATCTGGTTCCCGGTGCTGGTGACGTGGATAGTCAAGTCGCTCATCCAGCGCTACGGAGGCTACAATCTATATCTGCGCGCTATGCCCTTCTTCTTGGGAATGATCCTTGGCGAGTTCACGTGTGCGGCGTTGTGGGCACTGCTTGCCAGCACGACGGGGCTTCTCGCGCCAGCGTTTCCCTGGCCATGAGCGTCAGGAGACGACGTTGAGCGGAGCACCGCGCAGGAACGCCTGCAGGTTTTCAAGCGTGGTGTCCAGAATGCGCTCTACCGCTTCTTGGCTGTTGAAAGCGATATGGGGGGTAAACACCACGTTCTCGCGCTTCAATAACAGGTGCGCCTGAACCAGCTGTCTTAGCGTTTGCTCCGCCAGTGGCTTTCTCAACAGCGCGCTTTCCTCAGTGATGTACTCCTCGCCCTCGATAACGTCCAATCCCGCTCCTGCCAGAATACCCTCCTCCAGCGCCCACAGCAACGCCTCCGTGTCCACAACCGCCCCGCGTGCCGTGTTGATCAACAGGGCGCCGCGCTTCATCTTGCTCAACGTGTCGCGGTTGATTAGGTGATGAGTCGCAGGCGTCGCAGGCACATGCAGGGTAACAATGTCCGACTCGGCAAGCAGGGTATCCAAGTCGGTATACGTGAAGCCAAGCACATCGGCGAGCAGGCGTTGCGGGCGCGCATCGTATGCCAGCACGCGCATCCCAAAGCCCCGTGCGATTCGAATCACATGTAGCCCAATGTTTCCCGCTCCGATGACACCGAGCGTTTTGCCGTACAGATCGAAACCACGTAGGGCACGCATCTGATACTCGCCGCGCAGGCCCTGAAAATACGCCGCGTGCAGTTTACGCGACAGGGACAGAATGAGCGCGAAAGTGTGTTCCGCGACCGTGTTCTCGCCATAGTGCGGCACATTGCACACGGTGATACCTCGCTGGCGGCAAGCATCTAGGTCAATGTGGTCAAAGCCTGTGGACATGGTAAGGATCAGTCGCAGGCGTGGCAAAGCCTCCAGAGTAGCCGGGCTGATCTTCGTGCCGATGAACACGGCGATCCCCTCATAATCGGCACACCGTTCGCACCCCTCAGGGTCGAGCGGGTTCGGCAAAAAATCCGCTTCCAGCTGAGAGGCAATGCCCAGCTTCTGGAGCCTCTGTTGCAGGTACTCTGCCTGCCAGGGTTCTACCTCAAAGAAGCCGATACGCATTGGTTCCATAGTGAGTTCATTATACCAGACTTCCATCCCCTTGCAGTACGCTCAGCAGGATGTGGCCTCTGGAGAGGGGAATCGCTTCTGCGGTTGCAACTCGTATCAGGAGGCAAGCGATGGCAGTTCAGACGGTGCGGTTGGGTATTGTCGGTGCGGGTGGGCGCGGTGCAAGCTTCAAATCCGCGTGTGAGGCTATCCCCGGCGTGCAGGTGGAGGCGGTCTGCGATGTAGACCCCGCACGCGCCCAGCGAGCGGCAGAGCAATTAGGCGCAAAGAGATTTTACACGGACTATGAGCAGATGCTGGACACGGGATGAGCAGGCTCGACGAACAGGGCACGGCGGTGGCGACTACTTCGTGTTGGCAGATTTTATATCCGCTGTGCGGGGCGAGCGCTCGCCCCGAGTGGACGTGCATTATGCGCTAGATATGACCCTGCCCGGCTTAATGAGCCAGGTCTCCATCGCGCAGGGTGGACGCTGGGTGAACGTTCCCGACTCGCGCGTGTGGGGCACGGAAGCGGAACCGAAACCCCAGCTGCAAATGGTCTATCCGGTGCCGAGTCGAGGTCTCCCTCCTGAGCCGCCGATACCCGAAGGCTATCGCCTGCGCCAGATCCGACCCGGCGAGGAGGAAAAATACTTGTCGCTGGTGCGCAAGGTGAACTTCGCCGAGAACTGGACGGTTGCCGATGTCCAGCGATTCATGCGCAACGCCTTGCCGGGTGGTTTCTTCGTGGTGGAACATATCGCGACGGGGGATCCCGTTGCGACCGCGATGGCGAACCACTCTCCTAACGAACAGCATCCGAACGCAGGAGTGCTGGACTGGGTGGCGGCGGACCCGGCACACCAGGGAAAGGGGCTGGGCAAGGTGGTGGTCTCAGCCGTAACGCGCTTGCTGGTTCAGCGGGGCTATCAGCGCATCTATCTGCTCACCGACGACTGGCGACTGCCGGCAATCGCCACTTACCTTTCACTGGGCTGGGAACCGTATGTTTACAATGAGGAGATGGAGGTGCGCTGGCAGAAGGTGCGCGAGGCGCTGCACCAGCGGAGCTAGGCTCATTCAGTGCGCTGAAAAACCCATTTTCACCTCGTTCTGTAACACCTTTCCGAAACGGCTGGAAGGGTCTATCTTTTGCCATTCGTCCAGCGTGTACACCATCACGTCGGCGGGAACGGGCAAGGACAAAGTGTTGAACTGTAGTGGGCGACGCAGAGGAGGTTCCTGGGAAGAACGCACCACTATCACGATATCTACGTCACTGCCTACTCCCCAGTCACCCCTTGCGTACGAGCCAAAATAACCGATCGCTACAACCTCTGGAGAGGCTTCAGCGGTCTCTTTCGCCCACTGCTCCATCGCTCGGTGCACTGTCTGCGCATCGGGCCATTTCATCACGGACGAACTCAACAATCGCACGGGCATGACTGCGCCATCTCTAAGTCGTGTAGTGCTTGCCTGTACCAATCCTGGGCTCGGTTTGACATCTTCGCTCATCCCTAATCATACAGAAAGGCGAGGTAGAAGTCAACAGGGATTGCAGGAAAAATGGCGGTGTGCATGGAACAAAGGGGTATCTATTGCAGGGGGCAGTAGTATGATGGAAGAGCGGTCTTACGAGTTCCTGAAGCAAATCGTCAACACGCCAAGCCCGTCGGGTTATGAATACAGAGCGCAAGCGGTATTCCGGGAGTATACAGGGCAGTTTGCCGACGAGGTGCATACCGATGTGCTTGGCAACACCTTTGCCGTCATCAACCCCGAGGGCTACCCTCGCGTGATGTTGTCGGGACATGTAGACGAGATCGGCTTCGTGGTGCACTATATCACCGACGAGGGGTTTCTCTATTTCAGACCTGTTGGGGGACACGATTCCATCGTTCCCGCGGGACACCGGGTGTACATTCATACCAAACACGGACCGGTGCTGGGCGTTATCGGGCGCAAGGCGATCCACATGCTCAGCGAAGAGGAGCGGCGCAAAAAGCCCGAACTGAGCGACCTGTGGATTGACATCGGCACCACCAGCAAGAAAGAGGCGGAGGAACAGGTGCGCTTAGGCGACCCGGTAACTTACGTCTACGACCTCCAGCCGCTGAGGGGCGATTTCGTCACCGCGCGCGGGTTCGACAACAAGATGGGATGCTGGGTGGTGGCGGAAGCCCTGCGCCTGTTGAGCGAGCGACGCTCCGAACTCAAGGCGGCGGTGTATGCAGTATCGACAGTGCAAGAGGAAGTCGGTCTGCGAGGGGCGCGAACCATCGCCTACGAGATCGGGCCGCAGGTAGCGATAACGGTAGATGTCGGGCACAGCACGGACCATCCTGGCGTGGACAAAAAGAAGCACGGGGACCACGCGATCTCCAAGGGACCGGTTATCTGTCGGGGCTCGCATATCAACCCGTTGGTTTTCGAGATGCTGGTAGACACGGCAGTGGAAAAGGAGATTCCCTATCAGATAGAAGTAGCGGGGGGCGGCACCGGCACGGATAACGATGCGATTCAGCTGTCGCGCTCCGGGGTTGCCACAGGGCTGGTATCGGTGCCGATACGTTACATGCATACCCCCTGCGAGATATTGCATCTGGGCGATCTGGAGAACACGGTGCGTTTGCTGGCGGAGTTCACGATGAAGGTGCACGCAGGCATCAACTGGACGCCCATCGGATAGCGAGGGATAGCCATGGTACCACCGGAGATACCTACCCGGCGCAGTGGCTGGAGCTGCTGGACAATCGGGTTGTTGTCCTGTGTGGGAGCGGTAGCTCTCGTGATAGCAGGATTGGCGGCGCTGTTCATCTATGTCACCCGTCGCCCCGAGTTCAAGCAAGTGATGTCGGCTGGAACGGCAATGGTACAATGCCAGCAGAACATGCAGGATGTCTATCGAGCGGTCGAGCGATACCGCCAGCGCAACAACGGACAGTACCCGCGCCAGCTCAGCGAGCTTGTGCCGCGCTACCTGGCGGAAGCGGGGAAGCTGAAGTGCCCGGCGGACATCTCCGACAAGCCGGTGAGCTATCGCTACTTCAAGCCGATGAAGGACAGCCCGGAGACCGCACCGCTTCTGCAGTGCGACCATCACCGGATGATGAACGAACCGCTGACGCTCATCGTTCTGAAAAACGGCGAGGTGGTGAGTACCGGCAGAAGGGCTGGCAGGCGCGCGCCGGGCGCAGGCAACCCCTCCTCCCCGTAGAGGTTTCTTAGGAAGCAAAGTATTTCATTGCGTTGGAGTGGACACATCCCGATTATGCGTATCAGTAAATCACTGGCACTGGTTGGCATCGGGCTTTTGCTACTGCTTCTGCCAGCGTGTCAGCGCAGACAGGATGAGCCAGGGGTGGTGCACCTACGAGCATGGACGATGTGGGGAGGTGACGAAGCGGAAGCCTTCCAGGTGGTGGTAGACGAGTTCAACCGCACGCACCTGCATATCCAGGTGCACAACCTGGCAGCAGTGGAGGACACCAAGATTATCCGTGCTATCGTCGCCAACGACCCACCGGAGATATTCACTCTGCGCGATCCGGGCTATCTGGGTTCGCTGGCGGGTAACGGCGCACTGCTTGCGCTGGATGAATACTTCAAACAGTCGGGGCTGAAAGAGTCGGACTATGCGCCGGGCTCTTTGTCACAGTGCCGCTACAACGGCAAGCTCTACGCGATGATTTACCTGATGGACTGCTTCGCTCTGTTGTGGAATAAAGATGCTTTCAAGGATGCTGGGCTGGACCCGGAGCGCCCTCCGAAGACGCTATCGGAACTGCTGGAGTACGCCCGCAGGTTAACCAAGCGCGACGAGAACGGGCGCATCGTGCGTATCGGCATGATGCCTCCCGACCCCCTGATCATCATCTCCGCCTTCGGGGGGCAATTCATCGACCCCAAAACCGGTATGCCTACCGCTGACCATCCCCGCAACGTTGAGGCGCTGGAGTGGTACAAGAAGCTCATCGAGGTGCAAGGCGGCGCGGAAGAGGTGAACGCTTTCCAAGCAGGTTTCGGGCAAGAGATGGGCATCAACAACCCGTTCCTCGTGGGCAAGGTGGCGATGATGATTAACGGGCAGTGGAACCCTTACTGGTTCCAGCGCTACGGACCCAAGGTGCGCTACGGTGCCGCCCCCATCCCCTACCCTGACCAGTATCCCGAGATGAAAAACCCCACCTGGCTGGGCGGCAACATCTTCTGTATTCCGGTCAACTGCAAACACCCTAAAGAGGCATGGGAGTTTTTGCGGTGGACGCAAACCGTCGAAGCGCAGGTGTTGTTCGCAAGCACGATGCACGGCGTCCCGAACATCCTGGAGGCACGCAAGGAGCGCAGTCTGCGTGAGGGGGAACCGTGGAAGCGCGCCTTCGCGGTGTTTATGGACGTAGCAAACAGCCCCAACGCCCGACACTTCCCGCCCACGCCGATTACCGGGCTGTATCAGTATGAGATATACAGTGCAGTAGACTTCGTGCGCTATGGAACCAAGACGCCGGCGCAGGCTCTGGATGATGTACAAAAGCGAGTGTACCGCGAGATGCTGTTCTGGAGGAGGTAGTGCCCATGCGTGAACGACAGCCTAATCTGCAGGGCTGGCTGTTCATCTCTCCATGGCTGGCGGGCTTTCTGCTGTTCACACTGTATCCGATCCTGGCGTCGCTCTACTACAGCTTCTGCGACTATCGGGTACTCACCCCGCCACGATGGGTGGGGCTGGCGAACTACATCGCCCTGCTCACGGACCGCGACTACTTCCTGCCCTCCCTGTGGAATACCTTCTTCATGCTCATCGAGCTGCCCCTGGCGCTGGTCATCGGGCTGACAATGGCGCTACTGCTAAACCACAAGATACCTGGCATCGGTATCTTTCGAACCATATACTACCTGCCGTCCATCATGCCGGTGGTAGCGGTAGCGGTGTTGTGGCTGTGGGTGCTGAACCCCCAGTACGGACTGCTCAACGCGGTCCTGACGCCCGTTCTGGCGCCTTTCGGCTTACAGCCTCCCGCCTGGCTTGCCGACCCGAAGTGGTCCAAACCCGCCTTTATTATGATGGACCTTTGGGCAGTGGGCGGTAGTGTGGTCATCTATCTCGCAAGCCTGCAGAACGTCCCCGCCCATCTTTACGAGGCCGCAGAGATCGACGGCGCAGGCTCATGGCACAAAACGCTTCACGTAACCTTGCCGATGATTTCGCCGGTTATCTTCTACAACCTCATTATAGGCGTTATCTGGGCGTTCCAGTACTTCACACAGACCTTCATCATGACGCAGGGCGGTCCGCAAAACTCCACGCTGTTCTACGCCCTCTATCTCTTCTATAACGCCTTTCGGGACTTCCGCATGGGGCGCGCCTGCGCGATGGCGTGGATACTGTTCATCCTGACGCTCATCGCCACGCTGATCGTGTTTCGCACGTCGGTACGGTGGGTCTATTACGAGGGGGAACGAGGCTGATGTCGGCTCAGGGACAGAAAAGGCTGGCGCACTGGAAACAGTCCAAAGTCTGGCGCAAGCGAATCGCCACCGCGGCGGTGTATGTGGTCTTGATTGCGCTGAGCATCTCCTTCCTTGCACCGTTTGCGCTAATGGTCTCCACTTCGCTGAAGACCGAGGACCGTATCTTCACCGAGCATATCGAGTGGATACCCAACCCCATTCGCTGGCAGAACTACACAGAGGCGCTCCAGTCGTTTCCGTTCCTGCTGTATCTGCGCAACACGCTACTCGTGTGTGCACTGGTGGTGGTAGGCACGGTCATCTCCTCTGCTCTGCCCGCTTACGGTTTTGCTCGCCTACGTTGGAAGGGACGGGATGTGATGTTCCTAATCATGCTCGCCACCATCATGCTCCCAGCTCAGGTTACTATGTTACCGGTGTTCGTGATGTTTCGCACCATCGGCTGGACGGGCACATATCTGCCGTTGGTAGTGCCGCCCTTCTTCGGCAGTGCGTTCGCCATCTTTCTGCTGAGGCAGTTCTTCCTCACCATTCCCCAGGAGCTTTCGGATGCGGCGCGCATCGACGGCTGTTCCGAATGGCGTATCTTCTGGCAAATCATCGTGCCCCTGTCTGTGCCCGCGCTGGCAACGGTGGCACTGTTCGCCTTCATCGGGGCGTGGACGGACTTCATCAACCCGCTGGTGTACCTAACCGACGAGAACACCTACACCCTCGCAGTGGGACTGCAGACCTTCGTCGGGCGACACAGCTCCGAGTGGAACCTGTTAATGGCAGCAGCGACCGTCGTCACTTTGCCACTGATGGTGGTCTTCTTCTTCACGCAGAGGCTGTTCATCGGGGGCATCACCCTCACAGGCATCAAGGGATAGGGGGTGTCGCATGGCAATCCCGCTGATTCATCAGACCGAACTGTTCTGCTCTGATAGCGGGTACAATGCGGATGGTGAGCGAACAGATGCCCGTATTACAGGTTCAGTGGCTCGGTAGGATAGACTACATCTCGGCATGGGAGGTGCAGAATCGCCTTGCCCAGCACCGGCGCGAGGGGCGCATCCCCGACACACTGCTACTGCTGGAGCACGTGCCGCCGGTCATCACGTTGGGACGTGCATCGCACAGGGAACATCTGCTCGTTGCGCCAGAACACCTGCAGTTGCTCGGCATCCAGTTGGTAGAAACCGACAGAGGCGGTGACATCACCTACCACGGGCCCGGTCAACTGGTAGGGTATCCGATTCTTGACCTGCGGGCGCACGGCAGGGATGTACACCTCTACCTGCGCCGACTGGAAGAGGCGCTCATCGGTGCGCTGTTGCGCTTCGGGGTCGCGGCGCATCGTAAAGAAGGGTTGACGGGGGTATGGGTCGGCGAGGAAAAGATAGCAGCGATCGGTATCAAGGTTAGCCACTGGATCACCATGCACGGTTTCGCGTTGAACGTCTGCCCGGAGCTGAGCCACTTTGAGCTGATAGTGCCCTGCGGCATTCACGACAAAGGGGTTACCTCCCTCCACCGCCTGCTCGGTCGTGACGTAACCCCGCAGGGAGTGATACCCGCTGTGACGTCAACCTTTGCGCAGGTGTTTAACCTTCGACCTGTTGAAGCACGCGCTCCAGCTTCGCCCGCACCTCTTTAGCCACCGACTCGAGTTCCGGATTCGGTACGAGCTTCATAGCGGACGTCGGGTCCATCGCCGCGACCACACAGCCGCCCTCATCCTCGTACACGATGACGTTACAGGGAAGCAGTAACCCAACTTCCGGTTCGGCGGTCAACGCACGATGCGCCAGCGGTGGGTTACATGCGCCCAGAATGAGGTAGGGATAACTCTCTATCCCCAGCTTTTCCTTGAGCGTCTGCTTTACGTCGATAGTAGTAAGCACGCCGAAGCCTTCACTTTTGAGGGCGGTAGTGGTCTTTTCTACCGCCTCCGCGTAGGAAAGTGGCACTTTGATCCTGATGCCAACAGGGGTTTGCTCGATCGCCATCTTATTCCTCCTCGTCGACGATGCGGTAACTGCTGTGTATCTGGGCGAAGGATGCCAAGGTCGCTTTCACGCTACAGTACTTGTCTTCCGACAGTTTGATCGCCTGCTCTACCGCCTTAGGGTCCAGGCACTTGCCCTTGAAGATGTACTCTATCTCAATCCGGCTGTATACGCGCGGATACTCCTGACGCCTTTCGCCTTTTACCCGTATCTCAAGCCCTTTCAGGGGCTGTCTCTTCTTTTGCAGGATACTGACCACGTCTATCCCGGTGCATCCCGCCAAAGCGTGTAGCATCAGCTCCATCGGTCCAATTCCTTCACCGCGCCCGCCACCGTCTGGCGAGACGTCCATGACCAGCGGATGCCCGCCGGAAGAGATGCTTAAAAACTGCATGCCGTCAATCCAACGCGTTCTGATTTCGGTCATTCTGCCTCCTCCGTCTGTTCTTCTGAAACGTTAGATACCGCCTATCGCCAAAGCGATTCGCCCACTACAGGATTTTGGCGATAAGCTGCAGGGCAACTTGCACCTCGCGAGCAACCTCTTCGGGTGTGCCGCGTTGACGTGCCTCCCACCAGAGGTACTGAAGGGTGGCTTGCTCCAGTGCAGACTTCACCGCCGCTATCTGGTACATCACCTCGGCAGGCGCCCGTCCCTGTTTAACCATCTTCTGTAGCCCGCGCACCTGCCCCTCGATGCGCTTCAGCCGGTCAATCACCTGTGCAGGTGTATCGTCCATCTGTTGCTGTGTCATGTTTTATAATACCCCCTACCAGTATCATGTATCAGAAAGACGCACGGAGCCGATGTCCGACGGGATGTCAAGGTGCCGAAGCCATTGTCGGTACTGCTCTAGACGGAACGGGCGCTCACCCGCCAGATAGTGATTGAGGAACGTGCGCCCATTTGCACCACGCCAGCGGATGAGCCACATACTGGGCTTCCGCGTGCTTGGGATGGAACCCGCCAGTATCCTGTCGTTGGCTTCTACGTGGAACGTAGCGTACAACAGTCGGGCGCCAGCGTCGGCGTCGGTAACCTCTACCTCACCTTCCGCGGGGTGAAGCGTATCGTTGACCACGATCAGGGTGTGCGTGCCGTTTTCCGGTTCGCTCAACATCGCACAGACATCGCTCTGTACGCGCTTCACGTACACGTAGGCGAGTTTCTTGCGGTAGTAATAGTCCACGATAGCGTCGGAGATAATCGGCCAGCCGTCGCGCAGGTTCCACCACAGAATGCCGGTGGTGCGCCACTTGCGCTGTCGCCAGCGTTCGATGAAAAACTTCAGGGCTTCCGCCTGACTGATCTGGGAGGCAAGGATAAAGTCATCCAGGTTCTCCGGCACCGCTTCAAACAGCACCGCTATCTGCTGAGCCATCAGCGGGATGCGATAGTTGTAATCGGTCATTTTTGGCAGGGGGCGCGTGGCGTGCGTCAGCCACTGCTCGTTATCGCGCCAGTGCCAGAGGTAATCGGGCTCTAGAAACTGCTCCAGTGAGCGGCGATCCGGACAGCCATGATAGCCGATCTCACTGACGAAGTGCGCCAGCGAGCGGGTGTAGAACGATCCCTTGAAATCGTCGCGGGGTCCCCATAGATGCTGCTCCGGTGACAGGTTGGTGTCCCCGCCGCGTCGCATGACCTCGGGGCTGACATACGGTGAGCTGGGCAGGTAGGGACGGAAGGGGTCGTACTGTCGCACTACCTCCGCCAGCACCTCTCGACTGATACGGTCGGTATTGGGGTCTACTCCCAGGCCAGACCACAGATAGGTGTGGTCGATCTCGTTGTTGCCGCACCACAGCACCAGACTGGGATGGTTACGCAACCGACGCACCACCTCCTCCGCCTCCTTGCGCATCGCGGGAATGATGCTATCAGGATACACACCACAGGCGAGAGCAAAATCCTGCCACACCATCACACCCTGTTGGTCGCATATGTTAAAGAAGTCATCAGATTCATAAACATTTCCGCCCCAACAGCGCACCATGTTGCAGTTCAGATCGGCCAGCATGTCCAGCGTGGGGTGTAGGTGCTGAAGGTCGCGGCTGTGAAAGGCGTCCAGAGGAACCCAGTTTGTGCCCTTTGCGAAAATCTTCACCCCGTTTACCACAAACACAAACTCACCAGGCTCCTCAGGTGTGGTGATGTCGATACGATGTCGTTCGACGGTGCGGATACCGATCGCACAGCGATACGTGTCCAGCACTTCGCCCCGCCCATCCAGCAGGTCTGCTGACGCCTCGTACAGCACCGGCTCCCCGTAGCCGCGCGGGTACCACAGGTCCACCCCCTGCAGGTGCAAGCGTGCTCGCCCATGCGTGTGGAACACAGGATGAAGGCTCTCGTGCACTGTTGCGTCATTTCGGCTCAGGCGCAGGCGTACCTGCCAGTCATCGATGGCGTGCACATTGGTGGTGAAGTCCCAGTCCACGAACAGCACAGCGGAGCGGCGCGCAGGATGCACAGCTGTCGTTGCCCAGTAGACCGAACGCCAGCGCGTTGGAGGCAGGAAGCGTAACATGACACCGCGCCAGATGCCCGCACTTACCGCACGGGGCATGATGTCCCAGCCGTAACAGTGTGGAGGCTTGCGAATCGTCAGCGATTCAAAGCCACACGGCTGGGCACTCTCCAGAGGTGTTGGCACATGCTGGCGTCCCTCCAGCACGGCGGAACGAATCCGCACCACCAGGTTATTCTCACCCTCACTCAGAATGCCCGTCACGTCGAACCGCAGGGGGACGAGCGCGTTGGTGCCCTCTCCTATCAGCACGCCGTTCAACCAGATGTTCGCCACGCAATCTAGCCCATCGAACACCAACTCCGCCCGATAACCCTCTGGCACAGCGGGCGCGGTGAACTGTTTCCGATACCACCACTCGTAGCATTCCAGCTCGCGAAGAAGGTAGATGTTATTCCCCACAGCAAGGTCGGGGAGAACGCCAGCCCGCATGAGGTCTAACTCCACGTTGCCCGGCACCTCGGCGGGCACAGTGGGCATTTGGGTGAAATCCACCTGCTCCAGCACAGCCCACCGAGCGGTCTGCGGGCGGTAACTGAGCTGCCATTCTCCGTTGAGGTCTATGTGCATCTTTGGTTACCTCTCCACCGTATGTTAGCGATTCTATCTCTTCGCGCTGGTACGACGGTTCCCTGCCTGCTTGACTTTTTACCTCCCCGCAGGATACAATCAAAACCCACAGATTCGCCAGGAGTTCAAAGAGAATGCGTATCATTCGCGACGTTACCATCATTGCGTTGTTCGTGCTGTTCGGATATGTGGTGGCATGGTATCTCTTGCATGCCGGCTATCCCCTGCCCGAGCCTATCGCGCGTATGGTACCCATCCGTCCGCCGGTACCGGAGGGCATCCTGATTCACCACTCAGCCACGCCAACACGCCTTAAGGGACGTATCGTGGACGCAAAGAAGATAGACGAGATGCATCGCCATCGAAACTTTAGCATAGTTTGTGACAATAAAGTATATCATATTGGCTATCACTATGTGATTCTGCCCGATGGACGTATCCAGCGGGGTCGTCCCGAAAACTGTCCGGGCGCACATTCGGGGATTGCCTACTACAACCAGCGATATCTGGGCATCTGCTTGATTGGCGATTTCGACAGCCACGGCAGGTGGAACGGCAAACGAAGCCCTAGACAGCCCACCGAGGCGCAGATTCGTGCACTGGTGCAGCTGTGCGTGAAACTTATTCGGAAGTATCACATGCCGGTAGAGAATGTGCGCCGCCATCGTGACGTGAACCAGACCTATTGCCCCGGCGACTACTTCCCGTACGGGCGCGTGCGAATGTTGATCGCACAGGAACTACGCACGCAGATGCAGAATGCCTCTGTCAAACACATATCCCGTTAACGCGCAGGAGGACACCGATGCCGGAAGTTGCATTTGACCGCTTTTATCGATATGAGGAGCTAACGCAGATTTTACATGCTTTTGCCGAAGAGTACCCATACCTGGTAAGAGTAGAAAGTGCCGGTAAAAGTTACGAGGGACGCGACATCTGGGTGGTAACCGTCACCCGCTTTGAAACGGGGGCAGACACTGAGAAACCCGCTTTCTGGGCGGATGGTAACATCCATGCCACAGAGGTTTCCGCATCCAGTGCCGTGCTGTACCTGTTAAACAAACTCTGCACGCAGTACGGACACGACGCGGATGTCACTCGCGCTCTGGATACCCGTGTCTTTTATCTGTGCCCGCGGGTCAACCCCGACGGTGCGGAGTGGGCATTGGCAGACAAGCCCAAACTCATTCGTTCCAGCACCCGCCCCTACCCTTACGACGAGGACCCCCTCGAAGGCTTGCGACAGGAGGACCTCGATGGCGACGGACGGATGCTGACCATGCGCATCCCCGACCCCAACGGCGCGTGGAAAATCGCACCGGATGAACCGCGCTTGATGGTGCGCCGCGAACCCACCGAGACAGGCGGACAGTACTATCGCCTGTTGCCAGAGGGGGTGATAGACAACTACGACGGGGTGCTGATACCGCGCCAGCGCAAAAAGGAAGGGCTCGACCTAAACCGCAACTTTCCCGCCAACTGGCGACAGGAGAAGGACCAGCGCGGCGCAGGACCCTTCCCCACCTCGGAGCCCGAAGTCCGGGCTATCGCGCAGTTCATCGCGTCGCACCCGAACATCACCGGCGCCGTCACCTTTCATACCTACGGCGGTCTGTTACTGCGCCCGTTCAGCGATAAGCCGGATGAAAAGTTCCCCGCGGAAGACTTGTGGACATACCAGAAGATCGGGCAGAAGGGGACTGAACTGAGCGGTTACCCGAACATCTCGGTGTACCACGATTTCCGTTACCACCCCAACGAGGTTATCACGGGCGTGTTTGATGACTGGATGTACGAGCACCTTGGGGTGTTCGCGTGGACGGTGGAGATCTGGAGCCCGCAAAGACAGGCAGGCATCACCGACTACAAGTTCATCGACTGGTATCGCGAACACCCCTTTGAAGACGACCTCAAGATGCTGAAATGGAGCGACGAGAAACTGGATGGCAAGGGTTACATCGATTGGTACAAGTTTATTCATCCACAGTTAGGCGAAATTGAGCTCGGTGGATGGGATGCTCTCTACGCCTTCCGCAACCCCCCGTCGCCCTTTCTGGAAAAGGAGATAGCTCCTCTGGCGGATTGGGTGCTATGGCAGGGTTTGCTCTCGCCGCGTCTGGAGCTATACGAAGCGAGCGCAATACCGCTAGGAGAGGACGCTTATCGTATCCGCCTGGTGGTGCATAATACCGGCTGGCTTCCCACTTATGTGACCAAAACCGCGCTGGAGAACAAAGTGACCCGCGGGGTCGTGTGTGAAATCGATCTGCCGGAAGGCGCCACGCTGGAGGCGGGTAAACTGCGCGAGGAGTTGGGACAGCTGGAGGGACGCGCTTACAAGCCCTCCGCGCCGGTGGGCTGGATGTCCGACCCGACCGAGGACCGCCTGAAGGTAGAGTGGGTTGTGCGTGCGCCCAACGGCGGTGAGGTGAAGGTAACTGCGCGTCACGACCGCGCGGGGACCGTCCGTGCGACCATCCAGCTGGGTGACGGTTAAGTAACAGAGGTTTTCGCGGTATAATATAGATGGACAGCGAAACCGCATGTGACGATGAAGGCTACACAGCAACAGATACACCGCAAAGCGCTTGCCCGACTGCGCATGGCGCGTGACCGCATTGCGCGTGCGGATTATGCTTCGGCGATCGCCTTTCTACGCTCCGCACTGAGGCAACTAGAAAAGGATCCGGGTTCCTCCTTTGACCGCGCGCTGTGTTATATTGAACTGGCGCGATGCCACAACCTGCAAGGCGATCACGAAATGGCGGTCACCTACGCCCAGTGGGCGAAGAACCTCCTTCGCAGAGAGTGGAACTCTGCGCTGGCACTGGCTGACGCGAACCTGGAGCTGGGTACCGCTCTGGTGCGATTGGGCGACTTGCAGTCCGCACAACGTCATCTCGCCAGTGCGTACGAGACCGTTTCTGCGCGCGGGGCGTGGGCGAAAGCGGGCGCGTGCCTGGAAAATATCGGTCTGCTGGCAAAACAGCAAGAGCAAATCGTGCGTGCCATCAACGCCCTGAACGCCGCCAAACGGATGTACCGACAGGTAGAGGATGTTGCAGGCGTCCTGCGCACTGACCATCACCTGCGCGAACTGATACCGAAAGAGTAAGGAGAGAGCGTTGCCGGGTTCTGGACGTCGGGTACAGGCGGTCATTTTCGATTTCGTGAACACGTTGGTCCCCTTGCGCGAGCAAGATTCTTGCGAATCTTGCAGGCTGTCTACGAATGGGCGCATCCGCATATCCCTCACGTGCCGTTTGAGGCGTTCGTCCAGCACTATGTGCGCATTCGCGACGAACAGTACGCACGCAACCTGCCCCATCTCCGGGAAAACGACTTTTATGAACGGATGGCGACTCTTTGGCACCGCCTCACGGGGCATCCCCCCAATCCGAAAACGGTATACGGCTTGATGCAGAGATACGCCATGGCGTTTGGCGACGTGGTGAAGCCTGCTCGTTATCTCCCGTCGCTACTGCGTACGCTATCGGAGCGGTATCTACTGGCAGTCCTCTCCAACTATCCTTACACGCCGTGCGTGCACCGGGTGCTGAATCGCCATGGGCTGTCTCGTTATATGGCTGTCATCAGGGTGTCGGCGGAAGTGGGAATAGTGAAGCCGAATCCAGATTTGTTTCGTATTACCCTATACCAGTTAGGGGTATTATCTAACCAAGCCTTGTATGTAGGGGACGACTGGTGTGCGGATGTGTACGGTGCTTCTCGCGCCGGGATACCGTGCATTTACACCCGCGAATGGCGCGTAGAGCCTGACCCTTGTGACAGCCACGCCGAAGCCGCTCCTGTCGCCCAAATCTCCTCTCTAACCGAACTGCCGGCGATTCTCCAAAGCCTTTGACGGAAGGACATCAGTTTCGACTCCGCGAAGGGATAAGCGGAATACAAACCCGTCGCCGAGAGGTGAAAAACCATGCGAACCACTTTGACCATTCAGCCCGGAAAGACATCCCGCTACTATTGCCCGTTACTCTTGCCAGAGACAGGGGAACCCGGCGGGGCGTACTGGTTAACGATGGGAAACCTACGCCTGCTAGCTCAGCATACAGAGGAGGGGATCTGGTGTGTTTTACCGGAGATCCCCGCCGGTCAACCTGCCACCGCCACCCTGGAACGCGAAGACGGGGAGCACCCGCATCGGATAAGCGTGGAGGAAAGTGCAGATAGGATCGCGATATATACCGACGGCAAACTGTTCACCGCCTACATTAAGGCGGAAAACCCTGCTCGTCCGTGTTTCTACCCCGTGCGAGGACCCGGCGGCGTCAGCGTCACCCGTCACTATCCCATGCGCCACGACGTGCCCGGCGAGACCAACGACCACATTCACCACCGCTCCATGTGGATTGCCTTCGGTGATGTAAACGGCGTGGATAATTGGAGCGAGCAACCGGGGCATGGCTACACCCTGCACCGACAAACGCTCAACACCTTCAGCGGCATGGTCTGCGGAGGGTTTGCAACCGTGAGCGACTGGATGGACGCGCACGGCAAGAGGATACTGGAACAGCTGCTGAAGGTGCGGGTGTTTTCCTTGCCTGACGAGGAGCACCTGATGGACGTAGAAGTAACTCTGACCGCAACCGAAGGCGACGTGCATTTTGGCGACACGAAGGAAGGAGGCATCCTTTCGGTGAGGGTGGCGTCCTCGATGGACGTTCCACGCGGCGGGCGCATCGAGAACTCGGAAGGAGGTGTCAACGAAGCGCAGACTTGGGGCAAGCGGGCACACTGGTGCGACTACAGCGGGCAGGTGGACGGACACCCTGTCGGCATCGCCATCTTACAGCACCCTTCCAGCTTCCGCCACCCGGCATGGTGGCACGTGCGGGACTATGGTTTAATGACGGCAAACCCGTTTGGGCTCTCGGCGTTCACCCAGGGAAAGGGAAACGGCGCGTACACCTTGCCAAAGGATGAGAGCCTGCGCTGGCGATTTCGCGTCTGTATTCATGGGGGCAACGCCACGGAAGGGCGCATCGCGCAGAGGTGGCAGGACTTCGTGAGCCCCCCGCAGGTACAGGTAGCGGGATAGCCTGATCTGCTAAACTGTGGTAAAATAAAGCAGATGAAGACACGCTGTGGAAAAGAGGGAGTAGCCATGTTCGGTAGCCTCGGTTTCGGCGAAGTGATGATGATACTGATCATCGGGCTGATTATCTTCGGTCCGAAGAAACTGCCCGAGATCGGTCGTTCGCTGGGAAACGCGATTCGCGAGTTCCGCCGCGCGTCCAACGATATCGTCAACACGTTCTCGTTGGACACGGACTACAGCGCCTCCACCCGGCGAAGTTACTCGGACACCTACAGCGGCAGTTACACCGAGCCAAGCAGTTACCTCGACCAGACGGTGTCGCAAAGTGATGTCCCCGCGGACGACGTGAACGTGGCGCCGAGCCCCGAGGAACCGGACGCGATGTCGGATGCGAGCCAGACGTCCCCTTCTGTGTCGCGGAAGGAACGTTTTAACACACGGCGTATCCTGACCTCGGCGCGTAACTCCACAGCGCACCGAAATACTCGCAGGAGAGTGTAAATGTATACCGTTCTGATCGTCTTGCAGGTTCTGCTCGCCATTGCGTTGATCTTCATCGTCGCGATGCAGACCACGCGACATGAAGGACTGTCGGGCACGGTGGGTGGACAGGTCAGCTCGCAATTTCGCGGCAAGCTGGGACGCGACGAGCAGTTGGCAATGATTACCCGATACATTGCCGTTGGCTTCTTCGTGGTCAGCTTGCTGGTTGCTATAGCCAGTCCAAAATAGTCGGAGCATTTGCGGTGTCACACCGCTGGAAACACGCCGCTGCGCTGGGGTGGCTTGCCCTCGTGGCGGCGTGTGTTTTCTGCAAAGTTACCCTCGCTCGACAAGTGCTCTACTGGGGCGATATCATGCTCTATTTTCTCCCGATGGTCACCTTCGCCCGGCACTGGTTGCTCCAGCACCTCCTGCCCCTCTGGAACCCCCACACGCTTTTCGGTCAGCCTTACTCTGGCAACCCGCAGGAGTGGCTGTTCTATCCCTCGACGCTTCTGCTCTCTCTGCTGGGGCCGGCACGTTACCTGTCTTGGAACGCCGTGTTGCACCTGTGGCTGGGCGGTGTCGGTATGTGGTTGTTTCTACGTGCCCTGGGAGCAGGACCCTACCCTGCCCTCCTCGGAAGCACCGCTTGGATGCTCAGCGGCGCTTTTGTGCCCCGGGCGCAGTTTCCGGGCATGTTCCAGGCAATTGCGCTCATCGGATGGCTGATGTGGGCTGTTGAGCGGGTAGCTCGAAACCCAAGACCCCCCGAAGGCATCGTGCTTGCACTGATATTCGCTCTCATGTGGCTTGCGGGTCACGCGCAGGTCGCCTACATGGCATCTCTGCTCGCAGGCGGGTGGATTTTGTGGCGATGGCTCGCGGCGGCAAAAAACGCGCGCATCCTGTACATCTTCGCCGGGGGTATCACCGCAGGAGTGATGCTTTCTGCCGTGCACTGGCTTCCCATGCTCCAGCTACTGCGTGAAACGCCGCGCGTCAACCTCTCCGTCTGGGGTGCAGACCGCTTCGCCCTGCGCCCGGAACAAGTGCCTCTGCTGATGATTCCCGACCTTTACGGCACGCCATGGAACGGCAACTGGCTGGGCAGGGGCAACTATTGGGAGGTGGCGTCCGCCGTCGGGATAGTCTCCTTGATGGGCGCGGTGGCCGCGTGGAAGGCTCGCCGCGAAGCGCGGTTTTGGCTGGTGACTGCCCTGCTGACCTTCTGGCTTGCGCTTGGCAGGGCGGGCGGGTTGTACTTCCTCGCCTACTACGCTCTGCCAGGTATGAAAGCCTTTCACGACCCCGCACGCTGGCTTATCCTCACCGACTTTGCCCTGTGCGTATCCGCCGGGCTAGGATGGGATAGCCTCCGATTCTCGCGCAAGTGGCTGTGGTTGCCTGTGATACTGCTCGTTCTGGCATCAGTATGGCTGTGGCAGGGTGTAAACCTCATCGAGTGGTCCGCTCGCCATGACGTGATTCGCGCCAGCCGACCGGAGACCGTCTCGCCTGCACTCGTCACATCCGCCCACGCCACCAGCATGACCGGCTTAAAACGAACCTTGGCGATCGCCCTGGTTGCGCTCTTTGTGCTCCGGCTCCCCACACTGCCTCGGTGGTGGGCAAGGATGGCACTCCTTCTGTTCGAACTTTTGCCGTTTGCCATCCAAGCAAATCCCACCTGTGACCCCGCGGTGTTTGCTAAACCACCTGCGTCCGCGCAGAGGATCGCCCACACAGGGGGCAGGCTCTTCATACCTGAGCAGGTGCCCATGTGGCGCAAATACGTGAGCTACTTGGATTACGGCTCAAACGCACCGGCTTACCTTCGAGCGTGGCAGGAGATGCTTGGTTCGAACATGGGAATGATGTGGCAGTTATCAGAGGCATCAGGCTACGAACCGGTGCCGGTCAAGCGAGCCGTCCGATACTACGTCGACCTGGCGCAGAGGTGCAAACGTTCGCCGCAAGACAGTCAGCTTCTGCACGCCCTACGAGATGCGGGCGTCGGGGCGGTCGCTACCGGCAACACCGCTGACGACTGGCGCGTGATCACTCTGCCTCGCCAGCCAGCACGGGCATGGATGCATCCGTCCGGGACGCCCCTAACGGTACGCCAAACATCGCCCCAACAGTTAGAGATAGCCAACGTTCCAGCAGGCACAATAGTGCTGGCGGACACAGCGTATCCGGGCTGGAAAGTATGGGTGGACGGCAAACCCTATCGCTATCGCGTATACCGGGACGTCTTCCGACAGGTTGACCTCCCCTCCCCTGCCTCGCGGGTGTCTTGGCGATACGAACCCGATACGTTCCGCATCGGGCTTTACCTGTCGCTCCTCGCGTGCGCCCTTGTTAGCGGTATCCTCGTTTTCGCCCAGGTGGTAGGGAAACCGTTGGGCATCACGAAATAACGACACAGTTAGACTCGTTGAGCACAGGAGGTGTCGCATGGCAGTAGTCTTTTCTGGGATGTTATGTATCGCCGGCGCGCTGTTATGCATTGCTTGCGCCGGGCAGTCGCCACAGGATCTTCCCTTCTTCGACTTCACCGATGCCCGAACCGTTGCCGAGTGGCAGGCAACCCATCACATCGCCCGTATCAGCCCTTCATCCGAGGGCATGGTCATCGAGATTGTCGGGCACGATCCCTACACGCACGGTCCCGTGCGAGAATACCTCCAGGGAGTACCACTCTGGATAGAAATTCGCCTCAAGAGCGAGCAGACCGGCATCCTGCAAGTCTTCTATGCCCGCGAGGGGCAAGGTTCCAGCGAATCGCGCTCCGTCCATCGCTTCGTCAACAGCACGGATTGGGTCACCCTGAAGATGCCTCTGCCAGCCCTGCCGGCTCGTTCGTGGATACGCATAGACCCGCCCGGTCGTTCGGGTAAGTGTGTCATCGCCTATATCCGTTTTTCTCCGCGCGTGACACCTTCTCTACCCTCGTGGCAGGCTCCACATGCCATCCGCACGGATCGTCCCATGTTAACCTCCGGCGGTCTTGCCCTCGCTTTCGGGGCGCAGGCTCCGGGCGCGTTTACCGTGTCGGTGAAAGGACAGCCGATAGCGATCGGCTGGAACACGGCGCAGGTCTGCTATGAGTCTACAGGAGGCGTGCGATGGATACGGCTGAGCGAGCAAGCCGAGTGCAAACTGACTGGCGATAGTAAGCGGGCGATCCTGACCTGCGTCTTCACCGATGCCGACGGCGCAAAATGGCGGATGGAGCAGATTTTCACGCCCGGCAAGCAGAAGGAAACCATCGATGTGCGCATGGTTGTGACCGTTGACCGGGATAGAGCGGTATACTTTCTGCCCATGCTGGTGCTTTTCACAGGAGCGCGTCTCTTCGAGCAAAATCCCTCGCCACCGCTCACACCCGGTGGCGATAAGCATCAGGCACTCTTCCCCGGGCTGGAGTATCTGGAAAACGAGCCAAGCAGTTCGGAAGCCGATGTGATCGGCCCGGCGTCCAAGCGACAGGTACCCGACAGCCTCAAAATCACGATACCGATGATGGTCATCGAGGCAGATGGTCGCTACGTGGGTATGGTCTGGCAACCGGCGGCGCATTTTTCAGCCCTATTCGATTCGCCCGACCGCCTCTTTGGCTCATATGGACACGTGATGGGTGTGCTGTTGCCCGGCTCTAACGGTGACAACCGAGAAGAGGGGAATCTGCTTCCCCACTTCCCAGAGACCATCGAGGCGAACAAACCGCTGGTGCTGGATGCGACCATCATCGGCGGCGAGGGGAACACGGTAATACCAGCGGTTCAGCAGTATGTGCGCCTGCGAGCACTGCCTCCCGTGCCCGATACTGGGCTGGACGCTCAGGGCTATCTGAAACTGGCTGCAGAAGGCTGGCTGGAGTCACGCATCCGCGAAGGCAACCTCTATCGCCATGCTTACTGGCCCAACTTCGGTGCGGCGCCTGCCGGGGACGCGGCTGTGTGGATGGAATGGATCGCCGAGCACATCGCCGACAAGCAGATGGCAGAGCGACTACAACAAGCCGCGCTGGAAGCCATAGCGGTCGTGCCCCGGGAACAGTATCTGTTCAGCCGGGTTTCGCACGTCGGCTATCCGGTCACGCCTCTGCTGTACGGAGCGATACCGGAAGCGATTCAGTCCGCCCGTAGCGCGGGGTTCGATCTCCTGCGCCAGTTCCAGCCCGATGGCACGGTGCTGTACACTCCCCGCCCCGGCGGCCCCGACTACGCCAGCACCCACTGGGAACGCACGGCAAACGGACTGACCGCTCAGGTGGTGGCACGCCTGCTGGAGATGGCGCTCTTCTGCGGGGACAAGGAGCTCATCCGACAGGCGCTCGTACGGCTGGAGCAGTTGAAACGGTTTGACAACACCGTGCCCCGCGGCGCGCAGACGTGGGAAGTGCCTTTGCATACCCCCGATATCCTTGCATCGGCGCATCTGGTGAAAGCCTACGTGATGGGCTACGAGCTCACAGGCAACCGGGAGTATCTGCGCCGAGCGCGCTACTGGGCGTGGACAGGCGTGCCGTTCATTTATCTGATTAATCCTACCGGTAAGCCGGTCGGTCCCTATAGCACCATCGCCGTGCTGGGCGCAACCAACTGGCAGGTACCGGTCTGGTTCGGTCAACCCGTGCAGTGGTGCGGGCTGGTGTATACCGATGCCCTCTACTGGCTGGCACGTTTGGAGCCTCAAGCGCACTGGAAGCACATTGCCGACGGTATCACCGCTGCAGGCATTCAGCACACATGGAAGCAGGGCGACCCCGAACGCAAGGGGCTTCTGCCCGATTACTACCACCTGCGCGAACAGCGTAGTGACGGACCCGCCATCAATCCGGGAACGGTGCAGGCGAACGCCGTGCGCCTCTATCAGCTCACGCCGGTATACGATTATCGGGTGCTTCGCCATAGCGGGTTGATCGTGCACGCACCGGGAAGGCTACTGGTTCACGAGGATACCAAAACGCGCGTGCGATTCGGGGTGGGGCCTTGGGCGAAGAAGCGCCCTTGTTACGTGCTGGTGAACGGGTTGACGCGAGAGCCAGAGGTGCGAGTGAACGGCAAACCCATCCCTATCATACCGCCACATCAGTACCTGCCAGAAGGGGGCAACCTGATCGTGCGCATCATCGGCGAGACGGAACTGGAGATTAAACTGTAAACACAGAAGGAGGAGTAGAACATGCGTCACGCGTACAGATGGCTGTGTATCGTTTCGGCGGCACTTGCGTTGACCGTCGGTGCGACCGCAGATGTGCGGCTACCGAAGATTTTTGGAGACCATGCGGTGTTGCAACGGGGCAAACCGATACCCGTTTGGGGAACCGCTGACCCCGGCGAAAAAGTGACCGTAGAGTGGCGCGGGCAGAAGGTATCCACAACCGCCGACCGCGACGGCAAATGGCGTGTGACCCTCAAGCCCATGCCGGCAGGCGGTCCCTACGAGATGGTCATCAAAGGCAAGAACGCGGTGGTGCTGAAGGATATCCTCGTCGGCGACGTGTGGGTGTGTTCCGGGCAGTCTAACATGGAATGGCCCCTTTTCCTCGCTCGAAACGGCGAGCAGGAGGTCGCCTCTGCCAACTATCCGCAGATTCGGCTCTTCATCGTGCCCAAAGCCATTGCGGACCAGCCGCAGGAGGACCTGCCCAGCGGTGAGTGGCGGGGGTGCACGCCTGAATCCGCTCGGAACTTCTCGGCGGTGGGCTATTTCTTCGCCCGGGAACTGCACCAGGCGTTGAACGTGCCCATTGGCATGATCGAGAGCGCATGGGGCGGAACTCCCGCCGAGTCATGGACCAGCTTCTCCACCCTAGAAACCAATCCTGCCCTGCGCCCCATCTTGCAGAATTGGGAACGCGCCGTGCAGGGTTATCCGCAGGCACTTCAGCGGTTCTACCAGCAGTTACAGGCATGGGAAGAATCAGCCGCCAAAGCGCGTGCTGAGGGCAAACCCGAGCCGCCTCGCCCCAACCGTCCCGTGCATCCCCGTAACAACCCCGGGAAACCGGCGGGACTGTTTAACGCGATGATACTGCCGCTCGTGCCCTACGCCATTCAGGGCGTTATCTGGTATCAAGGCGAATCGAACGCGGGGCGTGCTTACGAGTATCGCACCCTCTTCCCAGCGATGATCCAGGACTGGCGCAAGGCGTGGGGACAGGGCGATTTCCCGTTCCTATTCGTGCAGCTTGCAAACTTCATGGCGACCAGACCCGAACCGGGCGAAAGCGCATGGGCGGAGTTGCGGGAAGCGCAGTTGATGACACTGAAACTGCCCAAGACAGGCATGGCGGTGGCAATCGACATCGGCGAGGCGAACGACATCCACCCGCGCAACAAACAGGACGTTGGCAAACGGCTTGCGCTCAACGCGCTGGCAATCGCCTATGGCAAGAAGGTAGAGTATTCCGGTCCTATTTACACCCGCATGAAACGTGAAGGTAGCCGGATTCGCCTCTACTTCAAGCATGTAGACGGCGGACTGACCACCCCCAACGGCGAGCCACTCAAAGGGTTCGCCATCACAGGGGCGGACCGCAAGTTCGTGTGGGCAGACGCGCGCATCGAAGGTAACACGGTGGTCGTGTCCAGTCCGCAGGTAGCAGAGCCGGTCGCCGTGCGCTATGCGTGGGCGGACAACCCGGTCTGCAACCTCTACAACAAAGCGGAGTTACCGGCGTCCCCGTTCCGCACGGACAGCTGGCCAGGAGTAACCGTCCGTTAGCCGTCATAGCCCCTTCGCCTGCGCTCAAGGTGACGAAAAACGGGAGGGCGAGGCAGACGCCGAGCCGAATACCCCCTCCCCGCCCGCGGGGAGGGTTGGGGTGGGGGGAACGGCATCTCCCCTATTTGCTAGACGGCTCCATCTTCACATGCCCGTCGGCATAAAGCCGCAGGGTCATTTCAGGAAAGCGATGCCAGCTATCCGAGACCACCTTCGCATCGGACGAGGGCATCGTGCGGATATACACCGCCCAATCGGGGAAATTGGGGTCGTACGCGCCGATGTTGCGGAAATAGTCGATGCCGTAGTCCACGTCGCCCAGGTAAAAATAGCTGGTGCCAGGCGATACCCAGTATTGCCCGGGAAGTGCGTTCCCCTCGTACGGGTCTATCCGGCACAGGAAGATACGCCGGTCGGACACATACATCGGCATCAGCGACATGAGGTGGGGCGGATACTGGTCGTCGTAGTCCTGCAGGTACATGCTGATTGCCATGCCGATCTGCCTCAAGTGGCTAACACACTGGCTCTCTCGTAACTGCGCTTGCGCGCCGAAGAGAAGACGGGAAGCACCAGCGCTGCCAACAGCCAGATAATGCCCACCACAATCAGCATCTCGGGTAGCGAAAAGGCGCGGTCACGCCGCATCTGCATTCACCTCCTTGCGCGCGAGCGATGCCCATACCGCGGTTACCAGCATCGTCTCAACGCCTTCCTCCATTCGTCCAAACACCGACTGAAACATGCCCAGAATGCCCACGGATAGCAGTGCTCCACCCAGCCCCCAGCGTAGCGATGGCGACAGGCGAAGAAGCCTCTGCCATAGCGCGACAACCAGCATACCCGCCAGCACCCCTCCCCAGATGCCATGCTCGCACAACCAGAACAAAAGCTGGTTTTCGGGCGCGCCGTACCAGGTGCTGACCGCGTAGCCTCGCCATGTGGAGGTGTAACGGATACGCACGTTGTCGGTGCCCACGCCCCACAGCCAGTTCTGCCGGAAGATCTGCCAGCCCGCCTTCCAGATGTCCACCCGCGCTTCGGCGGTAGTGTCACCCATACCCGTACTGCCCCCCAGCCGCCAGCCGTACATCACGGCGAACAGCAGGATCATTCCTCCAACCACCGCGACCGCCAGCCGCGGACGATTCCACAGCGCACGCACCGTCAGAGCCAGCACCACACTGATTGCCAACCACGCCGAGCGCGAGTAGGTCAGCCACAACGCGCCCATCATGAGCATCACGCACGCCCACAGTAAAATACGCCATCTTGCATCTCCGGCGTCTCTCACCAGCGACAGACTCATCGGCAGGGCAATCAGTACCAGCGCATAGACATGCACCGGCGTGCCGAAGGTGCCTCCCGCGCGCGCCACACCGTGGGTGTAAAACAATCCGTGCCCACTGAAAAAATACCACACCGCGTAGGCGGACTGCAGGCTTGCCAGCCCCACCACGCACACCATCAACTCACGTGCCGATAGCACACGCGCACTCACTATCCCCACTGCGAGCGTCACCAGCACAAACGCACAGCGCAGATACTCTACCCCGTTATAACCGCGCCCCAACGGGTCAAAAAGATAGCCGCTCGCCAACGCGCCCAACAACAGCCACAGCAGTTGTGCCCATCGGTCGTGCGATGCCGGGCGGGCGAAACTCAGCCAAGCCACCGTGAACAGCGAACCTGCCACCATCAGCGCGCGCAACGGCTCGCTGTCCGGCAAGAGACGCCACACCAGTACGTTGAAAGAGACCTTCTGCCAAATCGTGTGGGGCAGAGCGTATCCTGCCATCAGCCACAACGCCAGAACCCACCGCCCAACGTTCACAGTTCTGACCGAGACACGTGCAAACGCAGAAGGATGTCCTCCCTCCATTCTTCACCGCCTGCCCGGAATCGCAGACGCACAACCCGCCCATGAACGCCCGGCGATATACCCGTCGTGTCTACCTGCACCTGAAACCGCACCGCACCGATCATCGGCAGGACAGTGCGCGAAAAGTCCGGAATCGTGCACCCACAGGTAGGCTCCGCCTGCACCTCCACAGACCGCCCCGAAACGTTCACCAGCCATACCTCCTGCAAAGTGGTTTTGCCTGCCTGCAAGCCATCAAGGTCCACCTGACGCGGATAGACCCAGATACCACCTGCTCCTGCACTCAGCGAAAGGCTACTCTGGATCGGCCACAGGAGCCCCACCCACAGCAGGACGAGGGGCAGGTATCGATTCTTTCGCACCATCTAGCCCCCCCCCGCATAATCTCGCAGGTGCTGACGCAGGCGCGCCCGAGCCCGCTGGATGCGTTTTTGCACCACTGCTTCCGTTACTCCCAGCATCTGTGCTAGTTCGGTGCAGGTCTCACCTAACAGGTAATGGCGCAGAAGCAGTTCCCGCTCCGCCGGCGGAAGGTGCAGAAGCGCAGAGTGCACATCCATCCGCAAGATGGACTCCGCCTCCCACTCCACGCAGGCGCAATCGCCTTGCAGGGGCTGTTCGTGCTCATCCTGCTTGTGTCGGATGCGCAGGTAGTCCACCCACACGCCGTGGCACACAGTGGATACCAGTTGCGGTGTTAGCACTTCGCCGCGCTGTTGGAGCCGGGCAAGCCGGTACCACGATTCTTGGCAGAGGTCTTCGCGCTCCTGTGCGTTGGCGCGTTTGGCGAAGAAGCCGTCTATTTGCCTCTGCCATTTGTGTACGTCCGAGTGGTCCACACCTCTCTCCTTTCATCGCACGTGCCGGTTACGCTCTTTCCCTCCGTCTTAGCCGCCAGTACCATAGGGCACCGATGAGGATGAAGACAGCAGGGGGCGTGAACCACCGCAAGAAATCTACAACATTCCGCTGCTCAGTTGTCTGCTGTGGTATCACCATACGAACCGCCTGTTCTACCCTGGTGCCAACGACAGAGAGCATCTCACGTCGGGGTAAAACACCGTTCCATGTATAGCGGTATATGCTCCCTTGCACGCCGTACAGCCCTCGTAGCGCAACAGATTCGAGAGGCACCTCACGCATGTCGGTGACCAAAACACCCGTTGGTAGGTTGACTTTCAACGGAGGCGAATCGGACACCTGTCTCAACACGAAGCGCGTGCTTTGCGTCCGGAAAGACTCTGTCACCTGTAGTTCCAGTGTGCTCGGCACTTGCCAGCCTTCCACCTCGTACCAGCCTAACACACGCATCTCGAGATCGAGCGAGCCAGTGCGTGCTCGGAAATATGCAGGCGCGAATTGCCTCCGCGTATCCACCAACAGTTCCGCAGAGGTACCTTGCGCGCCTGTACTAGAACTCAGGTTCAGTATCACAAAGCGATCCCGACGTCCTGCCACGCTCCACGATACCTTCGCTCCTTTGAGAAGCCAAATCAGAGGGGTTTGCACTCTGTCAGGAGCAACACCAGCTACAAAAGAAGGATGTAGCCAACGCGTTACCTCATCGGGAGTCGGCAGAGAGAGGGGGACACCCGTGTACAAACCATCGCCATGCGCCGGAAATATCCACACGGCGTCAGGGTAATTGCTGGAAGCAGAATTGGTGGTTACTACACAGTAGTCAGTACCGAACCAGTAGTAGAACCGTCCCCTCTGTTCAGGAATCGTGCGCACTTGGGCATGTTCTACGTAGGTCAGCCCAGGTGTTCGGGCAATCGTGAGCCATCCTTCTAAGATACGCCGGGAAGGCGGCACGGCGACTCCCTGGGATCTCAAACTCGCCTCCTCGCGGGCATCCAATTTCCAGTTCACGGTGGTCATGGTTTCCCAGACGAACATCTTGTGGCTTGCCCACTTGTCGCGTCTGTTCCACAAATCGGTCATGGGGTCTGCCGAGCAAACAACACAGGCTAGCGTCCATACGGCGAGACTGGCGGTTAATTGAAGCACGAGCGAACAGCTTTTCATGATCGTTCTTCCCCTTTCTTGCTGTCCCGAAGTTGGTATACTCAACCCAATGCTGGTATTCCGCCTCAGAAAGGTGCGAATCCTGCGCCCCTGTTGTCTTCAGCGACAGACCCAGGTTGTGACGTAATATTCACCGAAACGATAGGAGGGCGAGTTCCGGTTGCAGGCATTACAGTCGTAGTTGTTGCTGGACGTACATGGGTAGCGGTACAGGTTCGCATTCACCCTAACCTGCTCCTGAGTACAGGTCGCTCCAACCTGATCAATGCAAGTCGAACAGGGGTAAGATCCCGTTGTCCAGCATCCACCGTTGCAGTCTGGCAAGTGTCCATTACAGGTATAGTTCACCCATGCCCAGCACGAACCTTGCACACATTGCGCGTCTTCGGTGACAACTACCCGCCCGTTCGGAGCAGGCTGGATGCTCGCTAGCCGAGCCTGTGCTCTTGCATAAGATCCAAATAGCATGTTCCCTGTCACCCACACCGCCAGCGCGATCAGGAACGCGATGACATGCTGTTTCATATCCGA
>PSLZ01000026.1:0-50597 GCA_040289885.1 Armatimonadota bacterium | reverse complement strand
ATCTGGCGTGAAACCAGGGGCTGGACGGAAGAGGACTACCGGCAAGACGCGGCCTTCGTGGCGGAGCAGAAGCTCATCGAAGGCGCGGACGAGGTCTTCACCAACGGCGATTCCGTCATCCCCGGGGCCCGCTCGCTGGACGGCCTTTTCAAAGCCCGGTTGTTCGGGCAGGCGGAGGGTTGAGATGGCTGGCGCTATCCAGCAATACACCCAACTGGAACACCGCCTGGTCCTTTTGGCCTGGCTCAACAGCCTCTTCGGCTACGAATCCAACAAGGCCCTACTGCAAGATTGCAGAGAAGTCGCGGAGGGCTTCGCTTCCGATGGCCATAGCCACCTTTACCATCATCTGGTGGCCCGCGGGAGCAAGGTGAAGATCCCCGAGGAGGAGCTGGCCCGCTACGACGAAAACATCCGCCGCCACCTGGAACGCATCAACCGCCGCCGGCCGGCCGGCCCCGTCACCCTGCGCTACTTCCAGCACCTGGCCGCCCTCTACACCGAGATCGTTCTGGACCGCCTGTTCAACCACCGGGCCCAATTCCTGAAGGACCTGAACGACTTTGTGAAAAAACGCAATACCCGTAACCTGCCCGGCGAACCGTTCACCGAAGCCGACCTGAGCAAACTGGCCTTCTGGATGGCTACCGGCAGCGGCAAGACGCTCCTTTTGCATCTGAACTACTTCCAGTATCTGCACTACAACAAGGAGCCGCTGGACAATATCCTCCTCATTACCCCCAACGAGGGTTTGAGCAAGCAACACCTGGCCGAGCTGGAGGCCTCCGGCATCCCGGCCCGCCGCTTCGACCTGAACCAGAGTAGCCTGTTCCGCACGCCGAACGAGGTGCAGGTGCTGGAAATCACCAAACTGGTGGAGCAAAAGCGCGGCGAGGGAGTAAGCGTGCCGGTGGAGGCCTTCGAGGGGCGCAATCTCATCTTTGTGGATGAGGGTCACAAAGGCGCGGGCGGCAAAGCCTGGCGCGGCTACCGTGACGCGCTAGGCAAAACCGGTTTCACCTTCGAGTACAGCGCCACCTTCGGCCAAGCACTTTCCGCCGCCGGCGATGATGAGCTCACGAGAGAATATGGCAAGGCAATTATTTTCGACTACTCCTACCGCTACTTTTACGACGACGGCTTCGGCAAGGACTTCCGCATCCTCAATCTGCGCGATGAGGAGCGGCCAGAGCACACCGAAATGTTGCTTATGGGTAACCTACTTTCCTTCTACGAGCAACTCCGCCTGTATGAAGAACACAAAGAGGAGCTTCGCGACTACAACAACCTGGAAAAGCCCCTGTGGGTGTTCGTGGGAAGCACGGTCAACGCGGTCTATACGGAACGGGGGCGCAAACGCAGCGATGTGCTGACCGTGGTCCGCTTTCTGCACAAGGTGCTACAGGACCGCGTCTGGACGACGAAGGTCATCAAGGATCTGCTTTCCGGCCAAAGCGGGCTCGTGGCAGCCGACGGCTCCGACGTGTTCAAGGAGCGGTTCCCCTACCTGAGGGAACTGGGGCTTACCCCTGACGGCCTCTATGCCGACATCCTTCGTCGCGTCTTCCACGCACCCGGGGGCGGCGGCCTGCACCTGGCCGACATCCGCGGCAGCCAGGGTGAAATCGGCCTTAAGGCCGCTGGAGCGGAGCACTACTTTGGTCTGATTTACATTGGCGATACCTCGGCCTTCAAAAAACTGGTGGAGGAGCAGGCCAAGGAGATCGCTCTGGAAGAGGAAGCCATCCAGGGCTCCCTCTTTTCCAGCATCAATCGCCCGGATTCCCCCATCCATGTACTCATCGGGGCTAAGAAGTTCATGGAAGGGTGGAACTCCTGGCGGGTGTCCAACATGGGGCTGCTCAACATCGGCCGCGGCGAGGGTTCGCAGATCATCCAACTCTTCGGCCGCGGCGTGCGCCTCAAGGGCAAGGCAATGAGCCTGAAGCGCAGTGCTGCCCTGCCGGGCCAGCACCCAAAGCACATTGGACTTCTAGAGACGCTCAACATCTTTGCCGTGCGCGCCAACTACATGGCCCAGTTCCGCGACTACCTGGAGCGCGAGGGGGTGGAGACGGAGCCAGTCATCGAACTGCCTCTCTTCACCTGGGTCAACCAGGAAGCCCTGCGACAGAACTTGGTGGTTCCCCGCGTGCCGGAGGACAAGGACTTTCGGAAACACCACGTTTGGAATCTGGAAGCCGACGACGGCATTCGCGTGCGGGTGGACCTTTCCACCCGGGTACAGGCCCTGGAGAGCACCCGGGCGGGACTGCACACCGCCACCGTCCAGGCCGGCGGCGAGCGGCGCATCCCGGCCGAAAGCCTGGCGCTGGTGGACTGGGAGCAGGTGTATCTGGATTTACTGGACTACAAAGCGCGCAAAGGCTGGCACAACCTGATCCTGCGACCCGAAACCCCGCGCGCCCTGATGGAGACCATCCAGTACACCCTCATCGCCGACGAAGACACCGTCCGCCCGCGCACCTTTGCCGATCGCCGGCGGCTACAGCAGGCGGTCACGGCCATCCTGCAGAAGTACATGGAGGCTTACTACCGCCAATGCCGGGAGAAGTGGGAGACCGAACGCATGGAATACCGTCCTCTGGACGAGAACGACCCCAACCTGACCTTCAACCGGGGGCATGGGCAGAAGGGGCGTACGGCTTACAGCGTGCAGGTGCACCAGTCCGATGAGGCCCTCATCAAAGCCGTGCAAGAACTTCTTCAGGAAGAAGAGCGGCTGCGCAAAGAGGAGAGCGCCGACCTGCCCCGCATCGCCTTCGACGCCCACCTGTACCTGCCCCTCCTGGTGGAGAAGGCGGACGCCTTCAAGAGCATCCCCCCGGCGCTGAAGGAGAGCGAGGCCTGCTTCGTGCGGGACCTCAAGGCCTACTGGGAAGCGGAAAAAGACCGCGCCCTGAATGGCAAATGGATCTACCTGTTGCGCAATCTGAGCCGGGGCAAAAGCATCGGTTTCTTCGAAGAGCGCGGCTTCTACCCCGACTTCATCCTCTGGGTGCTGGACGAGAAAGGCCAGCGGATCGTCTTCATCGAGCCTCACGGGATGCTCCACGCCAAAGCCTACATTCACGACGAGAAGGCGCACCTGCACGAAAAGCTGCGCGAGCTGGCCCCCAAGATCGCCCGCCGCAGTGGCCAAAGCGACATCATCCTGGACGCTTTCATCATCTCCGCCACGCCATACGACGAGCTGTACCCGCGCTATGACGACGGAACATGGAGCAAAGACAAATTTGCCGAAAAGCACATCCTCTTTTTTGAACGGAGCAGGGAGTATGACTATATGGAACGGCTATTCCGGTCCAATCATAACGCGCGTTAAGCGCGTCTACTTTGCGGAGCTGGGGGTCAAACCCGAGGCATGGCGGCCCCTCCTGGAGGCGGCGTGGAAGGGGACCGCGACGTTGCTTTTCAGCGCACGAGATGACGAGCACAACAACGCCGTGGCGCTGGGGAAGACAAGCTGCTTTGGCCCGAAGGGGCAAACACCGAGAAGAAAGTCCTGGACCTGATGCGCCGCTTCTCCGCCGCCGTGCGCTACGCCTACAACCGCCTTTTGGAGGGGTGGAACAAAAGCGTCTATAAAATATGAAAATATGGATGTTGCAAACAGGAGGCGAACGCCATGAAAACACGATGGGTGCTGGTGCTGTTTGCGCTGTTGGTGGCAGTGGGCGTGTGGGCGCAGGAGCCGACGCGTTCGCGCAAACGCATCGCCGTGCTCTCTTTCGACGCGCCTTTGGAATATCGCACCGCGCAGTTGGGCAACGTCATCGGCGATATGCTCACTACCGCCTTGGTGAAGATGGGGTTAGAGGTGATCGAACGGTCGCAGCTGGAGGCGGTCCTGCGTGAACAGCAGTTGGCGCGTTCGGGTATCATCGCCCCTGCCACGGCGGTGGAAATGGGCAAGATCCTGGGAGTGGACTATATCCTCGGTGGGCGCATTACCGAGTTCGGCATCCGCGACGAGAGCCAGCTGGGCGGAGTGATCGCGCAGTTCTCCGTCGGAGTGCGGGTCAAGCGCAGTACCGCGCGAGTGAAGGCGGACGTTCGACTGATCGACGTACGCACCGGGCGCATCCTGATGGCGGAGACTGGCGAGGGGCGAGAGACCCGCAACGACCTCACGCTGGTCGGTGCCAAGCTATTTGACTGGCTGGCGGGGGTAGACTTCGGAAGCCAGGAGTGGGCAGAGAGCCAAATCGGTCGTGCGACGCGCAAAGCGGTGGACGACATCGCCAAGAAGATAGCCATCTACTTCCCCTCCGAGGCGGAGGTTATCGCGGTGATGTCGGCGGACGAGTTCATCATCGACCGCGGGCGGTCTCAGGGCGTGCGCGTGGGCGATACCTATGAAGTGTTCCGTGTGTCGGTAGTGCGCAACTCCAAGGGAGAGGTCGTCTGGACGGATACGCTGTCGCTGGGCACGGCGAAGGTAACCAATGTGCAGGACGAGCGCGCCAAACTGCGCTTTACCAAACGCCCCGCGGAGGCACAGGCAGTGAAAGAGGGCGATATCGTGCGGGTGGTCAACTCCACACGCCGCTGAAGGGAGCTCAGCCATGAACTTTCCGAAGAGCCGTCTGCGTCTCACCCATCTGCATGAAGGCAGGCAGTCTGAGAAAGGCTGGCTGGTGCTGGACGTGCGCGGGATGGACCTGGATGGCGTCAACAGAATCGTGATCGCCATGGAAGATATCGAGAAGTTGCAGGAAGAACCACACCAGCAGACGAATCCTCTAGAGCAGCTCCATAAACTGCTGGGGCAGAAGGAGGGAGAGCCATGATACGCCCACCTGCCGTAGCCGGCATGTTTTATGCGGGCAATGCCTCGGACCTGCGCCAGGAGATACAGGCGTGTTTCCTGTCGCCGCTGGGACCGGGACGCCTGCCTGAGCCAGCTTCCGACGGCAAGCACGCTCTACGCGGGCTGATGTGTCCTCATGCGGGCTACCACTATTCGGGTTCCGCGGCGGCTCATGCCTTCGCCCGTCTGGCAGAAGATGGCGCGCCCGAGACGGTGATCCTACTGGGCCCGAACCACCGTGCCATCGGTGCGCCCATCGCCATTGCCGCGCGTGGAGCGTTCAAGACCCCGCTGGGTGAAGTGCCCATCGACACCGCCATTGCTGAAACCATCCTGGCGCAGGCGCCGGTGGTGCGTGAAGATGCCAATGCGCACCTACCGGAGCACTCGCTGGAGGTGCAGTTGCCCTTCCTGCAGACGGTCGCGCCAAACGCGCGGATTGTGCCTATCCTCTTCGGCAGAGTGTTTTACGACAGGGAGGCAGTGCACCAGCTCCGGGAGGTGGCGGAGACGCTGGCATCCCTGGTGAACGACCCGGCGCCTCATCGCCTCCTGCTGGCGAGCACTGACTTGATGCACTATGTGCCGCGCGACGAGGCGTACCGCATGGATGAGCTCGCTCTGCAAGCGGTGCGCGAGGTCGACGGCGAGAAACTGCTGGAAGTTGTCTTCCGGCACGACATCAGCATGTGCGGCGTGATGCCGACAGCCACCATGTTGTTTGCCCTGCGCAAACTGGGTATCACGCGCGGAGAGGTACTCTGTCACTACACCTCGGGGGATGTGCCGGGCGGCGACACGAGACACGTGGTGGGCTATGCCGCCGCCGCGTTCTACGCCAGCACGTAGGATTGGGCATTGCGCATGTTGAAACGAGTGGTGTGGGGTTTGGGGCACGGGAGCCACCTCACAGGTGGAGAGGGATGCTATCTGCTGAAGCACTGCTGATCGTAGCACTCATCCTGCTGAACGCTTTCTTCGTGGTTGCCGAGTTCGCGCTGGTACGGGTGCGTGCCACACGCCTGGAGGAGCTGGTACAGCAACAGGACTGGCGCGCCCGAATCGCCAAACACGCGCAGGAGCATATCGACGTCTACCTGAACACCGTACAGGTGGGTATCACCCTTGCCAGCATCGGGCTGGGATGGGTGGCAGAACCTTGGGCGGCGAAACAGCTCAAACCCCTGCTGACGGCGATGGGTATCACCTCGCCGCGTACCCAGCATTTTACCGCCTTCGTGATCGGTTACCTCACTATCACCTTTCTGCATGTGGTGCTAGGTGAGATGGTTCCCAAGAGCGTCGCCATTCGCTGTACGGAGCCGGCGGCACTGTGGACCGCACCCACCCTGAATCTGTTCCATCGTCTGCTCTTACCGCTCACGTGGCTGATGACGGCTTGCTCTGCGCTGGTACTGCGCCTTCTGCGCATCCCGCTTGCTTCGCCTGAGGAAACCTATTCACAAGAGGAACTGCGTCTTCTGCTCGCCGCTTCCCGCCGTTCGGGCGTGCTCAGAGAGGCCGAGGCGGAGCTGATAGAGCATGTCTTCTCCTTCGGCGACAAGCGGGCGAAGGATGTGATGGTACCGCGCGTGGAGATGGTATATCTCTCCACCACCTGGAGCCTGGAGGAGAACCTACGTATCGCCGAGCAGTATGGCTTTACGCGCTTTCCCCTGTGTGAAGGCGACCCCGACAAGGTGCTGGGCATCGTACACGTCAAAGACCTGTACCGCGCCCGCCAACATGGCATCGACTCGCTCAAACATATCGCTCGCGACTGCCTCATCGTGCCCGAAAGCAAGCCGTTGGACGAACTCCTGCGCGAGTTTCAGAAGCAAAAGATGCACATGGCGATCGTGGTGGACGAATACGGCGGCACCGCCGGGCTGGTGACCATCGAAGACGTGATTGAGGAGATCGTGGGGGAGATCTACGACGAGTTCGAGCCGGTGCAACCGCGTATCCAGAAGCTGGGTGAGGACAGGTATCTGGTGGAGGCAAACGTGGAGCTGGACGAACTGGCGAAGCAGATAGGCGTGCCGATCTCGCAAGAGGACAGCGCATTTGAAACCGTTGCAGGCTATGTGATGGGCCAGCTCACCTCCATCCCGCGCGTGGGCGACCGCGTCTCCTTGGGGGATTACGAGATGCAGGTGGTGGAGATGCGCGGGCGGAGGGTGCATCGCGTCTACGTTCAGCCGGCGTTCCCCTCGTCTTCTGCCCCGCATGAGGTATCATAACCCCGTGAGAAACCGACGCAAAACCCTCTGGATTGGCATCGCAGTGGGCCTCGCCGTTGGGCTGGGCATTCTCTATGCGGTAACGCCGCACCACATAGCCTTCTTCCGGCAATTCCTGCCCGGTTACATCCTGCTGAGACTGCAAGGCAAAGACTGTTACGACGCCGACCTACGCCTGCTGAGGCACGGTAACCCACATCTGCCGGAGGTCGCCCTCACCTTTGACGACGGTCCCCGCCCCGGCGTCACCGAAGCCATTCTGGACATCCTGAAGCGCTACCGGGTGCCCGCCACCTTCTTCGTGGTGGGTGTGCGCGTAAAGCAAGCACCTGACCTCCTGCGCCGCGTGGTGCAGGAAGGGCATGAGATCGGTAGCCATACCCATACGCATCTGCGACTGCCTACCCTGACCGAGCGTCAAATCCTCAACGAACTGCGCAACAATGAGATCGTGGTGGCGCGGGCGGTGCCTGGTCTCAAGATCCGCCTCCTGCGTCCTCCGGGCGGGGAGTTCGATAGACGCACCCTGCAAGTGGCGCGCCGCCTAGGCTATGTCACCGTGCTGTGGAGCGCGACCGCGGGTGACTACGAGAACGTTCCCCCGTCGCGTATCCGCTCGCGCATCTGGGACGCCACCGACCGCGGCGCTATCATCCTCTTGCACGAAAGCAACCGCTCTACGGTTGCCGCCTTGCCCCAGCTGATTGAGATGCTTCGGGCGGAGGGATTGCGATTCGTCACCGTGAGCCAGATGTTAAACCACCTGCAGACCCCGAACCAAAGGCTGAAACACTAGAGGCGTGCTCCGCCTTCACGCATTGGCTGTGCCAGCAGGAGTCTGGCAAAAGCAGGGGGAAAAGAAGGGTACCAATTCTTGCAGTGTGAGGGGAAACGATGGCAAAGCGGATTCCGATCGCTGTTCAGTTGTATTCGGTGCGCGAGGATTGTGCGCGCGACCTGCCCGGTACTCTCGCCGCCATTGCCAAGATGGGCTACGAGGGCGTGGAGTTCGCCGGTTATTACGGCTACAGCGCCAAGGACCTGCGCAAACTGCTGGACGATAACGGCTTAAAGTGCTGTGGCACGCACATCGGCATCAACACCCTGCTGGGCGACGAACTTCAGCGCACCATCGAGTTCAACCAGATCCTGGGTAATAAGTTCCTGATCGTGCCCGGCTTGCCCGGAGAGTACACCAGCTCACGCAAGGCGTGGCTGGAGACCGCGAAATTGTTCAACGAGATCGCGGCGAAGGTCAAGCCCTACAAGATGCGCGTGGGCTACCATAACCACACTATCGAGTTCAAGCCGCTGGACGGCGAACTGCCCTGGGACACCTTCTTCGGCAACACGGTGAAAGATGTGGTGATGCAGTTCGACACGGGCAACGCCATGCACGCGGGAGCGAAGGCGGCGGATTTCCTGCGCAAGTACCCCGGTCGCGCCGCAACGGTGCACCTGAAAGAGTTCTCCGCCAAGAACCCCAACGCCGTGCTCGGCGAGGGAGACATTAACTGGAAGGAGATCTTCGAACTGTGCGAGACCGTCGGCAAGACCGAGTGGTATATCGTGGAGCAGGAGACCTACGCCCACCCACCGCTGAAAACGATCGAGATGTGCCTGCAGAACCTGAAAAAGATGGGCAAGTAGCAGGCATGAACCGGCAGAGACAAGCAGTGTCTCTGCCGGTATCGTTTGTTGACGCACTGGTATCATTGCTGATTGACAAATTGCTACTGCTGGGATATGCTGTCAACCTGCGCTCGCCGCACAATGAGGGGCTGAACGCAACCTTCGTGGGCGGTCACGTCAAGTGGTGGCAGCTGCGCAGTATCACCACGGCGGACTTCGGCGCACCGGAGCCCGGCTACCCCTACACCAGCAACCGTTCCGAGATGGGATGCCCGTAGCCTCTTAACAAACAGCCCTCACCATCGCACGATGGTGAGGGCTGGACCATTGGTGCTCCGTTTCTCAGTCCTCTTTCAATTCCTTGGTCAGTTCCACCCCCGCCACCTTCAGGCGGTTGAGCGCGCGCTCCAGCGCGGCGCGGGCGCGTTCATGGTCCATCGTTGGATCATGTAACCGCTGGCGGGCACGCAGGAGCGCCTCCTTCGCACGTTGGATGTCGATATCCTGTGGACGCTCGGCGCTGTCCGCTAGCACCAACACGCGGTTGTGCGCCACCTCCATGAACCCGCCGGAGACGGCGACGTTTTCCTCCGTGTCGTCAGGGTAGCGGATGCGCAGGATGCCCACAGCCAGCTCAGTGACCAATGGTGCGTGGTTCGCCAGCACGCCCAGATACCCCTCTACCCCCGGCGCGATGACACTGACCACCTCCTCCGACAACAGTAAGCGGTCGGGGGTGACCACTTCCAGACGGAAACTCTTCGCCATAGCCTGCTCCTGTTACACCTGAGCCAGCAGTCGCTGGGCTTTTTCTATCGCGTCCTCGATGGTGCCCACCATGTAGAACGCCTGCTCGGGCAGGTCGTCATGCTTGCCTTCTACGATCTCCTTGAACGAGCGCACCGTGTCGGCGATGGAGACGTACTTGCCCGGGTTGCCGGTAAATTGCTCCGCCACAAAGAAGGGCTGAGACAGGAACCGTTCGATCTTGCGGGCACGTGCCACCAGCAGTTTGTCCTCGTCCGATAGCTCGTCGATGCCCAGAATGGCGATAATATCCTGCAGTTCCTTGTAACGCTGAAGAATCGCCTGCACCGCACGAGCAACCTCGTAGTGCTCCTGCCCCACGATGTTCGGGGCGAGGTTGCGCGACATGGACGCCAGCGGGTCTACGGCGGGATAGATGCCCTTCTCGGCGATGCGCCGCTCTAGGTAGACGTAGGCGTCCAGGTGCGAGAAGGTGGTCGCGGGCGCAGGGTCGGTTGGGTCATCAGCGGGTACGTAGATCGCCTGCACGGAGGTGATGGAGCCGCGCTTGGTGGAGGTGATACGCTCCTGCAGGGCGCCCATCTCGGTGCCCAAGGTAGGCTGGTAACCCACCGCGCTGGGGATGCGTCCCAGCAGAGCCGACACCTCTGAGCCTGCCTGCACGAAGCGAAAGATGTTGTCGATGAACACCAGCACATCCTGCCTCTGCTCATCGCGGAAGTACTCCGCCATCGTGAGCGCACTTAATCCCACCCGCAGACGCGCACCCGGCGGCTCGTTCATTTGCCCGAACACCATGCACGTCTTATTGATAACACCAGAGTGGTTCATCTCCAGCCACAGGTCGTTGCCCTCGCGCGTGCGCTCGCCTACCCCAGCGAACACCGACACGCCACCGTGCTCGGTTGCGATATTGCGAATCAGCTCTTGAATCAACACCGTCTTGCCCAGCCCCGCGCCGCCAAACAGTCCGATCTTGCCACCCTTGTTGAACGGGGTCAGCAGGTCAATCACCTTCAGCCCCGTCTCCAGGATCTCCGTTGTGGTAGACTGCTCCGGGAACGGTGGAGCAGGGCGGTGAATAGGCATGCGCTTCTGGGCGTTCACCGGTCCGCGCTCATCAATCGGTTCGCCCAGCAGGTTAAACACCCTGCCCAGCGTTTCGGGACCGACAGGCACGGTAATCGGTCCGCCTGTGTCCACCACGGGCATTCCGCGCACCAAGCCGTCGGTAGAGTCCAGCGCGATACAGCGCACCATATCGTCACCCAGGTGCTGTGCCACCTCGCATACCAGATGGATACCGCGCTCTGGGTCATCGATGGTCACTGCGTTCAGGATAGCGGGCAGTTCGCCCGCGGGAAAACGAGCATCCACCACAGGACCCATCACCTGCGCTACTTTGCCTATTGCCATCGAGTTCGTTCGAACCTCCTCCAGAAATGTTTTAGAGTGCAAACAGCTCCGAAATCGCACACTCAAAGCCGGGCAGAACTTCCTCCCCGCAAAGGGTGTCGCCTTCGCCCAGAATGCGCACCGGCTCGCCGGGTTTGTGCACGCTGACGCGTCGGTCACGCGGGTCTACCACCCACACCAGCCGAACCCCCGCGTTGAGCCAATCATTGACTTTCTCGGCTATTTCCGCATAGGTGTCGCCGGGCGAGACCACCTCCACCACCAGGTCGGGCACGACCTCTCCGAACCGCTCCGGAACTCGACCTTCCTCCAACCGCTCCAGCGCCACAAAGGCGGCGTCCGGTGCACGCACGGTGACCGCATCGCCCTTTCTCAGAACGCAACCCGCTTCCGCCCCCAGTACGATGCCCCTGCGAGTCGTGCTCGCATAGGTATCCAACAGGCGAGCCACCCGCGCGGAGATTCGCCCGTGTTCCCATCCAGTTGGCGTCAACTCTCTCAGTTCCCCCCTAACCAGTTCATACCGTTTGCCCGTGCGGTGCGAGATCTCCCACAGGTCATCCACCGTGTATTTGGGCTTTGGTTGGGCTACCGCCATGGCTATCGCCCCCCGTTCTGGTCGCTCTGCCAGGTGACATGACCGTCCGCCCAGATGACCGCTCGTCCGCCGGGTGCCTGTACATAGCCGACCATGGTCTCCGCTGGGCGGTCAATGTCTCGTAGCGACTTGGCGTCTAGCACATATGTAAACACCGTGCCAGGGAAGTTAAAAATCATCTCATTGCGCACATAGGGCATCAGCAACGCCTGGATGTCCGCGCTGGCGGGGGGAAACATCTCATCGTAGTCCTGCACGTACAGCAACAGCGCCAGCCCGATCTGTCTGGCGTTAGAGACGATGGTCGCGCGTGTCGCTTCCTGGCGTGCTTGCTCATACACTTCGCGCGGCACTCGTATCAACGGTGCCACAAAGCCCGCACCCTGCGAGACGTAGAACACCGCATCGCCGCGCGGGGACATCATGGCAGACTCCACATCGGCGCAGAGGAGCGCTCTGCTCTTTTCGCTCTCCAGCCACAACACTCTAGTGGAGGCACGACTCTCCCCACTGCCGACCGACTCCGTGACCACCCGTACGCCTATCGTCGTGCCTGGCTGTGCGCTCGGTTCCTCACGCTCCTGAGGCGGCGGCTCTGCTGGGGCGATGGCACCGGTTGATAGGTCTATTGCGCGCCACGTTCCGCCCTGCTGTGCCTGCCAGAATATGCGTTGTCCATCACGCGACCATTTGCGCCGGCTGAAGCGCAATTCGTTGGAAACATCCTCCGGCACCGGAACCGGTGCGCTCAACGTGCCATCCGCCCGCACTATCCGGAGCGAACCCTCTTCGACAAGAAGCACCATCGGAGTGACAGGGCTTGCGATCACCTCTACTCCATCGGGAAGCACCGCCAGCGTTTTCAGGCTTGCCTGCGATGCGTTCAGCAACAGCAACATTCGGCGAAACTGACCGTCCTCCGCTTGGCCAACCGGCTGGCGTAGCACGGCGATGGCGGATTCGGTGCGCGGTAGCCAGTAAAACCGCTCCAGAAGGTCTCCTGCGCCTCCCTTGCCTGCTTGCCTGGTTTGTTGGCGCGTGTTATCCCAAACGTATGCCACCCAGCCCAGCTCTTCGGGTGGAGATTGCCAGCTCCGCACGCGCGTCTGCACGGTAACGACCACCAGATAGCGTCCGCTAGGCGACCACTCGGCGACTTCCACCTGGGGCGGGGCAACCAGTTGCCGCGGCGCCACGACAACCGCTTCGCGAGCGGTAAGCACCGCCTCCACCCGTGACACGGGAGGCTGTTGTGCCATCCCCCAATACACAAACCCTACTGCCCATATCCCCGCCAGGGCAACCGTCCAGCGCAGGACACGCATGACAGACCACCTCCTCGGTGCACCCGAAGGCTACATGCTCTCCTTCAACGCCTCTGCTCCCGACACGACCTCCAATATCTCTTTGGTAATTGCCGCCTGTCGGGCGCGGTTCAGGTTCAGCGTGAGTGTCGATATCATTTTACCCGCATTATCGGTTGCGGAGGACATGGCGGTCATTCGCGCGCCGTGCTCGCTGGCGGTAGATTCCAGCAGTGCCTGATACACCATGTTGAACACATAGCGGGGCAATAGCCGTTTCAACAGCTCCTCGGCGTTGGGCTCGAAAATGAACTCTATGTGTCCGGCTCGCCCATCCTCCACCGCTATCTGCTCCACGGGAAGCAGGCGCTGAACCGTGGGAATCTGCACCAGCGCACTGCGGAACCGGCTGAATACCAGATAGAACTCATCCACCTGTTCTGACAGGAACAGCTCCTGCGCGGTGCGGGCGATCTCCTGCGCGTGCGTCACAGTGGGACCCGACAGGGGGATGGTGTAGTGCTGGACGGACGGATAGCCCCGCCGACTCATGAACTGCATCCCCTTCTTGCCCACCGTCAACAGGCGCACCTGCTCGGACTCGTATTGCTGGACGAAGTCCAGGCATCGGCGGATGATGTTGGTGTTATAGCTGCCGCACAGCCCGCGGTCGGCAGTGATGAGCAACACACCGACGTGCTGTACCTGCTCGCGTGCCTGCAGGAGCGGATGTTCCACCGTGCCGCTCGCCAGCGCTAGCGTGCCGATCAGCGTCTGCATCTTCTCGGAGTAGGGACGCGCCGCGATAACGCGGTCCTGCGCGCGTTTCAACCGCGCTGCGGCAATCATCTTCATCGCGCGGGTAATCTGCTGGATATTGCGCGCGATGCGAATGCGCTGTCGTATCTGTCGCAGTGTTGCCATCGCCTACGCCTTGAACTGTGCTTTGAACTCTTTGACCGCTTTCTCCAGCGCGGACTGCGTCACCTCGTCGATCTCCTTCTCACGGCGGATATATTCGGGAACCTCCGGGTACTTGTCGTGCACGAAGGCGAGGAACTCTTTCTCGAAGCGTTGCACCGCGCTGACCGGAATATCGTCCAGATAGCCACCTGTCCCCGCGAAGATGACGATGATCTGGTCCTCCACGGGCATGGGCTGATACTGCGGCTGTTTGAGCAGTTCCACCATGCGCTGTCCACGTGCTAACTGCTGTTGGGTGACGCGGTCCAGGTCGGAGCTGAACTGCGCAAACGCCTGCACCTCACGATACTGTGCCAGGTCGAGCTTCAGTCGCCCGGCAACCTGCTTCATCGCCTTGATCTGCGCGTTTCCGCCAACGCGCGACACGGAGATACCCACGTTCATGGCGGGGCGCACGCCCGCGAAGAACAGGTCACTCTCCAGGTAGATCTGCCCGTCGGTGATGGAGATGACGTTGGTTGGGATGTAGGCAGAGACGTCACCCGCCTGCGTTTCGATGATGGGCAGAGCCGTCAGCGAGCCTCCGCCTTTCTCGTCAGAGAGCTTGGCGGCACGCTCCAGCAGGCGCGAATGCAGGTAGAACACGTCGCCCGGGTACGCCTCGCGCCCAGGCGGTCGGCGCAACAGCAGAGATACCTGGCGATACGCCTGAGCGTGCTTGGAAAGGTCGTCATACACCACCAGCGCGTGCATACCGTTGTCGCGGAAGTACTCGCCCATGGTGCATCCCGCATAGGGCGCGATGTACTGCAGGGGCGCAGGGTCAGAGGCACTTGCCACCACAACCGTGGTGTACTCCATCGCCCCGTAGTCTTCCAACGTCTTCACTACCCGCGCGATGGTGCTCAGCTTCTGACCAATCGCCACGTAGATACAGTACACGGGCGAGCCGGTCTGATGGGTGTATTTCTGATTGATGATGGTATCGATGGCAATAGCGGTTTTGCCCGTTTGTCGGTCGCCGATGATGAGCTCGCGCTGTCCCCGCCCGATGGGGATCATGCTGTCTATCGCCTTGATACCAGTTTGCAGGGGTTCCTTCACAGGCTGGCGGTGCACCACGCCAGGCGCCTTAATCTCCAACAGGCGATAGTCTTCGGAAACGATGGCGCCCTTCTCATCCAGGGGTTGCCCGAGCGGGTTCACCACTCGTCCAAGCAAAGGCTTGCCCACCGGCACCGAAAGGATACGTCCCGTCCGCTTGACCGTATCCCCTTCCTTGATATTCTCGTCACTACCCAGCACGATGATGCCGACGTTATCCTCTTCCAGGTTCAGCGCCATGCCCATCGTGCCGTCGGGGAACTCGACAAGCTCGCTCACCATCACGTCCTGCAGTCCATATACGCGGGCGATACCGTCGCCGACCTGCAGAACGGTGCCGACCCCCACTTCCTCATAGCTACGCTGGTACTGCTCCAGCTCTCGCTCGAGAATAGAAGTGATCTCTTCCGGTCTTATAGCCAAGGCTCCTGCCTCCTCGTCCTAAGCGTTTAGCAAGTATTGCTTCAGTCTCAGCAGTTGTCCACGCACACTGCCGTCAATCACTGTGTCCCCGATACGCACCACGATACCGCCAATCAGCGACGGGTCGGTCTGCACATCCATAATGACCGTTTTTTCGGTGCGTCGTTCCAGGCTACGTCGCAACGCCTGTTCCAGCTGGCTATCCAGCGGGTACGCGGTGGTTGCCTGTACCCGCACAACGCCCAGATGCTCGTCGCGCAGTTGTTCAAACTGCTCCACGATGTCGGTCAGCAAGACTTCGCGCCGCTTGTCCACCAGCACGTTCAGCAGGGATGCGACCAACGGATGCGTCTGACGACCGAGCAGGTCTTGTACCATCTGCTGTTTGCGTTCGCGCGGCACCAGCGGGTTCAGCAAAAGGCTCCGCAGAGGTGCATGTTCCTGCAGGGTATCCAGCAGGCTCTGCAGCGCCTCGTCCACCGCTTCCACCGCCTGCGCGTGCAGAGCTGCATTGAACAGAGCGCGCGCGTAACGTCGGGCTACTCTTCCCTCCCTCATGCCTCCGTCGCCACCTGATTGATGAAGTCTTCCACTATCTTGCGGTGTCGGGCGTCGTCAATGCTCTCCTGCAGGATTCGCCCCGCCGCCAGCAGGGTTAGCTCAATAACCTGCGCACGCATCTCCGCCAGCGCTTTTTGCCGTTCGTAGCGGATGGTCTCTTCGGCATCACGCACCATCTTCTCCGCCTGCTGGCGCGCCTCTGCCAGGATGTGCTCGCGCAACTCCTGCGCCTCTTTCACTGCCTGCTGAATCTGCGCCCGTGCCTCCGCCTCGATGTTGGCTAGGCGCTGTTCGTACTCGGCGCGCAGGCGCTCCATCTCCTGGCGGGTCTGCTCGACCTTTTCGTAGGTTTGTGCAATGTCCTGTTTGCGCTGTTCCAGATACTCCGTGACGGGTGCCCACAGGAACCGCTTGAGTAGCAGAAGCAACAGCACAAACCCCACCATCTCCACGACGATGGTGGCTGGCTCGATTCCTAGCTGATGCATGATTTCGCTCATGGTTGACCTCTACGCCTCGCTATCCAGTAAGATAAGCACAAGGGCGGGGTGCGGGAGCACCCCTACCATGCCTACTTGAATAGCTGCGGGAGCACATCGAGGCTGGGCAGCTTGCCCTGCAGTAAGAAGAATATCAACAGGGCGTAGATGACCAGCGACTCGATAAACGCCAGAGCGATAATCATGGACGTGCGAATGCTTCCCGCCGCCTCCGGCTGACGAGCCATGCCCTCCAGCGCTGCAGCGGCTGCACGCCCCTGCCCGATGGCTGCGGACAGTACCGCTACCGGCAAGCCGAAACCGACCGCCAGCGCCAGACCAAAGAGATACAGACCCACGTTCTTCCTCCTTGTTGTTCAGATTTTTTATGGTTTCACGGCGCCATGCGCCGCGCTCAGTGCCTGATTCTCGCTAATGCGCATGCTCTTCGTCGTGTTGGGTCATCAGCGCGATGTAGATGCCCGCCAACAGCGTGAACACCAGCGCCTGCACAAACCCGACGAACACCCCGAACACCAGTATCGGGAACTGGAAGGGTATCGGAAACCATATCGGTAGCAAAGATGCCGCCAGCCCTACCAGCACGATGATTACTTGCTCCTTGCCGTACATGTTGCCGTATAAACGGATTGCCAGCGAGAGCGGTTTCGCCAGCTCGCTGATGATCTCCAGTGGCACCATCAGCGGCCACAGCGCCCAGTGCGTGCCCATGGTGAAGTGCTTCAGATACCCCACCACCCCGTTCGCCCGGATGCCCTGCCACTGTACATAGAAGAAGGTAATCAGTGCCAGAGCGATGGTGGTGTTCAACGTGGCTGTGGGCGCCGCGATGTTGAAGATGGGCACCAGGCTGATCAGGTTGGACGCCAGAATGAAGAGGAACAGCGTGCCCAGAAAAGGCGCGTGCTTCTCGCCACCATGTCCAATGACATTGACCGCAAAATAGCGGAACGACTCTACCGTCTGTTCTGCGACGTTCTGCCAGAACCGATGGGGCACTTTCTCCATGCGTCGCGTGCCTGCTATCGCCACCAGCAGGAGAAGCAACGCCACGAACCCGGCGTTAGCGACAAAGAGCCATGCACTGACATGATGACCTTCCAACGCTAATCCCGACGACCTCCTTATAACTGCCGCGATCTACGAGCCGTTTTAGGCGACCAGTAGGCTATGCTCAAACACTCGGGTCGTTGCCACCGGCGCGATACCGCCAGCATGGCCACCGATACCGGTAGCAGAGTGACCCCCGCCACGAAGCCTGCGAGAAACGCCGTTGACTGGCGCGACACCATCCATAGCACCAACAGCATCACCGGATAGCGCCACAGCGCACTTTTCCACCACCATCGCCCTGCGCTGGGAGTGTTTGGACTCAGCGCTTGCGCCAGATGCTGAAGGCTCCACAAAGCCAGCCCAGCCAATACCGCGCCCGCCAAATACCCCCCGGCAGCCTGCCACTGCCGATAATGTAACAGCAGATACCCACCAATGGCGGACATCCATACTATGCTTCTATAGGCAACTCGCAGTTCCTGCATCCTTAACGCTCTTTGCGTTCCTCACGTTCGATCTGCGCCAGGATGTGCACCATCTCCACAAACCCCAGCACAATGCCCACAATCAGTCCCACCATCGACAGCACCGGCTCCGTTCCGAATCGACCATCCAGCCACCGACCGGCGAAATAGCCCAGTGCGGGCGGAACGACCAGCGACAGCCCAATCGAGCTTGCCAGCGCCATCGCTCGAAGCCCCTTGTTCACCGCGGAAGGCGGCTGACCGGGCAAGCGAATATCTGGCTCAGGCACTTCCGGCGGTTTAGGAAGTTCGGGCACTTCCGGCAGCCGGGGCTCTTCCTGTTCGTTATCGGGCGTACGCTCGGTCGATGACGAACCGCTCATGTAAAACGCGCACCGCCTTTTCCACGTCGCTTTCGTTCACCAGACAGGACAGCGACATCTCGGAGTCTGCCGTCTGCAGAACCTGGATGCCCGCTTCGTATAGCGTGCGCAGGAACAGCGCCATCATTCCCGGACGGCGGCTCAGTTTGGCAGCAATCAGAGAAACCATCGTGCAGTTCTCGATCACGTCCACAGCGATCTCCCGCACCGGGATCGTCTCGCTGAGGGCGTCTATCATCTGTTTCTGCAGCTGGTACTCGCGCGAGGGCTTGTCCCCAACGCGGAAAGTGAACAGCCGTTTTGGGGGGGGGCCGCCCGCCGGCATCACCAGACCGTCCAGCAGACTCTGCACCGTGTTCCAGCGATCGCGCGGGACGGCGAAGCTAAGGGTATCCTGGCTGTAGCTGTTCAGATAGAGGTTCACGTTCGCCTGCGCCATCGCTCGATACAGGTACAATTCTACCTCTGGCTTTTCGGGCACTTCGCCGATGTGGAACACCAGATAGACGATCTTGCCAGTGATATGGGTAACCCCTGTGACTTCCGGCAGGTCCACCCCCTCCGCGCCCTCGGCAGAGGTAACCAGCGTGCCCGGCTCGTCCGTAAAAGTGCACTTGACCCACAGGGGGATGTTGTGGAGCATAGCGATTTCGGCAGCACGAGGATGCAAAACCTTCGCGCCCTGGTGGGCGATTTCCGCAACCTCTTCGTAGCTGATGACAGGCAGGGTTTTGGCATCGGGAATGATGTCGGGATCGGCCGTTTTAACGCCGTCCACATCGGTATAGATCTCCACGGCGACGGCGTTCAGTGCCGCGCCCAGAGCGGAGGCGGTGGTGTCGCTCCCGCCACGCCCCAGCGTGGTGATGTCGGGATGGAAGCCGAGCTTGTCCCCTGCCACTCCCTGAAAGCCCGCAACCACCACGATTTTGCCCGCTTCCAGATGATGGCGAATCGCCTGGGGATGTATCTGCAGAACGCGCGCGTTGCCGTACTCGTTATCGGTGATGATGCCCGCCTGTCCACCAGTGAGGGCGACCGCGTCGTAGCCCATCGTCTTGAGGGTATGCGCCATCACCACGGTGGAGATAATCTCCCCACACGCCATCATCAGGTCCAGCTCGCGGGGATTGGGGGGCACCGAGGGGTCGATACTGCGCAGGAACTCGATCAGGGTGTCGGTGGCGTAGGGTGCACCACGCCTGCCAATGGCGGATACGACTACCACCGGCGCGAAGCCCTCTTCTTTGGCGCGAATGACTTTGCGAGCAGCGATTTCACGGTGCTCCGGCGAGTCTACAGAGGTGCCACCGAACTTCATCACCAGAATCTTCACGGCGCCACCTCCCCCAAACGAAACCGGCGACGCAATGCCTGCGCCGCAGCAAAAGCGCGCTCCTCAGGCACGAAACATTGCACCGTATTGTGCGAGTCGCCAGTCTCGATAATGTGTGCGCCAGCCTCCCACAAAGCCTCGGCGATCTGAGCCATCACTCCTGCCGACTCGCGCATGTTGGAAGCCACCGTGATCACCAGCGCGAGGTTGGGCACGATCTTGTACTCTATCTCCAGCGCGTTCAAGCACTGCGACACCTTCGGCACGTCCGACTGGTTGACTGCGAAGGTCAGCCAGTCCTTATGCAGTTTCACCAACGAGACGCTGACCCCCTGCTCGGCCACAGCGTCGAGCACCTGCAGGTGGCGTCGAAGGCCTACCTCGCCGGAACCGGTGGGCACCCGCACATGTGCCAGCCCAACTTCCACTCGCACCTCGGTGACCCCGCGTTCCTGCTCAATAAAAAACCGCCTGCCACGCGGCTGCGGAACATGTTCATACATTCGCCGGCTCTTCTTCATCGTGCCAGTTCGCGAAGGATTTCTCAATCGCCCAATAGTATACCGGAAGCACCGAAGCGGTGTCAAGCCATCGTTAGCGGGGCAAAGGGGTTTGCGTCTTGATGCCCGGCTCCCAATGCTGTTATCATATAGGCATGAACAACACAGTCACACCGGTCAAGGTTGCCGACATCGTGGTTGGGGAACGTTCGCTTGCGCTCATCGCCGGTCCCTGCGTGATCGAGAGCGAGGCGTTGTGTCTACAGGTGGCGCAAACGGTTCGCGCTATCTGCGAGCGGATAGGCATCCCGTATATCTTCAAAGCCTCGTTCGATAAAGCCAATCGCACCTCTCTGCATTCGTTCCGCGGTCCGGGTATAGAAGAGGGCTTGCGCGTGCTGGCGAGGGTGAAGCGCGAGGTGGGCGTGCCCGTTACCACCGACATCCACGAAGCATGGCAGGCGGAGCGCGCCGCGCAGGTGGTGGACCTCCTGCAGATACCCGCCTTCCTATGTCGGCAGACCGACCTGCTAGTTGCCGCCGCGCGCACGGGCAAGCCCGTCAACGTGAAGAAGGGGCAGTTTATGGCGCCGTGGGACATGCGTCACGTGGTGGAGAAACTGCAATCCTCGGGTGCAGTAGGGGTACTGCTCACCGAGCGCGGAGTCTCCTTCGGCTACAATACGCTGGTGGTGGACTTTACCGCACTGCCGCAGATGCGCGCGCTGGGGGTGCCCGTGGTGTTTGACGCCACGCACAGCGTGCAGTTGCCGGCGGGTGCGGGCTCCCGAAGCGGTGGCAGGCGCGAGTTCATCCCCCACCTGGTACGCGCCGCGGTGGCGGTAGGAGTAGATGCCCTCTTTATGGAGGTACACCCCGACCCCGAAAAGGGCTTATCCGACCCCGCTACGATGTTCCCCCTCGGCGAGCTGGAGGGGCTTCTGACGCAGGCCATGGCGATACGCCGGGCGATCGGGGAGGAATAGCCTGCATCAGCACTGCGAACCGGTTTTCTCGGCAACAGGCAACAGCGTTCAACGCACCGCGTCATGCTGGGGAGCCACAGCAGGGTGCGTGGGATGGCATCCCTGTCTTCGGGTAGCTGTGCAGGATATTCACTCCTGCCATAGTAATCTGGTACTATGGCAAACGCTCGACGTATCCGTTGTGGAGGCTAAACAACAGATGGCAGAAAAAGCACGCATCGGTTTTATCGGTTGTGGGGGCATGGCACGTGCCCACATGAAACACTTCCTGAACAACATCCCCGAGGCGCAGATCGTTGCGCTGTGCGACCCCAGCGATGAGCAGATCAAGAAGTGTTTCGAGGCATTCCCCGCTCTGCAGGGCACGCCCGTCTTCAAGGACTACCGCGAGATGCTGGACAAGGTGCCCATGCACGCGGTAGCCATCATCACCCCGCACACCCAGCATTTCCAGCAAGCGATGGATGCGCTGGACAAGGGGCTTCATGTGTTGATTGAGAAGCCGATGGTGTGCACCATCGAGCACGCGAAGATACTGGTCAACCGCTTTAAGGAGACAGGCAAGGTCGGTCTAGTTTCCTACCAGCGCCACTATGCCCCACAGTTCCGCTACATCAAACAGAGCATCGAATCGGGCAAGGTGGGTGAGGTGCAGTTTGTGTCCGCTCTGCAGTGCCAGGGCTGGTATAGAGGCACGAAGGGCACCTGGCGACAGGACCCTGCCCTCTCCGGCGGTGGACAGCTCAACGATTCGGGTAGCCACCTGGTAGACATTATCCTGTGGACAACAGGCTTGTCCGTCGAGGCGGTCAGCGCGTTCATAGAGAACTTCGACGCGCCGGTGGACATTAACAGTGCGCTCTCCATCAAGTTCAAAAGCGGCGCGCTGGGCAACCTCTCCATCGTGGGCAATGCGCCCACCTGGCACGAGGACATCTCCATCTGGTGCAGTGAGGGGATGTTCCTCTATCGCAATGGGCATCTGCAGTTTGTAAACCCCGCCGGCAAGCGGCATGACTTGACCGAGAAGGACATGCCGGAGGGTAGTAGCCCCGGACGCAACTTCGTGGACGCGGTGTTGAAAGGTGCGCCGGTGGAATCGCCGCCGGAGTGCGGCTTGCGGGTTATCGAGATGACCGAGGCGGCTTGGAAATCTGCCGCGCAGAACGGTGTGCCAGTGACCGTGTAGCCAGGGGACGGGGCAACCACAAAGGTTGCCCCGTTTGGATTTCTTACAGCACCGCTTCGGGCGGGGTGTATGGTAGCCCAAACAGATCGGCGATGGCCTCGTAAGTGACTTTCCCTTCCACGATATTCAGGGCGTGTTGCAGGGGCTTCTGGCGGCGGGCGGATTCCCTCCAGCCGTGATTGGCAACCTCCAGCGCCCAGCGGATGGTCTCGTTGGTCAGTGCGTAAGTACTCGTGCCCGGAACCGCGCCGGGCATGTTGGTCACGCAGTAGTGAATGACATCATCCACTGCATAGACAGGGTGCGAGTGTGTGGTAGGGCGAGATGTTTCAGCGATACCGCCCTGGTCGATGCTGATGTCCACAATCACCGCGCCCGGCTTCATCAGCGACAGCATCTCGCGCGTGATTAGGATGGGTGCTCGCGCGCCCGGTCGAAGCGCCGCGCCGATCACCAGGTCCGCCCGCCGAAGTTCATCGCGGATGTTGTAGGCGTTTGACATCAGCGTGCCCACGTTTTTGGGCAGGATGTCTTCCAGAACGCGCAGACGCGCGGTGTTGATGTCCAGCACGGTCACGTTGGCGCCGATGCCCGCGGCGATCTTGGCGGCATTCGTGCCTGCGACACCTCCTCCCAGCACCACCACGTGCGCCGGACGCACGCCGGGCACGCCTGACAACAGGATGCCTCGCCCCTCCATCGGACGCTCTAGGTACTTTGCGCCTTCCTGAATCGCCATACGTCCGGCGATTTCACTCATCGGTATCAGCAAGGGAAGTGAGCCGTCCTCCATCTGCAGGGTCTCGTAGGCGATGCACACCGCCCCGCTGTCCATCATAGCGCGCGTCAGCCCCTCGTCGGCGGCGAAGTGAAAGTAGGTGAAAATGACCTGTCCACGACGAATGAGGGGATATTCCTGCGGTAGCGGTTCCTTCACTTTCACCACCATCTCCGCCTCGGCCCAGACGTTTCGCGCCTCCGGCACAATGCGCGCCCCCGCCTGCGCATACTCCTCGTCGGTGATACCCGTGCCCTTGCCTGCCCCCGCTTCGATAAGCACGGTGTGCCCCGCTTTGGTCAGTATCTCTACACCTGCCGGCACCATTGCCACCCGGAACTCGCTGTCTTTGATTTCCCTCGGTACGCCGATGACCATCGGTATCCTCCTAACGCTCTTGTTCGTGCATTGCGCCCTTGCGATCATTCCGCCCGGGCTGGTGATTCTCCTTTCGGAGATCGTTTGCCCTACCGCTCCCGGCGGATGCGCACCCCCGTCGCCTGCGCGGCAACCCGCATGGGAGGCAGGAGCTTGCGCACGGTGACCTCCACCGCGGTGGCCGGAAAGTTTTGCAGGATGTCCGAAGCGATGCGCTCTGCCAGCGTCTCGATCAGCCGAAACCGGTTCTCGGTACCGACTGCCAGCACGCGCTTAGCAACGGTGGAATAGTTGATGGTCTGCGACAGGTCATCGTTTTGCGCGGCGGCGCGGATGTCGTACTCCAATGCGATATCCACACTGTAACGATGACCTATCGCTTGCTCCTCGTCCGAAGCGCCGTGGTAGGCGTGAAAGGTGATGCCTTCTATCAGGATGGTGTCCTTCACCGGGTCATTCCACCTGGCGTAGCCACGAGGTTTCCAGCAGGTCCGCCGACCCATCCAGCAGAACCAGCACCTTTTCTTGCAAAGCAAGGTCACGGGCATCCGGGGCAATGCCTTCGCCTGCCACCACTGGCAGGGTTTTGACCCCTCGTTCGGTGAGCTGCCGGGCACAACGGCTGATGCGCTGGACATCTTCGAGGAAGATCATCCACGAAACCTCTATCGCCACGTGGATGGGTTCCCCCGTACGGGGGTGCTTGGCAGAGACGAGAGTGTCTATTCCCGCGATGTCGCGCCATTGCTCCTCGGTGAACTCCTGTCCGCTCTCACGCAGGTCATCCATCAAGATGCCCAGGTCCACCACACGCGGCCGGCGCACGTAGTAACCCAAAATGGCAGGGGCGCGCTGGTGGAAACGAATCTCCAACGTATAGCCACGCCACTTGCCCACCTCGTCCGTCAGCCGCTTGAGCCAGCTGGTCAGTTCGGCTACCGCCTCTCTGAGCTCGGCAACCTCCTGCACCAGTTTCTGGTGGCTTTCCCACAGCTTCTGGAGGCTCTCTTCCAGGCGATCCAATCGCGCGACGGACTCGCGGTGGCTCTCCCATAGATTCTGGTGGCTCTCCTCCAACCGGTCTAATCGCGCGATCGCCTGCTGATGGCTTTCCACCAAGCGTTCCAGCACATCCTGCATCTGGCGCAAGCGGTCTGGAGTCTGCCTTTCCTCTTCGGTCAGCAGGACTTCGCGTATCCGCTCACGCCACTCCGGATGCTCTTGCAGGATGCGTACTAGATCATCAACAGGGTGTATGTCCATAGAGTCTCTCACCGGATGCATTATACCTCATCGCAGGGGCACGCGAACCCTTGGCACCGCAAGCACCTCCACCTCACCTAGCAATCCCGACGGACGGAGGGGGTCGTTCTTCGTCCAGTGCTTCCAGGTGGTGAAGGTTAGTCGCTGAGGCACCGGGCGCGGATTGCCCTCTAGGAACCATTGAGGGAAGGCTTTTAACTGACTGCCGTTCCACTCGCAATCATCGGGATACTGCTCGTCGCCGATGAGGCGGTTCACCCACAGGTTGGTCACATGCACCTCCAGCCGGTTCGCCCCCACACGCGCCACACCGGTGATGTCTACCCGGAAGGGTGGCTTCCACAGGATGCCCAGATACTTGCCGTTGAGCCAAACCTCGCACAGGTTCCTCACCTCGCCTAGCGACAGGTAGACGCGCCGGTCGCCAGCAAGCATCTGCGCGGGGATGTGCATCGTCTTCTCGTAGCGGGCTGTGCCGGAGAAGTAGCGCACGCCCGGGTCGGGATGCTCCGTCCACGAAAGGAGGCGGTCCAGCACGACCTGTTCGGGCGCGCCCCAACCCTTGGGAAAACGCACCGTCCACCCACCCGTGACCTTTAGCCGCTGTGCCGGAGCACTAGCTCGTACCCGTATCGCACGCCCAGCAGAGGTGCGCAGTTCGTACACGCCCGCCCGCCAAGCCAGCAGGTCCGCGCTACCTTCTGGGGTCACGCGTAGTTCATAGGTGGGCAGGATACCTGCTCCTTCGCGCTCCGGGATGTCCAGGTCCGCGTTCTCGTTGACCACGATGGTGTAATCCTTGCCGTCCAACGTGTACTCCACGCGCAGACGTTTGTAGTGCAAGGGGGTGGGGTCACCACCCATTGTGAGGTTGTTCACGTTGACCGTCAGGGTGCCGTTACGCACCATCTGCTGGAGACGCTGGGTCACGTCGGCAACGCCCGCACCGTCCACTGCCTCGTAAATGGCACGGCGGATCACCAGCTGGCGGGGCTTGCGTACTTCCGTTCTGCCCAGCGCGCGTACCGACACCACGTGAGTAGTTCCCTGCGCTGGTTTGCGGAACACCACAAACACCGACCCCGCCGGGTCTAACCGAAGGGGCACGACCGTGCGCCCGCCCACGAACCGATAAACAGGCGCGGGCTCGATGCCCCCTGTGTCCGGGTGCCAGAGCTCCGGTATCTTGCCACTCACGCGCAAGGTGACCTCCACCTCTTCGGTGCGCTGGCGCTGATTGGAGACAAAGTAGATGTCGGCACTGCCCGCCGTGCGGTGAATGAAGTCCAGCTTACTACCCGGCGAGCCTTCGAAGTCCGGAGAGACCTTCATCTCGGCGAGCACCTGCTCCACCGGCTTGCCCCAGACCACCTTGCCCTTCCCGTAACAGTGTTCTTTGACCGTTATCCCATCGCAGTTGCCCCACACCTCATCTGCCAGGCGACGCACCTCCGCATCGTACTGCGGATAGCCGCTGAGGCTAGGCGACTTGCAGGGTTTGGCACCGATGACTACCGCGCCTGCCCGTATCAGATCCGCCACCTTTCGCAGTACTTTAGGGGTCATGAAGGGGCTATCGGGCAGTACCAGCACGCGATAGGTCATCCCACTTGGCAGGGCGATCCTGCCGCCTTGCACCGTTGCACGCAATAGGATTTCCTTGTTCAGGCTGTCGTAGTCATAGCCCTTAGCTCGCAGGTCGGGGCGGAAGGGGGCAGAGATAGGCTCATGCTCGCCCACATAGAGGCAGATGTCCGCCACAAATCGCCCCTGCTGAAGCAGGTACTGACACCGCGCGAGATACTTCAGCCACGCTCTGCCTTGCTCCCACCAGGTGTTGGTACGCTCGAAGTGGAAGCCCCAGGGACCCATCGTCATGCCCGGTTTGACGTTGTTCCACGGCTGATGCGCATAGCGGTGGAAGATAAAGCGGTTGACCCCCAGACAGAAGATGTGGTCGCCCAGCATCTTCAGCGAGTAGGGGTCGTTCTGCCACCTGCCCATCTCTGGCGTGGCGGTAAACGACTCCGCGCCCACAATCGTTCTGCCGTAGATATGTGCGGCGGAGGACGCCAGTTTGCAGGTCTCCCTGGCACCGCCGCCGACCCAGAACTCGCCCATGGGGATGTTGGCACGTCCGCCAGCGGAGAGGTCATCGAACGTGCCGTTGCCGTAGGGCTCGGTGGAGAAAAGCAGTCCGTGTCGCCGGCACAGCTCCGCGAAATGCCCGTAGTAGTTCTCCACAAACAGCTCGGCGACCGTCTGGCGCACATCCCACAAAAACCGCTCGCAGATTTCGGGCGAGCCCACCACATACCCCGCAAACACCGGCAGGAAGGGTAGCAGGTCGTAGCCTCGTCGGCGGCGGAACTCCTCGCGGAAGCGGGGTGTCCAGTTCTGACTGCCCACCTCGTAACTATCCACCAGCGCGTTGTTCAGCGTCTTGCCCGCCAGTGTGCCGATGTCGCGTAAGACGGTGCCCATCATGCCATCTCTCCAGAAGGCATCCAGCGCCTCCCGGCTCAGCTTGTCCACCTCCAGCCCTCGCCCCTCCGGGGTAGCCGGATGGTTGTCTTTGCCAGTAGGGGTGTAGCCCACGCGCAGGATGGTCCAGTTGCCTTCAGGCACGTCCCACGTTAGCATGCCATCTGGCTGTAACCGGTCAGAAAGGTTTATCACCCCATCCGTAGGAACGGTACTGTTCGGGGGAGCGGAATGTCCCTCGGTGGGCTGGATGTTGTCTTCACGGGTGTAGGCGGCTTTGCCCTGCCGATTGCTCACGCGCAGGTTCCCGCTGGGTGTGCGGAACGCCAGCACGGCGATGTCGCGGTAGTAGCCCACGCGGGTTTCGGGTTGAGGCAGTCGCTGGGCAAAATGGGTCGGACCGGTTACGTGCACTTCGCTGGTGACCACGATGTGCATGGCGTGTTCGGGCTTGACCCAGGGACCGCCACTGCTGGACCAGCCGGCGCAGTTGTGTACGCACAGCTCAAGCCCCAGTCGGTTCGCCTCTTTCACCGCGTGCACTATCATCTCCCGCCAGCGGTCGCTCATGAACTTGACACCGCCCGATGGCACGCCCACGTCCACGTCGAATATCTGCGCCCCGCCGACCCCCACGCGCTTCATCGCCTCTAGGTCGGCGGTGATGCCCTCTTTGCTGATGTTATCGTTCACCCAGTGCCACCATGTATGCGGTTTCGCCGAGTTGGGCGGGTTGCGAAAGCCCTCCTCCAGTGAATCCGCCCAGCAGATGGTAGTTAGCAGAATCATCACGGACGCACCGATCAGCACATTTCGTGTCATACCCATTCTGCCTACCCTCCCTGCAAGTAGTGAAAAAGGGATTCGCCCCACATGGGCACGTTCCTGCCGAACTGAAGAACCGAGGGTGATCGCTGTTGATGCGGAATCAGGGAGGAGGTTATTCAGGTACAATCCATGTGGGAAGGAATCACGCGAGAGACATGGCATTGCCGGAACTGTTCCTGAGGCGCCTGCAACGGCTCGTGCCGCCGGAGCGGTACGAGCAGTGCCTGCGTACCTTTACCGAGCCTCCAGCCGTCGGCGCGTGGGTGAACACTCTGTTGGCAGAGCGCGAAGCGGTTTTTCAGGCTCTACGCGAGGCGGGCTTCCATCTGCATCCCGTGAACTGGTGTGCCGACGCTTTCTGGCTTCCACCCGATGAGCGCGATGCCCTGCTTGCCTCCGAGTGGATGCAAAGTCACCGGGTGTACGTGCAGAACCTATCCAGCATGGTTCCACCGATACTGTTGGCACCGCAGCCGGGCGAGACAGTGTTGGACCTGTGTGCCGCGCCCGGAGGTAAAACCCTGCATATGGCGGCGATGATGCGCGGTGAAGGAGATCTGGTAGCAGTAGAGGCGGTCCGGGCGCGATACTTCAAGTTGCGCGAGAACCTGCGGCGGTACGGCGCGCCCTTTGTGCAGTGCGTGCAGGCGCAAGGCGAGTGGCTGTGGAAACGCTGGCGCAGGCGGTTCGACGCCGTGTTGCTGGACGCGCCCTGTTCCAGCGAGGGCAGATTCCGCACCGACGACCCTGCTACCTACCGCTATTGGAGCCTGAAGAAGATCGGGGACATGGTGCGCAAACAGAAATCCTTGCTTTACTCCGCCATCCAGTGCCTGAAACCCGGGGGCAGGTTGGTGTACTGCACCTGCACCTTCGCGCCTGAAGAGAACGAGGGGATTATCGCCCACGCGCTGAAAAAGTTCGGTGAAAGTATAGAGGTCGTGCCTATAGCAATAGAGACGGAGGGAGTAGTGCCCGCGTTGGGTGAATGGGAGGGGCGCACCTATCCCGAAGCCGTGCGCCATGCTCGGCGCATACTGCCTTCCCAAACGATGGAAGGGTTCTTCGTGTGCATGATGGTCAAACGGGAGGCTGTCGATGACGCCATATGAAGTGATTCGCCGCAATCTGGAACGCGCTCATCCACCCTACGAGGTGGCGGAGGGTGGATCGTCCGATCGGGACCAATGGGCGTATCAGGTGTTTCGGAGCGATGCGCGCGCCGATAACCTGTTGTGACTACCTACCGATGGCATGGCGTTCTCTGCTGGAGCATCGCCTGCGCTCTCTGCTGACGATGCTGGGCGTGGTGGTGGGCGTGGCGTCGGTGCTTCTGCTCATCTCCATTGTGCAGGGGGTGAAGGCGGAGGTCACCCGACAGATCGAGCAGTTCGGAGTGAACCTGCTGTTTGTAGTGCCCGGGCGCATCGACGCCTCCCAGCCGTTCAACCCGATGAGCATTTTGGGCTTGAGCACGCTCACGCGCGCGGATGTGCAGGCGGTGCAGAGCGTGCCCGGCGTCAAACGCGCGGTGCCCATCATGTTCATCGCGGGGGGAGCACGCAACGGCGACCGGTGGGCGGCGACCGCCATCGTGCTGGCGACCGAAGCCACCTGGCAGGAGATACGCAGAACGCCGCTGGCGGAGGGCAGGTTCTTCACCGCCGACGAAGAGAACCAGCTGGTGTGCGTGCTGGCACATGGAGTCAAACAGGAGCTGTTCGGGCAGGAGCCGGCGGTGGGCAAACGGGTGGTTGTGAACCGCGTGCCTTTTCGGGTTATCGGAGTGCTCCAACAAGACGAATCCAGCAGTATCTTCGGCAGTGCGGGCTGGGACCATCTGATCTTCCTTCCGCTCCCATCGGCGCAGACGGCGATGCGCTCCGAGCAGATACACCGCATTGTGGTTCAGACGGTGCCCGGTGTGGAGCCTGAAAGCCTAATCGGCAAAGTGAAGGCGGTCATGCGCCAGAGCCGTCTGGGCAATGAGGATTTCAGCGTGCTGACCCAGAAAGACCTGCTGAAACTGATTTACACCGTGCTCAGTCTTCTGCAGATTGCGCTGGCGGGCATCAGCAGTATCTCGCTGATTGTGGGTGGGGTTGGTATCATGAACATCATGCTGGTCTCGGTGACCGAGCGCACGCGCGAAATCGGCATTCGTAAAGCCGCCGGCGCCAAACAGCGGGACATCTTCTGGCAGTTCCTGATAGAGGCGGTCACCTTGTCGCTGACGGGTGGCGTGCTAGGCATTGTGGTAGCTGTGGTCGCCATCGAGGTCTTTCGGCGCACCACGGTGTTGAAACCGCAGATGACGCTGGGTGCGGTCGCGCTTGCGTTTGGGGTGAGTGTGTTGGTGGGGGTGGTGTTTGGGGTTGCTCCTGCTGTTCGCGCTGCGCGAAAGGAGCCTATCGAGGCGCTACGATACGAATAAGGTTGTTGCAGGAGGTGGGTCCGTAGCAAGCCAGCGGAACCTACCCTTCCCAATGGGTTTACCGGAGCTGTTGAAGCGCCTGATGGTGGCGGATGAAGGAGCAACTGGCTGCCCGGGGTGGATTCGAACCACCATTAATGGCTCCAAAGGCCACCGTCCTGCCGTTGAACGACCGGGCAACCACTCTTATTATGCCCGTTGTGCGAGGGGTTGTCAAGGGTGGTGCGTCGCGGCACCTGCCCTCGTTCTCTGACGCGCCCTTAGCGAGGGTTCACAGGTGGCAGGATCAGGTCGCACTCCTGGCGCGCGTAAATCCAGAAGCCTTTCCACGGCTCCAGTTCGCCCTGCACGCCAGGGATCATGTTGGCATCGTAAATCAGCACGTACTCGCCCCTCTGCGGGTGCTGGGCGTCGGCGCGCCATCCCCAGGCGTAGTCCTCCACGTGCTGACGTGCCTGCTCCGTGTTGATCGCTATCGCCTCGCTTCCGCCCACGGGCTTCACCTTGATCCTGCTGGTATCCCAAGGCACGCTCCGCAAGAACGGGTTGCCTACCATGTTCCAACCGCGCTCCAACCGGATGACGAAGGGCTGGGTGTCGTCAGGCAAAGGTCCGTAAATGCGCGGCTGTGTGGCTTGTCGCAGACGCACCCAGAAGGCTTTGGCAGGCACCTGCGCGGAGGGTGCAAGCGAGGTCGCACCGCTAGTGTCCTCGCCGTATCGCACGTATCCGCCTGCGCCGTTGTTGGCTTCGGGGTCATAGCGTGCCCATTCATTGTTCTCGAAGCCGAACACTGCCTGCGGGTCTTGAACCTCGCTCTGTACCGGTATCGCTACTAGGTGCAGACCTGCGGGGAGTTCTGGCGCCTGTCCAAAGCGGGTTACCGCTTGTGGCTCCTGCGGTTCGCTGGCAACGTTGCCCACCTTGTCCACGCCAGCGGTCGCAAAGCGATAGACGTAGCCGAACTTTGCCCGGAACTGCATCCTTGGCTCGGCATTGCCTGGCACAACCGCGCGGATTCGGTAGTCACTCGGCGTGCTGTTCGGCACGGCTGGCCGTTCACTGACCAATAGGTCTACCGATGCTACGCCAGACAGGTCATCCGTCGCCTGCCAGGACACCTCAAAGTTCGGGGATGACTGAACCGCTGCCAGGGCGTTCATCTGGCTGGTTGGTGCAGAGGCGTCTACCACTGTGCGCACCTGCCTGGTCTCGATGGGGGGGTTCTCGTCAAAGACGATGGTCGCTTTGGCAAGGGTTTCAGCGCCTGACGCCACGTCCGCGCGCGGCTGTACGCTGAAGCGCACCCATCCCTCGCCATCTGGTGGCTGCCGGTTGGGAGGCAGGTTGATGCCGACGAACCGCCAGGTAATGGTGCGGGTGGCGGGGTCGGTGGTTACCTGTGGGAGGTTGGGATGGCTTGAACCTTCCTGTATCACGCTGTCAAGGTCCAAGTCCTCGTCCAACTGCAGGGTGATGGTCACGTTTTCCGCGGGCAGGTTGGCTTCGGGCAGGTTCTCAAAGGAGACCACATACACCAGCCTCTGCGACGCCTGCACCAGCGGGCTATCGGGGAACACCGCGATGTCATTAGGGTCATAGGAAGCGCGCACCTCAGCGGGATTATCCGCGGTTTGATCTAAACTACTCAGCCTGAACTGCCCTGCCAAGGCACGCCCGAGCCGCAGGCTACTGTCCCCTAGCACCGCTGCTGACTCCCAATTTATATTCCCAAGCCATTTCAGCGGAATCTCGTACATCTGTCCGTTTCTGCCGAAATAGGCGATGCGAGCACCCTGCCCTGCCGGTCCCCCCGGGTAAAGATGCCACTTGGTAAAGTGCAGAAACTCGTCGCCCACCTGCACCCCCTGTTTTGTCCAACCAACACCAAAGTGGTAACCGAACTGCATATGGTATCCGGTGTGGAAGAGATTGTAGCTATGACCTCCCCAGACCCAGTCATAACCCCAGCGCAACGGTTCTGGCGCAACCCCGGTTTTCCCATGCACTATCCTCAAGGCGCCGCGCACGGTCACATCTGGCTTGGCTTTGAGCAGGCTTTCTCCTGCCTCTATGACCACCTGTCCGGCTTTCGCCATGCCTGCTCCAAATCGGGCGATGGGCGTAAGCGGAGTACCAAAAGCCAACGAGTAGACGTTGCCCCAAGAGCGCATCGTGCTCACGAGTGCCGGGTCTACTTGCAGGTTCTCTGCCATCCATTCCGCACCAAAGTCCGGCTTCCAGATTCCGAAGGTGAGCCCGGTGGCCAGCCCTTCTGCTTGAGCCAGAATGTCTACAGCCGTTTCCGCGCTGCTCAGTTGCTCCCCGAATCGTGCGCGCGCTAAATACTCGCTCAGCCGGTCGGGAGCAAGGGCGACCACATCATCGTTGGTGTAACCGCCCGCCATCAGGCTCGCCCAATGCGCCACGCGCACCTTCTCTATCAGCTTGGGCTGAGATTCGACGATGCCCCACGCTTCCGCAATCGGCTGACCGAGCACCGTCCACACGGGCCACAGCTTGTCGCCAATCCGTACCTTGCCGGGCTCACGCAGATCACCACCCACCTGAATGCGTGACCAGGGCAGCACGACGATAACCTGTGGATTAGCCCATGCCCCTGGCTGAATAGGAACCGCCAGCACAGCGACGCCGTCTTCGCTCTGCCCCAGTAACTGTGCATTCCAAACTTCTACCAGGTCAAACGGGGGTATCAACACACCAATAACCGCCACAGCAGGGGCTGAGCCGAGGTTGCGTACCCAAAAGCCGATAGCCCAGCGGCGTCCGGGCGCAAACACCGTAGGACCAGAGCTCCATACCTGTAACGCAGGCAAGTATGGGTATATGTAGAACCGTTTGGGGAACTGCTGGCCGCCCTGCGATACCACGAGGTCGTGTGCGCCGATAGGAACATTTTGAGGGCTGAACTGTGCCTCAATTTCGGACTCGCTGATGAAACGGACACTACTGGCGTTGATGCGCTGTTCGCCAACCTGCAGGTATACTTGCGCTTCTGGCGACACTCCCCTGCTCGCGATGCGCACCGTTATCGGTTGATGGGGAACAAGAACCACTTCCTCAGGGGAGATGGTAATCCCTACCCGCAGGCCGCGCGCGTTGGTCCACGCGCTTGACGCTCCGTGCGTATCTTCAGCACGTGCCTGCCAAGTCCACTCCTCCCCGTTGGAAAGAGCTTGGTCGGGAGGTAGCGTGAAGGTGACTTCAGTGCCACTCGGTGCGAAATCTGTGGTGAACGTGCGCGTCTCGCCCTGTCGGCTCAACTGGATGATAAAACGAACGGCATCTCCGTCCGGGTCTTCGCTCTTGAGGCGGAAAACAGGTTGAGCAACAATGAACACATTGTCCGCTGGCGAAAGTATCTCTGGTTGCGCGGGGGCAGAGTTTGGTGCTTCACCGGCATCCAGCCAGAAACCTTCGTATCGATTGGTTGTTGCATTTCGCCCAACGCCCACGATATAACGCCCGTTGGGCGAGATGGCATTAGCTGAGATCAGCACGGAGCCGTCTGGCAACAGTGCCCCGTAAATGAGGTTGAGATCCTGTACCCCGCCTGTCTGCGTCCAGCGGAAAGATTTCTGATTGGCAGTGGCATCAAAAGCCATTCCCACCACGGTCAGCTCCTAGGCGGTTATGCCTCTTGCCTCGCTGTAGCCTCCGCCGGGAAGCGTGCCTATATTGACCATCCCACCGCTCGCCGTCCAGCGGAAAGCACGCCCGTTGCCGGCGCTATCGTAGGACCATCCGACGACGGTAGTTCCATCCGCCGAGCAAGCGACCGCTTCGCTCTCATCGCCTCCCAGCGCGCCGAGATCCTGCATACCCCCCGAAGCCGTCCAACGAAAAGCACGCACCTTTCCACTCGCGTTTTCCGCCCAACCGGCCACGACCGAGCCGTCCGCGGAGACACCTGTCGCCTGACTGCTGTCCCCGCCGAGCGTGCCCAGCTCTTGTAGCCCACCGCTTGGTGTCCAGCGAAAGGCACGGACACGGTTCGTCTGCGCACGCTCCACCCAGCCGACGATTGTGGCTCCATCGGCGGAAACGCCTGTGGCTTCACCTGGAATCTTCGGCGCCACCGATACCGAGGTCAACGAGCCCCCTGGCTGGGGTCCAGCGAACCGCGCGTGTCTGAAACTGCCCAACCCACGACATGCCTACCACCACTGAGCCATCGGCCGAGAGTGCATTCGCGCGGCTTTCAAAGCCTCCCGGCAACGTACCAAGCCACACTAACCGCTGAGCCGTAACCTGAGAAGCGAAGAGCACGCCACACAGCAATAGCGCCAGCCGCGTGCCCAGCCGAGAGAAATCACGAACCTTCATCGCCTTCTTTCAGCCCTCCAGCCCGGATTCCATATGGCTTGTGTGAGAATCAGCTACTCTAAATAAATTAAATTGTCGTGCGATGCAAGAGGGGATGTGCTAGGCGATGGGATGGGAACTGGCGGGCTTACTGCTCTGCCGGGAAGCCGGAACACTAGCGCAAGAGGCGTTCGCTTACGGCGCCGACACCGTGTGGCTGGTAAGACACCCCCTGCTGGAGACGTTCACCGTAGAAGCCTACACGAGCGCAGGGTTCCAGGCGATTCTGGAGGGCAAACCCAGCGTGTTTCTGTGTGGCGCAACTCCTAACGGAAGAGACCTCGCGGGGCGGCTGGCGGTGCGATTGCGCACGGGATTGGCTGCCGACTGCACCGACCTGCGAATGCGAGAGGGAGGAGTGCTTGTCGGCGAGGTGACCGGCTTTGGCGGCGGCGTGCTCGCGCTGATTGAGGCGCCACAACATTTCCCACAGATGGCTACCGTGCGTCCGGGGGTCTTCCCATTGGGCACCCCAGACCCAACCCGATCCGGGCGGATACATGAGGTGTCCGTGCACCTGCAGGAGGAGCAGATGCTCACCCGTGTGGTGGAGCAGGTGAGAGGCCGGAGCGCAGACATCACGCAAGCGCCCGTGCTGGTCATCGGTGGCAGGGGAGTACAGGGGCGTTTTGACCTGCTTCGACAGTTGGCGGACCTGCTGGGAGGCGAGGTCGGTGCCGCCCGTCCACCAGTGGACAGCGGGCAGATCGAGCGCGAACGGCAGATTGGGCAAACGGGTGTGGTGTGCCGCCCCAAAGTAGCTATCGTCTGCGGTGCCAGCGGGGCGTTCCAGTTCGTAGTGAGCATTCAGGACGCGGGAACGGTGATAGCCATCAATTCGGACCCCGAGGCACCTATCTTTGAGTTTGCCGATTACGGCGTGGTGGGCGACGTTCAGCAGATAGTGCCATTACTTATCGACGCGATTGAGAGGAGCAAATCTCCTCTCGCCAGCGGCTCACCCCAAAACGTGGGTTCGTGAGGTGGCGTATGGAACACACACAAAACGGATTGCACCTGGTAGTGTGCGTGAAAGTGGTGCCCAAACCGGAAGAGGTTCGGGTAGACCCGCAGACGCGGGCGCTGGACCGCGCCGGGGCGCGCAGTGAGATCAACCCGCCGGATATGAACGCCCTGGAGATGGCGCTACAAATGAAGCACCGCTTCGGTGGGCGCGTCTCTATCCTCTCGATGGGACCACCGTTCGCCGGGGCGTACCTACGCATCTGCCTGGCGATGGGCGCCGACCGTGTGTACCTGCTCAGCGACCGCCGATTCGCCGGGGCAGACACCCTCGCAACTACCTACACGCTAGCCAGCGCCATCCGCAAAATCGAGCCTGTGCACCTCGTCCTCTGCGGCGAGGAGTCCTCAGATGGGGCGACGGGACAGGTGCTGCCCGGCCTGGCAGAGTGGCTGGGTTACTGGCAGATCACGCTGGTCAGCCATGTGGTGTTTGACCCCGTGCGACGGACGGTGCGCGGCAAGCGTGAACGCGATGGGGGCTATGAGGTTCTGGAGGTTCCTCTGCCCGCCGTCCTTTCCGTCAAAACAGGCAGTAACGAGCCGCGCTTCTGGGACTACCGCCTCAAGCCGTGGGCATTCGCGCCGGAGCGGGTAACCGTATGGACCTCCTCCGACATGGAGGTGGAGCCTGACCGCATCGGGCTGGAGGGGTCGCCCACCCGGGTGGTAGGATTGGAGCAGGCGCCCTCACGTGAGCGCAAACGGGTCATGCTCACCGGCTCGGTGCAGGAAGTGGTGGAGCAGATAGCGTCACACCTGCGCGAGTTGGTTGAACTCCGATAACCTCCTAGCATCCGCAGGCGTGCCTCCCGCCTCCCCTGTTTGCCAAACCTCGAACCCGTGTGTTATACTGACACAGGTCACTTTTGTGGCGAAGGAGGACCGGAGATGAGCACGACCATTGAAGAGGTGGTCGCACGAGAGATTCTGGACTCGCGCGGCAACCCGACCATTGAAGTGGATGTGTACTTGAGCGGTGGAGCACGCGGACGCGCCGCTGTGCCCTCAGGAGCGTCGACCGGCAGTAACGAAGCCATGGAACTGCGCGATGGCAACCCCGAACGCTACGGCGGCAAAGGCGTGCTGAACGCGGTGGATAACGTTAACGAGCGCATCGCGCCCGAGATCATCGACATGGATGCAACCGACCAGGTGGCGATCGATAACCTGCTGTGCGAACTGGATGGCACCCCCAACAAGAGCAAACTGGGCGCCAACGCTATCCTGGGCGTCTCGCTGGCGGTGGCAAAGGCCGCGGCGGAGGGGCTGGGGCTTCCGCTGTTCCAATATCTGGGCGGCGTCTTCGCCCACACCTTGCCGGTGCCCCTGATGAACATCCTCAACGGCGGCAAGCATGCAGATAGCAACGTGGACCTGCAGGAGTTCATGGTCGTGCCCGCCGGTGCGGAGGACTTCCCCGAGGCATTGCGCATGGGCGTGGAGGTCTACCACAGCCTTAAAAGCGTGCTGAAGGCGCACGGCTACAATACCGCTGTGGGCGATGAGGGCGGTTTCGCCCCCAATCTCCGCTCCAACGCCGAAGCGCTAGACCTGATTGTGGAAGCGATCGAAAAGGCAGGCTACACACCGGGCGAAGACTGCTATCTCGCGCTGGACCCTGCTGCATCCGAGTTCTACGAAGGCGGTATGTATCACCTCAAAGGGGAAGGGCGCGTGCTTACCAGCGAAGATATGGTCGCCTACTATGAAGACCTGGTCAACCGCTATCCCATCGTCTGCATCGAGGATGGGCTGGCAGAGAACGACTGGGATGGCTGGAAGGTGCTCACCGAGCGACTGGGTGGTAGGGTGCAGCTGGTCGGCGATGACCTGTTCGTGACCAACGTGCAGTTCCTGAACCGGGGCATCGAGATGGGCGTCGCCAACTCCATCCTGATCAAGGTCAACCAGATTGGCACGCTCACCGAAACCCTGCTGGCGATAGAGACCGCCAAGCGTGCAGGCTATACGGCGGTGATCTCGCACCGCTCCGGCGAGACGGAGGACACCACCATCGCCGACATCGCCGTCGCAACCAACGCGGGGCAGATTAAGACGGGCGCGCCCTGTCGGACCGACCGCGTGGCGAAGTACAACCAGCTCCTGCGCATCGCCGAGGTGCTGGGCGACGCCGCCGATTACCCCGGCATCAGCGCGTTTTACTCGCGCCGGGCAAGGTAACGCAGTTCACCCCCCCATCCCCTCTCCCCATCCCGGGAGAGGGGAGCAACAGGGGGATCACGCTGGAGAGATACCATGCGCTGTACCAAAATCGTCTGCACCATCGGGCCTTCCACCGCTTCCCCCGAACGCCTTCGTGCCCTGATGGAAGCGGGTATGGACGTCGCGAGGCTCAACTTCTCCCACGGCACGCATGAATCGCACGCGCAGGTGATAGAACGCATCCGGCGCATCAGCGCAGAAATGGACAAGCCCGTCGCCATCCTACAAGACCTGTGCGGACCCAAGATACGGCTGGGCACGCTCCCCGAAGAAGGGGTGCTGGTAGAAGCCGGACAGAGCGTGCGCTTTGTGCTGGCAGATGAAGGTTCGGACGCGCAGAACATCCCTCTGCCCCATTCCACCCTCTTCGCGCTGGTCCGCCCCGGCGAGCGCATCCTGATCGATGATGGCAACGTGGAAGTGGTGGCTACCCAGCGCAACCTGAACACCATCCACGCCGAGGTGCGCATCGGCGGTAGGCTCCGCTCGCACAAGGGAGTGAACGTGCCCGATACTCGACTGCCTGTCACCTCCATCACCGAGCGCGATCTGCAGGACCTGCGCTTTGGCATCGAGCAAGGGGCAGACTGGGTTGCGGTCTCCTTCGTGCGCCAGCCGGAGGACCTTCAGCCTGTGCGCTACGCGATTGAGGCAGCAGGAGCCGACATCCGCGTGATCGCCAAAATCGAGAAGCGGGAGGCGGTGGAAAACCTCGAGCAGATCCTGCAATCCGCGGACGGCATCATGGTTGCACGCGGCGACCTGGGGGTGGAAATGCCCATCGACGAGGTGCCTCTCATCCAGAAAGAGATTATCGTGCGCTGTAACCGGGCGGGCAAGCCGGTCATCACCGCCACGCAGATGCTGGAATCGATGGTTTCCGCTCCGCGCCCCACCCGTGCCGAAGCCACCGACGTGGCCAACTCCATCCTGGACGGCACCGACGCCGTGATGCTGTCGGAGGAAACCGCGGTGGGGCAGTACCCCGTGGAGGCGGTTAGCATCATGCACCGCATCGCCGTTCGCACCGAGCAGGCATTGCAAGAGGGGGTGGTGGTCCATCCCAACCAGCCGGTAGCGGGCAGTCTGAGCATTACTGAGGCGGTTGCGGAAGCGGTGTGCCATATCGCCTATGACATCGACGCCCGAGCCATCATCTGTGCCACCACGTCGGGTAGTACGGCGCGTATGGTCTCTAAATACCGTCCGAAGACGCCCATCGTGGCATTTACCCCTCATGAAAGCACCTATCGCCAGCTGGCTTTGTCGTGGGGGGTACAACCGCGGTTGATACCACCCGTCTCTACGATGGAGGAAATGCTCCAAACGGCGGTGAATACAGCGGTAGAGCTGGGACTGGCATCGGAAGGGGATAAAGTGGTGATTACTGCCGGCGTGCCGATCGGCGTGCCAGGGCACACTAACCTGATTAAGGTGCACACCATTGGTCAGCCTATCGTGGCTTAGGGGGTGAAGGATGCGATTGCGAAGCGCACGCAAAGGTCGTGCTCCGAGTTCGCGCGGGAAGAAGCGTTCACGGGGTATGCTCTCAACAATCGGTCTGTTCGCCATGGCAGGCGTGGCGTGCTTCGTGGTAGGCAAGATCGTGCTCTCCTTCGGTGGGAACCTCCTGATGCTGGTGCAGGAGGCGCGCAGGCAGAGGCAGGAGATCGCTGTCCTGCGCCAGGAAACCGAGTGGCTGAAAGAACAGAACGCTCTCCTGCACCAGGAAGCACAACGGCTGAACACCCGTAGCGGCATCATTCTGGAGGCACGCAAGCAGGGCTTCGGCTTTCCGGGCGAGCGGTTGTTGGTGATAGAGCCTTCCCCTGCCCAGCCATCCGAGCGACGTTAACGGCGGTCATGCCTTCTTCAGCACCTGGCGCAGAGCCTCCTCTACCCAAGGATAGCGGAACTCGTAGCCCGTCTGCAACGCCACCTGCGGCACCACGCGCTGGCTCCACAGCAAGGTCTCGCCTAGCTCCCCCGCCACCACGCGCAGGACAAAACCGGGCACCGGAAGCCAAGAGGGACGCCCCATCACTCGCCCCAGCGCACGACAGAACTCTTTCAACCGCACTCCGCCCGGCGATACCGCGTTCACCTCACCCTGCACCTCGTCGTGCGTCAGCGCATGAAGAGCGATACCCGCGACATCATCGAGGTGTATCCACGGGAACCATTGCTGTCCGCTGCCGAACGGTCCCCCCACGAAGAAACGGAAGGGCATCAGCATCCGCTCTAGGGCACCGCCTCCTTCGCCCAGCACGATGCCGATACGCAGTTTCACCACGCGCACGCCCATCTCGCGCGCCTCGTCCGCCGACTGCTCCCAGCGGATCGCCAACTCCGCCAGAAAACCAGTGCCCGGTGGGCTGGACTCGGTCAGCTCCTCCTCGCCGCGGTCGCCGTAAATGCCCACCGCGCTGGCGTTAATCAGCACCCTCGGGGGCGGCTGTGCCAAACGCAGTGCCTGCACAAGCGTGCGCGTGCTCTGCACCCGACTGTCTATCAGCCTCTGCTTGAACTCCGGTGTCCAGCGGCGCGCGCCCACGCTCTCACCCGACAGGTTGACCACCGCATCCGCCCCCGCAAGCACTTGCTCAAGCCCCTCTGGCTGAAGGGGAGACCACTGGGCGACCTGCACCCCCTGCGGCACTCTGTCACCTGCCCGCGAGGCATCGCGTGTCAGCACCACGACCTCGTGCCCCGCCTGCACAAGCGTATGGCACAGTGCCCTGCCGATAAACCCGGTGCCACCGGCAACAACAACACGCATGGGTTTCCCTCCTGAATAGCCGTTTTGCATCCCCATTATAGCACCTTGCGCGAGACGAGGACATCGTGCTACAGTAGTTGCAGAGAAGATGCCCCGTGTGGGGCTGTGCCTGCAGGGAGAGGTCTAACAGTGCTTTCTTCAGCCCGCTGTCGGCGAGGGCGTCGGCTCCCAGCCCGCCCAGCGCACGGGGCAAAGAGGCAAAGCCTTCAGGCGCAGACAGGTTGGCAGATTTGCACCGCCACTGGCGAATAATACGCCCATGACGGCAAAAAGTGGTAAAATCATAGCGGAGGTGAAGCGCACGAAGACCGCTATCTGCGCGCACTTTGATGGCAAAGTGTTCGTTCCCGAGGAACCCGTCGACCTCCCTGAGGGAGAGAAGGTGCTTATTCAAGTAGTCGCGCCTTCGCACTCCCTGCACCGAGCAGAGACACCCGAACAGTTGGAGCAACTGCTGGACGAACTGCGCGCAACGGCTGTGCCGAAAGTGAACATCCCCGACGAGGTGCTTCGCCGAGAGCACCTTTATGAAGACAGGGGCGGGTGATGCGGGTTCTTGTGGACACCAGCGTTTTGGTACGCTTACGCGAGCAGGATAACCCCCTGCGTTGGGTCTGTGAGCAGAGCATCCGCCAACTGCGTCAACAACAACACGAGATGTGCCTATGCACTCAGATGCTGATAGAGTTCTGGAGCGTTGCCACGCGTCCTGTTGAGGCGAACGGGCTGGGAATGTCGCCTGAACAAGCGTTTGAAGATTGTGAAAGGTTCCTACGGTTGGCAACATTTCTCCCCGAGCCTGAGGATATCTTTGATCGCTGGCTACATATCGTGCGTCAGTATGCGGTGAAAGGTAAGCAGGTACACAATACCCGCTTAGTGGCTGTTGCGCAGGCATACGGAGTCGGGCAGATTCTCATCCTAAACGCTCAGAACTTTGCTCGCTACCCGGAGGTATCGGCACTCCTCCCCCAGCAGATTGTTGCGGGGTGAGTTGCGAAGCTGCAAGCCCCAACGCACCCGATACCCTGTCGCTCCTGGCACTGCGTCCCCATAGACCGTCACCTTGTTCGCTCCTGGCCGAACCTTGCTCCTGTTGGGCTTACAGTGCGAACACTTTGGGGGGCTCTACGGCGGCGGCGCGCCCCGCATTGCGCCGAATCTGCTCCACCTCCTCATCAGGGATGGCGCGTTCGAACCGACGGAAACCCGCCACTTCGAAGCCGTGCTTGTGCGCCAGGCGCGTAATCTCCTCCACCTGTTCCACGCTAATATCTGCCCCCAGCGTAAAGCATTCATATCGCCGTTCCAGAGCGAGGATGATCGTTTCGGCGATGCATGCCTCAGCGTGCTTGGGCGGGAAGCCGAAGTTGAAACCGAAGTCCACCCGCTCGCCGGGCACGCGAATGACCCCACCGTCAATCACCAGCACATCGTTGCGCTTCTCGTAGACGGCGGCGGAGACGTTGCGCGGACGTGCCACATCACATACCACCGCGCCCGGACGCAGGTCATCCGGCTCCACCAGCACTTCCGTCGATGAGCTGACCGCAATCACGATGTCGGCATCACGCACCGCATGGCGCGAGTCCGTACAAACCTGCACCTCGGCGGGGGCGGAGCGCGCGATCTGCTCCTGCAAAGCTTCCAGCCGTTCACGATTGCGGGCGACCAGGGTGATCTGCGCCACGTGCTTCGCCAGAATACGGGCACACACACTGCCGATGGCCCCCGTAGCGCCGATGACCGTTGCCCGCGCATCCTCCGCCCGAATGCCCATCCGCGCCGCGGCCAGTAACGCCCCCTGCAAGGCACTTCCTGCAGTGTACGAGTTGCCAGTGGTTACGGGAGTGTTCAGCGCGCGCGCCACACTGATGCCGCGGTCCCCCACGACCTTCAGGAACGCACCCAGCCCGATAATCTGCGCCCCCAGGCTTTCCGCGAGGCGTCCTGCCCGCACGATTCGAGGCAGAACCTTCTCGAAAGGCATCTCCAGCAGAACGCGCGGGGTCATCGGCACGGCGATGAACCACCCCTCCGCTTGTGCGCCCGTGCGCGATTCGATGCCGGTGATGTGCGAGAGCACGCGCGGGGGCACATGCTTGAACGCTTCTTCTACCCACCGGAAGGGAACCGCTTTCAGGATGGGGTATTTTCGGGTAAAATCGCTTTGGCGTAACGGATGTAAGATAAACGCGAATCGCTCCACGCCTTCATACCGCCTGTTCTACGGGTTTCGCTTACATTTTACCGTCTTCGGGACGGATGTGCAACCGCGGGGCCATAAAGGAACTTGACAACAGCGGGGCGAAGCATTTAGCGTATATTATTGGGTGGAGGATCCTTACAGGGAGGTGCATCGATGATCACCGAAAGCCAGCTGCGCCAGGCACAGCAACGCGCGATGGAGTATCTGCGTCGGGCAAATATCGTGCTGACGCCCGAAGAGCAGAACAACATCGAAGTGGCGGACTTTGGGCTGGGCGACCTCGAAAACACCGGGCTGGAGCTCGTGGTATATGTGAACACCGATCGGTACTGCGCCAAGGAACTGGTGCTGTTCCCGCGCCAGACCTGTCCGGAGCACCGCCATCCTCCCGTGAATGGCGACCCAGGCAAGATGGAGACCTTCCGGTGCCGCTGGGGTGAGGTCTATCTCTACGTCGAAGGTGACCCCACCCCCAATCCGAAGGCAAAGCCCCCGGCAGGGCGCGAGAAGCACTACACCGTATGGCATGAGATCATCCTGCGCCCGGGCGAGCAGTACACCATCCCGCCCAATACCAGACACTGGTTCCAGGCGGGCGATGCCGGGGCGGTGGTGAGCGAGTTCTCCTCCACCAGCCGCGATGAGGCGGACATCTTCACCGACCCCGATATCGAGCGCATCACAAAGGTAGTGCCCGGCTAACCGATGGAACCGACATGGCACGACCGCCTGCGTCCGTTTGCGCTGGCGGTAGGGGTTTATTTGCTGTACCGCGTGGGGGCGCCGCTAGTGACCTTTCTGGGTGATGGCTTCCTGCAGGTGGCGCTCTCCACGCTGGTATTCATGGCGCTGGCAACGTGGGTGGTGATGCGTTCGGCGTCGCTTCCCCTGCGTCCTGGGGCGGCGCTAGGATGGATGCTGGTGTTGCTGGCGGGGTTTGTGCTGGTGCGCCTGTCACCAGCGTTCGTACCCGCTCTGCGTCACAGCGCCGTTGCACTGGAAATCGTGCTGGGCGTCAGCGATACGCTGATGGTGCTTGCTGCCAGTATGCTGGGGTTGGCGGTCTCTCACATCATCCGCGAGCCGAATATCCTCGCGCCCGCAGCGCTGTTCGCCGCACTGGTGGACTTCGCGATGGTCAGCCTGTGGATACCCCGCGTGATGCAGTCTGCGCCCCAGGCGTTGGGTGCAGTGGCGGTGCACGTGCCACAGGTCGGCGCGAAGCCTACCCCTGCTGGATTGCGCCCCATCGGCATCATCGGTCCGGCGGATTTCGTGTTCCTGGCGTTCTATTTCGCCTGTGTGTGGCGATTTGGTATGGCGGCGCGTGCAACCTATATCTGGATGGTGGTCGCGCTGGCGGGGTATATGTTCTTCCAGAATGTGGTGGGGTCATTGACCCCACGCTTCATGGACGCGGTGGACATGCTACCCGGACTGGTGCCGATGGCAGTGGTGCTGTTGATTGTGAACCGCAAGTACTTCCGCTTTTCGCGCGAAGAGAAGCGGGCAATCGCGATGACTGCGCTCATCGTGATGGGTATCATCACCCTCGCCTTCGTGGCGATGCGACATTGATACAAGGAGGCAGGAAACAGTGATTGTTACGACAACCCCTTCCGTCGAAGGCAAAACCATTCGCCAGTATCTCGGCTTAGTGGTTGGCGAAGCGATCGTGGGCGCCAATATCGTCAAGGACCTTTTCGCCAGCATCCGTGACATCGTAGGCGGTCGCTCGGGGGCTTATGAGGAGGAACTGCAAAAGGCGCGAGATATCGCCCTGAATGAGATGGTGCAAAAAGCCGCCGCACTAGGCGCAAACGCCGTCGTTGGCGTTGACCTGGACTACGAGGTGGTAGGGCAGGGTGGCTCCATGCTGATGGTCAGCGTCAGCGGCACCGCTGTGATTGTGGAGTAGATGCTCCACTGTCATGCTGAGCCCCCGCCCGATTGTCATGCTGAACTCCAGCTCTGCATCTCGTTGCCGTTTGTCATGCTGAGCGCCAGCGAAGCATCTCGGTTGGGCTTCTTCGCTTCGCTCAGAATGACAAAATGGGATAGAATGACAATAGAGAGGCTCAGAATGACAAGCACAGACGGCTTAGAACGACGACGGGGCAGGCTCGGAGGGGTGAGAAGAAGCGGCTCGAAGTGACCAGCGATTTGCAATTCGGCACATTGTTTGATATACTGAGCCAAGGGAAATGACACGTCACACCGGGAAAAAACAAGGGCGTTTCAGGCTAATCTGGCGCGTGTTCTTTATCTTGCTGGCGCTGGGTGCGCTCTCCATCGGCACGCTCAGCGGATACTTCTATGCTTCCAGCAAAGCGGTACGTAAGACGGTCTCCGCCTTGTGGGAGTACCGCGGGCTGGACGTAGCACAGGCGTTTCCGGGACAATCCTCGGTCACCGTGCTACTGCTCGGCTCGGACGAGAACCGCGACAACAAGAAGCGCATCTACACCAAGCGCACCCGCAGTGACACCATCATGCTGGCGCACTTCGATTTCGTAAACCGGCGCATTAGCGTGCTCTCTATCCCCCGCGATACGCGCGTGCCGATCCCCGAACATGGCCACCATAAGATCAACTCTGCCATGGCGCTAGGTGGACCCGAGCTGACCGCCGAGACCCTTCAGCAGTGGCTGGGCGTGCCCGTGGACCATTATGTGGTCATCTACTACAGCGTCTTTCGCCAGGCGGTGGACCTGTTGGGCGGGGTGAACATCTACGTAGACAAACCCCTGCATTACGATGACAACTGGGGCGACCTGCATGTGCACCTCGAACCGGGCTGGCACCATCTGAACGGCGAGCAGGCACTGGGTTACGTCCGTATCCGGAGCGTGGACAGCGACCTCGGACGCATCGAACGCCAGCAGAAGTTCCTCGCCGCCTTGAAAGAGCACTTCCGTCACCCCAATACCTATCTGAAGCTGCCGCAACTGCTGGACGCTGTGGACGAGAACCTGAAGAGCACCCTCAGCTACGGGCAGATGCTTGCGCTGGCATGGTTCGCCAAGTCGGTGCCTTCGCGCCATATCGAGATGGCAACCCTTCCCTGTCGCCCCGGGCGCAGTTACGTGTACGCCGACGAGGAGTCTGCCCGTGCGCTGGTAGAGCGGCTGTTCCGCGATTCCCCTGTCCGCTCCGTGTCCCCACCTCTGCCAGTCAGCACCATTCAGTAGCCCGTACCGTAAAAATCGGCTCGCTCCTGCCGATAATACCAGTGTAGCCCCTTCAGGACGCCGGATGCGTCCTGAACACCTGAGCTAAATCAGAGGGAGCGACAGGGATGTCCAAGCGATACAACGATCAGGATATACAACAGCTCGTTATTGAGTACCATCGAACAGGCGATCTACACATCCGCGAGCGCATCGTGGAGCATTTTCCGCATCTTGTGGAGAGCATTGCCCGCCGTTTCATCAACACCGGAGAGCCCCTGGAAGACCTGATTCAGGAAGGCTACCTCGGCTTGCTCAACGCAATCGACCTCTACAAGCCCGATAAGGGCACCAAGTTCTCGACCTACGCCACCCACTTCATCATCGGGCAGATCAAACACTACTTGCGCGATAGAGGCAAGATCATCAAAGTACCTGCCTGGATCCAGGAGCTTCAGCAGAAGCTGACCCGCGTGATGGACTCGCTGACGCAACAACTAGGCAGGCAACCCACCCCCGCCGAGATCGGCGCAGTGATGAACATGGACGAAAAGCAGGTGGAGTACCTGCTTTCTACCAGCGACCTGTTCCGGGTAACCTCGCTAGACAACAGCGACGGCGAGGAGGACGAGACCTTCCCCGGCGCAGACATGGAGAAGCTAGAGCACCCCGATAGCATGACCATGCAGATCGCCACTGAGGAACGAGTGGTGCTAGAGCACGCGATGGAACGACTCAAGGAGATCGAGCGCAAGGTGCTCTACGCCTTCTTCTATGAAGAGCTTTCCCAAACCGAAATCGCCCAGCGGCTGGGCATCTCGTGTAACTACGTCTCACATATTCTGCGCAACTCTACCAAGAAACTGCGCAAGATACTGGTGACGGAAGAGATTAAAGACGCGCAGGCGCAGATGCTTCGCCTCCAGCAGAGAATGGGCGCCATGCAAACGAACCTGCTTCAGCCCTCCATCGTCGACCCGATTACCGGCTGTTATAATCACCGCTATTTTCAGAGCCGTTTGGATGAGGAGATCAACCGCGCCAGCCGCTATGGCTACACCCTAGGGCTGGTGATTATTCGGGTAGGCGGCTCGCACACGTTTATCCGCCAGAACGGGCTGAACCTGTTTGAGGGTGTGATGGCACGTCTGGCACCGCGCCTGCGTGCCAAAATCCGCAAAGCAGATATTCCCGCACGTATCGATGTCTCGGACCTGGCGGTAATCCTTCCTTATACTGGAGAACAGGCGGAGATCGTGCGCCAGCGATTAAGCCAGGAAGCGCTGGAGATGTTCAGGGAAGAAGGTCTGCTGGATTCGGGGCTGTGGATCGAAAGCGCGTGCAGCTACACAGAAGGCTGGGTCAACCTACACGAGTTCGTACACCAGACTCAATGTAACCTGCAGGCCTTCTGGGCAAGCGCCCAACAGGATGCAGCAGCATGATTCCTTCCTTGCCGGAGGGGAACCCGGGTGCATCCACCGGGTTCTTCTCTCTCTCCTTTCCTCGCTGTTAGTCCTACCGTTTTTCTCCGAAATCCCGTAAAAATACCGATGCTCTACTACCCCTTTTGGTCTGCCACTTGCGGTCTAACGATAGTGGATAGCAATACCGAAGGGGTGAGTGCACATGAACCCTCGCTTGATGACTGGGTTTGCCATGTTTCTTTTGATTTGCAGTGCCTCTGGTTGGAGCGCCCGCATGCCGCGCGGTGCCTTTCTGGTTCAGCCCGTGGGCAGTGTGTGGCAGTTGAAGACGCAGATACAAAGCGTGCCGGTGGTCGCCGCCCGCTATGAGAAGCACTTTGGCGTGCCTGCGCCACAATTTGCGCGTTATGTGCAGAGCCAGCTGGGACTGCGCCACCTGAAAAGCACCGGCAGCTACAGGGTGTTTCATGTGAAGAAGGACGGAACCATCGGAAGCCAGATACGCCGATTGAAGAAGGGCACAGTCGTCTTCATGCACCTGAAAAGCGGTGAACCCGTACTGCTAGCGGAGTGCGGTAACCCCATGAGCACGAAACTGCCCGGTTACACCGTTCCTACGGGTCAAACTGCACCTCCGACCCGTGGCACGGCTTCAACCCCTGTCGCACCAGAAGCGCCGGGGGAGGAAATGTTGCCGCCTCCGACCGCTACGCTGGAGCCGGAGTTGCTGGAAGACCCTGCGATGGCGCAATCGCTGAGCGCGGACCTGCCTCCCTGGGAGGCGGATCCCGCCCTGTCGATGCCTGAACTGCCTATCACACACACCGCTTTACTGGCATATGCGTCGCCTGCTTCGCTGACGCCGCTGTTCGCGGTGGGCGCAGGCGGGATAGTGTTTTCGCTCGGCGGAGGCTCGCCAAGTGCACGAGGCAGAAGCAATCCTCCGCCCGCCGTGCCCGAACCGGCCTCTGTTTTGCTCTGGACGTGCGCGGGCGCGGGGCTGTTGCTAAAGCGGGTTCTCGGTCGCCCGCGTAACAACGCAAATCGCCAATAGTTTGCTTGCCGCCAGGCGGTGCGCGGTGATATACTTGTGGTAGCAGGGAGGGTAGAAGTGAAGGCAAGAATCCCACTAAGCCCTACACTGGTGTGGATAGCGATTGCTCTGCTGGGGATACCTGCCTGGAGCCAGCAGATGCCGCGAGGCTCTTTTTTGGTGAAACCCGCTCACAGCGCAACCCAGCTAGTTGCCCAGATAAAGAGCAACCCGGCAGTGGCGGGGCGTTTTTCGCGACACTTCAAAGTTCCTGCCGAACAGTTTGCGCAATACGTGCAGAACCATCTGGGATTGCGTCGGCTTACTCGCAACGGCACCTACCGTGTCTTTTTCATCAGGTCGGATGGCGGTATCGGTTCCCAGAAACGCTATCTACGGCGGGGAACCTCTGTGTTCGTGCATCTGCGGTCGGGCAAACCGATTCTGCTGGGAGAGTGTGGTAACCCGCTGACATCTACGTTGCCCGGTCTAGTGCCGTCGGCACGTGCGCCCATTCCGCCTCGGGTGACGTTACCGCCTGTGGCACCGCCCTCACCGCCAGCGACACTGCCCGCACCAGTAGCCACCGTAGCTTGGGACGCGTTCGAGCCACCTCTGCCTCTTGCGCCTCAACCGGAGGCGATCGTCCCCTGGCAGGCAGACCCTATCCTGTCGGTGAGTGCGCCCGCGTTACCAGAGATGCCTTTTGCTTCGCGTCGTAGCCCGAATCGCTTTCCCCTCTGGCTGGCTGGTATTCTCGCGCTCATTCAACACAGCGCACAGCCAGCAGTGCCGCCTTCGCCTCCAGTCATACCCGAACCCAGTTCAGTAGGGGCACTGATAACGGCTTTGGCACTGCTGGCAGGCAGACAAGCGTACCGACGCTGGCGTCACTAAGACGGGCAAGGAGATTCGGCAGACGCCTTCGCAGGGCTCGCTTCACGCTCGATGGGCGCGCCCACCAGGTTGCCCCACTCGGTCCAGCTGCCGTCGTAGTTGCGCACGTCGGGATAACCCAGCAAATAGCGCAGGACAAACCAGGTGTGCGACGACCGCTCGCCGATGCGGCAGTAGGCGATCACGTGCTTGTCCGGGGTTACCCCGCGCGACTCGTACAGCGCGCGCAGCTCCTCAACGCTCTTGAAAGTGCCGTCCTCGTTCACCGCCTGTGACCAGGGGATGTTCACTGCGCCCGGGATATGTCCACCGCGCTGAGCCGTCTCCGTCATGCCAGGCGGAGCAATGACCTCTCCGGTGAACTCTGCCGGGGAACGGACGTCGACTAGCGCATACTGCGGGTTGTTCAGGTTCGGCAGGATCTGTGCGCTGAAGGCACGGATGCTCAGATTCGGCTCTTTGGCGCGGTACTGCGTGCGGGGATAGCTGGGACGCTCGGTGGTCAGCGGGCGGTTTTCTGCCAGCCACTTCTTGCGCCCACCGTCCATCAGGTACAGCTTCTCGTGTCCGTAGATGGTGAACAGCCAGAAGGCGTACGCCGCAAACCAGTTGTTGTTATCGCCGTACAGCACCACCGTGTGCTCGTTGCCGATGCCGTTCTCGCTGAGCAGTTGTTCGAACTCCTCGCGCGTGATGATGTCTCGCCGAACCTGATGCTGGAGCTGCGTCTGCCAGTTAAAGCCGATCGCGCCCGGGATATGCCCCGAATCGTAGGCTGTGGTGTCCACATCTACCTCCACGAGCCGAATATTGGGGTCGTGCAGATGTTCCTGCACCCATTCGGTGCTGACCAGCACATCACGAGGTGAATGCACTGTGCTCATGATGCACCTCCTTGAAAAGTTTATCTTGACTAATATTATACACTTACTCAACATTTAGAGTCAACATCGCCAGAGGGTGTTCGAGAAAAAAATTCTTGAACTGCCCACCAGTGACCCATGCCCATCCCTAGCACTTACCATACACACAAAAAACACACCACCATACCCACATTACAAAAA